>JBBQZN010000006.1:0-73634 GCA_038207725.1 Bacteroidales bacterium | reverse complement strand
GGTTTGTAGTCCTGAACAAACTCTCCTGTAACCCTGTTGCCAATAACCAGACAAATGGTGAGGGCTTTATGACCGAGCAAGGCTGACAGACCATAAATTGCTGAACTTTCCATTTCATAATTACTGATTGTTCTGCCTCTGTATTCGAATTCCGATAATTTATTGTTTATCTCATTATCAAAAGTTTCAAGCCTGAGCCTTCTGCCTTGTGGCGCATAAAAACCCGGTGCTGATATCGTAATTCCCCTGGTAAAGTTTTCATTCCTGAACAATTCCATTAATTCTTTATTCGCATTTACAGCGTAAGGGTAGGAGAGTGTATCAGGCCATTCAAGATACTCAACCAGATAGTCAGTGAGTCCGGTGTCAAGAATCCAGTCATAACCTTCATAGAAGTGAAGAAGTCCGTCAAATCCGATCGCTGTTTCTGTGAGTACGTATGATCCTGCTGGTATGTCGGCTCTCAAACCGCCAGATGTGCCCATTCTTACAAACGTTAATGAAACCGGCTCTTCTTTGACAATTCCTGTTTTCAGATCAATATTTGCGAGTGCATCAAGCTCATTTACAAGG
The DNA here is from genome assembly GCA_038207725.1 of Bacteroidales bacterium. Classification (GTDB taxonomy): domain Bacteria; phylum Bacteroidota; class Bacteroidia; order Bacteroidales; family VadinHA17; genus LD21. The sequence goes on along the minus strand of JBBQZN010000006.1, from coordinate 73,061 downwards.
ATATCTATATTGTCAGTGCCAATTCCCGAAGATATCACTGTTATCTCTGTGTTTTCGTAGTATCCTGTAACAGTCCGGAATTCCCTGTTCTCTTTTCTTACCCTGACATCATGCATCAGCGATGCCAGCATGTCAACCCTTCCAGGGTCCCCCACAATTACTATCTTATTTGAAATATCCTCGGGAAGAAGATTAAGATGAAAAATACTCCCGTCTTTATTTGTAATCAGTTCAGTCTTCTTTTGCATAGTAAAAAAATATCCCCAAATTTACAACAAACCGGGGATAAAACAAGCTATTGTTATTTTGCCTTCTCTTTCCTCTGTGCTCTTCTTTCTTCTCTCTACGCTCTACGCTCTACGCTCTACGCTTATTTATAGTACACCATAATTTTCCCTGATATTAGCATCAGTGAAATCTCGGCGAGCTTAGTCTGATATCGGACAGCAATCAAACGGTCTTTGGCATCGAGTAAGCTCTTTTGTACTTCCCGGAGATCAAGGCCGGAGAGGCTCCCTAATTTATACCTTTCTAAAGCAATGTCAAGATTTTCAGCAGCTGTCTGAAGATTCTGTTCTTCCAGCCTGATCAACCTAAGGTTGCTGTTATATGCGTTGTACAGGGTTAGAAGGTCTGCTTTAATCCCTTGTTCAAGTTCAAGATATTTCAGCTCCTTATTTTCAAGTTCCAACGATGAATTTCTAATGCTTCGTCTTTGATTATACCCGTCAAAGATATTTACTCCCATGGTAAGACCGTAATTCATTCCGTTAGTAATCTGGCTTTTATTAGTACCGGCAGAATAAGTATTAAGGTTATAGCTATACCCTGTTGAAAGGTTTAGATAGGGATAAGACCGGGAAACAATAAGTTTATAATCCAGTTCAGAAACAGATTTATTTTTGGCAGCGATAATAAGGCTTGTGTTTCCGGCAAGAGTTTCGTTGAGCAGGGTTTCATAAATAAGTCCTTCATAAACATCAATTGAGGTATCTCTTGTTGTAAACTGAACTCCCATATCATCAGCCGCCATCAACTCATTTAATCTGATCTGTGCAGAGCGTACAACTTCAATCTGCTTCGATAGTTTTGAGCTGTCGGTGTTCACATAGACCCTTGATTGTAAAACCTGTAATTTTGAACTGGAGCCAAGCAGATATCTTGCTTCATCAATTCTTAATCTTTCCCTCGAAAGGGTAAGGGCATACTTAACATTATTCAGAGCCTGTACCTGATCGATATAGTTATAGTATCCTGAAATTATATCAGAAATAAGGTATTCGGCAGATAGTTGTGCATTGAGAGAGCCCAATTGCCTGAGCTCGTTTAATTTTTTGTATGTGGTTTGCACAATAAACCCGCTAAATATCGTCCAGCCTAGTGTTACTCCTGCATTGGCAGTTGTATTATAGATGCCATTGCTGACATTCTGCCCGCCGGCAGTCAGATTCTGTGTTGTATTGTTAAGTGTACCGCTATAACGGCTGCTAAGATCAAGTGATGGCAGATAACCTGCATTTCCAAGTGTGTAATTATTGCTGGCAACAGTTTCACTGTTTCTGGCTACAAGAATTGAGAAGTTCTTTTCCAAACCTATTCCAATACAGTCTTTAAGTCCATAAACAACCTGGCCTTCAGCTCTTAAGAGGCTAAAAACAATTATTATACTAAACGTGAGAAGCCTCATTTTCATTTTTGATGTTTTTTGTTTCACTTGAGATATAAGTATAGATTGCAGGTACTACAAACAAGGTAAGGAATGCGGCAAAAAACATTCCTCCCACAACTGCTATACCCATTGATACACGGCTCTGAGCACCTTCGCCCAGACCAAGGGCTAATGGCATAATTCCGAGTATTGTGGCAAGACTTGTCATCAGTATAGGTCTGAAGCGTGATGCTGCTGCGAATTTAATAGCGTCAATCTTATTCATTCCTGCGCTTTTTCTCTGATTCGCAAACTCAACAATCAATATACCGTTTTTAGTTACAAGGCCTATAAGCATTATCAATCCTATCTGGCTGAAGATATTCATTGTAATATTAAAATACCACATAGATATCAGAGCTCCGGTAAGAGCCAGAGGAACTGTCATCATCACAATAAATGGATCCTTGAAGCTCTCAAACTGGGCGGCCAGAACAAGAAAAATAAGAATAAGTGCGAGCACAAAGGCAAACATAAGACTTGATGAGCTCTCTTTAAAATCTTTTGAATCACCAGCCAATGCAGTTCTGAATGAATCATCAAGTACCTCTTTTGCAATTTTATCCATTTCATCAAGTCCCTGACTTATTGTTTTCCCTTTTGGAAGTCCGGCTGAGATTGTTGCAGATACAAACCTGTTATACCTGTTCAGTGAAGGTGGCGCGGTTTCCTCAGTAAAAGTTACAAGGTTATCAAACTGTACCATCTCACCGGAATTATTTCTTACATACAGGGACTTGAGATCCAAAGGTTTATTTCTATCACTCCTTGCCATGTCGCCAAGTATCTGATACTGTTTGCCATTCATGAAAAAGTATCCGAATCTCTGTCCACTCAATGCCAGCTGTAGTGTCTGACCAATATTTTGTGTCGATACACCAAGGCTGCTGGCCTTTTGTCTGTCAATATGAATTCTTAGTTCTGGTTTAGTAAACTTCAGGTTGACATCAGCCATCTGGAACATTGGGTCTTCCAAAACTTTAGCCATAAAAACAGGAAGTACTTCTCTTAGTTTATCTATTGAGCTTGCCTGTAAAACGTACTGTATTGGCATGCCTGCCCTTCTGCTTCCGAATGTTGATTGCTGCATAACCATTGCCCTGGCTTTGGTCTTTTTTCTGACATATACGCCCAGCTGGTCTGCAATTTCCTGTTGTGTTCTTTCCCTTTGATCGGGACTCTTAAGCATGACTCTTACAAACCCCATACTTCCACCTCTGACAAAAGAAATCACTCCTTCCTTTTCAGGCACCATTTGTTCAACTTCTCTGGCAACTTCATCAACATATCCAAGCATATATTCATATGTTGCACCTTCCTGAGCGCTAATGTTAATTGAAAGTTGTGATCTGTCCTCCAGAGGAGCCATTTCAGCCGGTATTGATCTCCACAGAAAGAAAATCAGCGCAAGAGTGGCAGCGAGTATCAGGAAAGTTACTTTTCTTACATTAAGGAAAGACTCAAGTGCATTTCGATACCAATTATTAAGCCTGTCGAAAAATTTTTCTGTTTTCATGTAAAACCAGCTGTGTTTCTTTTCATGCCGCAGAAGTTTTGTAGAAACCATCGGAGTAAGGGTAAGTGCCATGAACGCAGAAATGCCAACAGCACCAGCCATTACTATCGCAAATTCTCTGAATAGTCGGCCTGTTATTCCCTGAAGAAAAATTATTGGAAAAAATACAGATATCAGAGTAATTGTGGTGGATATGATTGCAAAATATATCTCTTTCGATCCTTCTAACCCGGCTGTAACTGGAGGCATGCCGTTCTCAATTTTTACATAGATGTTCTCCATCACTACAATGGCATCATCCACAACTATGCCAATTGCGAGGACAATTGCCAAGAGGGTAAGCACATTTATTGTAAACCCGGCCAGGTACATTATAAAAAAGGAACCGATCAGAGAAACAGGAATTACAAGAATAGGTATGAGTGTAGCCCTCCAGTTTCTGAGAAAGAAATATATTATTATAACGACAAGGAAAAATGCTATGTAAATAGTGTCTTTTACCTCGTTAATAGATTTACGGATGAACTGAGTATTATCAAAAGCAATTTTTACATTTACGTCGTCGGGAAGATCTTTTTTCATGTACTCAAGACGTCTGTAAACTTCATCAACTATATCAATATGATTTGATCCTGGCTGTGGAATAATGGCATTACTTACCATCGGTACACCATCACTTTTAAGAACTCCCCTGATATCTTCAGGTCCAAGCTCTGCTCTTCCAATATCTTTGAATCTTACAATCTGATCTCCTGATTGTTTTAGAATAAGATCATCAAATTCCTTTGGTGTAGACATCAAGCCTAATGTCCTTATTGTCAATTGTGTTGTAGTACCTTCGATGCTGCCTGATGGTAATTCAACATTCTCACGGCTAATTGCATTTCTGACATCAAGCGGAGTCATCTGGTATCCGGCCAGCTTTACAGGGTCGAGCCAGAGCCTCATTGCATATCGATTCTCTCCCATGATAGTAACCGCACTGACTCCCGGAATAGTCTGAAGCTGTTCCTTGAATGTCAGATCAGCTAATTCAGAAAGTTCCAGCAAAGATCTTTTTGCACTCTCAATTGTAAACTGCAAAATAGGATTTGCATCAGCATCAGCTTTCGCAACAACAGGCGGATCGCAGTCTCTGGGTAGCATTCTCATTGCCTGTGATACCTTATCTCTGGTATCATTGGCGGCAGTCTCCATGTCGACTGAAAGTTCAAATTCGACAGTTATATCACTTCCCCCCTGACGACTCACGCTTGTTAAGGAACGTATCCCCGGTATGCCATTAATAGATTGTTCAAGTGGTTCAGTTATCTGGGTCTCTATGACATCTGAATTGGCACCAGGGTAGGAAGTTCTGACATTTATAATTGGAGGATCGACACTCGGGAATTCTCTGATTCCCAGAAAAGTTACACCAACTACTCCGAACAGCAGTATTACAATAGCAAATACTGTTGCTAATACCGGTCTGTTAATACTTACTGATGATAAACTCATGTTCTACCCGGTTATTTGTTAAGAATTACTGTATCAAGAACAACTGGAAGATTTTGCCTCAATTGCATAATACCGGTGGTAAGCAAAGTATCTCCAAAACTAAGACCCTTAGTTATCTGTATTAAAGATTCAGTTCTTAATCCGGTTGTTACATTAACTGACCTGGCTTTACCACCTTTATAAACGAATACTTTTTCACCTTCCATCTCAGCTATTAAAGCTTCAGTTGGAATTGCAATTGCATTTTCTATTTTCGATAACTCCAAAGTTATGCCTGCATATCTGCCCGGTTTAAGCTCTTCATTTTTATTATCATATAATGCACGAAGTGAAACTGTACGTGTGCCCTCAACTATTCGCGGGTCAAATGCATAAACTGAAGCATTGTACAATTTATCTGATTCAATTCCAACAATAGAGAAAGTTATCGGGTAACCAATATTTATATCTGAAGCATATTTTTCAGGTATTGAAAAATCTATTTTGATAGGGCTCAGCTTTACCAGTTTTGCAATTTTTGTATTTGCTGTAACATAAGCTCCTTCGCTGAGACCTCTCAAGCCTATAGAGCCATCAAAAGGTGCACGAAGCTCGGTTTCTGATATTCGGGCTTTAATTAAATTTATATCAGCCTTTATTGATTGTACGTCTGTATGAATCTGATCATAACTCTCCTGGCTTATTGCATCTTTGTCCAACAGGCTTCTCTGTCTGAACTCTTTAGCTTCAGCCATTTTTAACTGGACCAACAGCTTCTCAAGTTGAGCCTGGAGTGGACGATCATTTATTTTAGCCAGAAGATCACCACGCTTCACTTTTGTTCCCTCAGTAAAATTTATCTTAACAATCTTACCAGCTGTTTCAAAGGATAGATCAGTTTCTTCATCAGGACGAAGTGTCCCTATTGAATTTATTAACTCACTCATCCTTGTTGGAACAATAATGTACCCAACCGCATTAAGCTTTTGTTGCTGCTGTCTGATGGGACCTGCCCCCTGGGCTGTTCCCGGAACCTTAAGCTTCTTTGCAAGAAGAGGTTTGTATTTAGGATAAAACACGATACCCCCAAGGAAAACTATCAATATAATTGTAATTGTAAAGCGAAGTCTTTTGTTCATTTTATGAGAATAATGGGTTTATAAATGTATTACAATATATTTCTTAAGGATTATTTAATAAATTAATTATCAGAGTGTTGAATATTGAATTGTGTATGACAATATATTAGACCTCACAAAGGTATAATAATATTGAGTTTTTGGGTTAATGCATTTTTCCAAAAAGTGTTAAAAAAATGTAAAATGAATTCATTGACTAAGAGTGTTTTAATTTAAACTAAAAGAAAGTAAATTTGACCAATAAAATTTTGTGCACTATGATTCAAAGAATTCAATCAGTATACTTGCTTCTGACAACTCTATTATCATTTTTATTCCTTAAAAATGAGATTCTTGCTTTCTCAGACGAAACAGGCTCTGTTATTAAATTCACAATAAATGGCCTCTCCGGTGTGCCAGAGCCACTTGTAAAAACTTTACCGGCTACGATCCTGATAGTTCTTATCCCGGTTCTTTCCGCCCTGATTATTTTCTTATTTAAAAACAGGAGTCTCCAGCTGATTCTTTGCAAGATGTTGCTCTCTCTGATATCAGTTCTTATTATAGCGCTCGTTATTTACTCCTGCACTATTATCGGAAAGTACAATGCTGAATTAGTCCCCGGGTTTAAAATGGGATTACCGGTAATCCAACTGATCTTTGGATACCTGGCATATCGGGGTATAAAAAAGGATGATGATCTGGTGAAATCCTATGATCGATTGAGGTAGCCCACTGGGGGCTGTTGAAAAATTGCAAATTGTTTGATTGCTGCCTTTGTGTTGCTTTGTGACGTACTTTGTGGTCCTTTGTGGTTCAATGATTTATGTTTTCCAGCTTCGGCGGGTGGGGTTGGGGGGCTTAAATTATATGCAGATTATCCTGATTCGTTATTTTCTCACAATAATGACACCTCAACAATAAGTTTTTCTTTGAAACAACTTTGAACCTGGTTGTTACAGTTTCAAAATTTGTAATGCATTTGGGATTCATGCATTTCGCTATGCCAACAATGTTATCAGGAACTTCTACCTCCTTCTTTTCAATTACTTCATAGTCCTTTATAATATTCAATTTGGCATCAGGTGCTACCAGGGCAATTCTGTTGATATCCTCATTTTCAAAATAGAGCCCCGATATCTTAATAATTGCTTTCCTGCCTAGTTTTTTGCTTTCAAGATTAGTGCCGAAAGTAATCTGGTTTTCGATTCTGTCAAGTCCCAGGATCTGAATAACCTTAAACAGATTACTCGCAGGAACATGGTCAATTACTGTACCGTTCTGTATGGCGCTTACGCTCATTTGTTTTGGTTCCTTCATAGCTTTTCTGATTTAATTTATTCCCAATAATGAACATAAAATTGCCTGCCGTGTGTATACTCCGTTAAGAGCTTGCTCAAAATAATAAGCCTGAGGGTTTTTATCAACGTCCTGATGAATCTCATTCACACGGGGAAGCGGGTGAAGTATTCTCATATTAGGCTTTGTGTTTTTGAGCATAGAGTTACGTAGAACGTAAACATTCTTTACTTTCTCATATTCAATTGGATCGGAGAATCTTTCCTTCTGAACACGTGTCATATATATTATATCTGCTTTGGAAATTATATCCGTAAAGTCAGTATGTTCGTAATATTTAAGTCCAAGATTATCAAGATACAGTTTAAACTCGTCAGGCATTCTGAGCTCTTCAGGTGAAATAAAATTGAATGTCGCATTCCATCTCGACATAGCCATGACCAGTGAATGAACTGTTCGTCCGTACTTTAAATCGCCAACCATGAAGATATTGAGATTGTCGAGTTTGCCCTGTGTTTTGCGGATGGAATACAAATCAAGTAAAGTTTGTGACGGATGCTGGTTTGCACCATCACCGGCATTTATGACTGGAACCGTAGCTATCTCGCTTGCAAATCTTGCACTTCCTTCAATAGGATGACGCATTACAATCAGATCACAATAGTTATTTACAGTTCGGATTGTATCATTAAGTGTTTCTCCTTTCGAGACACTGGTACTGGATGAATCAGAGAAACCAATTATCTTGCCGCCCAGCCTGCTGATTGCACTTTCAAAGCTTAACCTGGTTCGTGTGGATGGTTCAAAGAAGAGGGTAGCAATAACTTTACCTTCCAGCAATTTTTGAATAGGCTGTTTCTCAAATTCAGTTGTCAGATCGAGTATCCTGAGGATCTCTTCTGTTGAAAAATCATCAATTGATACTAAACTTCTGTTTTTCATCTGTCAGGAAAATTAATTTCTCAAAAAGGATTCTTTTCAAAATTAATGAAGAATTTGCTCTTTTAAGCATATGTTGATAATTAGCTGAAATTTCCTGGTATGCTTCCCAAAACAGTATCTATCGGGTTTCTAGATATCTGAAATTTAGTCCATCCGCTCTTTCAAGCCTTTTTAATATTTTCTCTTTTAAAGATAATCTGAAGTTGATATATACCTTACATTCAAGATCAAAATACTGCTCAGATAATTCTACTCCTTCTTCTTTAAGTATTTTCATTACATCATTCAGGGAAATATATGGAAACATTATCTCATAGTACTCATTTAGGGTACGTTTGATTACTTCTGAATTTGAAATAGCGTCGGCTGCTGCTGATCTGTAGGCATTTATCAATCCACTTACTCCCAATAATGTGCCTCCGAAATACCTGCTTACAACAATCAGGATATCTGTTAACCCTGCCGAATTTATTTGCCCCATTATGGGTCTGCCAGCAGTTCCTGAAGGCTCACCGTCATCATTGGCTCTCCAGTTCAATCTGTCTTTTCCTGTCATGTAGGCGAAGCAGTGATGCCTTGCTTCGTGATGCTCTTTTCGTATTTTATCAATAGTCGGTTTAACTTCATCTGAGCTTTTTATGGGAAAAGCAAATGCCAGAAATCTGCTTCCTTTTTCCTTATAAATACCCTGTGCAGGTTTTTTAATTGTGTAATAACTGTCAGATTCCATTATAGTAAAGACTTATTTTGACAGCAGCCTCATCACAATATTAATTAAATCTATCAGTCTGTTTACTCTTTATTGGAAAAAATGATACTTTTGTCCTAATTGATCTGCCAGAATGAGTGTATTATTAGATGAAAAGGACCTGCATAAACTGATTGTAATCGGTGACCGCATTCTTATAAAGCCCAAGTTGCCACAGTCAAAGACGAAAAGTGGACTGCTTTTACCCCCGGGAGTAAATGAAAATGAAAAGGTACTTTTAGGATATGTTGTAAAGGTTGGTCCCGGTTATCCCATCCCATCTGTAAATGACACTGATGAACCCTGGAAAAACAGATCTGATGAACCAAAATATGTTCCGTTACAGCCTAAGGAGGGGGATCAGGCTGTTTATCTGCAGAATAGCGCAATAGAAATTGAATTCAATAAAGAAAAATATGTTGTCGTTCCGCATTCTGCAATATTGCTGTTACTTAGAGATGACGGACTTTTTGAATAACTATTCTTCTCATGGAAAATGAATATCTGAAAGGAAAGAAAATTCTGATTGTTGAAGATGATTTTGCCAGCCGCTTGTTTCTCAACAGGATTCTGGAGAAACATGCCTTAATACTTTATAATGCCGAAGATGGACTGACAGCTGTTGATGTTGTTAAAAACAATCCTGATATTGACCTGGTTCTCATGGATATCCAGCTTCCGGTTATGGACGGATATGCTGCTAGCGCTAAAATAAAGGAAATAAGCAAAAATGTAATTATAATTGCTCAGACTGCCTACGGGCTACTCGGAGATAAAGAGATGATATTAGCTTCAGGGTTCAATGACTATATAATTAAGCCCATTATTCATCAAGATTTAATTAATAAAATTATCTTCAACCTTAAAGGGAGATCCTGTTAATTACACCTTAAGGTATTGTTCAATCCTTATAGCAGGCAATCTGGTTGAACTCTTCCATGAAAATAGAAATTTCATAATCCCATCTTTCTTTTTCTGAATTCAGATTTCGCCTGTTTATAAGAGTTTCCCTCATACCAGCATCTCCGGAAAGAATATCAAAAGGCATAAGATCATATTCATACTCATAGGGTGGAGGATTGAATTTAAGAGCATCATTTTCTGATGTTTCAATTATTGCAGCAAATATCTCAAGTGCAGTGCATACCGGCCTGAATTTTTTAATATCTGTTACATGAATTTGAATTCCTTTACATAGTTCACCGCTGAACTTGTGAAAGGTAGGAATGAAATCATGGATTCTGAATGCGCATCCGGGTATAGAACGATCGTCCAGATTCCTTTTAAGTTTTATGGAGTTAATAAATGGTGCACCAAATAATTCGAAGGGAATTGTTGTCCCTCTTCCTTCAGAAAGATTAAGTGCTTCTGTCAAAACTGTTCCGGGATATACTATTGCAGACTGAAGCGTTGGCATATTTGGAGACGGAAGAACCCATGGCAATCCGGTTTCACTAAACAGAGATGATCTTCTCCAGTTTTCCAGCCTTGCTATATTCAGATTGCATCCAGGGATGTGTTTCTCTTTTATCCAAATTGCCATCTCTCCGATTGTCATTCTGTGACATAATGGTATTGAGGCCCCGCCAACAAAAGTAAAGAAATCCTTCTTCAGTACAGGTCCGTCGAATCCAATCAAACCAATCGGATTCGGTCTGTCAAGTATCCATACTGGGATTCCGGCTTCAGAGCATGCCTCCATGCATAGTTTGACTGTCCAGATATAGGTATATAAACGTGCGCCAACATCCTGAAGATCAATACACAGCATATCAATATTTGCAAGCATTTCATTTGTTGGTTTGCGATGTTCTCCATATAGACTATACAGCGGAATATTCCAGACAGGATGCATCTGACTGTTCCATTCAATCATATTGTCCTGTGTCTGTCCGTATAATCCATGCTGGGGACCGAATATTGCTGACAATTTGCAGTCGCTGCGCTCAAAGAACAATTCAGTAATATGCGTAAAATTTCTTGACACGCTCGGAGCATGACATAGAATCCCGATTCTTTTTCCTTTTAATGATACGGGAAACTTTCCCATGATCGCTTCCAGACCTGTAACTACCATATGCAAAATTTAAAAACAAATATAGTAACTAATCAGTGGTATTATCATTGGATACAGAAGACAGAAGCCAGAAGGGGTGAACGCACTCCGAACTCCGCACTCCGAACTTCGGACTGATTAGCACAGTATTTATATTTATCAGTACTAACTGATCTATAACATACACGATATTATACGATAATCATTAATCTTTCCTATGTTTGAATATTATTAAAAAAAATCTAATCATGAAAAGAATAACTTTACTTCTGCTCACATTTCTGTTGCTTAATGTTTCATTATCAGCTCAAAAACCTCCTCTTGACAATAATATTTATGATGGATGGAAAAGTCTTGGTTCTTCAGCTATTTCCACCGACGGCAAATGGATAACATTTGTCATAAACCCTCAGCAGGGTGATGGCTGGCTATATATTTATAATGCAGCTACCGGCAAAAAAGACTCCGTTGCTAGGGGAAGCCGCGCTGTTTTTTCTTCTGATAATAAATATATTGCCTATCAGGTAGCCCCAACTTACGCTGAGACACGTCAGGCAAAAAAGAAAAAACTAAAAGATGATAAACTGCCAAAGAATAGTCTGGAAATTCTTCTTTTGTCGAGCAATGAAGTTGTGAAAATTCCAAGAGTAAAATCATTCGCAGTTGCAGAGAAGAATTCATTATGGATGGCCTATCTTCTGGAGAAGAAAGTTGTTGACGCTAAGGATAAGAAGAATCAGGATGATACAGCAAAAGTTGCTGCTCCTTCTCCGGTAAAGAAGCCAAAAGTTGCAGAAGCAAAAGGCACTGAACTGGTAATATATAATCCTTTAATAAAAAAGGAATACAGATTTTCCGATGTAACTGAATACATGGTGTCGAAAGATGGTAAATCAATAAGCTATCTTCAGAGCATACCTGATACTACAAAAATAGAAAATTCCAGGGTGAATATCTTTGATACAGAGAAGGAGGTTTCAAAGCTTGTTTTTGAAGCTAAGGGAAGTGTGAAAAAGCTTAGTAATGATCGCATAGGCAATACAGTCTCTTTTATCTATTCAGCTGATACAGCTAAAGTTAAAGTATATAATCTTTGGCTGTCCGGTAATTCCGGACAAGCTTCAAAAGTTGTAGACATTACTACCCAGGGTATGCCTTCGGGATGGTCAGTAAGTGAGAACGGAAGTATTACCTTCTCGGATGATGGCACGCGCTTATATTTTGGAACTGCACAAAAACCTGTTAAAGAGCCTGAAGATACGCTTCTGGAGGATGAGAAATATAAATTGGATATCTGGTCATGGGATGATGATAGCCTGCAGCCAATGCAGAAAAAAAATCTGGAACAGGAGAGGAAACGTACATGGATGGCTGTATACCATATTAATACAGGTAAAATGCTTCAGCTTGCCGATACTCTTATTCCCTCTGTAAGAACAATTCAAAAAGGTAACGGGTTAATTGCTCTTGGTTCATCAGATCTTAAATATCAGAAATCCTCTTCATGGGAGGGAGGGTCAGGCTCAGATTATTATCTTGTTAATGTAGCTACCGGATCGAAGAAACTTGTTCTTGAAAAATGTACTTCACGAGCTTCTCTTTCTCCCTCCGGAAAATATCTTGTTTACTGGGATAATACTGAGTTGGGATGGATATCCTCTCCTGTTGCCGGTGGTCAAAAGAAGAATATTACCTCTTCAATAAAATTGCCTTTTTATAACGAGCTTAATGATATGCCTGACGATCCATCTCCTCATGGTATTGCAGGTTATTCTGCTGACGAGAAGCATGTACTTGTATATGATCGTTTTGATATCTGGGCGGTTGACCTCAATGGTGTTGAGCCTTCTGTTAATATAACCTATGGTTTTGGAAGAAAAAACAATCTTGTTCTAAGGTATATTAAACTTGATCAGGAAGCAGATTTTATCAACATAAAGGAAATTCTTCTGCTTTCTGCATTTAATGAAAACTCAAAAGAAGCCGGATTCTATTCTCTGAAACAGGGAAAAGTAACTGATCCGTCCCGCATAATTATGGAAAAGGCTTCTTTCCCGGGAGGAGTAACTAAGGCAGAGAAAGCAGATTTCATCATCTGGCAGAAGGGTACATATACATCCTCCCCTGAATTACATCTCAGTAATTTGACATTCGGAGGAATTAAGAAGCTCTCAGTGACAAACCCTCAGCAATATAATTATAACTGGGGTACTACAGAACTGGTTGAATGGATGTCATTTGATCGTCAGAAATTACAGGGCATTCTCTACAAACCAGAGAACTTTGACCCAACTAAGAAATACCCGATGATAGTTTATTTCTATGAAAGAAGTTCAGATGGATTATATAACTATATGCCACCTGCACCGAGTGCCTCTATAATAAACAGAACATTTGCAGTAAGTAACGGATATCTAGTGTTTGTTCCTGATATACCATATAAAATAGGTTACCCGGGACAAAGTTGCTATGATGCAGTTGTCAGTGGTACTTACTCTTTGCTTGACAGATTCAGTTTTATCGATAGCGAAAGGCTTGCGCTTGATGGTCAAAGCTGGGGAGGGTACCAGATAGCCTGGCTGGTTACTCAGACTGATCTTTTTAAATGTGCCTATGCAGGTGCTGCAGTTGTGAACATGACAAGTGCCTATGGCGGAATAAGATGGGGTACAGGAATGTCAAGAATGTTTCAGTATGAGCATACACAAAGCAGAATAGGCGGAACTCTTTGGGAAAAGCCGATTCAGTTTATTGAGAATTCTCCTATTTTCTTTGTTCCAAAAATAAATACTCCGTTGCTCCTTATGCATAATGATGCTGATGGCGCAGTTCCATGGTACCAGAGTATTGAGTTTATTACTGCCCTTCGCCGACTTGATAAACCGGCATGGCTTTTATCTTATAATGATGAAGACCACAATCTTGTCAAACGTCCTGCAAGAAAGGATATCTCAATAAGAAAGATGCAGTTTTTTGATCATTATCTGAAGGATGCTCCAATGCCTTCATGGATGAAAAATGGTATCTCCCAGCTTGAAAAGGGGAAAACAGATGGCTATGAACTTATAAAAGAATAATACTGCTAAAGATGGAAAAAGGAAGAATCTTCAGATTGCTGCTAAGCATCTGTCTTGCTGTTGTTTTTGTTTCCTGCTCTGATTCAGAGGTAAAGAAAATAAGTATCCTTGAAACTACTGATTTACATGGGGTGATTCTGCCTTATGATTATATTGAAAAAGAGAAACTGAATAGTTCCCTGGCTTCTGTTTCAACCTATGTTAAAAAGATGAGAAGTGAAGAAGGAATAACAATTCTTCTTGATAATGGTGATAATCTGCAGGGTCAGCCTGAGGTTTATTATTACAATTTTATCGATACAGTAACTCCTCATTTTCAGGCTGAAGTAATGAATTATATGGGGTACGACGCATGTACAGCAGGAAACCATGATGTGGAAGCCGGGCACGCAGTGTATGACCGACTTGTTAAGGAATATAATTTCCCTCTTCTCGCAGCTAATGCTGTAAATACAAAAACTGGTGAACCTTACTTCAAACCTTATTATATAGTTGAGAAAGAGGGAGTCAGTGTGGCAATTTTCGGACTAGTCACACCAGCTATTCCTACCTGGCTGCCTGAAGAACTTTATGCAGGTATTGAATTCAGAGACATGCTTGAGTCTGCTGAATTATGGATGCCTTTAATAAAAAAAGAAAAGCCTGATCTGATTGTGGGGCTTTTTCATTCGGGATGGGATAAGCCTAAAGAAGGCGACTCACCTGTTTCAGATCCATTATATGAAAATGGAGCAGCCTCTGTTGCATACAATGTTCCGGGGTTTGATGTAATTTTTACAGGTCATGATCACCGGGTTGCAAATGAGAAGTTTGTTAATTCCGTTGGCGACACTGTACTGATTCTGAATGGAGGTAGCCATGCACAGAAGATAGCACAGGCTAACATTGCTTTTTCTTCAAAGAAGGTAAATGGGAAAAGACAGAAATTAATTAAGGGTGAAATTATAAATGTTGCTGATTATGAGCCTGATCCTGAATTTATTTCAAAATTCATGACTCAGCATCAAACAATTGATGGATATGTAAATAGGGTTATCGGCACTTCAACTGCAACAATTTCATCGCGCGATTCATATTTCGGACCATCGGCCTTTACAGATATGATTCATTCAATTCAGATGGAAATTACCGGATCTGATGTTTCATTTGCAGCGCCTCTCTCTTTCGATGTTAGTATCAAAGAAGGACCGGTCACTGTTGGAGATATGTTTAAACTATACAGATTTGAGAATATGCTCTATACAATGAGCATGTATGGTTCCGAAATTCTGAAATATCTTGAATACTCTTATTCTGAATGGTTTAGCACAATGAGTAAACCTGGTGACCCCATGCTTAAATTCAGAACCGGTAAGGATGGAAAACCTGTTATTACTAATGGTAAAGCATGGCTGAGAAACCAAGCATATAATTTTGATTCTGCAGTTGGTATAGATTACGTTGTTGACCTGACTAAATCAGAAGGATCCAGAATTACTATTTCAGGTTTTACAAATGGCAAAGTTTTTGATGAGAAGGCAATGTATAAGGTGGCTGTTAATTCGTATCGCGGAAATGGGGGCGGAGGGCACTTCACAGAAGGTGCAGGGATTGCCGCGAATGAACTTCGATCAAGGGTTATTTCATCAACTGACAGAGATTTAAGGTATTATATTTTAAAATCAATTGAAACAAGAAAAATAGTGACTCCTCAGAAATTTAACAACTGGAAAATAATTCCTGAAAAATGGCATGTGAGTGCATCAGGGAGAGAATATAAGTTACTTTTTGGAACTTCAAAAAGCAATTAAAAAAATATTGACTAAAATATTAATTCATTTTTTTGTGTTATAAGTCACAGACTCAATGTCTATATTATTATGGATGAATTAACTGATAAATCTGAGGAGGGTAAATTTCTGCCTGTTGTTGAAGAGTTCTATACCTTACAGGGTGAAGGTTTCCATACAGGCAAAGCCGCTTATTTTCTCAGATTAGGTGGCTGTGATGTTGGTTGCAGCTGGTGCGATTCACGGTTTTCATGGAATCCTGATATTCACCCGGTAGTTAGTTCCGATGATATTATTAAAAATATCGTTGAATCTGGTACCGACTCAGTAGTAATAACAGGAGGAGAACCTCTTATATGGAATCTGGATTACCTCTGTGAAGGATTAAAAAACAAAAAAATAAGTACCTTTATTGAAACATCCGGAGCATACCCTGTAAGTGGTATATGGGATTGGATTTGTCTCTCTCCAAAGAGAAATTCCCCCCCTGTCAATGAAATATATAAAATTGCTGACGAATTAAAAGTAATTATTCAAAATTCAGATGATTTTGAATGGGCTGAAAAGTTTAGCACTCTTGTAAACAATACCTGTCGCCTTTATCTGCAGCCTGAATGGAGCCGTTTCGAAGTAATTATTCCGGAAATAGTTGAATATGTTAAGAAAAATCCTCAGTGGAGAGTATCACTTCAGGTTCATAAATATATGCATATACCATAAAGTGAAATGGTGAAACCAATAATCATATTAATAGTGTCTTTTTTCCTGTTCGCTAACACTGACACTTATTGTCAGGGGACTCACACTGCATCAAATAAAGCTCTTAAATACTATAATGATGGAGTATCAGCCTATGATTTTCTTGACTTCACAAGGGCGGAAAGAAGTTTCAGAGAAGCAATTTTAACAGATAACAGATTCTTTGAAGCTTATATGATGATGGGCGAACTTATGTTGAAGCAACGAAAGTATGCCGAATCTGCATCCTTTTATCAGACTGCTGTGAAAATTGATTCTCTATTCTTTAAGCCGGTCTTTTTTAGTCTGGCCAAAGCCGAGATGATGTCATCAGATTTCAATAAAGCAATTATACATTTCAATGTCTATCTGTCACAACCCGGAATGCTGGAAACAAACCGGACATTTGCTGTGAAATTGTTGAAAAACTGTGAATTTGCTATAAACGCCATCAAGAATCCTGTTCCATTTAATCCCGTCAGCGTTGGATCTGAAATCAATACCCCAAATGATGAATATTGGCCCTCTATAACAGCAGATGGACAGACACTTATGTTTACGAGGCAGCTTACACAGGTGGGATCCAATTCGTCGTATGGACTTTTTCAGGAGGATTTTTACCTGAGCTCCTTTTCTGATAACAGATGGCAGAAAGCTGTTTATGCCGGATGGCCACTGAATACTAATCAGAATGAAGGAGCTCAGTCTCTTGCATCAAATGGAAGTTCAATGTTTTATACTGCATGCGACAGAAAAGGAGGTGTTGGAAGCTGCGATATTTATTATTCATCAAATACAGATGGAAGATGGACTGAACCTATAAATCTGGGATCTCCGGTAAATTCTACGTATTGGGAATCACAGCCTTCGATAAGCGCAGATGGGAAAAAATTGTTCTTTTCCAGCAGCCGGCCCGGAGGTTTTGGTGGAAAAGATATCTGGTATTCGGTACTTAACAACAATAATCGATGGTCAAACCCCATAAATGCAGGAAAAACTATTAATACAAACGGAGATGAAATGTCGCCTTTTATCCATTTTGATGGAAAGACACTTTATTTTTCTTCCGAAGGAAGAGTAGGTATCGGAGGATTTGATATTTATATTTCAAGGATGATAAATGATTCTTCATGGAGTGAACCGCAAAACCTTGGTTACCCGATAAATACACTGAGCGATGAAATGGGGCTTGTTATTGAATCGGGTGGTCAGATGGCGTATTATTCATCAGTGAGAGATCCGAAAAACGGAAAGGATATTTTTGGTTTTAACCTTTACGAATCGATCAGACCAGACCCTGTTTCCTATCTTAAGGGTAAGGTATATGACAGAGAAACAGGCAAACTTATTAAGGCAGATTATGAACTTGTGAATCTTAGCTCAGGGGAGATTAAAGTTAAAAGCACAACTGACGCAGCAGGTAATTTCCTTGTATGTCTTCCTTCAGGTTACAATTACGGAATTAATGTGAGTAAATCAGGATATCTCTTTTATTCTGAAAACTTTATGTTTGAAGGTGATCATACTGTAATGAAACCTTTTATCAAAAAAATCAGCCTTAGTCAGATAAAGGTTGGAGAGAAAATGCTCCTGTCAAATATTTTTTATGAGGTAGACTCATGGCAACTGAAGAAAGAATCGCTGTCTGAGCTTAATAACCTTATCAGATTGCTTACGGAAAACAAGGGTCTGATTCTGGAAATAGGCGGATATACCGATTCAACAGGTACTGCAGAGTACAATAAACAACTTTCTGAAAAAAGAGCTCTCTCTGTTGTTAAGTATCTTGTTGAAAAGGGAGTTTCTCAGGACAGACTGAAATCTGTTGGTTATGGCAATTCTTCACCAATTGGGGATAATCAGACAGAGGAAGGACGGAAGCTCAACAGACGTACTGAAGCAAAAGTTATCGATCTGAAATAGAAGATGGCTGCCTGAGTAGGGCAGCCATCTTTTTAAATGCGGATTGCATTCTGACTTTGATCACGTAATTATCACAAACCTTTCAAATCGTAATTTTTGTATTTACATATTTATCTATTATTGCTTTGGAGGTCATCTCCATATTAACGGGTATAGAAAAGTAGAATCCGGAGCCTGAAAGACCGTTATTTTCTATCCATATATTACCTCCTAACAACTGAATAAGCTTCTTGGCCAGAGTTATATTCATCGCTGAATAAGGATCATTATATATTGCAAGCGACATAGTTATATCTTCAGAATGAAGAAATTCTTTGCATTTTAAATAACCCTGGCCCGAATCGAGTACGTAAAATGTTAATAATTCATCTCTTAAATAATAACCTATTTTAATGTACCCTGAATCTGTGTTTTTGATGGAATTATTAAAAAGGCTTCGGATTACCCTTAAAATCCTATCCTTGTCAAGAAATACATCTATTGAATTATTAAATTGAATCTCCGTTAAAAATTCCAGATCTGACTTATTTTCCTTTTTTGTTTGTTCCCTGAACTCCGGTATAAGCTCGCTTAGAATATTGTCGAGTTTGAAACTGTGTGAATCAGACCTGTAATTGCTATTCTCTATCATAGCTGAATCAAAGTATGTATCAAACAGCCCTAAAAGCTGATCGCAGGAACTGAATATTTGTTTGCAGTATTCCTCTCTTTCTGAAGTTTCACAACTTTTTTCTTTCATGAGGAACGAGAATGCCACAATAGCATTCATATGAGTTCTCATCTCATGCGACATACCCCTAAGAACTGCCGGACAATTGGTAATATTAGTCCTCTCTGGATTCATCTTCTCCCTAGTTTTCTTTATACTCATGTCTGAGTTCTCAACATGGAAAATATCATTAAGCGATGTTTGGAACATAAAAAAATGAATTGAGATTATTTTAACTTCCTTAGAATCTTTCTGGCATTTGTCTTATAAATTCCTTCTCCTGCTCTGATTGTTGTTAACTGGGCTCTGGCTCTATCATTCTGGCCGGTTTTTATATAGCATAATGCCAGATACCATTCAGCCTGGTCAATAAAAAGGTTGTTGTTATCATCAATTACCTTATTGAACGATTGTTTGGCCTCGGGATATTTACTGCTTTCAAAGTTTGCAACCCCGTTAAGCAGCATCGATTGCATATCCTTTGGATTGTTCTCTATTACCCTGGCGAAAAATATAGCAGCTTGTTCATAATTCTGCGTGCTATATAACTCAAGGGCTTTCTTGAAAAGTGCGTTAGTTGTGCCGTTGGCCGACCTCTGTGCTGCCGGTGGCTCATAGGAACTATAATACTTCGTAATTATCTGTTCGTTGCTCATGTCGGCCCATGGCTGATATGTCATTGTTCCAACAGCTATAAGCAATGTTATTGCTGCTGCATATTTATAAAATGCAGGTACAGCAGGCATAATGTAACGTTTTGATTTTGACCTGTTTTTCTCTATCTCCGATAGTTTGCCTCTTAGCGACAGTATGTCCTTGTTCTGAAGTATTTTGTCGGTTGTTCTTCTGAGTTCGACTTCCTGCCTTAAACTGGCATTACCTTCAAGTTCCTTTTCGAACCATCTGCGTTCTGTGTTACTCATCTCTCCGGCAATATACTTTTCAATGAAAGATGAAAAATCAATTGTTTCCATAACTTAATTAATTAAATAAATATTATCTGCCCGGATCACGATCCGATTCTGTCTGATTCCTGCTGAATTCCAACTTAATGCACCAGAATAGGTATCAGCAACAATCCTGCAAATTTATGTATGTTTCCTTTAACTGTATAAAATCATATATGACTATCGGCAATGATTAATAATTTGATTAACTTAATACTCCCTTCTTTGTATAATGCTAATATACAAATACTTTCATATTTTTAAAATGAGCCCCTTTCCCGTTTCCCCCAAAGGGGAAAAGCTTTATTTGGTGCTCCTTCCCCCCTGGGGGAAGGTTGGGAAGGGGGTATGAGCTGCAAATAAAATTAATATTTTATGCATGATTCCTGATACTCATAAAATCATATTCTATTCAGGGAAATGCCAATAATACAGAAATAACAAATAAAAAAGTTTATCCCTTTATCAGGATAATAAATTTAATATTCCATTTTCAAACTCTGATCGGAGGTTTTGATGGAAGAACAATTGGCTCAGATTCGCCGCCACGTACTGCAAACATTTCTTCAGATGAAAGAATAAATTTGTCAAGATTGATTTCGTTTGATTCAAAATTCAGAGTTTTCATAGTCTTTTTTTTTTCAGGATAATTTGTAAAAAAATTAATGTCTTATATTGCTACATGTCAAAAAGTGCCTTTTTGTGACACGAAAAAACCAACTATTTTCAAACTATTTTTCATTAATCTGAATATCAAGTATATACAGGGGTGTAAAAAACGACAGAAATCAGGGTATTTGGTAATGTTATTTTTGATACCGATATTTATAACCTGATGATTTAAAACCGGGGTATTCTTAAATGATCTGGATTAAAAGAGCCATTATTTGTCTTACAATAATTCTGTATTGCCAGTTGTGCAATCAGTCTTCTTTGGTATATGGTTCATTTATTGAAAAAATAGAATCTCACAATACTTACTTAGACAACTCCTCCATTTCTTTACAAGCAGCAGAAAGTCCTGAATTGAAATCGTTGACTGAAGATCTTCGGGTTCTTCTCCTCAGGGACGATACTATTCCAGCCGGGATAATCATCCCACGTATGATTTCTCTGCTTAAATCCACCGCAATAACAAATAACTTATATTGTGAGGCAAATTATTATATTGGTGTATATTATCTGAAAACCGGAAATAATTATAAAGCAATAGAATATCTTGGTGTTGCAATTGTCAGAATGGAGAGCATGGAAAGGTTTGATATACTTTATAGTAATGCTAATTATAATTTATGTTTCGCCATTTCAGAGCTTGGTGACTTTTACAGACTTGAGGTTGCTGCTAAGAAGTCTATTGATATTGATACTAAAATTAAGTCTGATTCAAATTCTGCTTTGATAGAGAATTATGTTAATCTTGGAATTGCAAAACTTGAGCTTCAGAAGTATAATGAAGTTATCGCTTTATCTAATTATGCTATTGGTATAATTGGTAAAAACACATCAGATGAAACATTAAAAAGCCTCACCTATATATATCATAATCTCGGAGTTTGCTATTTCAGAATGTCAGATTTTTCAAATGCTAAACTCTATCTTGAAAAGACAGAACAGATATTGATTGAGAATAAATTAACGAATAGCAGTGACTATATAAATTTGTTGAATTCACTTGCAAGCCTTTATATTAACCTAAAATTACCTCAAAAGGCTGAGGAGTATTTAGTTAAAGCCTTAAATCTTGCTGAATCGCAAAACACTACCAACAGTTACAATGTAATCAACAGCTATGCAGTTATACTGGGTAATGCCGGAAACCAAAAAAGAGGGGAGGGCCTATTACTAAAAGCTCTTATACAATCAGAAAAAGTATATGGTGCAGGGTCACGTAAGTATATTGAGGTAGTAATTAATTATGCCAATTACCTCAGAGAATACAAAATTGATAATCTGAAATCAATCAGATACTTTGATTTGTGCATTGACTATCTTAATAAAAATGAAAGGGATTTACAACTGCGATCATCGATTTATCTGGGTTACGCACAATCACTTGCAGAAGCCGGAAGATCAGATAAAGCACTTGAGATCATTCAAATGGCTCTTTTTTCATTAGTTACTGATGGAGAAACTCCGGGTACTCTTTCAAATTCCGGAGTAAGCGAAATAAAAAATGACAGGAAATCACTGCGTGTTCTGGCAGCGAAATACAATATCCTATGGGATTTGTACACCGGAAAAAATGATCCGCTTTTACTTGAAGCGGCAGCTTCAACATCTGAGCTGATAATATCTGTTCTTGAAAAAGTAAGAATAAGTATTAATGAAGAGGAAAGCAGACTTATTCTGGGTGACAGATACAGAGACTCATATCTGAATTGCATACGCGACTTTAATCTTCTTTACTCAAGTACATCTGAGCTGAAATATCTTGAAAAAGCTTTTATCTATTCAGAGAAGAGCAAGGTTGCCGGATTACTGGCTTCAACACGGGAATTAAAAGCTTCTCAGTTTCAGATTCCAGAGGAAGTTTCTGAACTTGAAATACGCCTTAAGAAAGATATCGGGATCTATAATGATTATATAAGCCAACATCTTAAAGCAGCCAAGCCAGACCCTGAATACCTTAAAAATCTCAGGGAAAGACTCCTGATAGCAACCAGACAGAAAGATTCGCTGATACTAGTTTTCGAGAAGCAATATCCTGAGTATTATTCAATTAAATACAATACTAAAGTCGCTGAACTTAAAGATATTACTAACATTGTTGGCAGGAATGTCAACTATGTAAACTATATTTCCTCGGATACTTTACTATATATCTTTGTAGTCAACCGTAAATATCAGAACTTAATGGCAATACCTGTTGATTCATCTTTCTTTAACTCATTAAAAAGTTTCAGACTATTGCTTTCACAGCCCGGCCAATCGGATAATGCCAGACTCTCATTCCATAAATTTGTTGAAAATGGATTAGTTTTATATGATAAGCTCATAAAACCGCTAAAACCTTTTCTTATTTCAGATAATCTGCTATTATCTCCTGATAATATCCTCTCATATATTCCATTTGAAGCGCTGCCGGTGTCTTATGAAACCGGAATTGATTTTTCATATAAAAGGTTACCTTTTCTTATGAATGATTATAACATTTCATATACATATTCAGCCACATTCATGAGTGAAGCAGTTAAGAGGCGGTTTAATTTTGATTCCCGGCTGGTTGCATTTGCTCCAAAATATTATGAGCCAATCGATATCCGAAAGGTAATTAACAGCCGGCAGGCTGAAGAAGGATTTCTGGCTGACCTTCCGTATGCCAGGGAGGAAGCCGCTTATGTAGCGGAAATTACTGATGGAAAGGTTTACCTGAATGAACAGGCAAGCGAATCGAACTTTAAAGCAGAGTCTGGAAAGTATGACATTATTCATCTGGCGATGCATACAATTCTGAATGATTCTGATCCTATGTATTCAACTCTGATATTCAATAAGGAGTCAGGAACAATCGAGGATGGCTATCTTAAGACCTATGAATTATATGGTACTACCTCAAAAGCCAGAATGGTAGTATTAAGCTCATGCAATACGGGGAATGGGCAACTCTCTTCTGGCGAAGGAATTTTAAGTCTTGCAAGAGGATTTATGTATTCAGGGAGTCTTTCTGTAGTGATGTCTTTATGGGAAGTAGAGGATAAATCAGGTACTGAGATTGTAAAGTACTTTTATGATAACCTGATGCGGGGCAAATCAAAAAGTGAAGCCCTGAAAGATGCAAGAATAAAATATCTTAAGAAAGCAGATAACCTTAGATCTCATCCATATTTCTGGGCTACTCTGGTAATTTATGGGGATAACTCCTCCCTTTTTTATGATAAGAAGATGTTTCTGCTGGTAGTGTTTGCATTTGTGGCTTTGGCTGTTATTATCGTAATCTATTTCAGAAACCGCAGATATTCCTGATATTCAGGATCTTCTTTTACAATGTCAAGAAGAGCTTCTTTGCTGAGGTACTTTTTACGGCGTGCATAACTTTCATTCTTGAATTTCATTTTTATTGCAATTTTCTCGTAAGTTAATCCATCAGAGTATAGATTAAGGATCTTCTGCTGATCCGGTTTTAACTTAAGAAAAGCACGGGAAACAACTCTTTCCATAACGGGATCAACTATCTCATCCGGTTCAGTCGCATCGGGAAAATCGACAGTTAATTCAGTAGTTTTTCCAATTCTCCGGAGCTGTTCACTCCATATATTCCTGGCAATACCAAAAAAATATCCCTTAAGATCGGTTGTTAGCTTAAGTTTATTGCCTTTTATCTGCTTATACAAGATTATTATTGTGTCTTGAAAAACATCAGACGCATCCTGTTCATTGCCACTATTATTAAATAAGTATGACCTTATAGATGGCAGATAGTTATCATAGAGCCAATTCAGGATCTTGACATCCTGTTTGCGCACCCCTTTGATAATATCAATATCTGAAATCTTATTTAACAAGCCCTTTGAAATAGAATTTTCCTCGCAAATATACTATTTCCAAACCCAAAAAGGATTTAATATACCAGGGGCTCCTATTTTATATTAAACCCCGATTGTCAATATCAAATTATAAATATCTTTACTATCATTTTTTAATTCCCTGTTCAGTAATGTCATTCCCTTTTGTAAAACAGCCCGATGCAATGGATTGTGGACCATCTTGTCTCAAGATGATTGCAGGTTTTTACAAAAGAACCATTTCGCTCGATACTCTCAGAAGGAGGTGCTATATTACAAAGGAGGGCGTATCTTTCCTGGGCCTGTCAGAAGCCGCTGATTCGGTAGGATTCCGTACTCTGGGTGTTAAGATTCCGTTTGATGTCATGTCAGAGAATGTGCCATTACCTTGTATTGTTCACTGGCGTCAAAAACACTTTATTGTTGTATATAAAATAAAAAACAATAAGGTTTGGGTTGCTGATCCTGCTGTGGGATTGATTACATATTCAGTGCAGGAATTTATTAAATCGTGGGGTGCCACAACCATTGAAGGAAAAGCTGCCGGACTTGTTCTTATCATTGAACCGACTCCCGCGCTTCATGAAAATATTACTGAACCGGAAAAAACAGGAGGATTCCGCTTTCTTTTTAAATATTTCAGGTTTTATAGAAAGTATTTATTCCAGCTATTAATTGGACTTTTTCTTGGAAGTTGCATTCAGCTTGTTATTCCATTTCTGACTCAGTCAGTAATTGATGTTGGCTTGAATAATAATGATCTTGGCTTTATTTACCTTATTCTCTTTGCACAACTTGCCCTGCTTCTTGGGAAATTATCTGTTGAATTTATTCGTGGCTGGCTCCTGCTTCATATTGGCTCAAGGGTCAATGTCGCCATAGTTTCAGGTTTCCTTCAGAAACTGATGTCACTTCCTGTCGCTTTTTTCGACACAAAACTGACTGGTGATATTTTTCAGCGTGTTGAAGACAATAACAGGATTGAAGAATTTCTGACTTCAGCAAGTCTGAGTATCCTGTTCTCGTTCTTTAATATTGTAGTATTCAGTGTTGTGCTGGCTATTTTCAGCCTTAAAATTTTGCTGATATTTCTGACCGGTGCTTTTCTCTATATTTTGTGGGTGTCTCTTTTCATGAAATCAAGAGCCCATCTTGATAATCTGCGCTTCAAGCAAATGTCAGCATCAGGAACAAAACTGATCAACATTATTAATGGCATGCAGGAAATAAAGCTGACGCGAAGTGAGCTTAGTATGCGGTGGGACTGGGAAAACCTTCAGGCCTCTTTGTTTAAACTTAAGGTCAAAGGTCTGAGTATAATCCAATATCAGTCGGCCGGAGCAGCATTTATAAATGAAGTTACAAATGTTCTCATTACAATTGTTGCTGCAACTGCAGTGCTGAAAGGAAATATGACACTTGGAATGATGCTGGCCGTTCAGTTTATTATTGGTCAGATGAACGTACCAATAAGCCAGATAATAGGCTTCTTCAGAATGTCGCAGGATGCAAGGATGAGTCTGTCACGACTATCTGAAGTTCATGAAATGGATAATGAAGTGCCAGATCCTGAAAACAAAATAAGTAAACTTCCTGATAAAAAGGATATATATGTCAATAACCTTTCTTTTCAGTACGAGGGACCACGTTCTGCTTTTGCATTGAAAAATGCTGATCTTCATATTGAAGCAGGTAAGGTAACTGCTATTGTAGGCACAAGCGGAAGCGGAAAAACAACTCTTTTAAAAATTCTTCTCGGCTTTTATCAGCCGGTAGGAGGTGAGATCTTAATTGGCGATTCACGTTTGTCAAATATAAGCCTGAAAATGTGGAGGGAAAAAGTAGGTGCAGTTATGCAGGATGGTTTCCTTTTTCCCGATACAATTGCAGCAAATATAGCACCGGGCTCTCAGGAGATTGATGATGAGAAACTTGTAAAGGCAGTAGAGATTGCCAATATAAAAGGATTGATTGAATCTTTGCCCCTGGGATTCAATACTAAAATAGGGAATAACGGCCATGGCTTAAGCGAAGGCCAGAAGCAAAGGATCCTTATTGCACGTGTCGTGTATAAAAATCCGGAAATAATACTGTTCGATGAGGCCACAAATTCGCTGGATGCAAATAATGAAAAAGTCATTGTTGAAAATCTTGCAGGTTTCTTTAAAGGCAAAACTGTTGTAATTGTAGCACACAGGTTAAGTACTGTAAGAAATGCTGACAAAATTATTGTTATCGAGAGTGGAAGAATAATTGAAACAGGAAATCATGAGACTCTTCTTCTCAACAGAGGGGCATATTTTAACCTGATAAGGAATCAGCTTGATTTAGGCAACTAACTACTATTATGAAGGAAAGAAAACCAGACATACTTTATTCTGATACTGTTAAGGAAATAATGGGCACACCTCCCGGCAGGATAGTGAGGTGGGGAACATTTGTGCTGTTTGCTGTCTTCATTTTGCTATTTGTTTTTTCATGGATCATCCGATATCCTGATGTTATTCCTTCTGAAATAGAAATTACCACTCAGAACCCTCCGGTAACCATTTCATCAAAAATTACAGGCCATATAGAACGACTATACGTTAAAGAAAAGGATAAAGTCCAGAGTAATCAACTGCTTGCAGTTATGGAGTCAACGGCATCTGTCGGGGAAATAGAAACATTAAGAAGTGTACTAGATACACTTAATAAACCAGAACTGATTTCATCTGATTCAATGCCGGTATTTACTGAATTGGGAGAGTTGCAGGAATTTTATTCCCTTTTCCTCAGGAATGTCAGGAATCTTGGAACTTATGATATTAATGACTTTTACGGGAACAAGGTAATCTCCCTGAAAACAGAAATTAATGGATTGGGCAATTATATAAGTAGTCTGTATGTTAAGGAAAAATTGCTTATTCAGAATCAGAATCTTGAAATCAAAAAATTCAAACGCGACTCAAGCCTGTTCGCGGGTAATGCTGTTTCTGAAAGCACAAAAGAGGCATCTCAGCAATCACTGTTAAAGATAAGAATAGAACTCCAGGATGTTCGCCTTCAGCATGCTGAAAGGATTATTCTCCTTGCTGAAAGAGAGCAATTGCTACAGGATTACCGCATTAAACGCAGTGAGGAGAGGGAAACACTCGTGACAATACTCATGGAATCATTCTTTAATCTTAAAGCTCAGCTGAAAATTTGGGAGGATCGCTACCTTCTGATCTCACCTGTTGCCGGAAGTGTTTCATTTACAAAGTACTGGAGCGTGAATCAGTCAGTCGCAAAAGATGATCCGGTAATGAACATAATTCCGGCACAAACCGGAGATTTCCTGGGAAGAATTTATCTTGGTATGTACAGATCAGGAAAAGTAAAAGCAGGTCAGCAGGTAAATATCAAACTAAGCGGATATCCGTACCTCGAATTTGGTATGGTCAGAGGCATCGTCAGATCAAAATCATTGGTTCCTGCCGGAGATACCTATGTAATTGAGGTTCTGCTGCCTGATGGTCTTAAAACATTGTACGGACATTCACTTGAATTCAACCAGAAGATGCAGGGTACTGCTGAAATAATTACCGATGATGTTAATTTACTCCAGAAGATACTGAATCCATTCCGTTACATGATTACCAGAAACAGGAGATAGCAGAATCCTATTTTTTAGAGTAAGGTTCATAATCATCGTCACCATGACCTGATGATAATAAATTGCCTCCCTGTTTTTGATTATTGCCAGAACCTTTGTTCTGGTCCTTTTTATAATATTTCTGATATAACTTCATTGCTACAATTGCAAAAGCTGCAGAAAATGCAATAACTTCAATTTTATTCATTTGATAATATGATGATTAGTGATTTATAATAAAAATGTGGTACGACACTAATTACTTTATACAAATATAGCAATTCCATTATAAAGGTAACTTTTACACAAGTGAAAACATTTCCTGCCTGCTTTATTGGAATGCCAAATCAGGCTGCATATTCTCTTATTGTCTGATTCTCACATTTATTTATCGCAAAACTTTGAATTTTATTAAATATTTCAATATTTTCGTACTCTGAAAAGTCCATGGTATGCCATGGTAATAAACTCTTATAAAGAGCTGAAAACTAAAAGGATTGATTATGACCAAAAAAAATCCGGAAGACTCTGTTCGTGAAGAACAATTTGGGGCAGAAAAAATTGCTGCCGAATCTGAGGAAACCACACAGGCGGAAACCGCGCAAATACCTGATTTACAGGATTCTGGTGATATGCCAGAAAGTATTGTTACTGAAGTTATTGAAATTGAGGATGTTAAAGTTCAGGAAGCAGTTGAATCCAAGCCTGAAGTTATTATTATTGAGCAGGTCAATGAGCATGACTTCGATGACATTACACTTCCTCAAGTAGACTATTCAGGGTATACAAAACATGAACTTGTTGAAACACTTACGCTGATTGTTGAGAACAGGGCTGCCGGTGAAATACGGGAGGATGTAGAGAGAATAAAGATACTTTTTTACAAAAAACTAAAACAGGATACAGAAGAGCGTAAAGCTAAATATCTTGAGACAGGAGGTAAGATTGAGGAGTATCGTATATGGATTGATCCGGATGATGCCAGGGTAAAACATCTGCTTGAAAAATTCAGAGAGAAGAAAACAGATTATAACAAGATTCAAGAAACTGAGAAGCTTGAGAATCTTAAAAAGAAATATGATATAATAGAGAAGATTAAGGATCTTGTTAACAGGGAAGAATCAATAAATAAGACTTTCCATGATTTCAGGGCTTTACAAAATGACTGGCATTCTGTTGGTGTTGTTCCTCAGACAGCTTTAAAAGATATCTGGGAAAACTACCACCATTATGTAGAGATATTCTATGATTATATCAAGATTAATAAAGAGTTACGCGACCTTGATCTGAAAAAGAACCTCGAAACCAAGGTCCTTTTATGTGAGAAGGCTGAAGAACTTCTGCTTGAACCAAATCCGGTAAATGCCTTCAGGCTGCTGCAGGACTATCATAACCAGTGGCGTGAGATTGGTCCTGTCCCCCTTGAATCCAAAAATGAAATATGGGAAAGATTCAAAGAGGCTACTTCTCAGATTAATAAGCGCCATCATGAATATTTTGAGAAACAAAAAGATGATCAGCGAAAAAATCTTGAAGCCAAAATGGCCCTTAGCGAAGAGGTCGAGACGATCAATCTCTATGAAATAAAAAATTTCAAGGAGTTTGATGAACGTGCTGAGAAAGTAGTTGAGCTTCAGAGAATGTGGCGTACTATTGGGTTTGCTCCAAAAAAACAGAATAATAAAGTATACCAGAGGTTCAGGGAAGCATGCGATGCTTTTTTCGAAAAGAAGAGAGGATTCTATGCTGATAATAAGGAGGTTCAGATGCACAATCTTCAGCTTAAAACAGATCTCTGTGTTCAGGCTGAAGCTCTGCAGGAAAGTGCTGACTGGAAGGCAACTTCTGATTCACTAATAAAACTGCAGAAAGAATGGAAGGATATAGGACCAGTCCCAAGAAAACAGTCTGAGAGGAGCTGGAAGAGATTCAGAAAAGCATGCGACCATTTCTTTAACCTGAAAGCTGAGTTCTTTTCAAAACTTGATACTTCATATGAAGATAATCTTAAAGCAAAACTATCTATAATTGGTGAGCTTGATAAATTTGAACCAGGATCAGATGTTCATGCAGCATTTGAGCGACTCAAGGAGATTCAGCGAAGATGGACTGATATAGGATTTGTTCCATTCAATATGAAGGATGAAATCACTAACAAATACAGAAACGCAATTAATAAAGAGTTCGATAAGCTGAAAATCGGAGATGATGATAAGAGCATTCTTAAGTACAAGTCAAAGCTTGATAATCTGAAATCAAATCCAAAAGCTGCTTCCAGAAAAGTAAGAAATGAGCGCGATAAGTTCTTTACTAAAATCAAACAGCTCGAAAGTGATATCGTTCTTTGGGAAAATAATATTGGTTTCTTTGCAAAATCTGCTAATGCCGATACCATGATTCGTGAAGTTGAGGATAAGATTTTGAGTGCAAAAAATATGATTAAGACACTTGAGGAAAAGGTCAAAATGATTGACCAATCCGGTCTTGATGAATAATTAAATAATTATAAGGTTGTCTAACAATTAAATTTGCTGCTTTGACAGACGTTAAGTACGTATTTGTAACAGGTGGAGTAACATCATCATTGGGGAAGGGCATTATTTCAGCTTCTCTGGCCAAACTTCTGCAAGCCAGAGGATATTCTGTTACGATCCAGAAACTTGATCCATATATTAATGTAGATCCCGGAACACTGAACCCATACGAACATGGTGAATGTTATGTGACTCTTGACGGAGCAGAAACCGACCTTGATCTTGGTCACTATGAACGCTTTCTGAATGTTCCTACCAGTCAGGCTAATAATGTTACAACAGGCAGAATATATCAATCAGTTATAAACAAAGAGCGAAAAGGTGATTACCTGGGCAAAACTGTACAGGTTATTCCTCATATTACCGATGAAATAAAAAGAAGAATCAAGCTGGTTACTTCAGGCAATAAATTCGATATTGTAATAACTGAGATTGGAGGGACTGTTGGCGATATAGAATCGCTTCCATATATTGAATCGGTTCGTCAGCTTAAATGGGAACTTGGAAATCAGAACTGCCTTGTTATTCACCTTACACTTGTTCCATATCTATCGTCAACCGGCGAATCAAAAACAAAACCAACACAGCACTCAGTTAAAGAACTGCTGGAAACCGGAATACAGCCCGATATTCTGGTTCTTAGAACTGAAAGACATCTTAATGAAGATCTGAAAAGAAAGGTGGCTTTGTTTTGCAACGTTGAAGAAATTGCAGTTATTGAGTCGGTTGACGTGTCAACAATATATGAAGTGCCTATAAAGATGCTTGAACAGGGCCTTGATAAAACTGTGCTGAGAAAACTGGCTCTTCCGGTTGATGCCGAACCTCCTCTGACAGAGTGGAGAGAGTTTCTTACTAAACTCAAAAACCCTATAAATTCAATAAAAATAGGTATCGTGGGTAAATATGTTGAGTTGCCCGATGCTTATAAGTCTATTGCAGAATCATTTGTTCACAGTGGTGCAATGAATGAATGCGAAATAGATATAGAATACATTCATTCAGAGGATATTAACGAATCTAATGTTGTTGACAGACTAAGTGGATTAAACGGAATACTCGTAGCCCCTGGCTTCGGATCAAGAGGCATTGAAGGTAAAATTCTGACAGCAAAATATGCAAGGGAGAATAATGTTCCTTTCTTCGGTATTTGCCTTGGAATGCAATGTGCAGTAATTGAGTACGCACGCAATGTTCTGCATATGGAAGGTGCTCATTCAACCGAGATAAACCATAAAACAAAATTTCCTGTGATCGACTTGATGGAAGAGCAGAAGAGTGTTATCGACAAAGGAGGAACAATGAGGCTTGGTGGCTATAAGTGTAATATCATCAAGGACTCAAAGGCATTTGAAGCCTATGGCAGGACAGAAATAGTTGAAAGACACAGGCACAGATATGAATTCAATGATAAGTTTTTACAGGATTTTAAAGAACATGGAATGATACCCGTTGGTATTAATCCGGAATCAAATCTTGTCGAAATAATTGAAATACCTGATCATAAGTGGTTTGTTGGTGTACAATTTCACCCCGAATACAGCAGTACTGTAATAAATCCACATCCTCTTTTCGTAAATTTCGTAAAGGCCTGCATAGGGTGATCTTTCCGGGATCTTCATTTTAAATTTTAAAGCATTATCATATAAAGTTTTAACTACTGAGAATCACAATTTAATTAACCTGATAGAATGGATAGAAATACAATTACTGGCATAATTCTGATTTTTGCAATCTTTATTGGTTTCATTGTATATAACAACAGCAAAATGAATAAAGGTTTCGAAAGTGCTGTTGTCGTTGCTGATGCCTATTATGCCAAGGGAGACCTTGAAAATGCACGTACCGAATATATTAATGCACTTCGATTCAAGCCGAATCAGCCTGATGCTGTTGCCAAAGTAAATGAGATTAACATTAAACTTGGAATGTCTTCTCCATCTGTTAAGATTGACTCAGTTCCTGCACAACAAACTAATGCAGACATACCTGCCGCAATTCAGCAGACTACTGCTGATAGTAACCAATATGGCGTTTTTGCACCTGCAGCAACTGGTGAAAATGAGTTCATGACACTCGAAAACAGTAAGGTTGAACTCAAAATTTCACTAAAGGGCGGAAAGGTCTATTCTGCACGTCTTAAGGAGTACCGCACATTTGATTCTATGCCAATGATTCTTTTTTCAGGCGATTCAACTGTCTTCGGTTTTAACTTCTTTACAACTGATAATAAAGCAGTACAGACAAATAATCTTTACTTCACCCCTGTAAGTGAAAAAAAATCATTTGATGCCACTTCCGAACCCCAGACTGTAATTCTCAGGCTCAATGCATCTGATAATAAATATATTGAATACAGGTACACTCTTGCACCTGATAAGTATATGATTGACTTCGAAGTTACGTTCAAGTCGATGGATGGAATTATTGCTTCGAATCAGAATAGCCTTACACTTGACTGGAAAATGTATATTCCTCAGCAGGAAAAAGGCAGAACAAATGAAGAAAATTATGCTGATATCAGGTATAAGTACTTTCAGGATGATGTTGTCAATTTAAAACAGCGCCAAAGTAAAGATATTGAAAAAGCAGATATAACTACCAAACTCAGCTGGATAGCCTTTCAGGATCAGTTTTTCTCATCAGTACTCATAACAAATGATTTCTTTTTGAATGGATCAGTCTCTTCAACAAAAACAACCGAATCACCGAAGTATATAAGATACTTTACTTCCGAAGTTGGTGTTCCGTTCGAACAGGGAGCTTCCACAGACATTAAAATGAAGTTATACTATGGCCCGAATTCTATTACAATTCTTAAAAAAGAGGGACTTGACCTTGACAAGCTGGT
Organism: Bacteroidales bacterium; assembly: GCA_038207725.1. Classification (GTDB taxonomy): domain Bacteria; phylum Bacteroidota; class Bacteroidia; order Bacteroidales; family VadinHA17; genus LD21. The sequence continues at coordinate 39,532 of JBBQZN010000006.1, read as the reverse complement.
ATTTCTGGGTAAGAATATAATTGGCTGGATAAACCGTTTTGCTATAATTCCGATATTCAACTGGCTCGATAACTACATAGGAAGTTATGGTATAATTATTCTGATCCTTACAATAATAATAAAGATTGTACTTTTCCCTCTTACATTTAAATCATATCAGTCGCAGGCAAAAATGCAGGTATTGAAGCCTCTTGTTGATGAGCTTGGGAAAAAGTTTCCAAAGAAAGAGGATGCAATGAAAAAACAGCAGGCAACAATGGACCTTTATAAAAGGGCCGGAGTTAATCCAATGGGCGGGTGTCTTCCAATGCTCCTTCAGATGCCGATCCTGTTTGCTATGTTCCGTTTCTTCCCTGTCTCTATTGAATTGAGACAGGAGCACTTCCTTTGGGCAACTGACCTTTCAACTTATGATTCAATATTGACTCTACCTTTCACTATTCCTATGTACGGAAGCCATGTCAGTCTATTTACACTTCTCATGACAGCCTCTACACTTCTTACAATGAAGATGCAGGGCTCAACTCCTGGTTCCGACCAGCCGGGGATGAAACTGATGATGTATATGATGCCGGTAATGTTCATGTTAATTCTTAATAATTTCTCATCTGGTCTCACATATTACTATTTTCTGGCTAACATGATAACCTTCGGGCAAAACATCCTATCCAAGCAATTCATAAATGCTGATGCGGTACTTGCTACTCTTGAGGAGAATAAAAAGAAACCGGTTAAGAAATCAAAATGGCAGGCAAGGCTTGAAACTGCCGCGAAACAGAGGGGAATCAATCCTCCAAAAAAATAGTTGAGAAATATTAAAGAGGATGTATAAAAAGCTACATCTGATTAAAAATCCCTAAATCCCCCCACCCAAGCGGGGCAAGCTTTAAAGAGATATTCCTGATTATCAGTATCTTACAGAACCCCCTTTAGGGGGCAGGGGGTAGGCAGGCAAGGCTTGAAACTGCCGTGAAACAGAGGGGAATCAATCCTCCAAAAAAATAGTTAAAAATGATTAATTTTTTTTTTCGTTAGAAAAAATCAACTAAATTTATTTCTTCCAATTATTAGGGGAAATGGGGAAAAAATTTAAAAATAAAGATTTAGCCGCTCGCTTGGGCGTTTCCGGGACTTTAGTGTCACTGGTTTTAAATAATAAAGCGGATGAGCAGGGTATCCGAAAAGATACCCAGGAAAAGGTGTTGGCACTTGCAAAACAGATGGGATACTTCGCTGCTCTCAGTGAAAAGAATGAGGTCGCTCCTGTCGAAGAGAAACCTGGTGTAATGGGAATGATAGTCCCTTCTTTGAATGATCCATTTGTAATTCAGATAACACCCTATCTTCAGAAAGCTTTTTCAAGTATCGGAGTCGGTTTTTCTATTGTCACAAAAGACCCTGATGATCAGAGATATGACCGTCTTATTGGTGCTTTTAAAAAATTCTATAGCGGATTAATCCTTCTTAGTGATGCTGCAGATGAAAATACAATACGTGCACTGCGGACTTCAGATTACCCCTTTGTACTTCTTGAGAAAACCGTGAAATCATTAAGATTAAATACTATATCCACCGACAATGCGGCAGGTTCACTTCTTGTAGCAGATCATCTTGATAAACTTGGCTATAAAAATATTATCATTATGGCGGAAAAGAAGGTTTACAAAACCGACAAAGCCGCTTTAATTGAGGTTGCTGATGCCATAGAGGGGAAAGCTGCAATAAACAGACCTGTAATAATTGAATTGAATATACCTGTTTCAGGTGATGATATTGATTTTTCTCAGTTTGAAAAATTCCTTCGTCCTCCTTATCGTGCTGATGCGATGATAATAATGAATGCCGGACTTGTTTATCCGATTATGTCAATCCTGAGAAGGAAAAAGGTAAGAATACCTCAGGATATTGCTATTGTGTCGATGGAGGAGGGAATAGGGTTTGATCTGATGTTCCCGCCTGTAACATGTCTGAGAAAGCCGCTCTCGGGAATTTCAACTAAGGTAGCCAACATGATCTGGTCGGAAGTGAAAAACTCGGGAAAAGGTAAATTTAAGCGACAGGTTAATATTGCACCTGAACTGATTGTCAGAAACTCCTGCGGTACAATTTAAATCCGGTTCTGATCCGGATCATTTAATACTTTACTTTTCTTTGTAACGAATTTCCTGTTATTTTGTTACTGCAATAATTTTCGGCAATGTCTGACTTTTATTGTTGAGACACTGTTAACATTTTTACCATTTTATTCTATAAGAAATGAAATCAGTTCTGAAACTTATTATTATTTCCATTCTGGTTATTTTTAGTAGCTGTCGAAGCAATAATCTGATAAACAATAAAGAATACCTCTCAAATGTCAATGCGATATTTATTGAGAGGAAAGAACTTGCTGCAAACAGAAGTGAGAGTCTTTTTTCGGTATTTAAAAGCGAACTTTCATTGGATCAGACAGAAGCGATGAAATTTCTTTACGCATTTATGCCCCTTAATGATCTGGCTGATTATGAAGGCAAGTTTTTTCTGGCCAACGTTAATAAATCCCTTCAGTCCAGAACAGAAATCCCTTGGGGCAAAACAATACCGGAAAATATTTTTCTACACTATGTCCTTCCGTGCCGTATAAATAATGAAAACCTCGATTCATTCAGGATTGCATACTATGATGAAATTCACAGCCGCATAAAAGGGATGAGTTTGAAAGAGGCAGCACTTGAAGTAAATCACTGGTGTCACGAAAAGGTTAATTACCAGCCATCAGATATACGCACATCTTCTCCATTAAGCACAATACTGTCTGCCAGGGGCAGATGCGGAGAAGAATCTACATTTACTGTAGCTGCATTGAGAACAGCCGGTATTCCTGCACGACAGGTTTATACTCCGAGATGGGCACATACTGATGATAATCATGCCTGGGTTGAAATTTGGGATGAAGGAAACTGGTATTATATGGGAGCATGCGAACCTGAACCTGTTCTTGATCTGGGATGGTTCACTGAACCTGCACGACGGGCAATGCTGGTGCACACCAAATCATTCGGTGCCCCAGATGGAAATGAAAACACTATAAATAAATTCAAACTATATTCTGAAGTCAATAATCTGTCAAAATATGCTGTTACGAAGAGAGTAGTTGTGAGCGTTCTTAACAGTAAAAATGAGCCTGCCACTGATGCTTCGGTTGAATATAAGCTATATAATTATGCTGAATATTATTCACTTGCAACTGTAAACACAGATTCTAATGGCTTAAGCAGCTTCGAAACAGGTCTTGGTGATCTTCTTATCTGGGCTTCAGATGGAAAACACTTTGATTTTAAAAAGATTTCGTTAAGCGAAACTGATACCCTGGTTCTGAAACTAACCAGGGATGGAAATGAATCATATAAACTCGATCTCGATCTTGATGTTCCAATTCTCAGGGCACCACGCTCAACTCCATCTGCTGATCTTGCAAAAGCAAACTCAGAAAGATTTGAGAAAGAAAACTTTATCAGGCAGAAATATATTAACACCTGGTTAAAAACGCCGCAGATTGATTCTCTGTCAATAGTACTCAATACTGACCCGATCAGACTTCGGGAGGTGCTGAGAAAAAGCATGGGAAATTACAGAGAGATTGTCTCATTTATTTCACAAACAAATGATTCAATGAGAGTCAGGGCTCTGGATTTGCTCGAAACCGTCGCAGAAAAAGACTTGAGAGATACAAAGAGCTTTATTCTTTCTGACCATATGAGTTGCAGCTATGATCCTGCTATATATAAAGGTAGTGATGGGTATAAATTTTATCTGGAATATATTCTAAATCCAAGGGTGGCAAATGAAATTCTAACCGGCTGGCGCTCTGAAATACATGACAGAATTCCGGAAACAGTAAAGACCTCTTCATTATCTGAGCCTTCTCGGATCGTAAATTACCTGAATGAAACAATCAGGATCAGTGACGATGAGAACTATTATGGAACTCCTATAACACCACGTGGGGTACTCGATCTGAAAGTGTCAGATTCTGACTCCAGAGCTATATGCTTCGTCGCAATATGCAGGACACTGGGAATACCTGCACGACTTGAACCGGGTAGTAATTTGCCCCAGTATTTCAGAAATGAAAAATGGAATGATGTTTATTTTACTGATCAGAAGAAACCTGAACTTGTTAAGGGATATATTACTTTTAAATCAATTGATGACAAGCCTGTACCTGAATACTATTCGCATTTTACGATTGCAAGATTAATTAACGGGAGATATATTACGCTTGAGTATAAATTTAACGAGAAGGTATCTGACTTTGAAAAGAAACTTGCTCTTATACCCGGAAGTTATATGTTGGTAACTGGTAATAGACTGAATGATAGCAAAGTATTGTCTTCAATCTCGTTTTTTAATCTGCAAGAAAATGAACATAAAATGATTGATGTAACTTTAAGAAAAGACCTGTCAGAAAGAAAAATATCAGGTAAAATTGATCTTAAAAAAATAAAAGCTCTTGTTGAGCATCAGGCTGAAGTAATATCAGGTGTAAACCCCAAAGGAACCGTTATAATATGGATCGAGCCGGATAAGGAACCTACAAAACATATTTTTAATGATCTCCCGCTTCTTAAAACAGAACTTGATAATTGGGGAGGGGACTTTCTGTTTCTTTCAGACTCAGGGGAATCGTTATCCGTTTTAAAACCTGAATCACTTAAAGGCTTACCTGTAAATTCCTTCTTTGGTATTGATATTAAATTTGAATTACTTTATGTATTCAAGCCAGATGAATCAGGGACCTTAAGTTTACCATTTGTGCTTCTTGCTGATAAAAAAGGTAATGTGACCTTCACCTCAGCAGGCTATAGGATAGGTATAGGTGAACAGATTCTTAAAAATGTAAAATAGCGTTCATGTACTGAATTATAAATAATTACAGTCTTATCAACAGGTGTTGATATCTGTATTTATCTTTTTTTTCAGTGCATTAATATTTAATATATCTTTGAAGTGTTTTGGTGTTGCAATGAAATTTTTGCATTGCAATGAAAAGGGAATGCGGTTTGAATCCGCAACAGTACCCGCTGCTGTGATGCCCGATCGTTTTTACGATGATGGTTTTATGAAAACCCTGCCACTGTCCGCCGGCTGGCGGATGGGAAGGCTTCATAAAACCGGGATAAGTCAGAAGACCTGCCATAAAACTCTGTTATTCAAAGCTTTCGGGAAGAAAAGCACGGATCAATTTTTGATTCCTTACTTTTTTTCCATGCGCTCAGGATAATGGTAATCATTTAGAATGATAAATTTTGCATTGGAGAACTAAGTAAAAATTAAACATGAAATCAGTCAAAGTAGCAAGTCTCATCATCATTGCAGTTTTAATTTCGATCGAACTAAATGCTCAGTATTCATTTATTAATGACACACTTAAGATTAAGGAAGTTGTTATCACACGAAAGCAGATTAGTTCAGAACAACCCGGCTTCAAATTCTATAGCATTGATTCCCTGGTAAAAAGCAACTATCACCTTTATTCTATTTCAGAAGTATTATGTGAGAATACTCCGTTATATATAAAAAACTATGGATCGGGAGGAACTGCAACAGCATCTTTCAGGGGCACTTCTGCCGGACATACACAGGTTACCTGGAATGGCATAAATATAAACGATCCAATGCTGGGACAATCAGACTTTTCCCTTTTGCCTGCCGGCATAATCGATAATGTAATGGTAAGTTTTGGAGGTGCTTCAATGGATCTTGGAAATGGTGCTATCGGAGGGATTATAAACCTTGAGAATAATGCAGACTGGAAAAATCAAACTCTTATTGATTTTGTAGCCGGAACAGGAAGTTATGGAAAAAAAAGCGGATTAATTAAAGTAACTACCGGAACTGATCAGTTTCAATCAAATACTAAAGGCTATCTCAATGTATCCAGAAATGACTTCCGTTATCTTGATAAAGAAGATGTTGCAGGACCTTCGTGGAAAGACAGAGAGAATAATCAGCTCCTTCAAAAGGGCTTTATGCAGGATATGTACCTGAGAAAGTCAGGAAATGTTTTCTCAGCAAGATTCTGGTACCAGTCTGCAACACGCGACCTCCCCGGATCGACCCAATATGGCTACGCAGGTGAGAAACAATCTGACGAATCATTCAGGACCATCCTTTCATACGATTTTGATAAAGGAAAAAATGAATTCTTTACAACTGCTGCCTGGATGCTGTCAAATCTTGACTACTCAAGCACTTTATATTCAATCAATTCTGCTAATAAATCTAATGCGCTGGTTCTGAAAACTGGCATGACATCACCATTGGGTGAATACTCGCGTCTGAAAATCATATTAAGCAATGAGTTGAATTCGGTTGAAACCAATAATTACGTTGAGAGTATTAAACGAAATAATACCTCATTGACACTATCGGCTGAAAGAAAAAAAGGAAGACGATTGGGAGCCGTAGTTCTGCTTAGAGAGACTATTGATGAGAAACAATTTCTGATACCCGATTTTTCAGCAGGATTGGAGTTTAGAGTATTAAAAGGAGAGGAGCATTTTCTGAAATTTAATCTTTCAAGAAACTCAAAAATACCTTCACTTAATGATCGTTACTGGAATCCGGGAGGAAACTCATATCTAAAAAACGAATATGCCTATTCATTTGAAGCAGGATACAAACTTGATCAGAAAATATCTGAAACAGTAACTATGAATTCTGAAATAAATTATTTCAACAATTTCATCAGAGATATGATACAATGGCGTCCGGGCGATTCCTGGTTTTGGGTCGCCGACAACATTGGGGAAGTAAACTCATCAGGTCTCGAATCTTCATTATTAGTAAAATATCTATTGAACAGGGTATCTGTGAACCTTAATGCAGGATATTCCTATACTCTAGCCAGATCAACAGGTAACAGTCAAAATGTAAATACAGGAAAGCAACTGGTATATGTTCCACGGAATCAGGCGATGGGCTCACTTCTGCTTTCTTATAACAATTTTTACACATCATGGGGAACACATTTTACAGGACTTACTTATACTAATGCTGATAATTCAGCATCTCTACCCCGGTATACAATTAATAACCTTACAAGTGGTGTGAAATTTGAATTCAGCGAGAATTATTGTGATCTCCGGTTCAGGATTGATAATATTCTTGATAAATCTTATGAGACAATTGCTTATTATCCTCAACCCGGACGAACATATTTTCTTATTCTTTCATGTCATTTTAAGAAATAGCTTATGCAGGTAAGACATATTTTTCTGTCACTGTTTTATTTAATAATGCTGTGTTCCTGCAGTAGCAGAAAAGAGAATTATTCTGACCAAGGCAATACAAGCATTAATAACAGTATAGAAAGAGCTGAAAGATTCAGCATAAAGAATAAGGGCAGTAATACTGAAGTTACTGTAATAAATCCATGGCAGGGTGCCATAAATGTGAATCAAAAGTACATTCTCATTAACCGTGGTGATAAAATACCGGCAGGGCTTGATTCATCAACAGTAATCTTTGTCCCGGTGAAACGAATAATTTGCATGGCCACGTCACATGCAGCAATGATATCTGCTCTTGGGGAGGAGAAGTCTGTCTGTGGAATCTCAGGAGGCAATCTCATATTCGATGAAAAGTTTAAAAATCTTATCTCAAATGGGATGATTGAGGAGGTAGGGTATGATGCAAACCTCAACATGGAACTTATATTGAATTTAAATCCTGATCTCATAATGATGTATGGTATCGGAAGTGAATCAGAAGGTTATATAAACAAAATGAAGGAATTAGGCTTAAAGGTAATGTTTAATGCTGATTACCTCGAGAATGACCCTCTTGCCAGAACTGAATGGATTAAGTTTTTTGGAGCTTTATACAACAAAGCAAATATGGCAGATTCGATTTATAATACAGAAGTTATTGAATATAATATACTTAAGTCACTCATAAAATCAAAGTCAGATATTAAACCAAAAGTCTTGACAGGGCTTCCATTCAGAGATACCTGGTATATTTCTCCGGGTAATTCATATATGTCGCGACTTATCGACGATGCTGGCGGATCATATTTATGGTCAGATAAAACTTCATCTGTTTCTATGCCAATGGGTCTCGAAAATGTATTTTTCAGGGCCATTAATGCAGATTTCTGGCTTAATATAGGAACTGTAAAAACGAAAAGCGAAATCACCATTGCCGATGCAAGGTTAACAGAACTGCCATGCTACAAAAATGGCAATCTTTATAACAATAACAGATCAGTGAAAAATATGGAAGCGAATGACTATTGGGAAACAGGCATGCTTCATCCGCATCTGATAATAAAAGATATGGCCTCTATATTCCATCCCGGAATATTTGGTAAAGATGAGTTGGTTTTCTATAATAAAATCAGGTAATCCATTTCATATTGATGGCATTAAGAATGAAAGATACGGCATACACAGAGGTTTCAACAGGATACCGGAATACTATTTATTTCGGTCTGCTTATCTCTTTGCTGCTTCTCTTCTTGCTTGATATCTTTCTTGGGTCGGCCAATATAAGTGCATCAGATGTTTTTAAATCTCTTTTTTCCGGCAGTAATCCGCTTAACGATACAATCATATTCAAATTCAGAATTCCAAAGGCAGTGACTGCACTTTTTGTGGGAATAGCACTTTCAATAAGCGGATTGCAGATGCAGACTGTATTCAGGAATCCTATGGCAGGGCCTGATCTACTTGGAATAAGTTCAGGAGCAAGTCTTGGCGTTGCTTTCATAATTCTCGGGTTCTCAGCAGGAATATCAATTGAAAGTATCGCAGGAATCGGTAACTGGCTACTTGTTTTCGCAGCATGGGCCGGAGCCGGATCAGTAATGATTCTGATAATGATAATATCTGCGAGAGTGAAAGACATATTAACAATTCTTATACTTGGTATCATGCTTTCCGGAGGCATTTCGGCAATAGTCACTATAATGCAGTATTTCAGCAATGAAACAATGCTTAAATCTTATGTTATCTGGACAATGGGATCTCTTGGAAACCTAACTGAGGGACAGCTGAAGGTGCTTGCTATTTCTGTTACCGCCGGCGTGTTTCTTAGTTTTCTTTCTGCAAAAATGCTTAATGCCATGCTTCTTGGAGAAAACTATGCCAGGACAATAGGGATGAATGTCAGATTATCACGAACACTGATCTTTGCCGGAACAAGTATAATGGCAGGAACTGTAACTGCATTTTGCGGTCCAATTGGCTTTATCGGTGTTGCAGTTCCTCATCTCACAAGAATGCTTTTTAAAACATCTGATCATAAAGTTTTATTGCCCGGAACATTGCTCACCGGTGCTGCCGTTATGCTTGTGAGTGATATTATTTCTCAACTTCCCGGCTCAGATAAAGTTTTACCATTAAATTCAGTGACATCACTGATAGGAATTCCAATCGTAATCTGGATTCTTTTGAAAAACAGGAAATACTCAGGAATATTCTGATGAATTATCTGACAACCAAAATATTATCTTTAGAATCGGTACTGATTGGCTATACTGCCGGCAGAAGAGAAAAATCAATTTTGCCGCCACTCACAGCCAGTGCCGGCAAAGGAGAACTGATTGCTGTAATTGGAAGAAATGGAATAGGCAAGAGTACTTTGTTAAGAACTATTGCCGGTTTGCAGAAGCCTTTGGGTGGAGAAATCTTATATGGAAGCAGAAAAATCACGGATTATTCAAGACAAGAGCTTGCCAGGAATATCTCATATATATCCACAGAAGTTGTGAAACCCGGTAATATGACAGTATATGAACTTGTTGCTCTCGGCAGGTATCCATATACTAACTGGATGGGTAAAATTGACCCGGAAAACCATGAGGTTATTGTTGATGCCCTTGAAAAGTGTTCTATCGGTGAATTTGCTAACCGGCTTATATCTGAGCTTTCAGACGGCGAGCGTCAGCGGGCGATGATAGCCAGAATTCTTGCCCAGGATACAGGTATTATGATAATGGATGAACCAACAGCATTTCTTGATGTCAGCGGCCGATATGAGATACTCCATCTCATGCACGATATTTCAAGAAAAAGCGGTAAATCAATTATTTTCTCTACGCATGACCTGCAGAGCGCAACCACGCAGGCAGATAAAATATGGCTGGTGCTCGATGATACGCTGTTTGAAGGAGCTCCTGAAGACCTTATGATTAAAGGTGTATTTGATAAATTGTTTAATTTCTCAGCTGTACAGTTCAATTCAGTAAATGGAACTTTTACATTCAGAAAAGAGGAGAGGGGTACAATTTATGTAAAAGGGGAGGGAAGCCGTAAATACTGGATAGAAAAGGCAATAAGCAGGGCAGGATTCCTGCCATCAGCTATAAGAACTGATCCCTACATTTCTGTGCCGGCTGATGAAAATGATGATTATCTTCTTATTAATAATGAAAGTATAGTCAGTTTCAATACTGCTTACGATCTGGTAAATTATCTTTCAGAATAGATTTATAATTTATTTGAAGTACTTCCGGTAGTTATCAATAAATGGAGCCAGATCCTCTACTCCAATTTTTTTCGCAATAATCTTTTTGTTTTTGTCGAGTATATATATCAGCGGTGTTGACTGTACATTATAATAGTAGTCGAAATGCGATTTTCTTTGAGGATCCCAGCCGTTTATCCAGGTTAATTTATTCTCCTCAATATACTTTGACCATTTATCCTTATCAGATGTAGTACAAATTGCAAAGACCTCAACACTTTCATTCCTTGCTTTCTCATAAAAAGTTTTAAGTTTTGGCAGAGCCTCTTTGCAATGTCCGCAATCCGGCTCCCAGAATATTAGTACAGTAAAATCCTTTTCAATGTCATCAAGTGAAACAAAAATGCCCTTATAAGAATCCATTATGAGATTCTCTGCCTTTTTGCCAATAAGGTTCGGTCTGATGAGGTCAACCTGTTTTCTGAGATCTTCCTTGAATTCTTTAGAGACCCAATCAGCCTTGCCTGACAGATATATATCATCAGCAATCTTTACCATAACAGCATCATGTCCCATTATCTCACTCTCCCTGAAATGGTTAAACAGGAAGACTGAAATAAACTGGAATACATTATAATCAGGCTGACATTTTTTAATTATTTTATCTATCTCTTTATTAATTGAATCAGGCGACTGGATTAATACATTTGAGAAGAAGGCAATCAGCCTTGCCTGCAAAATTGGTGTACGGAGCAGCCTTTCGTCAGTAAGATCAATATTATCAAAAAAATGGTTTTTATTATAGTTATAATTCCATATCCACCTGGCTGAATCGCGATTTGCAACCACCGAAGGAACAACATATTCAGGAATCTCAATCGGAAGCATTGCTTTTACAAGAACTGAAAGAAGGTTCCCGTTGTTTTCTGAAGCAACATTTTTTAGATACTGCTTCATATTCGCCTCCTGCTTTTTCTGAATGTCAGCAAGGATTCTGCTTGAATCACTGTTTTGCTTGTTGTTCTGAAGCCTTGTTGATAATGCTCCGGACGCTTTTTGGAGGGAGATCCATTTTTTCTGGTATTCAATAAAGGCGGTGTTTTCGGCAGATCCACTGAATTTCAAGGTATTAAAGTAGTCAGTAAAGGAACAGGTGATTCCAAAAATCTGGTCGTCTGACATAAGAATTTCAAAATAGTTTCTGCCCGGCAGAACAACCATATATATACCCTGCGGAAGTGACTCTTTTCCATGCAGTATTCCATGGCCGGTATTGTCAAGTTTAAGAGTATCCTTTATATACTGCTTATCTCCAAGATGGTATGCGAGATAAACAGTTGAATCGCGTAATCCATTTATCATGATGTCAAGTTCAAAACCGGATTTAGTCTGGCCTGAAATGAAAAGAGAAATTGAGGATATTATAGCAGCAATGAATAACTTTTTCATTTAAAAATCAGATTATTGACTACAAATACAAAAATAACCAATGCAATTTCTTTGCCAAAGTTTGTTCGGAAAATATTATTAAAAAATTGTACATTTGATATATTAACCTTAAAGGGGAAAGATGAAGATATCTTTACTGATTCCAGTATTTGACTATGATATTATAGCATTGGTTCATAGTATGAAAAATGCTTTTGGCAAAGTGCCGGAATTTCTTGAAATTCTTATTGGTGATGACGGATCATCAGCTGATTTCAGGGAAAAGTACAATTCACTGGTTGAGGAAGGAGTAAGGGTTATATCATCAGAGAAGAATATTGGGCGTGCTGCCATTAGAAACAGGCTTGCACTTGAAGCAAAAGGAGATTTTTTTCTTTTTATCGATGCTGATACTATGGTTCCGGGTACAGCCGAAGCTTATATATCGAAATGGCTTCCTTATATTAATCAGTCAGAAGTCATTTGCGGAGGTGTACTATACCATGATTCTCCTCCCGGAGATCCTGATAAGCTTCTTAGATGGAAATATGGAAAGAGTAAGGAACAGATAAAACCCGTTGAAAAAAATAAACATCCTCATGCAAGCTTTTCTACTTTCAACGTTCTGATAAGCAAAAATGTATTTGCAAAACTTCGGTTTAACGAAGAGCTTAAACAATATGGTCATGAGGATACTCTTATGGGCTATCAGCTAAAAAAAGCCGGGATAAAAGTTTTACATATAGATAATGGTCTCATGCACGAGGGACTGGAGACTAACAAGGACTTTCTTGCAAAAACGAAACTGGGCATTGAAAATCTCAGTATGCTTTATGATAGCGTTACTGATAAAAGAGCATTTTCTGAGACTGTGAGAATGCTAAGATTATATGATAAATTAAGATTACTCAAACTGACAATGATTCTTGCAGGTATATTTATCCGTTACCGGGAAAGAATGGAAATCAGGCTTGATTCGAATAAGATCTCAATGAAACTATTTGAATTTTATAAGATATCTATGTTCTGTACTTACCGGGCAATTCACAAACGAAGGAATGTACTTCCTGTCTTTTTATTTTAATGCGAAGAGAGTTTAAGATATGTTATTATATTTTTATTCGCATAGCGTAATCTTAAATTTTAATTTGCCGTACATATCACATATCCAGCCTCATAAGATCAATATTTCCGTCTGGCCTGCAAATTGCTTTAAGAACAAAGTTAAATCGGTCGGACATGGTGCACAGAAAAAAATCGGTAGGAGGTGAAAAATCGATATTTCCAGGATTAAAAAAACGTTTACCTGAACTATGCCTTAATTCTGATATTCTTTCTTCCTCCCTGAATTCCTGCTGAATCAACCTGGCTTTAATTATTTCAGCACACAACAGATCTTCTTCTGCACTGATAGTTGCCCTGTAACCCATAGCTACAAGTGATACCTGATCAGGATTTACGCTTCTGATATACTTCACTATTGCATCAGCGTTTACCAGACTTCCGGTTATCAGCAAATCAGCATTTACTGCATTTACCAATCCTCTCGTACCCGCAGTAGTGGTGTGAATGAAAGTTTTACCGGTAAGGTCACATTTAATGATCTCAGTAGGACTGTTTCCAAAGTCAAACCCCGGAATCTTTTTCTCATCTCTTTCGCCTGCGAGAACTGAATTTCTGTACTTTGTCTTTAATTCAAATGCTTTTTCAGGCGTGTCAGTTGCAATTATTCTTGTTACCCCGGAATCTATCGCATAACAGGCCACTGAAAATGCCCTGAAAACATCGATTATTACAACAAATCCCTGTGCTTTCCTGGCTCCTTCAACAAATTGCAGAATATCAATTTTCATTCCCTGCTGTTTAATAAGTGAAGTTAATTATTTTTGATCAATTTATTTTCTTCACCCCCAGGTAATTTGTATATTTGATCTTTGAGTTAAAAGCATATATCTTACTGACATTTAAAGTAATAATTCATTATGACAAATCCTGTTCCTTGGGCAATCCAGTTGTTTAAGAAAGTTAATGACGCTATCTGGAATACACCTCTGTCAGAAATTTCAAAAGGTAAAACCTTTCTTGTTAAGCAGTTAAGGATAGTGGTGCTGGCCATAAGAGGTTTCTCAAATGATAAAGTACAGCTCAGAGCGTCGGCATTAACATTCTATTCACTCCTTTCTGTTATACCTGTCGCCGCAATCGCCTTTGCAATTGCAAAAGGATTTGGGCTTGATCAGAATCTTGAACAACTTATTACCGAAAAATTCCAGTCCAGTCAGGAAATTATGAATTTTCTTCTTTCTAATGCCCGAAATGCAATTCAGGAAACCAGAGGCGGTTATATTGCCGGGGTAGGAGTTATTGTCCTCTTCTACTCAGTAATGTCGTTGCTTGAGCATATTGAAAGCTCCTTCAACCATATATGGCAGATTAGAACTTCAAGACCCTGGTACAGAAAGTTTACTGACTACCTGACTATCATGCTTATTTCACCGGTATTCATAATTCTTTCAAGCAGTATAACGGTTTTTGTCAGCACTGAACTTACTGATTACATGACCAGTGCGCCAATTCTTGACTTCTTTAAGCCAGTGATTAGCTTTCTGCTGCGATTTGCTCCATATTTCATAAGCTGGATTACACTTACAGTCCTCTTTATAATAATGCCTAATACAAAGGTTAAGTTCGGACCGGCATTGATATCGGGCATAATAGCCGGTACTTTTTTACAGGTTCTGCAATGGCTATATATCGACCTTCAGTTCGGAATTTCGAAACTAAGCGCTATTTATGGCAGTTTCGCTGCCGTTCCTTTGTTTATTTTATGGCTGCAGAGCAGTTGGATAATTGTCCTTCTGGGCGCCGAATTATCATTTGCCAATCAGAATGTTTCAAGATACGAATTTGAATCGGAGGCACTTAATATAAGTAATTATCAGAAGAGGGCACTTGTTCTTATGATACTTCATATGATAATCAGAAATTTTTCAGTTGGCGAAAAACCAATAAGCACTGAGAATATTGCCTTAAAATTAAAGATTCCTGTCAGGCTTGTGCGTGACATTATTCAGGATCTGGCAGCAGCTAATCTCATATCGGTTGTTCATGAAAACAGCCAGACAGAAAGGCTCTTTCAACCTGCACTGGACATCAATAAAATTTCTGTGAGCTACGTTCTTACAAAACTTGATAAAATCGGAGTTTCGCAGATTATGGTTTCCAAAAATAAAGATTATGACAAAGTAATTCAGATGCTCGATAAGTTTGATAAACTTATCTACAAGTCTGATTCCAATATCCTTCTAAAGGATCTTTAGAGTTTTGAAATTTGCTTTTTCTTTTTCTTCGGCAGTTTTCCATCGTAATTCTCAACAAATGAGATAAAATCAGAAAATGAAACCCATTTGTGAAAGAAATAATGCGGAAAGGGAAGTAATATGTGTTTCGTAGCAGTCTCTTTATCCCAGTAACCATTCAGGTTAGCCGATGGAAATACCCTGTCTATTTCACTTGTAACTGCATAGTCCCACTTGAACCCCGGCTCTTTCTGCTCCATTATCCTGTTATACAACCATCGCAGTTCATCATGAAGGGATTTCAGTGTACGATGTGGAATCCTGTCAATATTTTTTTCATAGGTTTCCTTATCTCCAAACATTCTGAAATAGAACTTTTCAATGTTTTCCTCGGTAATGTTATTCAATGTTCCTTCGAAAACGTGAAGCGGTATGCCGTACTTGTCATCAGCCGGAACAGGAGTGCCATTTACTGCAATAGTAACATCAGGTTTGATCCCTGTTTTAAGTGAGAGATGCTCTGCCGCCCATACACCAAGAGACCATCCTATAAGAATTATCTTGTCGTACCGCTTCATCTCCGGAAGTACAAGCGCTTCGTCGGCAGAATAATTATAGAATAGAATAAAATCAAAATCATTGTTACAGAGAGGCAGAAAAACATTCTCATCAGTTCCCCAGCCACCATAAAAAACTACGAGATGAGTGTTCTTATCCCTTCTTCTGATATAGGTCTTCATTATACTATATTCAGGTTTTTAAAAAAAAAAATTTCAGAATTCCCCTATCTGATAGGCGTCAAAGATAGTTCATTTTTCAATTGTGAAGTAAAAAGTATAAAATGCAGAAACTAGGGGGATTCGTTTTTGAAAAAAATAAGAGGAGAAAGGACGGTTGTGAAAACCTGGGAGTGGAATTTACTTGTGAAGATAAATTCCGTGTCTACTGTCTGATAAAAGGATGGAACCATGGTTAGCTGGCGCTATACCTTAGATTCCTGATGTGAAAGTCAATGTCTGCAATACAATCCTGTTGATTTTCACTCCCAACCTTTACTCATCTCCTCTTAATGTATATAGCATGAGTTTGATAACAAATATACAGAATATTTTAATTAAAACCAAGAATTTAAAAAAAATTATACAATCAATTCTCGTTTTTTTGAAAAAATATTGCTTATTTTTGATCACAGCGCACTTAATTCAACTAATTCAGATGGTTGCGGAACTGGAAAAAATTTCTTACGATGACGGTGGTGGTTTCAGAGCGGAGTATGTAAATGATTCTGGCGGATTATGGCATTTCCATCCCGAATATGAACTTGTGCTTAACACATTAAGCAATGGGACAAGAATCGTAGGAGATAGTGTTGAACTATTCGATCAGTATGATTTGATACTGCTGGCGGGCAATATCCCTCATTGCTGGAACTACTATCGGCAGGACAACGCTCTTCCTGAAAAGCATGGGATTATGGTCCATTTTAAACTTGAATCACTGGGCGATACTCTGCTGTCTCAACATGAATTTCATTCCTTTAAAGAGTTACTAACAGAAGCTGAAAGAGGTATTGCCTTTTCAGTAGATGATGCGAAAGCTGCTGAAAAACATCTTGTTAATATGGTAAATAACAAAGGAATTGATAAAATGATTGATTTTTTTAATGTTATTAAAATACTATCCTCATCGGAAAGAAAAAACACCCTTTGCTCAGAAAATTACAGGATTGCATTTGATGAGAGAGGCAATAAAAGAATGACTGATGTCTATAACTATATAAGAGAAAACTACTTTAAACCTATTTCTCTTGAGAGGATCTCAAAAATTGCTCACATGAGCCCATTTTCATTCAGCCGTTATTTTAAGAAGAACTGCGGTGCCGGTTTTGTGGAATTTCTTAACAGAGTAAGAACAAACAAAGCCTGCTACCTGCTGCGCGAAACTGAATACCAGGTCCACGATATTGCTATTGAATGCGGATTTGCAAGTATTTCCAATTTTAATAAGCAGTTTCGCAAAACAGAAGGCATCTCTCCCCGCTATTACAGGGCGCAGTTCAAATAGTTTTTGCGAAGTAAATCTTAGATTCTGCATGTTTCGTTAATAATCAGGTTATGGCCATGACTCTGCTGGAGAAAATTCTTTCTGCACATTCAAAATTTGACGTAGTTCATCCGGGTGAAATAATCGATATTTCAATTGATTGCAGAGTAGCCCGTGACTTTGGAGGTGCCAATGTTGTTAAAAATCTAAATGACTTTAACCTTTCTATTGACGATCCTTCAAAAACAATTTTCACATTCGACTGTAACCCTACCGGCTCTGATCAGAAATATGCAATAAATCAGCATGTCTGCCGCCTTTTTGCAAGGGAACATGAGATAAAAATATATGATATCGACGCTGGCATAGGAACACATCTGCTTATTGATGAGGGTTATATACATCCGGGGAGTACTGCTATATCAACTGATTCACATGCCAATATCCTTGGCGCTATCGGAGCTTTTGGTCAGGGAATGGGCGATATGGATATTGCTGCTGCATGGCATAACGGAAAGGTATGGTTCAAAATTCCTCCATCTGTCAGAATAAATCTGTTTGGCTCAACTCCATCTGATGTGTCTCCAAAAGATATTATCCTGAATTTGCTGAAAATATTTGGTGCAAATTCGCTTCTTGGCTACTCTGTTGAAATGTCAGGTGAGGTTTCTGAGAAGCTCAGCCTCGACGAAAGAATCACTATTTCATCGATGGCAACTGAAATGGGTGCGATAATAATTTTATTTCCTCAGTCCAAAGAGATAATAGATTATTGTTCAAAACGCTCCAGAGTAAAATTTCCTTTATTTACTGCTGATAATGATGCCAATTACGAAAAGGAATTCAGCATTGACACCGGAAGCTTTACACCAATGGTTGCGCGACCAGGCGAACCCCATGATACAGTTCCGGTAACTGAAGTATATGGTCAGAAAATTGATTCAGCTTTCATAGGCAGTTGCACAAACGGCAGAATAAGCGATATGAGAATAGCTGCATCAATTCTCAAAGACAGGAAGACAGCTCCTGGCGTGGTTCTTAAAATTGTTCCTTCTACTGACCAGGTATGGAAGATGTGTCTGAAAGAAGGCCTGATTGATGTGTTTAAAAAGGCAGGCGCTCTGGTTTCAAATGCAGGATGTGCAGGATGTGCCGCAGGTCAGGTAGGTCAAAATGGTCTGGGTGAAGTTACAATAAGCACAGGCAACAGAAATTTTCCGGGAAAACAGGGAAAGGGAAGTGTATTCCTGGCTTCTCCCGAAGTGGTAGCAGCATCAGCAGTTGCAGGTTTTATTACAACTCCTGATAAAATACCATTAATACCCGCAAATTTTGAAAAGCCCTTAATCTCAAAATCGGAGAAACAAAACAGATCATCTCAACAAATAATACCAGAACATAAAAAAAACGTTATTGAAGGAATAGTATGGGTGCTTAATAAAGATAATATAGATACCGATATGATTTTCCATAACCGATACCTTGCCATTACTGATCCAAAGGAAATGGGCAAATATGCCTTCAATAATATGAAAGGATTTGAGGATTTTTCAAAGAATGTTAAGCCGGGAAATATAATAATTGCCGGGAAAAACTTCGGTTGCGGCAGCTCCCGGCAACAGGCTGTCGATTGCTTCCTTGCACTTGGGATAAGTGCGATTATTGCCGAATCCTTTGGAGCCATTTATGAACGTAATGCCATCAATGCTGCTTTGCCTGTTATTATGTGGAAAACATTGCACGAAGCAGATATTGTTGATGGAGATATTCTTCAGATTGATTTTAAAACAGGTGAAATAAAAAATCTACGTACTGAGATATCCGAAAAAGCCGAACCATTTTCTGAAGTCCAGTTAGAAATATGGCAGAAAGGCGGATTGCTGGGAAATCAGGAAGATACACACAAAAAGATATGAAACCACAAACATTCGCAGAGAAGATATTTAATGCTCCGGCTGGTGCAATAGTCTTTGCCCGCCCTGATATTATTCTGACCCACGATAATACCTCCAGTATATATAAAACCTTCAAAAAAATGGGGGGAGAAATGGTCTCTGATCCCGATCAGATGCTTGTTGTTCTCGACCATAACGCTCCACCGGCTGATGCAGGTTTGGCAACACAGTATCAGGAAATCAGGAATATAGTTACTGATCAAGGTATTAAAAAATTCTATGATGCCGGAAGGGGAATATGTCATCAGATAATGTCGTACCATGCTCGACCGGGAATGCTTATTGTTGGAAGCGACAGTCATACTTCAACTGCCGGTGCATTTAATTCTTTTGCTGCCGGAATAGATCGTACAGAATCTGCCGGAATATGGAAGAAAGGTGAAACCTGGTTCAGGGTTCCTGAATCTGTAAAGATCACTCTTACTGGAAAACTTTCTGCTTTTGTCTCTGCTAAAGACCTGTCTCTCTGGATTATTGGGATGATAGGTTCTGATGGTGCTAATTACATGTCTGTCGAATACCATGGTGAGGGTGTAGAATCACTCAGCATTTCTGACCGCATGACAATTGCAAACCTGGCATCCGAAATGGGGGCGAAGAATGCCGTCTTTCCTGCTGATAAAGTTTTGTCTGATTTCCTTAATGATAATATAGAAGGTGTATGGGCTGATCCAGAAGCAGTCTATTTTAAGGAGATTGAGATAAATCTAAGCGAAATATTCCCGGTTGTTGCGGCTCCCCACAATGTAGATAATATAAAATCTGTTTCTGAAGTTGTCGGAATAGTTGTGCATGAGGGACTTATCGGAACATGTACTAATGGGAGAATAGAGGATTTCCGTATTGCCGCCGGAATACTAAAAGGAAAGAGTATTAAACCCGGATTTCAGCTGAATATTATACCGGCCTCAGCTGAAATTTACCTGCAGGCAATTAAAGAGGGACTGATTTCTGTTTTTATTAATGCCGGTGCAAGTGTTCTTACACCATCGTGCGGACCTTGTCTGGGAACAGGACTGGGAATCCCTGCAAACGGACATGTTGTAATATCTACAGCAAATAGAAATTTCCCGGGAAGAATGGGAAATAAGGAGGCCGCAATATATCTTGCATCTCCGGGTACAGTAGCAACTTCTGCACTGGAAGGAAAGATAACTGATCCCCGTGGCAGTGGTTTTAACGACATATTCCCCTATAAATCAGAACAGAGTATAACATTTGAAATAAAAGAGACTGATGACAGGAGATCAGGAAACGTCTGGGATTATTCCGATGTTGATAACCTGAATACCGATCAGATGTTTTCCGGAAAACATACTTACAATGTTTTAAGTACCGATCCTGCTTCAATAGTCCCGTTGCTTTTTGAGGACTTTGACAAATCGTTCAGCAAAAATGCTAAGAAGGATGACCTTATTATTGCCGGGGATAATTTTGGTTGCGGGAGTTCACGAGAACATCCTGCAGTAGGTTTGGCATATATAGGAATAAAGGCTGTTATTGTAAAATCGGTGAATAGAATCTTTTACAGGTCATCAATTAATCAGGGATTGCTGCTCATTGTTCACAGGGAAGCAGTTGATGCATATAAAAGAGGTATGGAAGCCGAAGTGCATTTCGACAAAGGATATATCAGGATAGGGGCAGAGGTTTTTCATTTTGAACCACTACCGGATAAACTGAAGTATATAATAGATAAAAAAGGACTTGTTAACTACATGAAAACAACCTGAATATAACTGCATGACAGGTTTATCACATTTACAATTTTCCATTTGGCTTGCATGAATTGAAAAAAAATGTATTTTTGCAGCCGGTAAATGGTTCCGTAGCTCAGTTGGATAGAGCAACAGCCTTCTAAGCTGTGGGTCGTGCGTTCGAGTCGCACCGGAATCACGAAGAGAGACATTATTTGTCTCTCTTTTTATTAGTGGTAACCAACCAGTGAAAGAAATCCGTTTCCGAGGAATTCAATGACAGGCATGATTGGTATGAAATTGATCTTGGTCACAATAGTTGCAAGTATCAGACCAAAAAACAAATATGAGCCATATTTATATAATCCATCGTAAAGCGCCGGATACTTTCTGAAGTAGTTAAAAAGAAGGTGTGAACCATCAAGGGGAGGCAGAGGAATAAGGTTGAAAATAAATAGTCCCCAGTTTATATAGATCCCATAAATAAATACTTCTTTTACAATGTTCATCCAATTGCTCTGATAAAGAGGCAGTATTGAAACATAGGCTGAAAATATTACCGACAGGAGCATTGCTAGAATGGCATTTGACACTGGTCCTGCAACAGCAATTTTCATTATGTCAGTCTTGGGGTTTCTCAGATTTTGCTCATTGAAGTGAACAGGTTTCGCCCATCCGAAACCAGCGATAATAAGCATAGCAAAACCAAAAACATCAATGTGTTTAAGAGGATTGAGAGTAACTCTTCCCTGATCTTTAGAAGTTGAATCTCCACACCTGTGAGCTACCCAGGCATGACTGAATTCATGAATTGTAAGTCCAAGAACAATTCCCGGGAGAAACTTTAAAACTCTGAATATATCAAAGTTTTCCATTCACCCTTTTATTGACAGGCTGGTAGAAATAGTCCTGAGTAAGACCTAATTTTTCAATGACTTCAAGGGCGTATGCAGCACCAGTAAAATCGGCATTTGCATTATTTGTTCCAACTGTGAATTTTACTCCTGCCTTTTTAGCCCTTTCAAGAAATTTAACAGAAGGGATCTTGTACCTGTTGTTTATTTCGATCGCAACATTCTTTGCCTTTGCAGCATTGATTACCTTGTCCATTCTGGCATCTGTCCAGAATGTGTCATATCTGTCTGCCATCTGAGCCGGCAGGAATGTTGGGTTTACATAAATATTTATTGGTTCTGTGAGAAGAATTTTTTCAATAGTATTAACCAGATAATCCATGAACTCTTCTTCATTATCAATCCATGTTTCTTCTTTTACCCAGATCCTGTTCCTTCTGCCCTGTGCATCAGTAAATGTCATTCCATCAGTAAAAACATAATCAAATTTGTTCATTGATTCCTGTGAGAAGGTGTTAACCCATTCTCTTCCTTCAGCCTGCATCCCTATCACAAACTGAGGATAATCCTTCAGGGTAAGAAGCACTGAATCAATCTGACTGTCGTTATGAACAGGGAAACCAACACCGCAGTTCATCACAATACCGTAGTTTATATTCTCTTTTTTTGATTTTATTACTGCATCTTCTATCGTAAATCCTCCTTTTACGTGAATATGAAGGTCTGTAATCTGAATAGGTTTCTCATTCTTGCAACTGCTTGCAAGAAATGCGAACATAATGATTGATGCTAATGTAATCTTTTTCATTTTTCTGGAAATTTAATGATGTATAATAATGAATTTTAATTCAGAATGATATTCGTTCATAACGGGCATAAAACTAACAAAAAGGAAGGCAATTTCAATACTTAAAAGCCTATTTTGTCCCAGTTATCTCTTTCAGCAGCCCGAAGAATTGAATTTTTCTTTCAGAGTTGATGCCCCAGTCAACTGGAACACTCTGATAACCTTCAGAAAAACCTTCATCCTTCATCCTGTAATCAAAGTAGCCCCATGAAGCATAACTTTTTACTGCTGCTGTAAAGTTATTATGTTCCTGTTTGAAGTTAAAATGGTCATCCTCATTGAATAAAACAGGTTGTAATTTGTATCCTTCTACTTTTCTAGTCTTTTCAACCATTTCAGTTATTCTGTCGGGATTTGTTACGCCATTGCCATGCAATAGTATGAAATCAGATACTTTTACAACATTTGGCTGAGGTATCGCACCGCCTCCATAGCTCGTGCTCACATAATACCTGAAACCATTCTTCTCCTTACTTTTTGCAAGTTCGATGAGCTCATGCACTCTTTCAGGTTTAAGGATATCATGATCATACTTATTCACATTACATTCATTATCAATCTCTATAAGAATATTGCGGTAATCGCGAACAAAGAGCCATTCAATTGTATTGTTAACTGCATTTATGATTGCTTTTTCATCAGTTAATCTCTCATCCTGACCGAAATAGAACAGTCCGAGAATCGGGACCATACCCAGTTCATCTGCCTTATCCAGTATTTTCTCAAGTCTTTTCATATATTCCGGCTTGAGCGATCCATCATTAGAAAATGCTGAGTTATTCCATGGCTGTGAGGCAGAATATCCCTGAGGACTGCCTCCCTGCATATTTATTGTAAATGAAAGCAGTCCGTAACTTTTCCATTTACTCATGTTTTTAATAAACTCATTGTTATTACGCTCTGCATCCCACTTTTTGGTATCAGGATAAACCCATAAATCAGTTGTTTCAGTATTAACATCATCATAAATTCCCTGAACCATTCGTGAATTCATAAGTAATCCTTCAATTTTTGTACCGTTCCAGTACCTTTCTTCATATGTAATTTTCCCATTGATATAGAACTGGCCATCCTTTATTGAAACAACTGTTTTCGATTGCTTTATGCCAGCTGAACTACTGATAATCAGTATGAACGCAAGTGCCAGGAGTTGAAATGATTTCATAAGAAACATGTTATTGATTTGAATTTATCAAGTTGATATAAAAATAGTCTATTTATTAAGAGGAGCAGTAAGATGAATGAAAAATCCGCTCTTGCCAAAACCATTAATTGCATATTCAAATCTGAATGTCCTGTCATAATACGTCACAAGATCAAGGCCTGCTCCGGCACTTACCAGAAATTTATTTGCATAATCATTGTCATCGGTACTGTATTTGTCTGAAACATACCCCATATCACTGAAGATATTAAAGTATAAGGCATAATGGACCTTATTGAATTTTTTGAGAGGAATAAATCTCAATTCGGAAACCCGTGGATTCAGGAGTGTAATCTTGAAAAGGTTTTTTATAATAATAAAATGCTGACCTTCTATTGTATTATACTCAAAACCATGCATGTTGTAATTGTATCCCATTGATTTTGAGTACATATACGAAGGATTATTAGTAAAAGAGAGTTTAAGGTTAAACCCTGCAGCATAATGGAACCGTTTATTGATTTCAAAGTACCTGTAGTAGGTTGGTATTACAACTGTGGAAGAAAATCTGTTATCAGATGATTGTGTTGAAATTGTTTGTCCGATCAGAATTTCGAATACTGATCCATCAAGTGGATATGCTTTCAGATCGCGTTTGTCAAAAGTATAGAGATAGTCAAGTGTAAAACAGTTCATTTTTGATTTTCCGTTTAAAAGAAAAATAGGGTTTAGCCTGATAATTGTATCAGCCACATTGTATTTTACATAGTTGAAATAGAAATTATGCCGGCTGTAAATAAAGGGCCTGTACATATAATTAAATGTATACTTCTGACGCTCATAAACTGTTTTGTAACTGTTGCTGAAAGTAACAGGTTTATTATCTTCTGTTTTATAAATTATCTCATCCTGTTTTGAAAGTTCAATATCAGCGCCTATAAAATGTTTCTTTTTACTGTCTAAGGCAATGTTTTTATATGATAGATAGAATTGATTGGCATAACCGGAAAGTAAAGCTAATTTAAGATTCTCTTTTCTTCCTCTGAAATTGTACTTCTCGAGCGAAACTCCATACATTGATCGTGACAGATCACCTTCCTTCAGCCAGGCACTGAAATTTCTGTCATCATATTTAAGAATCACCGATGGCCATGTATACCAGCGCTCTTCAACCGATATGATGATATTAATTTTGCCTGCTGAAATGTCATTTTTGCTGATTGATACATAATTAAACAGCGATGTGTTCAGGAGATTTTCACGCGAAAGTGCTAATCTCTTTTCAAAATCATATATATATAAGGTATCGCCCTTTTGAAATGTCAGCTCCCTTAAAATTACCTTTTCCTTTGTTGTTCTGTTGCCGGCAATATGAATATCACTTATGAACACTTTTTCCTCTGCAAATAAATGTACAGATGAAAAAGCCGTAATTAAAACACTTAATATGAGATGTTTAATCATATATCAGTTTTCTTCACTATGATTTCTAAAAATACTGTTTTTTGAACTCTCACGATTCACTCCATGCTCAGTACTTTCTTTTCTGCTAAAAAACGCTTACGTTTACAGAAACAGAATTAGTATGAAAAAAGTATTGCTGTTTCTCAATATTCTTTTGCTGTCAGGTTCTCCATTGCTGTTTTCTCAGCCTGCAAATGATACTGTTATATATCTTATTACCTGCGGACCGGGCACAGAAACCTATTCAGTTTACGGACACAGCGCCCTGAGAGTTGAAATCAAATCGGCAAACTCGGATAAGATCTATAACTGGGGAATTTTTGATTTTGATACACCAAATTTTGCATGGAAATTTGCAAAAGGAAGGCTTAATTACTACCTCGGTGATGACTCGCTTAATAGTTTTCTGTCATTCTACTTTTACGAAGAAAGATATGTAGTGTCACAGAAAATCAATATTACAGCAGTCGAAAAAAAGCGCTTGCTGGAATTGATAAATGAAAACCTCAAGCCTGAAAATATAAAATACAGATATGACTTTTTTTATGATGACTGCTCAACACGGATAAGAGACCTTCTGGAAAAAGCTGTTGGCCCCACATTGCTCTATCCACCTGTTGAACTGAATAAGCCTCCTACTTTCAGACAGATGGTTGGCAAATACCAGGCTGCATATCCATGGTACAAATTCGGAGTTGATCTCATTATGGGATCATCAGGCGATAAGGATGCGTTGTTTCGTGACAGGTTGTTCCTGCCAATAGATCTGAAAGAGGGATTATCAAAAGCAGTGGTCAACCGTGATGGAAAAATGATTCCGCTATTACAGAATCCTGAAGTAATCCTAGACTATGAACCTCCCGTTTTAAAGAACAGGATATTCTCAGCTCCTTTGTATTTATTTATCGGACTTATGATTTTAGTTATAATATTGTCGGGGTTAAATAAAAATAGTAAGACGAGCAGGAGAATGGATCTTGTTATATACTCTGTTTACTCAATTCTTGCAGTTTTGATGATCTTCTTCAATTTCTTCACTGATCATGCACAGATGCGAATGAACCTGAATATTATATGGCTTAATCCTGCAATTATTGTCTGCCTGATACTCCTTATTCTAAACAAACCAATACTGCTTTGGTATAGAATTGTTTTTGTTCTGTCTGCAGTTTTTGTGCTGTTGCATTTCATTATGCCACAGGAGTTTAATCTTGCAGTAATTCCTTTGGCAGTTATAATCCTTGTCAGGAGTTCTATGAGATCAGGATTTGAATGGAATCCATTAACATCACAAAAAAACCTTTAACAAAACTTTAACAGTCATTAACACCACTTTAGAGATTCACAGAGTTCCTTTGTGAACTGTTTCAACATTTGAATATTTAAACAGTTTTTAGTACCAGTTTTATTACATTTGCCGGTTAAAATTTAAAAATATGGAGCAAACTGCTGACATCAGGATTCTGAATGAGAAAATTGAAAAAGAGAGCGCCTTTGTTGATATCATAAGGATGGAGATGAATAAGGTAATTATTGGTCAGAGACATCTGACCGACAGCCTTATGATCGGACTTCTTTCCAATGGGCATATTCTTCTTGAAGGTGTTCCGGGTCTTGCCAAGACTCTTGCAATTAAATCACTGGCATCAATAATTGATGCTAAATTCAGCAGGATTCAATTTACACCTGACTTACTTCCTGCTGACCTCATTGGTACAATGATATATAGTCAGAAGAAAGAGGAGTTTATTGTTAAAAAGGGTCCGGTTTTTGCCAATTTTATACTTGCTGACGAGATTAACAGGTCACCCGCCAAAGTACAGAGCGCCCTTCTCGAAGCAATGCAGGAACGGCAGGTTACAATAGGGGAGAATACTTATAAACTAGAGGAACCATTTCTTGTTCTGGCAACACAAAACCCAATAGAACAGGAGGGAACTTATCCTCTCCCGGAAGCTCAGATCGACAGGTTCATGATGAAGGTTCTCATTGATTATCCTACAATTGAAGAGGAAAAGTTGATTATACGCGAGAACCTTGCACGTGAATTCCCCAGAACAAATACAGTTCTGAAAACTGAAGATATAACACGGGCACGAAATGTTGTGCGTGAAGTTTATATGGATGAAAAAATTGAAAACTATATTCTTAATATTGTTTTCGCCAGTCGTAATCCTGAAAAATACGGTCTTCCTGCGTTTAAAAGTATGATATCTTATGGCGCCTCTCCACGAGCTTCTATTAACCTTTCACTTGCAGCCAAGGCATATGCATTCATAAAGAGAAGAGGCTATGTAATACCTGAGGACGTGAGAACTATCTGTCCCGATGTAATGCGCCACCGTATCGGGCTTACATATGAAGCTGAAGCTGAAAATATTAATCAGGATAAGATAATATCCGAGATTCTTAATGTTGTTGAGGTGCCTTAGTGTTCTGATTATGAGATGTTTTACACTGTTGCTGTTTATTCTGTTTCTTAACCTGACAATTTCAGGACAGAATCTTGTTGGTTACAGTGGAAAAGAAATTGTTAAGTATATGAAAGAAAACTATAAAGAGTTGCATGCCGAAAAAGTTGTTAATAAATCTTTCAAATATCTGAAATATGGAGATAACTCAGAAAGCCTGACTCTGCTTTTCTTTCTCGACAAAGACTCAGTATGCAGCGGTATCAGAATGGTATGCGATATAAGTCTGAAACCACAGAAGACAAAAGAGCTGAATTCTCAGTTCAGTAAAAAGGATGAAAATGTCTGGACTGACAAACGCGATGGGAAGAATTATCAGATCGTCTTAAAGGAGGATTCCTGGTCTTGTTCTGTAACTATACAAGCGGAAAAATAATCTGTTGAAAAGTGGAAGCTACTGAATTACTGAAGAAAGTACGGAGGATTGAGATTAAGACAAGGGGGCTTAGCCGGCACATATTTGCCGGCGAATACCACAGCGCTTTCAAGGGAAGAGGTATCGCATTCAGTGAAGTCAGGGAGTATCAGTATGGTGATGATATAAGAAGCATAGACTGGAATGTCACTGCCAGGTTTAATCATCCGTATGTAAAAATATTTGAAGAGGAGAGGGAACTGACTGTTATGCTGCTGATTGATGTAAGCGGTTCGGGCTATTTTGGTACATCAGGCAGCTATAAAAGAGACCTCATGACAGAAGTTGCAGCAGTATTGTCATTCTCAGCAATCTACAATAACGATAAAATAGGGGTCATCTTCTTCTCTGATAAAGTTGAAAAGTTTATCTCCCCGCAAAAGGGACGTAAGCATATACTAAGAATCATCAGGGAACTTCTTGATTTTAAGGCAGAAAGCAAAAGGACAAACCTCGATGAACCATTACGCTTTCTTACGAATGCAATAAAAAAGAGATGTACCGCCTTTATCATTTCTGATTTTATTGTTCCTGATTTTGAAGAAGCAATGAGAATTGCGTCAAACAAACATGATATAGTTGCGCTAAAGGTTTTTGATCCTGTAGAAAAATCTATCCCTGATATAGGACTTGTAAAGGTAAGTGATTCTGAATCAGGTGCAGAAAGATGGATTGACACTTCGTCGAAGGCAGCCAGAGAGTCGTATGAAAAATGGTGGCTGACTCATATTGCCTCAATAAGAGGTACTTTTAAAAGATGTGGAGTAGATTCAACAGAGCTGAGAACAGATCTGGATTACGTAAAACCACTTATTAAGTTGTTTGAGAACAGATAGTATTTATGAAAAGACTTCATAACATATTAATAATATTTTTATTCGCGTCATCTGCTGCAAGTGGACAGGATGTAAAGGTGACTGCAGCGTTTGATTCATCAAAAATTTATATAGGCGATCAGATCTACTTTACTCTGAAGGTTGACCAGCCATCTGAAATTGGCCTCCGGTTTCCGTTTTTCAGGGACACTTTATGCAAAAATATTGAGATAATATCAGGCCCCGATGTCGATAGTATAGTAGGAATAGACGGAAGATTATCAATTACTGAAAAATACCTTATCACTTCATTCGACTCCGGGTATTACGAACTGCCGCCTGTTTTTGCCGAACACAGGAGTGAAGGTGGTCTTAAAAGATTCTACTCGGAATATACTCAGCTGGCTGTTATGAGGCTTAATGTGGCTCCTGCAGATACCGCCGCAACTATTTATGATATAATAAAACCTTACAAGGCACCACTCACACCCGGAGAAATTCTGCCATGGGTTCTTCTTGTAATAGCAGCAGGAATCATTGTTTGGATTGTAATCAGGCTCATTCGCCGGTTCAGAAAATCGAAACCTGATTATACTCCTGAGATAATTATAGAACCTGCACATATAATTGCATTCAGGGAACTGGAAATGATTAAGAATGAAGAACTTTGGCAAAAAGGAGAGACAAAACATTATTATACCAGACTCACTGAAATACTCCGCCAGTATCTTGAAAACAGGTACAGAGTTTATTCACTTGAACTTACAACATCTGAAACTCTTAATGCTCTGATCAAATCAGGTTTTAAGAAAGATGATTCTTACAATAAACTTAAAAGTGTGCTCACAGGTGCAGACCTTGTGAAATTTGCAAAGTATAATCCTGATGCACAGGAAAATGAAGTAAATTTCACGAATTCATGGGAATTTGTTGATGTCACTAAGGCGACGGATCAAGCAATAACAGGGACCGATTCATCAGGCAAAGAAGGGGAGGTGAAGGCATGAAAGTAATAACATTTGAACAACCGTTTTTCCTGTACCTGCTGCTTCTCATTCCTGCAATTATTGCCTTTTACATATTTAAACAGCAGAGTACGAATGCCTCACTTACCATGCCCGGACTAGAGCCATTCGCGAATACAGGCAATACATTCAGACATTATCTGAGGCATATTCTTTTTGCTTTTCGTACAATAGCTATTGGCCTTATAATAATTGTGGTTGCCCGTCCGCAGGCTACAGACAAATTTCAGGATACATCCACAGAAGGTATTGATATCATTCTTGCATTGGATATTTCAGGAAGTATGCTTGCCAGAGATTTCCGTCCCGACAGGCTTGAAGCTTCAAAAAATGTTGCAACTGAGTTTATCTCAGGCCGGCCATACGACAGAATGGGCCTGGTGGTATTCAGCGGGGAGAGTTTTACCCAATGTCCTTTAACAACTGATCATGCTGTGCTTATTAACCTTCTTCGCGAAATAAAGAGCGGAATGATTGAGGATGGCACAGCGATCGGAATGGGCCTGGCAACTGCTGTGAACAGGATCAAAGATTCGGAAGCTAAGAGTAAGGTAATAATTCTTCTAACTGATGGTGTGAATAACAGAGGGGAGATTGCTCCGGCAACAGCGGCAGGTATTGCCCAGACATATGGAATAAGGGTATATACAATAGGTGTTGGTACTCAGGGAATGGCTCCTTATCCGGTTCAGACACCATACGGGATTCAATATCAGGATATGCCTGTTGAAATTGATGAAGCAATACTAAGAGATATAGCTCAGAATACAGGAGGTAAATACTTCAGGGCTACTGATAATGATAAACTTATACAGGTGTACACAGAGATAGATAAGCTCGAAAAATCGAAGATTGATGTCAGACAATTCAGCATAAAGGAAGAAAAGTTCCTTATTCCTGCCATTGCTGCAGTAATTCTTCTTCTTCTCGAAATTATATTACGGAATACTTTATTCAGAAACCTAACTTAAGCAGAATAGATATGCAATTGTTCAGATTTGCAAATCCCGATTTTTTGTACCTGCTGCTTCTGCTGCCCTTACTTGTCTTTTTGTTCGTAGTAAACGAAATCAGAAAGAGAAAGTCACTGCAGCGACTGGGCGATTTAAATCTTGTTAGCTCATTGGTTCCTGAATTATCAAAAGCAAGACCAATCCTCAAATTTATAATAGGAATGCTTGCATTTACTCTGTCAGTTATAATGATTTCAAGACCACAATTCGGGTCTAAGATCGAGGATGTTAAAAAACAGGGTGTTGAAGTTATAATTGCGCTTGATGTCAGTAATTCAATGCTGGCTGAAGATATTCAGCCCGACAGGCTTACAAGGGCAAAGCAGGCCATTTCACGACTGGTAGATAATCTTGAGAATGATAAAATCGGACTTGTTGTTTTTGCAGGTGACGCATATACCCAGATACCAATTACAACAGATTACATTTCAGCAAAAATGTTTCTTTCCACAATTGGCCCTAATATGGTTCCAAAACAGGGAACTGCAATTGGAGCTGCAATTGACCTGGGAGTGAGATCATTTAGTCCGGGTGAAGGAAAAAGTAAGGCACTGATAATCATAACGGATGGTGAAAACCATGAAGATGATCCTGTTTCAATGTCTGACGAAGCTGCAAAGGCCGGTATTGTTATCCACACTATTGGAATCGGTTCAACCGAGGGCGTACCTGTTCCGCAGATTGTCGGCGGAAAAAAAGAATTTCTGAAAGATGTTGATGGAAATACCGTTATAACAAAACTTGATGAAGAGATACTTAAGAAAATTGCTGTTGCAACCGGAGGAAACTATGTCAGAGCGAGTAATTCAAATATCGGACTTGACGAGATTTTTGGTGAAATAAGAAAAATGAAAAAAGAGGAGCTGGAGAGTACAATGTACACCGAATATAACGATCAGTTCCAGATTTTTGCAGCCATTGTACTTTTGCTTCTTCTGGCTGACTTTTTGATTATGGAGAGAAAGAACAGAAGACTTGCTCAGATACGCCTTTTTAAATTTAAAATTTAACTGGTATTTAC
Source organism: Bacteroidales bacterium (assembly GCA_038207725.1). Lineage (GTDB taxonomy): Bacteria > Bacteroidota > Bacteroidia > Bacteroidales > VadinHA17 > LD21. The sequence goes on along the minus strand of JBBQZN010000006.1, from coordinate 7,589 downwards.
CCGGTATGAAGAATGTTAGTAAGATAATGGTTAACAGATCAATGAAAGTTGTACTCGCATTTCTAATGGTCGGCCTTTTTACGTCACTTAATGGTCAGACTGATAAGAAATTTATAAGACAGGGTAATCGTGAGTATAATAAAAGCGTTTTCTCTGATTCTGAGATTTCATATCGTAAAGCAGTAGACAAAAACAATCAGTCGGCTGATGCAATATTCAATATAGGAGATGCCCTCTATAAGCAGGAAAAATTTGAAGAGGCCGGAAAACAGTTTGAGGAGAACATAGTCAAGAACGAAGATAAGTCAAAGAAATCGGCAGGCTATTTTAATCTTGGTAATTCATTTCTTAAAGCCAAAAAGGTTGAAGAGAGTATTGACGCATATAAAAACTCCCTGAAGCTTAAGCCTGATAATACTGAAGCAAAATATAATCTTGCCTATGCCCAGGATTTATTGAAACAGCAACAGGAACAACAACAGAAAGATAAGGATAAAGAGAACAAAGAGAATAAAGATAAAAAGGACAATAAAAAGGATGATCAGAAGCAGAATCAGGGTGATGATAAAAAGGATCAGCAGAAAAATCAGAATGATAAAGACCAGCAGCAACAACAGAAAGATCAGCAGGGGATGTCGAAGGAAGATGCCCAGCGTCTTTTGAATGCACTGGCTAATGATGAAAAGAAGGTTCAGGAAAAAGTTAAACTTGCAAAAGCTGAAAAAGCAAAAGTCAGAACAGTAAAAAACTGGTAATCTGAATAATAAATGAGAAAAGTACTTTTTTTATATTTGAGTTTACTCTTAACTGCGGCGTTAAACGCACAGGATATCTCTCTTTCCGTAGAATATCCATCTGTGGTAACGGCCGGTCAGCAGTTCAGTGTTATGTGGAGTGTCAATTCGGGTGGTGGAGAATTTTCCGCTCCCTCATTTGAAGGTTTCTATAAGTTAATGGGCCCTCAGACATCATACAGTTCAAATACCCAGATTGTTAATGGAAAAATGACCCGGCAGACATCATATACCTATGTTTATTATCTGCAGGCAGTAAAAGAGGGGAAGTTTGTTTTGTCACCTGCTAAATTTACAATTAAGAACAAATCATATTCGTCTGATTCTATGAAAATTGAGGTAATTTCAGGAGCACCTCAAAATCAAAATACAGTAGCTTCTGCAGACAAAAAAGGAGGAGAAGAGCAGGCAGTTAATTCATCAGGCGGAGATATCTTTATAAATCTTGGTCTCAACAGGAAAGACGTCTACCTTGGAGAACATATCGTAGCCACTGTAAAAATATACACCAGGGTAAACCTCTCCGGAATTAATGAAATAAAATTCCCGAGTTTCGATAAGTTTCTGAAGACTGATCTCACAACTCCGCCTCTCAATTCGCTTCAGCAGGAGAATGTTAATGGTACTATTTATGGTTCAGGTGTTGTACAGCAATTTTTGCTCTATCCTCAGGTAACCGGTGAAATTGTGATCGACCCTGTTCAGATAACCGTACTTACTCAACAGAAATCAGGTCAGTCTGATCCGTTTTTTGGCGATTTCTTTACCAGCTATCAGAATGTTCCAACAGCTGTCGCAAGCAAGTCCATGAAGGTAAACGTTAAACCTTTGCCGGGTACTCAGCCTTCAGACTATTCAGGGGTTGTTGGTAAGCTTGACATAAAAGCCACATTGAATAAGGATAGTGTAAACGTTAATGATGCTGTTACTTACAGAATTACAATTTCAGGTACAGGTAATCTTAAAGTAGCTGCTACCCCTCAGTTAAAACTTTCACCCGATATTGAGGTGTACGATCCAAAGATCTCTGACGATATTAAAAACGGAAGCAGTGGTACATCAGGACAAAAAAGCTTTGAGTATCTTTTAATCCCGCGTCATTACGGAGATTATACAATTCCATCCGTATCATATTCATATTTCAATACCGCTAAAGGCAGGTACGAGACGCTGACTACTGGTGAATTCCATTTTCATGCCCGGAAAGGAACAGATCAGAATACAGGCATTACCGTTTATGGAGGTGTGTCGAAAGAGGATGTCAAATACCTTGGAAAAGATATCAGATTTATCAAATCTTCTTCCGGAACGCTCTCGAAGTCGGCAGACCTTATTGTTACTAAGAGATTGTTTTACAGTATATATGCATTAGCTCTGTTTGGTTTTCTACTGATTCTTTTCATCAGAAGAGAACAGATAAGAAGAAATTCAGATCTTTCGCTGGTCAGAAACAGAAAAGCCGGAAAAGTTGCAGTAAAGAGGCTTCACAACGCATCTGTTTGTCTCAAAAATGATCAGATTGATAAGTTCTATGAAGAGATTCTGAAAGCATTATGGGGTTACCTCAGCGATAAACTCAGCATACCCGTTTCCGACCTCACACGAAACAATGCAGTTGATGCCCTGACAGAACGTGGCATTGATGACGAACGGCTAAGGTCACTGAATGAAATACTTGACACTTGTGAATATGCCAGATTTGCACCTTCTGCTTCAGGAACAGAAGCTGCAACAATTTATGAAGGAGCTTCGCAGTTTATAAAGTCAGTTGAAAACTCAATAGGCTAAAATATGAAGACAATCAGATATATAGCAGTCATATTTTTACTGTCTGTTTTTTCAGGTCAGGGTTATTCACAGGAATCAGCCCCCGCTAAATTTGAGAAAGGGGTAACTTTATTTACTGCTGGGAATTTCGATGAATCTCTGAGTGTTTGGATGGACCTGTACAATACCGGTTACAGGTCAGCAAACCTCGAGTATAACATCGGAAATGCATACTTTAAACTTAATAACATCCCTTCTGCAATTCTGTTTTATGAACGTGCATCTCTTCTTAATCCTGCTGCTGAAAATATTAATTATAATCTTCAGATAGCCAGATCACTTATTGTTGACAGGTTTCAGGAAATTCCTGAGTTATTCTTCGTTAAGTGGTATAACTTCGTATCCCTTATTCTTTCTTCCAACAAATGGGCAGTCATCAGCCTCTCTTCATTTATTCTTTGTCTGATTTTTCTTTCTCTCTATATTTATTCCATAAAATATAGGCAAAAAGTAATCGGCTTCTGGCTTGCACTGTCAATGTTATTTATATCTGCTTCAGGACTGGCATTCACTTTAAGAAACAAATCATTAGTATACGACAGCCAAAGAGCAATAATATTCTCTCCTGCTGTTAGCGGCAAAAGTTCTCCTGATGCAAGCGGAACAGATCTATTTATTCTTCATGAAGGTACACGTGTTACTGTGGAGGATGAAGTAGGAGAGTGGTGTGAAGTAAGGCTCTCTGATGGAAATAAAGGATGGGTTCCGATAAATTCACTGAATATAATATAGCCTGTTTGCAACTTATTTCCTATATTTCAGGTCATATTTTAAGCCACTAAATCTATGATCGCCATGAAAAAAGTTCTCATACTTCCTTTGCTTCTCCTTCTCCTTTTTGCATGTAAAAAAAACGGATTTGATCCCAAAGGGCCAACTGATGTACGTGTTAAAAACAGTTCTGATCTGGCTTTTTCTCAGGTAATTGTAAATACTTCAGAGGGAATAGATACTCTGGGTAATGTGGCCGCCGGAGGTTTTTCCGAATACTTCCGTTTTGATATGGCATATCCGAAAGCTGAGATTACTGTGAAAATAAATGGTCAGGTTTTCAGCACAGGAGCTGTTAATTACCTTGGTATGACTTACATTGGTCAGGCAAAGATAACATACGATGTTTTTATATCTGATTTCAATAACAAGAAACTCTCAATAAGCAATTGCTCCCTGGATGCCCCGCTTGATTAATGAAAGAGTTTGTAACAGCCTGTCCCCGAAACTGCTATAGTACCTGTTCGTTCAGAGTACAGGTTGAAAATAAGCGAATAATCAGAATCCTGCCTTTTTCCGGAAACAGAGCAACTCCTGAAGGTCCTTGTATAAAAGGTCTTTCATATCTTGAAAGAACTTATTCTCCTGAAAGATTATTGTACCCGCTGCTTAAAGGAGCTGATGGCAGATTTAACAGAATTTCCACATCAGACGCTATCGATATTATATCTGAGAAATTACTGTCGGTTCGGCAACAATATGGGCCTCAAAGTATCCTGTGGTACAAGGGGAGTGGCATGTCGGGGCTCTCAAACGACATCGGCTATGATTTCTGGAAAGCTTTCGGAGGAACTACACTAACCTACGGAAACCTTTGCTGGCCTGCAGGTCTGGAAGCTGTCAGACTTACTCTTGGTTCAGTTAAGCATAATGTTCCATGGGATATTGAAAATGCAAAAACAATAATCATCTGGGGTAAAAATCCCGCCGAAACAAATATCCAGGAAATTTCATTTATAGCTAAAGCCAGAGAGGCTGGTTGTAAAATCATTGTTATAGATCCTTTACGCACTCCAACAGCCGATAAGGCAGATATTTTTATCAGTCCCCGAACCGGTACAGATGCAGCTCTTGCATTGGCAGTTGCAAAAGTCATGATTGATAAGAATCTTATTGACAGTCAGTATATTAAAAATAATGTATCAGGCTTTGAGGAATTCAGAAAATCTTTGTATTTAACACCTGAAGATGCCGGAATAATAACAGGTCTGCCTTCATATATAGTCGAAGAGCTTGCTCATATAATCGGGAATGGTTTTCCTGTTACTTTTCTACCAGGATATGGCCTCCAAAGACACCAAAATGGGGGCCAAACTATACGAGCTATTTTGTCACTGGCGGTTATTTCAGGAAACATAGGCAAACCCGGCGCAGGCTTTAATTATGCGAACCTTCAGAGTTATGTCTTTGACTCAGTGAAAGAACCGCAGTCATATTATCCTGATATTGTAAATGATCATCCGTTCCGAAGGACCATATCAATGGCGAAACTGGGATCAGATATGCTTGCTTCTACTGGTCCGCTGCTTAAAGCTGCCTGGATTGAGAGAGGAAATCCTTTACTTCAGTCGCCTGATACAACCAAGGTTAAAAAAGCTTTTTCCTCAATGGAATTCAGAGTCGTGGTGGATCAGTTTATGACTGATACTGCACAGATTGCAGATATTATTCTGCCGGCAAAAGATCTGTTTGAGCAAGCAGATATTGTTGGTTCGTACTGGTCTCCATATGTTCAGTTCAAACCAAAAGTCATCGATTCGCCGGGTGAAATAATGCCTGAAAGCGAAATCTGGTTCAGACTGGCTGAAAAAATGAAAATCAATGTTCCCGAAGATTTGATTCCTCATCCGGGAAATAAAAACATGGAAGAGTGGCTTGAAAACCGGATTAAAGGTTATTCGGATCTTAACCTTAATGACCTGAGAAAAGGTCCTGTTCTTGCGCCGGGTCTTCAGTCAATTGCCTATGAGGACATGAAATTTGACACCCCATCGGGAAAAATAGAACTCTATTCATCCGTCGCAAAAGAAAAATGGAACGTATCTCAACTTCCTGAATATGTGACTGTTAATCGGGATTCTGCTTTCCCGTTGGAATTTCTTACACCCAATGCAGCCAACAGAATACATTCTCAGTTTGGAAATCTGGCAATCATAAAGCAAAACACTCCGCTGCCGGCTCTTATTATCTCGCCGGAGGATGCTGATTCAAGAAAAATTGAAACAGGTGATAAAGTCAGAATATATAATAGCAATGGTGAGATATTCAGTCAGGCAGAGATCTCAAACCGTTTACCGGCAGGCATTGTAGTTTTGCATAACGGAATCTGGATTCAGGATGGAGGCGGTGGCAATCATCTTATTCCGGGAATTGAGACAGATATGGGCTTTGGTGCAGCATTTCACGATTATAAGGTTGAAGTTGAACTTGTTTGCTGATATGGATAATGGATTCATTTTTAATCAGAATAAATGTGTTGCATGTGGTGCATGCAGTGCTTCATGTATTCTTGAAAATGGATGGGATGTGATCCCAAGGGTAATTTACAGATTTAATCCGGAAGCCTTACCCGGTATTCCTGTAATAAACCTCTCAATGGCCTGCAATCACTGCGAAGAAGCAACATGCATGAAAGGTTGTCCGTCAAATGCATACTCAAGGGATCCTTTTTCAGGTGCTGTAATTATTGACGAAACGAAATGCATTGGTTGCAGGTATTGTCAATGGAATTGCCCGTATGATGCGCCTAAACTAAATCTAAAAAGAAGGATAATTAACAAATGTGATTTATGCATGGCGTCGCATCCTGAAACTATATCACCTGCCTGTGCTTCAGCTTGTCCTACCGGTGCCCTTGGCTATGGAGATTTATCAGAATTTGATGTAAACTCAGGATTCGACTGGCTTCCTGATAAGTCACTCAATCCTTCAATGAGAATTACAGGAAGTCGTGATAGCACTGGTCCACGGATTATTGCCGGAAATAGATTCTCAGAAAAGCCTCATGGTAAAAATGTTACTAAGTCTTTAATTAACAGTGAATTAAGTCTTGTGTTATTCAGTTTCCTTACGACAGTTTCAGCCGCACTGAGTGTTACATATTTAACCTTACCAGGTTCACAGGAATCATATCTTCCCCTTATATTTGTATTGACGGCAGGTGTTATTTCAATATTTCATTTAAAAAGTCCGCTTCTGGCATGGAGGTCATTTCTGAATATCAGATTTTCACCACTCAGCAGGGAAATTGCAGCCTTTACAATTTACGTAGCAGCAGTTTTGGCCGCAATAATAACACAGCTTCCATTGTTCTTTATAGTATCAGCCTTATCAGGAATTATGCTGCTGATCATAATCGACAATGTATATTATTATGCTGATAACAGAAACTATCTTTTTCTACACAGCGGGCAGACATTTATATCAGTATTGCTGATGATCTCATTTTTATCAGAAGGAGTTCTTCCGTTTATTTTTATAGGTCTTCTGAAAATATTGTCAGTTATATATACCGCTACTTCAAGGGCAGATAATTATAAAGTTCAGATTATGAGGCTTTTCAGATTATCATTTTTGCTAATCGCAGGAGCAGCATTTATTTCTGATTTAAGTATGGATTATATGATTGTAGCGTCACTGTTCTTCACCGGAGAACTAATTGACAGAATTTTATTTTACCATGATTTTAGTCCGGTGAGTATTGCCGGATTAGTTAACAAAAAATAGTATAATGATGAAAAAGAAAGATGTTAACAGTGCGAGAATGCCCTTATACAGGGATTCAGGTTTTGAGCTTTTTGATGCGGAAACCACTGTAGATGCCTTCAGATGCGAGACAGAACACAACCGGGAACCCGATAATTATATTTACTCACGATATCGTAACCCAACAGTGGTATCTGCAGAAGAGGCTGTAATGGAACTTGAAGGTTCTGAATGGGCACTTCTTACCCAATCAGGAATGGCAGCAATAGATGTTGCCCTCAGTGTCTTTCAAAAAGGAGAAAAGAGAACTCCATGGTTATTCTTTACTGAGATTTACGGGGGAACAATATCCTATGCTGAGTCAATCCTTAAAAAGAGGAGAGGGCTTGATATTCAATATTTTAATTCAGAAAACGGAAGCTATGATCTTAGCGCTTTTGAGAAGGTACTTATTGACCTAAAACCTGAAGTGGTATACATTGAATCTGTTTC
>JBBQZN010000005.1:0-91211 GCA_038207725.1 Bacteroidales bacterium | reverse complement strand
TGTTTATAGCTCTAATTTACAATACCTAATGCTCTACAAGCAAACATATTCAACATCCTTAAAACCTATTATTTAGATGGTGCATTTAAAAACCATGTGAATAAAAAGCACTGGAACACAATATTACTCGACGGAACTATTCACGATAGGGAGGTCTTTTCATGGATTGATCAATCTTATGAGCTGATTATAAGGAAGCATTAAGCTTTTGAACTGTAGAACAATAGGGCAAAGGGGCTGATACATATCCGCACATTTCCATTATCCCAGACCATAAATTGTTAATATTCACTGGCCAGATGAGGTTAGAGTCAACCGCTTTTTTCTCGGTGAAGAAGTTCAAGCACAAATTACTAAATTCACATATACTTAGAATGATACTTATGGTAAAGCAAGCCACCCTGATTATGATCCCGGATGAAGTGATCATGAATAAAATTTATTTGATCAGGGGTAAAAAAGTTATGTTAGACCGTGATCTTTCCTTGCGTTTGAACTAACTAAACCAGAGCTTTCAGAATGGAAGTACCAATTTGGCACTTCCAATAGTGAGATTATGCGCCTTAGGGTTCCTCCGTTTGCATTTACAGAACATGGTATTATTATGCTGGCAAGTGTGCTAAACAGTGAAAGAGCTATCCGGACTAATATACAAATTGTAAGGATTTTCATTCGTATGCGTGAAATGCTGGAATCCCAAAAAGAGATACTTAAGAAACTTGAAATCCTGGAGAGAAAGGATATAGAGCAGGATGACAAGATCATGTTGATCTTTGAATACCTAAAACAATTAGAGGTATCAAAGCAACAGGAATTAGAACAGAATTTTCAAATGGTTAGACCATTCATATGAACTCATAGCAGGGAAGAAGAATATGAAAAAGGCTCAAAATCAATAATGATATAAATCAATATTTTATCTCATTTTTTTTTTTAGCTTAGCGTTTTAAAAGGTTTAGGATTCAGTTTTCAGGTAATAATTAATCTTTTTTTTATGAAAATACGTCTACTTCTGTTCGCGGTAATACTTACATTGTTTTTTGCACCTGCAAATGCTCAGAAAAGAACCGCAACTGCCCCCGTCGCTGCTAAGAACGAGAGCGAGCTTATTTTTACTCCCGTTGTTGAGTTAAAAGCAACACCCGTTAAAAATCAGGCAGCAACCGGTACCTGCTGGTGCTTCGCCACAACTTCATTCATAGAATCAGAACTTCTGAGAATGGGAAAAGGTGAATATGACCTTTCTGAAATGTTTGTTGTAAGGTATAATTATGTTGATAAACTGCAGGATAATTACCTGAGGCAGGGAAAAGGGAATATAAGCGAAGGAAGCCTGGCGCACGACTGGATGAGGGTCTTCAGAGAATCTGGAATAGTGCCTGATGAAGTATATACCGGTCTTAATTACGGCTCTCCTACCCATAATCACAGTGAACTGCAAAGTTATATCACAGCAGTTGCAGGAGTCCCGGTTCAGAGAAGGAATGAGAGCGATCAATATCATAAAATCGTCGGTGCAGTACTCGATACTTATCTGGGAAAAATACCTGAATCGTTCACATATAAAGGTTCATCATATACCCCAAAATCATTTGCTGCAAGTCTGGGAATTAACCCCTCAGACTATGTTGAAATAACCTCATTCACTCATTTTCCTTTCTATACACAGGGTTTGCTTGAGGTGCCTGACAACTGGGCAATGGAACGCTTCTACAATGTGCCTCTTGATGAACTTATTCAGATAATGGATAACTCGCTTAACAATGGTTATACTGTAAACTGGGATGGTGATGTAAGCGAAAAAGGATTTACTCATTCAAAAGGAGTTGCCGTTTTTCCCGAAACAACAGTATCACAGGAGTTAAGACAAAAAGGATATGAGAATTTCACAACAACTGATGACCATCTCATGCACCTTACAGGCATAGTGAAAGATCAGAACGGGGCTAAATATTATGTTACAAAAAACTCCTGGGGTACTGCGAGCAACTCTTCCGGTGGTTTACTTAATATGTCTGAGAACTTTGTACGGGCCAAGACCATATATATAATGGTGAACAAGAATGCTGTTCCGGCAGAAATCAAAACAAAGCTGGGGATATAATAATGTCGTGCGGTCGTGCAGGTCGTGCGGTCTTAGTTAATTTTGCACTGCTTGCACGACATATTCTTATCCGGCCAACAGGTTACAGCCCCGTATATCGGAGTTGTCGAATCTCCCAAGCACCTCAAAACTACCATCTTCATGTAGTTTCCCAAGATCTCCGGTTGAAATGAATGAGCATGAGTTGATGTTTGCCAGATCGATGATGTTTATTCCTCCCGTCCTTCCGGGTTCAGTAAAAAGACTAAGTGGATCCTGAGGATCTCTGAGAACTATCTTCATCCATGGCGGACAATGAAAAATTCCTTCACCTTTCGAGTAAGCCTGACTCAAAAGTTCTGTCATGCCATACTCTGAATGGATCGACTCTGCATTGAACCTAAGCTTTAAAATCGCATGCAGCTCACCGCGTGTAAGCTCTTTTCTTCTCCCCTTCATTCCACCGGTCTCCATTACAATGACTCCCGAGAGGTCAGCTGAGTCATTTTCAGCCAGATCGAGCAATGCAAAACTTACACCGAGCAACAGGACTTTACTTCCTGAAGCTCTGGCTTCGGCTATGTTCTTTAACATAACACCGGCATTATCTTTATAAAAGCCGCTGTTTGGGTGTTTGCTGAGTTTTATTAGATGATCGGCCATATAAACAAGTGAAGAACCTTCTCTTTCAGTGTATGATGGAAGGAGTGCCGCAATCATGTATTCTGATGGTTCACCGTAGAAAAGCCTGAATGATCTTAAAAAACTCTCTTCATAAAGGCCTGTATCAGTAACATAGTGTTTGCCGGGTTCTGTTCCGCTTGTTCCGCTGCTCTGAAAAACTTTCTGTACAGGATCGTTGCAACTCACAATTATATGACTCCTGAAGAATTCAACAGGCAGAAAGGGAATCCTGTCAACTGTTTCTACTGATTCCCTATTTTTCCCCAGACTATTTATAAACTGTTGATATACAGAGTTTTTGTGATACTGATAATCAAACACTTCCAGTGCCGCTGTCAGAAAATCGTGATTAGAACCTATATTGAAAATTCTGTTTTTCAGATCCTCATTCATTTTGGAAATGTTGCTGATCCATCGGGCTGATGTACCCATCTGAAAGTACATTCACCATAAGGAAGTGTACTTCTTATCTCGTTTTTAGTGCTTATTGTCCTGATCTTTGTGTATTTGTCTGATCCTGACCTGTAGATCCAAACCTGATTGGGACTAACAGGATCGGCCCAATCAGACCATGTGGTAACAGAAACAGTTTTAAGATTGTCAAATGCTGCTATTGCCGCTGCCTCATCAGCATAATCACCTGCCTTATAAAAAGAGGGCTTAAGATTATTTGACTGGAATGTGATTCTTCTTTCCGGATTGTCGGTGTTTACATAAAGTACTATGTCATATCCCTGACTGATTACAGTAGAGACAAGTTTGGCTGTTGAAAAAGAAAACCCATAATAAAAATATGTTGTACTCTGATATCTGATATTATCCAGTGTTTCCACACCGGAAGTACGGGTTGGCTCCACTTTGGTACAAGCTGAGAATAATACCACAAGAAATATCGAAATAACCGCTGTCTTTTTCATCCGTATAAAATTTAAATTTTAAATGTCGGATAGCCTGTCCCACACGCCGGTTGCTGCTAACTGCTTCCCTCTCTCAGTCTCCTCTTCTCCCCTTCTTTCTTCTATTCTCCTCTTATAGCAGTAATCCCCGGAAGCTTCTTACCTTCCATATACTCAAGCATGGCACCGCCACCGGTTGAAACATAACTTACCTTATCAGCAAGTCCGTTCTTGTTTATGGCTGCTACTGAGTCGCCGCCACCTATAAGTGAGTAAGCGCCTTTTGCTGTTGCGGCTGCTATTGCTTTTGCTACGGCAGTTGTTCCTTTTGAGAATTTCTCCATTTCGAAAACTCCCATCGGACCATTCCAGAGGATAGTTTTTGAGTTTTCGATAACTGTTGAGAACTCTTTGATTGTTTTCTCAGCTATATCCAGACCAAGCCATCCTTCAGGAACTGCACCAACAGCAGAAACTGCGGTATTGGCCTCATTGTCAAATTTATCAGCATTTAGACTGTCGACAGGAAGATAAATTTTCACTCCTTTTTCTTTTGCTTTTGCAAGAAGACTCAGAGCGAGTTCAAGTTTATCCTCTTCGCAGAGTGACTTACCGATATGTCCGCCCATTGCCTTAACAAAGGTATAGGTCATACCACCACCTATTATTATATTGTCAACCCTGTTAAGAAGGTTTTCGATAAGCATAATCTTGTCGGATACTTTTGCACCACCCATTATCGCAGTAAAAGGTCTCTGTGGATCTTTAAGAACTTTATCCATTGCAATAAGCTCGCTGTTTATAAGGAACCCGAACATTCTCTTTTCGGTATCAAAATTATCGGCCATTACAGCAGTAGATGCATGTGCTCTGTGAGCTGTTCCGAATGCATCATTCACATAGATCTCACCATAGCTTGCAAGTTTCTTCGCCATCTCCTTCTGCTTAACCTTCATCTCATTTTTTGCAGCTTTCTTTACTTCCTCGGAAACACCTTCAGGAAGAATTGGCTTGCCTTCTTCTTCGGGATAAAAACGTACGTTTTCGAGAAGAAGAATCTCGCCTGGTTTGAGAGCCGCCGACATCTTAACGGCTGATTCACCAAGGCAATCATCGGCAAAGAGTACTTTTTTGCCAAGAAGCTTTTCCAAAACAGGCAGAACCGGTTTTAGCGAATACTTTTCCATTGGGCCCTCAGGTCTTCCAAGATGCGACATAAGTATCAGACAACCACCATCATCGACGATCTTGTTGATAGTAAGCAGAGCTCCCCTTATACGGGTATCGTCAGTTACTGCAAATGTCTTTTTGTCGAGGGGAACGTTAAAATCAACCCTTACTATTGCTTTTTTCCCTTTGAAATTAAAGTCCTGAATCATTTTCATATTTCAGATATTTTTATTTGATGAATATTATTCCTCCTGCAAACCTACATTTTTTTTGGAAATATTTAAATGACTTAAATCAACTAAATACAGACTTTGATTGCTTTTTGCAAATTGCAATACCGGAAATTTATTTTATCACTGAGGTACGCAGAGCAACGCAGAGCTAAAGCGCTTATATATAATACTTTGCGCTCCTCAGCGTATTTACGCTGCGGATCTCTGCGCTTAAGGGAACTTAGCACAAGATGAACCAATCAGCAGTTATATGTGTTTCCACTTGGAAAAGATTAATTAAATTTGAAAAAAAGTTATGGCAAAAATTACACTCAAAGGAAATCCTGTAAATACATCAGGAGACCTTCCAAAAAAAGGGAGCAAGGCTCCGGATTTTAAACTTGTTAAATCGGATCTCAGCACACAGTCGTTATCAGATCTTCACGGGAAGAAGCTCATTCTGAATATATTCCCAAGTCTCGATACTGCAACCTGCGCCGCATCAGTACGCGCATTCAATAAACTTGCAGCAGGAACCAGTAATACTGTTGTTCTGGCAATTTCAAAAGATCTTCCTTTTGCACATGGCCGTTTCTGCTCAACAGAAGGTATCACCAATGTGGTAACTCTTTCGGGTTTCCGCGATTCAGGGTTTGGTAAGGCTTATGGTGTGGACATTATTGACGGACCATTGGCTGGCCTTTATGCCCGCAGTGTTGTTGTTGTTGATGAAAAAGGGAATGTTGTTTATACACAACTGGTTCCTGAAACAGTTAATGAACCGGATTATGATCCTGCTCTTGCAGCAGTAAAATAACCGGATAATTTTCTTTCCAGTAAGATATTTTACCTATGAATTTTTCTCAGATCCCCGGACAAAACGATATTAAAGTAAAGCTGCTCCGGTCGGTGAAGGAAGAGCGTGTGAGCCACGCGCAGTTGTTTGCCGGTCCTGAAGGATGCGGCAGTATGGCAATGGCTTTAGCCTATGCCAGATATGTCAGCTGCGAAAACAGGAGCGAATCAGATTCCTGCGGAACATGCAAATCGTGTGTGAAATACGATAAGATGATCCATCCCGATCTTCATTTCGTTTTTCCGGTAATCAAAGGAAAGAAAGCTACTGATCCGGTCAGTGATAATTATATTGAAGAATGGAGAGACTTCGTAAGGAAGTCTCCATTCTTTTCAATTAATGATTGGTTCAACTTTATCGAAGTTGGAAATGCACAGGGGATGATATTCGCTTCGGAGGCTTCGGAAATAATTAAAAAACTCAGCCTCAAAACATTTGAGTCGGAGTACAAGATTATGATAATATGGCTCCCCGAGAAGATGCATCAGGCAACATCAAACAAGTTGCTTAAGATGATTGAGGAGCCGCCCGAAAAAACTCTATTTCTTCTGGTTTCGGAAGATCCGGCTAAAGTTATACCAACAATACTTTCAAGATGCCAGCTTGTTAAGATCCCGACATTCTCAAACAGTGATATTGAAAAATATCTGATCGGCAAACTTGAAATAAACCCGGAAAAAGCGGCTGACTTCGCTCATGTTTCCGGAGGAAATATAAACCGGGCAATAGAAATGTCGGGCAATGAAGAGACTTCAATAGCAAACCTCGAAAGGTTCAGAAGCCTTATGAGATTTGCCTATAAGCGTGATATACTTTCAATTATTACCTGGTCAGAAGAGATAGCTACAACCGGAAGAGAAGCGCAGAAAAGTTTTATCACATTCTCGCTGAGGATTCTCCGCGAGAATCTTATGCTGACACTCGATCAACTCAAAAATCAGCTCGTTTTCCTCACAGGGGAGGAAAAGGATTTCTCAGGAAAGTTTCACCCTTTCATCACTCAGGATAATATTTATCCGCTTACAGAAGAGTTTAATCTTGTCCATTCACACATAGAAGCCAATGGTAATGCCAAAATTGTTTTCCTCGATATGGCATTAAAAGTCACGCGGCTTATCCGCTCATCTTAACCTGTTTGTTGAAATTAAGCTTTTATTCACTATTTTTGCCGGGTAATTTTGGCAGAACGAAAACTTTATGACAGAAAACGAAGATAATCAGGGACTACCCGGAGACGAAAGCCGGATGCCTGATATAACATATAAGCCCGGCTACAATAAACTTGATTCATTCAACTGGCTGAAAGATATTCCCGACACCCCGAATGTCAATGAAATAGTTGAGATAAGGTTCAAGAATACACGAAAAGGCTTTTTCAGAAATGTAAACGGTCTCAGACTCGAGATTGGTGACGTAGTTGCAGTTGAAGCGTCTCCCGGTCACGACATTGGCAGAGTTTCAATGGTCGGTGCCCTGATTGATGAACAGATGAAAAAGATGAAAGTCCTTCCTTCATCTGATGATATGAAAAAAGTCTACAGGAAGGCAAAGGCTGTTGATATTCAGAAGTGGGAAGAGGCCAAAAAACTTGAGACTCATACGATGCTTCGAACCAGAAAAATCACTGAGGAGCTTAAGCTTAATATGAAAATCGGTGATGTCGAATATCAGGGCGACAAGACCAAAGCCATATTCTATTATATTGCAGATGAAAGAGTTGACTTCAGAACTCTGATTAAAGTGCTTGCCGACGAATTCCGTGTAAGGATAGAGATGCGCCAGATTGGTGCCCGTCAGGAAGCAGGCAGAATCGGAGGAATAGGCTCATGCGGAAGAGAACTTTGCTGCTCGACCCACATCACAAATTTTATCTCCGTTACAACCACACACGCAAAATATCAGGAACTATCTCTTAATCCGCAAAAACTTGCTGGTCAGTGCAGTAAGCTTAAATGCTGCCTCAACTTCGAACTCGACTGCTATCTTGATGCTCAGAGAGGCTTTCCCCAGCGGGATGTGCCGCTTGAGGCACTTGACTGTACTGCCTATTTCTTCAAGATGGAAGTTCACAAGGGAATATACTGGTATTCAACAGACCAGCATACTACTGCCAATCTTGTTGCATTGCCGGTGGCAAGAGTGAAGGAGATTCAGGCGCTAAACAGAAAAGGCAAAAAAGTTGATCGTCTTCAACTGATTGATGACTCGTGGGCAGCAGAACAACCGGTTTCCCAGGACCTCCTGAAAAACAACAGTCTTACCAGGTTTGATCCACCCGATAACAAGAACAAGCCCAACAGAAGTCAGAACAAAAGAAAAAACAGAAGATTCAATGACAAGAGGCCTAAAGAGAGTTAGATCTATTTTGTATTTTTTATCAGCAATCTTTCTTACAGCCTGCAACAGCAATGTTGTTTTTACAGATGCTGAACCGATGCCTGAGGAGATCTGGAAACTATCCGATGCACCTGAATTCAGTGTCGCGGTAAAAGACACACTTAACAGCAATGATGTTTTCTTTACAATAAGAACCGGTTCAGCCTATCCCTTCAGAAATATATATCTGTTTGTAAGCACCTCATCTCCCGATGGAAGTAGTATCACAGATACACTTCAATATAATCTCGCCGATGAAAAGGGCGTCTGGTATGGAAAAGGATTTGGTGATATACATGAAATGAAACTTCCGTACAAGACAAATGTTTATTTCCCGGTTAAGGGTTTATATATCTTCAAAATCCAGCACGGTATGCGTGTAGTTGATCTGAAAGGTGTGTATGATGTTGGCATGAGGATAGAAAAAATCAGTAAATAACCATCTGAAGTGGGTAAAAACAAACTTGCCAGATGGACCGAACTGGGAGGATATCCCAATGTAATCCAGCCCGAAATAGGTTCCGTTTTTGCTAAGGACCACCCTATTAAAGGCAAATGGAACAGTGAGATGTTCCGGAACAATAACCCTGTAGTACTCGAACTTGGATGCGGGAAAGGAGAATACTCTGTAGGTCTGGCAGCACGGTTCCCTGAAAAAAACTTCATTGGAATTGATATTAAGGGGGCAAGGATGTGGAGAGGAGCCCGGACTGCCAATGAGCAGAAAATGAATAACGTTGCTTTCATCCGTACAAGAATTGAATTTGTTACATCATTCTTCAGAAGTGATGAGGTAGATGAGATCTGGGTTACATTTCCCGATCCTCATCCAGGGTTAAGAAATTCAAATAAAAGGCTCAGCTCACCATGGTTTCTTAATGGTTACAGGCAATTTGTGAAAAACAACGGGCTTGTACATCTCAAAACTGATAACAGTGAACTTTATAATTACACTAAAGAGGTCGCGCTTCATAATGGATTGCAGATTATCTATGCAACAAACGACCTCTATTCAGCAAATGCTCCCGATGAATCAATTCCGGTTGTGAAAACTGAGGCCATGGTCGATTCTGAAACTTTCAGTACATTCCGCAGTGAGATCCTTTCCATTCAGACTCATTATGAGAAGCTTTTCATGGCGAAGGGATTTAACATCAACTATATAGCATTCCGTCTCGAAAAAGATAAAATAATTGAAGATGCAAGCCGGAAAACTAAAAACGAATAGCGATTTTTTCGAAAGAGTGTATGATGTTACAAAACTTATACCTTACGGAAGAGTAACATCCTACGGAGCAATTGCGAGGTTTCTTGGATCAGGAAGGTCAGCAAGAATGGTTGGCTGGGCACTGAACGGATCGCACTCAAAACCCGAATTCATCCCGGCTCACAGAGTTGTTAACAGGAACGGCGTACTGTCGGGAAAACATCACTTCGGAAACTCCTCTACAATGCAGCAGCTCCTTGAAAATGAAGGGATAATCATAGAGGATGACACTATCCTCAATTTTGAAGAAAAATTCTGGGAGCCCCTGGAAGAAGTTGGTAGTTCGGAGTTCGGAATTCGAAGTACTTAGTTTTTTTATTAGGCACTCCGAACTCTAGGCACTTCGAACTCCGAACTTTGAATTCCGAACTTTAGGCACTTTTCTTTGTTTTATCAGGGATTTTTGGTAAAATTGCAGCTTGTTTGTATTTAATTTAAATAAAAATAACGAAACAATGTTTTCAGAAGATCAGATCTTAAGTATACTCTCCAAAGTGGTACATCCCGATAAGGGGAAAGATATTGTATCACTGGGGATGGTATCACATGTTGAATCAGGAAAGGAGGGCATCAACATCACCCTTACTCCCGAAAAATCCAACGATCCGTTTATCAATTCGATACGAAGTACTATTGTCAGGAGCCTGAAAGATGCTTTCGGACCGGATGTTGTTATCAGTGAAATTAAGGTTGAACCAAAAGTAATTGTTGGAAAGAAGCAGGAGAAACGCCGTGAAGTTCTTGAAGGAGTTACCAATATAGTTGCAGTATCATCAGGCAAGGGTGGTGTCGGTAAAACAACCATCGCAGTAAATCTTGCAATATCGCTGGCCCGCAAAGGCTTCAGTGTCGGATTGCTTGATGCTGATGTATTTGGTCCATCAGTTCCGAAAATGTTCAACGAGGAAAAATACAGACCCGAAGTAAAGAGGGAAAATGATGTTGATATTATAGTACCACTTACCAAATACGGAGTAAAGGTCTTATCAACCGGTTTTTTTGTAGACCCTGCAGATGCAGTTATCTGGAGAGGTCCAATGGCCTCCAGTTTCCTCAAACAGCTTATTACACAAGGTGAATGGGGTGAACTTGATTACCTGCTTGTCGATCTTCCTCCCGGAACAAGCGATATTCATCTTACGCTGGTACAGGAGGTTCCTGTCACAGGTGCGATAGTAATAAGCACTCCTCAGGATGTGGCACTTGCCGATGCAGTTAAAGGCATTTCAATGTTCCGCAGTGAAAAAATTAATGTCCCTGTTCTGGGATTGGTTGAAAACATGTCGTGGTTTACACCCGCGGAATTGCCATCAAACAAATACTACATTTTCGGAAAAGAGGGATGCAGAAAACTGGCAGAAAAGATGGACGTCCCTCTTCTCGGACAGATCCCGCTTGTGCAGAGTATTTGTGAGGGCAGCGATAAAGGCCAGCCTGTTGCACTGAATGATTCAATAACAGGAAATGCATTTATGGATCTTGCTGATCAACTGATTGCAAGTGTTGACAAGCGCAACAGAGATCAGCGTCCTACCATCAAACTTGAAGTAAAATAATATAACAATAGATAATATGAGCGATACAAGCAGCGTAAAAGAGCGTGTTAAGAAGGCACTTGAAAGAGTGAGGCCCTATCTTCAGTCAGATGGAGGCGATATTGAACTCGTGGATGTATCTGATGATATGACAGTAAAAGTCAGGCTTACAGGAGCATGCCATGGTTGTCCTTACAGTATGCAAACCCTAAAGGCAGGCGTTGAACAGGCAATTATGAAAGAGGTTCCTGAAATAAAAGGAGTTATTTCAGCCTGATCAGCCACATCAGATCATTTTTATTTACCTTTGAAATACTATACACTGCTTTAAGAAGTTATAGTATTAAACGGCGTTTATTTGGTTTTTAATAAGGCATCATATAAATATCTGGTGTTTTCAGGATTGTTGCTGATCCTGACTACATGCTCAGTGGAAAAAAACACTGAAAGTTCAAGGTTTTACCATGGCATGACCGCCAGGTTCAACATCTATTTTAATGGCTATGAGAGTTTTAAGGCCGGACTTCTCAAAATATCAAACGGATATAAAGATGATTATGCCGAGATCCTTAGAGTATTCGAATACAGTGATCCGGCATCTGTCTCACTCTGTTCATCCGATATGGAGAAGGCCATTCAGAAAGCTTCAAAGCTTATCACTTTAAAATCAATCACAACAAAACCCGACTTAAAGGATAAAGTCCCCACAGAGAAAGAGCGCGAACTTCTGGAAAGAAAGGAGTACAATGAATGGGTTGACGACAGTTATCTTCTCATCGGTAAAGCCAGGTTCTATAAACAGGAATATAGCGAAGCAACATCCCTTTTCAACTTTTCAATTACCGATGCAAATGACCCATTAATAAAGTTTGAAGCAGCAATATGGCTTGCCAGACTTTACAGTGAAACAGCCAACTATACAGAGTCAAACAGAATATTAAGCGGATTGGAGATAAATTCCGGCATCTCTAAAGTGCTGAGAGCAATGTATTTCACAACGATGACAGATCTTTTCGTAAAACAGAAAAGATATTCTGAAGCCATTGATCCACTGCAGAAATCAATTGACCTCGTTTCAGGAAAAAGAACAAGATATCGCTTAACATACCTGCTTGCCCAGCTTAATGAACAAACAGGCAATGGGGCAAGGGCTACATCACTTTATCGTGATGTTGTAAAAATGAACCCCCCTTATGATGTAGAATTCAATGCCCGGATAAATATCGCCGGAGTGTTTGATGTAAACTCAGGAAATACACAGGAGATCAGAAAAGAACTTGAGAGGATGCTAAAGGACAAGAAGAATGATGATTTTCATGATCAGATCTACTATGCCCTGGGAAATATGTCGATGAAGGAAGGGAATGAGGCGGAAGCTCTTGAATATTTCAGAAAATCGGCAAGCTCAAATTCAGGCAACACAAATCAGAAGGGACGTTCGTATCTGGCTCTGGCAGGATACTATTATTCAAAACCCGATTATATGAAGGCCGGGAAATATTATGACAGCACAGTATTTTTTCTTGATCAGAAACATCCCGATTATCCGGCGCTTAAAAGCAAATCTCAAAATCTTAATTCTCTTGTTTCACAACTTACCATAATACAACGTGAAGATAGTTTGCTCCGTGTTGCTGCCATGCCTGAAACAGAAAGAAATGCATTTATAGCTGATATTATTGCTAAGATAGAAAAGGATGAAAGTGAAGGAAAAACTTCTGAATATTCCGACAGGTATAATCTGGGTCAGTTCTATGAAAATGAAAGAAGATTTCAGGGAAATATTGATCAGGAAGGTAAATGGTATTTCTATAATCAGGCAGCTTTGACATTCGGACGTACGGAGTTCCGGAGAAGATGGGGCGACAGAAAACTGGAGGATAACTGGAGAAGATCAAACAAGACAAGGTCAACAACTGCACAGCTCTATGGGACTATAGACGAAACTGTTCAGGCAAAAACTGATACCGGAAATACTGTTATTGATTACAAAAAGCCTGAGTTTTACCTGAAGAACCTTCCGCTCACCGATTCATTGAAGGCCATCTCCAATGACAAGATTTCAAATGCTATACTGAATGCAGGTAAGGCATATGCAGAGAGAATAGGCGATCCGGCAAAGGCAACTGAAACATTCGAATCCCTTGGCGTTCGCTACCCGGCAAGTGAACTTGTACCCGAATCTTACTACAATATTTACAAAATAAACAAGGATATAAACAAGCCCAAAGCAGAAACCTACAGACAGAGGCTGCTAGATAAATACCCCGAAAGTGAATTCGCATTGATCCTTTCCGATCCTGCCTACTATGAAAAGAAAATGGCTGACCTTAAGATGGCTGAAACGCTTTACCAGGAAGCCTATGGAGCTTATGCCTCGGGAAGATTTAAAGAGTCAGTTTCAATGGCAGACAATGCACTGGAAAAATACCCTAAAGATCCTCTGGCCCCCAAATTCCTGCTTCTCAGGGCCTATTCAACTGCTCCGTTAAGTGATGAAAGAGGTTTTAAGGAAGAACTTAACAAGCTCATAAAAACCTGGCCTGAATCTGTTGAAAGCAAAAAAGCAGCGGAGATAATTGCTTTCCTTAATCAGAAAGTACCTGAACTGAAGATTGAAGAAGACAAGAAAATTGCAGCTGTCTTATATGTTGCAGATACAACTGAAAATCACCGTTTTGCC
This sequence comes from Bacteroidales bacterium, assembly GCA_038207725.1. GTDB lineage: Bacteria > Bacteroidota > Bacteroidia > Bacteroidales > VadinHA17 > LD21. The sequence goes on along the minus strand of JBBQZN010000005.1, from coordinate 77,449 downwards.
CTGATAATAACTAATCCTGCATTTAATATCAATCTTGCAACATTCGATGTAATAAGTTACAATATTGATAGTTACACCAATAAGAATTACCGCACCGAAGGCACTCTTATTGACAACAGGTATATTATAATAACTGTATCGGGCTTTAAGAACTATGCACAGGCTCTTGATTATTTTAAAGCATTCCGGCTAGACCAGATAGTCAGAAATCCAAGCTCAACAAAAATGTTAACATTTACAATAAGTGAAAGTAACCTGAAGGTGCTCAATACTGATAAAGATCCTGTCAGGTACCAGCTATTCTTCCTGGAAAACTACGGTCAGAAATGAGAAAAATAAGGATACTTTGGACAGATGATGAGGTTGAAGCGCTTAAACCTCATATTTTTTTTCTTGAGGAGAAGGGCTATGAAATCGATACCTGCTCAAATGGGAATGATACTATTGATCTTGTAAAACTAAACAGGTACGACCTTATTTTTCTTGATGAGAATATGCCCGGATTAAGTGGCATTGAAACACTTAAACTCATCAAGGAAGTCAGAACCGACATCCCTGTAGTAATGATAACCAAGAGTGACGAGGAGGAACTCATGGAGGCAGCCATTGGTTCAGAGATTGCTGACTATCTCATTAAACCGGTTAAGCCCAAACAAGTTCTTCTCGTAATAAAAAAAATTCTCGATCAGCGTCGCCTGGTAACTGAAAAAACCACTACCGATTACAGACTCGAATTTGGCAGAATAAGAAATATGATTTCCGTTGCCTCAACTTTCAGCGACTGGACGGAACTCTATAAAAAACTCGTGTTCTGGGAATCGGAACTCGAAAAATCAACTGATCCCGGGATGTCTGAAATACTAAGACTTCAGGAGAATGAAGCAAATAATTCATTCTCGAGGTTTATGATGACAAATTATCTCGATTGGCTTAAGAAGGAGAGTAAAACTGCTCCAGTCCTATCCCACTCTCTCTTTGAAAAAGTGATATTCCCTAATGTTCAGGAACATAGACCATTGTTTTTTATTCTCATTGATAATCTGCGCTACGATCAGTGGAGAACAATTGCCGCTGAACTATCAGGGATATACAGGGTTACGAAAGAGGATATATATTACAGCATCCTGCCTACAGCAACACAATTCAGCCGGAATTCAATATTTGCCGGATTGATGCCATCTGTTATTGCTGAGAGTATGCCCCAGTACTGGATAAATGATGACGAAGAGGAGGGCAAGAATAATTTTGAGGAGGAACTTTTCAGAAGCCAGCTTGCCCGAAAAGGGTTAAAGTACAAATGGTCGTATAATAAGATAAGCAGCGGTAATGAGGCTAAAAAAGTGAATGAAAGAGTGAGGATGATGCTCGAAAATGACATCAATATTCTGGTCTACAACTTCGTCGATATGCTCTCACATGCCAGAACTGAGGTTGGCATAATCCGCGACCTGGCTAACGACGAACCTGCATACAGAAGCCTCACCCGGTCGTGGTTCATTCATTCCTCCCTTTTTGAATTACTGAAGACACTTGCGGCGCATCATGTAAAAGTTATTTTCAGCACCGACCACGGAACAATAAGAGTTCAGAATCCGGTTAAGATCATTGGAGACAGGAATACATCGTCAAATCTCAGATACAAAATGGGTAGAAATCTCGATTATGATCCCAGAAAAGTTTTTGAGATTATTAATCCTGAAAAAGCGATGCTTCCAAAAATAAATATCAGTTCGAGGTATATCTTTGCACTCAATAAAGATTATCTGGTTTATCAGAATAACTATAACCATTTTGCCGCTTACTACAAAGATTCTTTTCAGCACGGAGGGATTTCAATGCAAGAGGTAATGCTTCCGGTTGCCATACTTGAACCGGTTTAAAACATAAGCTATGGAGCTCATTATCAAAGACAAAAAACACCTTCACTCAGGGGCAAAGAAACTGATTGAGATCTTCGGAAAGAACAGGATCATTGCCTTCTACGGGTCGATGGGAGCAGGAAAAACAACCATAATCAAAGCAGTATGTGAAGAACTGGGTGCAAGCGATATTATCAGCAGCCCGACATTCACACTTGTAAATGAATACAGGACCATAGCCGGAGATTCAATTTATCATATCGATTTTTACAGGATAAAAAAGCAGGAAGAGGTGTTTGATTTTGGAATTGAAGAGTACCTGACAGGTGACAATTACTGTTTCATGGAGTGGCCGGAGATGGTTGAAGAAATTCTTCCTGAGGATACCCTCAGGGTAAGAATCACAGTTGATGATGATGAAAAAAGAGTATTGCGAATATCATAGTTATCTGATTTTGCTCTGTATTGCATTTTTTTTACCTTTGAAGAAATAAACCCTCTGAAGATGAATGAGAAAGGTAAAAGCGGAAAGGTCAGTTTTGGCAATACTGCTTTCATGCCAAAGGAAGAGCTATTTGTATCTGCCGTAAAAAACAGAAGTATCACAATCGGCATCCCCAACGACAAGAAAGATGATGAAAAGAGAATAGCGCTTACCCCGGAGTCAGTTAATCTCCTTGTTGAAGGCGGTAATGAAGTTATAGTCCAGAAAGGTGCTGGTCTGGGTGCAAATTACTCCGATAAAGACTACAGTGAAAACGGAGCAACTATGACTGATTCTCCTGCTAGGGTTTTCAGCTCAGATGTTGTAATTAAAGTTGCCCCATTTACTGAAGAGTCAACGGAATATCTCAAAGGAAATCAGGTTGTTATGTCTTACCTCAATGTTCTCAAACTGAATGAGGAAACACTTGGCAAACTTATCAGGAAGAAGGTAACAGCTATTGCATTTGAAAAGATCCGTGATGATAACGGGGTTATGCCGGTTATTGAATCAATGAGCGAAATTTGCGGAATAACATCTCTCCTGGTTGCTTCAGAATACCTCAGTAATATGCACGGAGGCAAAGGAGTATTGCTGGGAGGAATAACCGGAGTAACTCCAACTGAGGTTGTGATAATTGGTGCCAATACTGCAGGTGAATACGCTGCCAGGGCAGCAATCGGCCTTGGATCAACAGTAAAAATTTTTGATAGCTCCCTTCATCGTCTGAGACGGTTTCAAAACATTTTGGGACAAAGACTTCAGACCTCGGTCTTTCATCCTCAGGTACTCAGAAAAGCCCTGAAATCAGCCGATGTGCTAATCGGAGCTATAGAACTTGAAGATCTGAAACCCTGGTATTTTATAACCGAGGACATGATCCGCACAATGAAAAAAGGAGCTGTCGTAATAGATCTTAGTATCGACCGTGGCGGATGTATTGAAACAACAGAATGCCGTGCTTTAAAAGATCCGGTATATGAGAAGTTTGGAGTTGTTCATTTTTCAGCATGGAACCTGCCTTCGAGAGTAGCCCGAACTGCATCAATTGCACTAAGTAATATCTTTACTCCTCTTCTTCAGAATCTGGCCGATACAGGCGGAATTACCCAGCTGCTGAAAAATGATCAGGGTGTCCGTAACGGAGCTTATTTATATAATGGCATGCTCACTAATGAGACTCTGGGACAAAAATTCGGGATTATTTCAAAAGACCTTAATCTGCTGTTATCGGCATTCTAAAATTATAGAAAGGAGAGAGTTGCACTTTTTCCGGAGATGTCAATTTTCGCTTTCCTTCCTATATATATTGCCCTGTTATCAGGAATATGCCCTGCCGGGAAAGAGAAAAATACAGGATAATCATATTCAGCAACAATTTCTTTGATAGTATCTTCTATGCTTTTCCCCCAGGGAATCCTGGCCTCTTCCATCTTATTTACACCTCCTACCAGCAATGCTGCCAATCCTTCCAGTTTGCCGGCAAGCTTCAGTGAAGTAAGCATCCTGTCGAGATGATAATAATACTCCCCTATCTCCTCTATAAACAGAATCTTACCCCTGGTTGATGGTTCAGCCTCTGTACCTGTGAGGCTGTAAATCATTGAGAGATTTCCTCCGGTAAGTTCCCCTGAAACGTTGCATTTCCGATGAAACTCACCCTCCCACCTATAGGAAGGAAGTGTACCGAAGAGAGCCTGCTTGACAGTCGAGAGAGCTGCTGGTGTTGAATCAGGATCATTGAAGTTAAGTGGCATTTCGCAGTGAATTGAACTGATACCGCAAACCTCGCTTAGCCATAAATGAAGCACTGTGATGTCGCTGAAACCTGCGTACCATTTAGGGTTCCTGTTAAGGGCCGAAAAATCAACCCTGTCAATTATTTTTGACATACCATAACCACCTCTGGAACAGATAACAGCCTTAATATTAGGATCATCTGTCATCTCCTGAAGATCTGACAATCGCTCTTCATCTGTTCCGGCAAAAGGCCCTAAACGATTATAAGCATTCCTCCCTACCCGCACCTTCAGTCCCCATGATTCAAGAACCGGAATTGCGTCAGTTACCTTTTTTTCATCAATACAGAATGATGGGGAAATAATTGCAACCTCGTCGCCGGGCTTAAGATATTCAGGTTGTTTCTTATTGACAGGCATATAAATATTATTATACGTAAATGTAGCTTTTATTGTTTCCTTTTACAACTTAAGAAAAAAGCACAAAGAGAAAACAAACTGCCCATTTCTTTGCGCTCTATGCGGGTTTTTGCCCGATCTGGCAACGGCTTTAAATTCAGGCTTGCATAAAATTATTATATTTGTGCTACCTAAAAAATGCTTACTATTCATTATCAATACTATGAAGAACTTCAAACGATATCTTGTCACCTCTGCCCTGCCCTATGCCAACGGACCTATTCATATTGGTCATCTTGCAGGTGTTTATGTACCTTCGGACATATACACCAGGTACCTGAGGATGAAGGGGGAAGATGTTATTTCTGTTTGCGGTTCCGACGAACATGGCGTTCCTATAACCCTGAAAGCACGCAAAGAGGGAGTCTCTCCCCAGGAGATTGTTGACAGGTATCATTCATTGAATAAAAAAGCTTTTGCCGATTTCGGAATTGCCTTCGACATCTACTCACGCACTTCAAATAAAGTGCACCATGAAACTGCTTCTGAGTTCTTCAGAAAGCTATACGATAAAGGAGAATTTATCGAAAAATCAAGCGACCAGTATTATGATGAGGAAGCAGGATGTTTCCTTGCCGACAGATATATAATGGGAACATGCCCCCATTGCGGAAATGAGAATGCCTATGGCGACCAGTGCGAAAAATGCGGTACTTCGCTCAGTCCTAATGAACTAATTAATCCGCATTCAACAGTAAGCGGAAGCAAGCCCGTACTTAGAGAGACTCTGCACTGGTACCTTCCACTCGACAAGTATGAGCCGTGGCTGAAAAAATGGATCCTCGAAGATCATAAAGAGTGGAAGACTAATGTTTACGGCCAGTGCAAATCGTGGCTCGATCAGGGTCTTCAGCCAAGAGCTGTTAGCCGCGATCTTGACTGGGGTGTTCCGGTACCGGTTGACGGGGCAAACGGCAAAGTGCTTTATGTCTGGTTCGATGCTCCGATAGGATATATCTCTGCAACAAAAGAACTTACGCCCGACTGGGAGAAATACTGGAAAGACAGTGAAACAAAAATGGTTCATTTTATCGGTAAGGATAACATAGTCTTTCATTGTATAATATTTCCGTCAATGCTTAAGGCTGAGGGAAGTTTTATACTTCCTGAAAATGTTCCGGCAAATGAGTTTCTTAATCTTGAGAGCGATAAGATTTCAACATCAAGAAACTGGGCTGTATGGCTGCACGAATACCTTGAAGATTTTCCCGGAAAACAGGATGTGCTGAGGTACTCGCTCTGCGCCAGTGCCCCTGAAGCTAAAGACAACGATTTCACCTGGAAAGATTTTCAGGCCAGAAATAATAACGAACTCGTTGCCATACTCGGGAACTTTGTAAACAGAACTCTTGTACTAACAAATAACTACTACGAAGGCAGAGTACCTGAAAGAGGTAAATTTGATTCAAATGATGAGGCCACTCTGAACGAGATGGCTAAGGTCAGAGAGAATGTGGAAACCAGTCTTGATACATACAGGTTCCGCGAAGCACTTAAGGAGGCGATGAACCTGGCCAGACTTGGCAATAAATATCTGGCTGATGCTGAGCCATGGAAAGTAATTAAAACTGATCCTGAAAGGGTGAAGACAATAATGAATATTGCCCTTCAGATTACTGCTAACCTCACAATTATATGTGAACCATTCCTTCCGTTCTCAATGGAAAAGCTCCGCGGATGGATAAACTTTAAAGAACTTAAATGGAGTGAAGCAGGTGAGAAAGATCTTCTCAAGGCCGGGCATATGATTAACAAACCCGGACTTCTTTTTGATAAAATTGAAGATGAAGAGATTACAAAACAGGTAGATAAGCTCCTTGCCACCAAAAAAGCCAATGAAGCCGCCGGCGCAAAAGTTGCCCCAGGGAAAGATGCCGTTACATTTGATGATTTTTCTAAAATTGATATCCGTACAGCTACAATACTTGAGGCTGAGAAAGTTCCAAAGACAACAAAGCTGCTGAAACTTAAAATAGATACCGGTATCGATATAAGGACTATCGTTTCCGGCATTGCCGAATACTATGAACCTTCAGCTATAATTGGAAAACAGATCTCCATCATTGCCAATCTGGAACCGCGCAAGATAAAAGGCATTGAATCGCAGGGTATGATACTGATGGCTGAAGACGGCGATGGCAAACTTGTTATGGTAAGCCCTTCTGACAAAGTAAGTAACGGAAGTACAATAAAATAGAAATGCTATTTCTTTCTGGAAATCCAGGATCCCGGAAATTTTTTCGAAATGCTGTCTTTTTTGGTCTTTGCAACAGCCAGATCGTTGCATAACATCGCGCTAACCCTGTAGAAACCATTTGGAGCAGCAACAATCTCAGGTTCAAAACCCTCGGCCTTAAGCATTCCGGCCTGCAGTTCAGCATTATCCTTTGAATGAAAGCTGCCCGTGACAAGATAATAGGTATTGTTATCAGAAATACCAGAGACAACAGTAGGAGGAACAGACATTGAAACCGGTTCAGCTACTGAAACGTTTATCTCTTCCGTCTTTGCATTATCTGCTTTTAAATCAGCATCTACTGCATCTTTATTATGTTCAAGTTCAGCTGAAACCAGAGGATTTAAAGTTGTGGTTTCAACTTTTGTTTTAAAAATTTCTGTTTTGAGTGGAACAGCAACCAAAACAGCTAAGAGCGGAATAATAACAGCTGCCCTCCACATTATTTTTCTCATTGAAGCCCTTTTAACAGGCTCCTTACTTATATGTCTTACTACCTGTTTCCTTACATCATAGCCTTCAAGCGGGAAACACTGAAATGGCTCAAGCCCGTATGATCCGAGATAATAATTTGCATTCCTGTCAGGCTCAAACTGAATGCTTCCCTCCTGATTATTAAGAAATGTGCCTATATTATCAAAAACAATTGTTTCTCCCTTATTCAGTTTATTCCGCAGTTCTGATACAAACTCATCAACAAGGTTACGGGCATCTCTGTAACTGAGACCCGACGACCCGGAAATCTTACCTATAAGCAGCCCGTCGTTATGATTGAGGTTCCTGTTGAAGGAGATCTGCTTCACAGGCGGGAAAAAAGTACCCGTACTCTTGTCAAGGTGCGCAGGGGTATGGTTACCGATAAAGCCGCCAAAACCGGGTACAATTACACAGTCGTGTCCGAATAGAAGTTCCCGTATATGAGCAGTTATGTCCACTTAAAAATGATTTGTTATTACAAAAATAAGAAAAAAAGTCTTCCCGAAAAATATTATCTTCGTAATTCTTAAAATTTGATTTCAATGAGAGATATTCAGATGGTCGATCTTAAGGCCCAATATGGGAAATTAAAGCCTGAGATTGATGCTGCCATAAAAAACGTACTTGAAACATCTGCCTTCATCAAAGGGCCTGATGTAAAGATATTTGAAGAAGAACTTCAGGCTTACATGGGAGTAAAACATGTGATCTCCTGTGCCAACGGGACTGATGCTCTTCAACTGGCAATAATGGCTTTGGGACTTAAACCCGGCGATGAGGTTATTACAACAAATTTTACTTTCATAGCAACCGTCGAGGTAGTAGCATTACTTGGACTGAAGCTCGTAATTGTCGATCCAGAGCCCGGAAGCTTTAACATTTCTGTTGAAGCAGTAAAAAAAGCTGTTACAAAACATACCCGCGTCATTGTACCTGTACATCTCTTCGGTCAGTGTGCCGACATGGAAGGCATAATGAAGATCGCTGCTGAAAATAATCTTTATGTTATTGAAGATGCTGCTCAGGCAACAGGGGCTGATTATGTTTTCAAAGACAGAACAGGAAAAAAGGCCGGTACTATAGGTGACATAGGTACTACTTCATTTTTTCCGTCAAAGAATCTGGGATGTTATGGTGATGGCGGGGCTCTCTACACTAATAATGATGCTCTTGCTCTGAAACTGAGAAGCATAGCCAACCATGGCATGAAGATAAGATATCATCACGACGATATTGGAATAAACTCAAGACTTGATACAATACAGGCAGCGATACTCCGTGTCAAGCTTAAATATCTTACCCGCTTCAATGAGGCGAGAGTTTCTGTTGCAGATCAGTATGATAAGGCTTTCTTATCATGCAACTCTCTTATAGTCCCTGAAAGGGTAAAATGGTCAACACATATCTTCCATCAGTATACCCTAAGAATTAAGAACGGCAAAAGGGATGCTCTTAAGAAATATCTTGAAGAGAAGAAAATTCCGGTTATGGTCTATTACCCGGGTCCGCTTCACATGCAGGAAGCTTACAGGTTTCTGGGCTACGGCGAGAATGAATTTCCTGTTACAGCTGAATTATGCAAAGAGGTGCTTTCATTGCCTATGCACCCTGAAATGGAACAGGAACAAATTGATTATATAACAGTTAATATATTGAATTTCTTTGATAAATAGCTTATGGAGAAAGAGTACTTTGCGCACGAAACAGCAGTTGTGGACGACGGTTGTAAAATCGGAAAAGGAACAAAGATCTGGCACTTCAGTCATATAATGAGCGGATCGGTTCTGGGTGAAAACTGCAATATCGGACAAAACGTGGTTATTTCACCCGGGGTGATCCTGGGCCGGAATGTTAAGGTTCAGAATAATGTTTCTATTTATACAGGTGTAGTTTGTGAAGATGATGTATTCCTGGGTCCATCGATGGTTTTTACCAATATAATAAATCCAAGAAGTGCGATAATAAGAAAAGAGAGCTATTCGAAAACCACAGTTGAAAAAGGTGCCTCAATAGGTGCAAATGCAACAATTGTATGCGGTAACCGGATAGGAACATTTGCTTTCATAGGCGCCGGTGCTGTTGTAACGAAAGATGTTAAACCATACGCACTGGTTATCGGAAATCCTGCAAAACAGACAGGATGGATGAGCGAATTTGGCCACAAGCTTAAATTTGATGAAAGCGGCAAGGCAAGCTGCCCTGAAAGCGGAGCCCACTACAGGCTGGAAAATGGCGCCGTTTCTAAAATTATTTAGTATTTTTGTTCTCCCTTAAATGAATATCTATGACAGAGACTCCAAAAAACTTCGGAATCATAGGTGTGGCAGGATATATTGCAGTTCGACATCTCAGAGCAATAAAAGAGACAGGAAATAACCTGCTTGCCAGTCTTGATAAGTTTGACAGTGTTGGTATTATCGACAGCTATTTTCCCGAAAGTGATTTTTTTGTAGAGTTTGAACGGTTTGACCGCCATTTTGATAAACTGAAAAGAACCGGTACAAAAATTGATTATGTAAGCATTTGTTCGCCGAATTATCTTCACGATTCACACATACGATTTGCGCTTCGTCACCAGACAGACGCTATATGTGAAAAACCGATTGTTCTCAATCCATGGAATGTTGAAGCACTTCAGGAGATTGAAAATGAGACTGGCCGGAAAATATATACAGTCCTGCAACTGCGCCTTCATCCGAAAATTATTGAGCTTCGTGAAAAGATAAAGAACGGACCAAAGGATAAGATTTATGATATTGACCTTACATATGTTACCAGCCGAGGAAACTGGTACTCAATATCATGGAAGGGGGATATCCAGAAATCAGGAGGCGTTGCTACAAACATTGGAATACATTTTTTTGATATGCTGGCCTGGATATTCGGTGATGCCAGACAGAACATTGTGCATGTTTCAGAAAAAGATAAAGCAGCAGGCTATCTGGAACTTGAAAACGGCAGAGTAAGATGGTTCCTGAGTCTCGATTATAATGATATTCCTGATCAGATTAAAAAAACCGGTAAAAGAACATACAGATCAATAACTGTTGATGGTGAAGAGATTGAGTTCAGCGAAGGGTTCACCGAACTTCATACCGAAACTTATAAAGATATTCTTGCCGGAAAAGGCTTCGGTCTCGATAAGGCAAAACAATCAGTCGAAATAGCGTACACAATCCGAAATTCAAAGCCTGTAGGGCTTAGAGGGGATTTCCATCCGATTTTAAAAACAATTTTATAACACTCATTATGTACAAAAGGCTTATCAACAAGGAGACTAAACTTTCTCTTATTGGACTTGGTTATGTTGGACTGCCAATCGCTCTCGAGTTTGCAAAGCAGTTAAGGGTTGTTGGTTTTGATATAAAACCCGACCGGGTTGAATTGATGAAAAAGGGAATCGACCCCAGCAATGAACTTACATCCGAAGCTTTTAAAAACAGCGATATATTACTGACCAGCAATCCCGAAGATCTGAGGGAGGCATCATTTCATATTATTGCAGTTCCCACACCTACTGACCGGCATAACCTTCCTGACCTTACTCCTGTACTTAAAGCATCTGAAACTGTTGGAAGGATTCTGAAAAAGGGCGATTATGTTGTATATGAGTCAACTGTATATCCTGGTTGTACAGAAGATGATTGCGTTCCGGTTCTTGAGAGATATTCGCAACTCAAATGCGGAATCGACTTTAAAGTTGGCTTCTCCCCTGAAAGAATAAATCCGGGTGACACAAATCACACCCTCACCAAGATTACAAAAGTTACCAGCGGCTGTGATGCCGAATCAGCAGAAAACATTGCTAAAATCTATGAGCTGATAATTAAAGCCGGTGTTTACAGGGCCAGTTCAATAAAAGTTGCCGAGGCTGCCAAAATCATTGAAAACACACAGCGCGATATCAATATTGCCTTCATGAATGAACTCTCAATAATATTTAACCGCATGGGCATAAATACATTTGAGGTTCTTGAGGCTGCAGGTACAAAATGGAATTTTCTTAAGTTCTTTCCGGGACTTGTAGGGGGACATTGCATCGGAGTTGACCCTTACTATCTTTCATTTAAGGCCAAAGAACTCGGCTACCATCCTCAGATGATCGACTCAGGAAGATTTATAAACGACAGCATGGGAAGGTATATCGGCAAACAGACTGTTAAGAAGATAATAGCTGTCGGAAAAGGTCTTAAAGAGGCAAGAGTTCTGATAATGGGAATTACATTCAAGGAAGATGTTACGGATATACGTAACTCAAAAGTAGTTGATGTGATAAGTGAACTCGTTGAGTTTGGCCTCTCAGTCGATATTATTGATCCCGGTGCGAACGCTCATGAGGTAAAAGAAGAGTATGGCATTGATCTGAAAAAGAAGCCTGAAGGGAAATACGACGCTGTTATACTTGCAGTAAGCCATAAAGAGTACATTGGTCTGGATGAATCATACTTCACTCAACTTCTTAATAAAGACGGAATTGTTGTTGATGTGAAAGGAGTTCTAAGGGGCAAAATCAAAAATCACACTTACTGGAGTCTTTAATGAAGAAAAAAATCCTGGTTACCGGCGGCACCGGATATATCGGTTCACATACAACTGTTGAACTTATTGAGGAAGGATATGATGTTGTAATTATTGACAATCTCTATAACTCAGAGATTGAGGTCGTTGACCGTATTCATCAGATATGCGGGGTTAAACCGCATCTTGAAGTTTTTGACCTCTGTGATAAAGAGAAGTTGTTCAGCTTCTTTAAAAAACAATCAGATATTTCTGCCATAATTCATTTTGCTGCATATAAAGCAGTAGGAGAATCCGTGAACAAGCCATTAGAATATTACAGGAATAATCTGGTTTCGCTGGTAAATATTCTTGATGCAATGAAACAGTTCGGGGTGCCTGATTTAGTCTTTTCATCATCATGCACCGTTTATGGACAGCCGGAAAAACTTCCTGTAACAGAGGATGCTCCTCTTCAGCCGGCCACTTCGCCTTATGGAAACACCAAACAAATTGGAGAATCAATAATCAGAGACACAACTGCATCAGATAATAATATAAAAGCAATATCGCTGAGATATTTTAACCCTATAGGAGCTCATCCTTCCTCGTTAATAGGAGAGTTGCCAAGAGGTGTGCCTGAGAATCTGGTTCCATATATAACACAAACAGCTTACGGGCTAAGAAAAGAACTGAAAGTATTCGGGAATGACTACAACACCCCTGATGGATCATGCGTTAGAGATTACCTGCATGTTGTTGATCTTGCAAAGGCTCATGCCGTTGCGGTCAAAAGGCTCATGGAAAACAAAAACAAGTCAAACTATGAGGTCTTCAACCTTGGAACAGGTAATGGGGTATCAGTTTTGGAAGCAATTAAATCGTTCGAGAGGGTATCGGGCATAGTACTGAATTACAGCATAACAGGAAGAAGAGCCGGGGATATTGAAAAGATATGGGCTGATCCTTCTTATGCCAACAGGGAACTTGGCTGGAAAACAATCAGCACACTTGATGAGGCTATGAAAACTGCCTGGGACTGGGAGAAATTTATCAGAAACAAGAAGGATTAGCTATGAAAAAAACCATTTTGATTACAGGAGGAGCCGGTTTCATCGGATCGCATATTGTAAGAAGGTTTGTAACAAAATACCCTGATTATCTGGTTGTCAATGCAGATAAACTAACCTATGCCGGTAATCTGGAGAATCTTTCAGATATAGATAAAAGCATTAACTACAGGTTTGAAAAAACAGATATTGTTGAAAAAGAGTCTGTTGTAACACTGTTCTCAAAGTATAGCTTTGACGGGGTTATCCATCTTGCTGCCGAATCGCATGTCGACCGCTCTATAACAGGTCCTGATGAGTTTGTTTTTACAAATATTATAGGAACTGTTAACCTGCTTAATGCTGCCCGCAATAGTTGGAAAGGCGCCCCTGAAGGAAAACTTTTCTATCATATTTCGACTGATGAGGTTTACGGGTCTTTGGGAAAAGAGGGTCTGTTCACCGAAGAAACAGCCTATGATCCCAAGAGTCCATATTCAGCATCAAAAGCCAGTTCTGACCATTTGGTAAGGGCTTATAACCATACATTTGGCTTACCATCTGTAATTTCTAATTGCTCAAATAATTACGGACCAAACCAGTTTCCCGAGAAACTCATTCCTCTCGCCATCAACAATATTAAAAACAGTAAACCTATTCCTGTTTACGGAAAGGGAGAAAATATCCGCGACTGGCTATACGTTGAAGACCATGCTGCTGCCATTGATCTGATATATCACAGGGGAAGAGTTGGGGAGACATATAATATCGGGGGCAATAACGAGTGGATGAATATAGATCTTATCAAATTGCTTTGCAGAGTTATGGACAAGAAGCTAAATCGGATGGAAGGCACTTCAGAGAAACTGATTACCTATGTTAAAGACAGGCCCGGTCATGATATGCGTTATGCAATTGACTCATCAAAACTTCAGAACGAACTTGGCTGGTCGCCGATACCGGAGTTTTCCGACGGACTGGAGAAAACTGTTGAGTGGTATCTCGCAAACGAGAGGTGGCTTGAGAATGTTCTTTCAGGCGACTATGGAAAATACTACGAAAAGATGTATTCCGGAAGGTAATTAAGGTCACTTATCTATCTCTTTCATTCTTTGAATCAATTCATCACCTAATGATGTTTTGCGAATAATATGTTCACGGATTGCCGCTACAACACTGTTTGATTCAAATTCACCCCTTACCTTCTCAAAATCGAGTTTTTTAACATCTTCCCCTCCGTCAATTCCAAATCCGGTCATCGAGGAGAGTGTAAACTCCTTCTTTGCATCCTCATATAGAAGATTATCAAGATCAACCACGCTTTTTTTCCATTGCTCAACAATCCGGATAACATCTTCTGCTGTTAATTTATTAACAGTCACTCCTGTTTCCTCCTCAATCCTTTCGCAAGCCCACGACCATTCCCAGTTGTAATACGACTGGTGCATTACCATGAATCCTACGCCGGGTTCATAAATTGATCCGATCTCTCCATTTTCAACCTTATCAAGAAGCAGATCGACTTCAGTTTTAGGAGTAATAAGTCCTGCAAGATCTACCCACTCTCCTTTACCTTCTTCACAATCGGGCAGAAGCCTGCTCTGAAGCTCTGAGTTAGTCTTAAACCGTTTATCTTCAAGTCTTTTAATAATTGAGTTCCCCAGAAATTTATTTATGCCTGTCTGGTAAAACTCTATCCCCCGCTCGAGTGCAGACCTGCTGATTTTCATGTTATTAAAAGAATATGAAACCAGGTCCTGAGGTGACTCGCTTTTTAATTTTTTAAGAAGATCCCTTCCGGCGATCATTTTTCTGATTGTATACGGGCTAAGCAGGTTAAAGTTTACCCGGTCAATTTTTTCAGGGTCCTTCCTTCTGTCGCGCAGAGGCCATTTCTGTGCATCACGTATTGTACCGACACTTCTCAGATTAACACCCGGAACCAGCACGCTCTCATCATTGTTCTCAATAAGATATGAGAATGGAAGAGATGATGTATCGAGGTTTGTATAGTGCCTGCCCATAACCAGGGTAAATGGACCAATCCGTGCGGGCCAGAGAAGGTAAGAGTCACTGGTGGTCTTTGAACCCCGCTCCATAATTCCCTGATGAATAGGGCCCAGCTTATACATATGATTACTCTGATTCGAACCGCTTCCGGCATTCATAAATGAAAAAATACCGGCAATAAGAAGTGTCGACTTATGATGGGTTACAGTGTAAGGACCTGCAAATATGGAGCATGCTTCCCCATGATATCCCCCGCAATTAGCAAAGAAAAGTGAATTTTCTGCAGAATAGTGTTTTGCCAGTATACAGCCCTGCCCTACGAAACATTTATCGATAATTGTTGATTCTGTTATTATTGATCCCGAGCAGGCAATAAAATGTTCCATTATGACACCCGGGCCTATTAAAACCGGATCAGCCTCATTGCTGTTAACAGAACCTTCATTAATTGTTATTGCGCCTTCTGCACGACTGTAAGGCCCGAAGCGAACATTTCGTATGTTGCTGCAGTTGAATAGTCTTGATCCTTTTCCAATGAAGCCCATTTCAGATGATACGGCAGAAGCATACTCATCAACCATCTTCTCTAGTAAGTCAACTGCCTTGCTCCTGTGTCTGTAAAGAGCAACTATATATGCCTCATGTGCAGAGAGCCTGTCCCATATTTTCACAGCCCTCCCCCCCGTTTCATTGAGAACTGACACTAAGATCCCATTTCCGAAGGCAGATTTGCCCTCTGTATAAATCTTTCCGCAATTTTTTATAACTACATCATCATCAATAACATAATTAGCAATATAATCTCCTATATTATTGATAATTACATTTGAGCCTATGGTACAATTATGAAGTCGTGCGTTTATAATTCCACTTGGAATACTCACTCCGGTGGTATCAATAAACGGATCATTAAATACTCCAAGGCTTATATCTCCGGAAAGGAGAACATTGGTGCAGCAGGAAGGATCGAATCCATCCATGACCTTTATCCTGCTCCAGTCATCGCATCGGCAGCCATTGGATTGCAGTGCCTCTGTTTCGGAAATAGTTAAGTTTCGGTGACTGACAATTGTATTCATAGTTATCAGGTCATAAGTGCAGATAATTACTCCACGGTGACTGATTTCGCCAGATTTCTTGGCTGGTCGACATCGCAACCTCTCAGAACAGCAATATGATAAGAGAGCAGCTGCAGTGGTATTACAGCCAGAAGACCAGAGAAAGCAGGCAGCGTATCAGGTACTTCAAGAACATAGTCGGCCATTTTTCTGATAATCTCATCACCTTCGGTAACGATGGCAATAACATTACCTTTCCTTGCTTTTATTTCCTGAATATTACTAATAATTTTCTCGTAGGTATCATCCTTTGTTGCCACTACAACAACCGGCATATTTTCGTCAATAAGCGCGATTGGACCGTGTTTCATTTCAGCAGCAGGATAACCTTCAGCATGTATATATGAGATTTCCTTTAATTTAAGAGCTCCTTCGAGTGCAACGGGAAACAGGTAGCCCCTGCCAAGGTAAAGTGCATTGTGAGTATTCTGAAAAACCCTTGCGAGCTCGAGTACTTTACTGTCCATTTCAAGGGCTTTTTCAATTTTTCCCGGGATAGACACAAGTTCATCTATCAATTCATGATATGCAGCATCGGAAAGGATGCCTTTTTTATGCCCTATTTCAAAAGCCATCATAGCAAGAACAGTAACCTGACTTGTAAATGCTTTTGTTGAAGCGACTCCGATTTCTGGTCCGGCATGAGTATAAACACCGGCATCTGTTTCCCTTGGGATACTGCTTCCGACAACATTACAGATACCGATAACTTTGGCTCCTTTTGCTCTGGCGAGCTTAATTGCTGCCAGGGTATCGGCCGTTTCGCCACTCTGGCTTATGGCAATTACTATGTCGGTTTTCTTTATTATGGGGTTTCTGTACCGAAATTCTGAAGCATATTCAACTTCCACGGGAATGCGTGTATATTCCTCAAAAATATACTCTCCCAGAAGTCCGGCATGCCATGATGTACCGCATGCAATTATAATAATCCTTTCTGCCTGCGACATTGTATCGAGAACATCATGAAGCCCTCCAAGCATTATCCCTGAATGGTCAGGCAGAACCCTGCCCCTGAAGGTATCATGAATTGCCCGTGGCTGCTCAAAGATCTCTTTCAGCATAAAATGAGCAAAGCCCTCTTTGTCGATTTCTCCGATTTTCAGATCAAGTTCTTTTACTTCAGGCTGGATTTTTTCGTTACGTATTGTTTTAAGAATCAGCTCATCTTTTTTGATAATTGCAATATCATCATCATTCAGATAGATTACCCTTTGCGTATATTCAACTATTGGAGTCGCATCAGATGCGATAAAGTTTTCTCCCTCTCCTACACCAATTACCAGCGGGCTTCCCTTTTTTGCCGCATATAGCCTGTCGGGTTCACTTGTACAGATTATTACAAGTCCGTAAGCCCCCTCAACCCGGTTCAGTGCCAGAGTGATAGCCTGCTCTGCTGTCAGGTCGCCCTCGAGGTAAAGATGTTCTATAAGATTTGCTAGCACCTCTGTGTCGGTCTGGCTATTGAACTCTATTCCTCTGCTCTGAAGGTGTTTTTTTATCTGTGAATAGTTCTCAATAATGCCATTATGAACAACAATGAAGTTTCCTTTATATGATACCTGGGGATGAGCGTTAAGTTCATTTGGTTCACCATGAGTAGCCCAGCGGGTATGTCCCATTCCTGCCGTGCCGTTAAAGTCGGATTTGCTTACCATCTCTTCCAGATCTTTTACCCTGCCGGCACATTTAAAGATCTTCGTTTCTGCATCGTTAATAAGAGCCAGTCCTGCGGAATCGTATCCGCGGTACTCAAGGCGTTTCAGACCACTTATCAGAATTTCACGGGCTTGTTTTGAGCCAATATAACCAACTATTCCACACATAATGAACGGTGTTTATAACATCAGGTGCGAAGCTACAAATTTTGGTTCACAAAATCTAGAACTTGGTATAGCTAAAATCAAATTTGATGGGTGACTTGCTATTATTGGCTTTGAGAATGGCATTCGTTATCCCCGATCCCTGAAATAATTCAAGTTCAGGTTTAATAATTCCGGTTTTATCATCAAGGTAGCGCTGCACAAAAGCCGAAATATTGAATTTGTAGACACTTACACCCGTTGTATCGATTTTCCCGTCGAAGAAGGAATTATAAGAATCAATAAAATAATCAGGAACATCATATTTGTAACCGTTTATCGACTTGTACCTTAAACGCAGTGAAGCGGGAACTGTTGATGCCTTATATTTAACACCGTCAAAATGAACAGGAATGGCAATACGGGCTTTATTAACGGCAATGTTTTTATAGTCAGCACTGTTTTTCAGTCCAGCCAGACCTGGAATTTCCAGTCTTGTGTAAACCCCGTTAAGGGATTGCAGGTATGAAAGGGAGTCTAAACTGGTTCTGTCATTTATATGTCCGATCTTTTTACCTGCCTGTGCTGTATTAAAATCGTGCCGGAATAAGTTGAATGCTGCGTTTGTATTTACAGCATCGAGAACGAAATAGAATTCTTTTTTGGCATCTGCCTCGTTGTGCATATAGAGCACAATATAGTTATTGTATGATTCGTAAGTTTTCGGAGAAGTAAGATCTACTGAAACCATCACTGGGTCAGCACTTGAATTCATTCTGAAATACAGACCACGAAAATATGATCTGAAATCAGGTTTTGTATTGCTGTGGAAGAGCTTTGATGTATCGCGGGTGAGTTGTAATCCGAATTCTTTCGGAAGTTTAATTACAAGATTATTAATTGTATCTGCCTTCAGCACCGGGATCTCAATGTTGGTCATTACGTAAGCACCAACAGCAACAACTTTATTCGAATAGTATGCAGAATCGACATAGATCTGTTCTGTGATTTCAGAAATGCTCATTTTATGAGTGACGCCTGTTGCTCCAAGAGAGCCGTTGAACTGAATAAAAAGCTTAACTGAATCAACATTGAATGAGGCATCATCCCAAGGCTCAGACATTCTGATCTGAGTTACAAATTCTGCTGTAGTTGTACCAAAATACGGGTCGTATATATCTCCCAGGAAAGCCGTTGTTCTGGTATTCGACTGAACAGAATCATCGTACATTGTATAAGACCTGACCTTAATAGTATCAATTGAATTGGTCTCAACAAAGTCGCTGCCGGGAAGAATCCCGAATCCTATTTTTGTAGGATTCTCCTCACAAGATGTTACAAGGAGGGCTGACAGGGCAAAGAAGATTACTATTATTGTTTGGGGCAGCAGAAATCCGGATGAGAATAATCTGCATTTGTGAAAAGGACTATGATAAAATCTTGTCATAAAAATCATTATAGGCATCAATATATTCTGACTCGTCTTTAAAACCGAGTACCGGTTTATTAATAGTTCCGAGGTATTTACTCAGTTCCGCATTTATATCTTCACTGCCGATAATGATTCCGTCAGAATATTTAATTGCAAGTTTTGAAACATTTACAAAATCGGGGTTTTTAACCATTTTAAGGTTTTCCCCATCTATTCCGTCGAACCGAAGTTTATCGGCGAACGTTGATCTAAACGGATTTTTAAAATCATTATTGTAAATGGAATAGATAATTTTGTAATTATGAAAGAGTGGATCGTCATTATAAATACTCCGCAAATAAACAGGAACAAGAGCTGACATCCATCCATGACAGTGAACGATATCGGGAGCCCACCTGAGCTTTTTAACTGTTTCAATTACGCCACGGGCAAAGAAAAGAGCCCTTTCATCATTATCTTCAAATTCCTTTCCCGAATTATCACTCACAATATACTTACGCTGAAAATAATCGTCATTATCAATAAAATAGACCTGCATTCTGGCTGACTGAATAGAAGCTACCTTAATAATAAGCGGATGATCCGTATCATCAATTATCAGGTTCATACCTGAAAGACGGATTACTTCGTGAAGCTGATTCCTCCGTTCATTGATACAACCATACCGGGGCATGAAAGTCCTGATCTCTTTTCCCCTTTCCTGAATTCCCTGGGGAAGAAACCTTCCAATCCTCGATAATTTTGTTTCACCTAAGTATGGAGTAATCTCTTGTGAAATGAATAATACCTTTTTGCTTTCCATTTACCTGCCTGGATATACCATTTCGATTTAATGTGCAAAGATAGTAAAATTTAATAACATAATAAAAATGCGGATAATGACTGATATGAACTTTAAACACAAGCGGCATCTGAGTAAAATCAATAGATTTGTATTATAAACAACCCGTAATAGTCAAAAAGATAAAATACCAATTAAAAAAAGAATAATGAAGGTTTTAGAAACCATTAAGGAAATTCAAACCATACTCGCAGAGATTAATAAAAATCCTGTGGGGCTTGTCCCCACCATGGGAGCCCTTCACGATGGTCATCTTTCGCTTGTAGCTTCTGCCGTAAGCCAGTGTCCTCTGGTAGTTGTCAGTATTTTTGTTAATCCTACCCAGTTTAACGATAAAAACGACCTTAAAAATTACCCCCGGAATACCGAAAAAGATCTTGGCATGTTAAAAAATATTCTCCGTGAAAATGATATTGTATTCACCCCGTCAGTCGAGGAGATCTATCCGGTAGAAGATAAAAGAGTTTTCGATTTTGGCATGCTCGACAAAGTTATGGAGGCAAGTCATCGTCCGGGACACTTTAACGGAGTTGGTCAGGTTGTAAGCAGATTATTTGAAATTGTTAAACCTGATATTGCCATATTTGGCCAGAAAGATTTTCAGCAGCTCGCAGTAATTAAGGAGCTCGTAAAACAGACCGGCGATAAGGTAAAAATCATTTCTCATCCAATTATGCGCGAAAAAGATGGACTTGCCATGAGCAGCAGGAATATGTTACTCGAACCGGAGATCAGAAAAAATGCCCCGGCTATTTTCCGGACAATCTCAGCTGCATCTGAAATGATAAATTATCATGATATTCCTGAGATTAAAACCTTCGTGGAAAAAATGATAAATAATACTCCCGGATTAGAAGTCGAATACTTTGATATTGCGGACGATACATCTCTTGTTCCTGTTTACTCGAAAAAAGAAATGCAAAAAGATAAAAAGTACTTCGGATGCATTGCTGTGATGGCAGGAAAGATAAGGCTTATAGATAATATTGAGTTTGGGTTGGTGTGAATGAAAAGGTTGATTACCTTTGCCTGATAATTAGTATCAGAAAGGTATCATATTATGCTGATAGAAGTTGTAAAATCCAAAATACATAAAGTTTCAATTACAGGAGCAAACCTTCATTATGTAGGGAGTATCACCATTGATGAAGATCTTATGGATGCTGCCAACCTGATTGAAAACGAGAAAGTTCACGTGCTCAATATCAATAACGGAGAGAGGCTTGAAACTTATGTTATAAAAGGTATCCGCGGTTCAGGTGAAATCTGCCTTAACGGTGCTGCTGCCCGGAAAGTGATTGTCGGTGATATTATAATAATTATGTCATATGCCATGCTTGATTTCAATGAAGCAAAGACATTCAGACCAACAATTATTTTCCCCGATACAAAAACAAATAAACTGATCTGAAATTGAAGAAAGGAATTATTCAGGCAATAAAATTTCTGGCATTTTTTATTGTCGGTGTTCTGCTTCTCTGGGTTGCATTTGCCAATGTAAATTTCGATAAGCTCGTTGCCGACCTTAAAGAAGCTAATTACTGGTGGCTGCTGGCTTCTGTTTTCTTCGGATTTGTGGCATTTGTCAGCCGGGCCCGCAGATGGGTTCTTCTTATAAATCCGCTTGGATATCGCCCGTCAACATTACATTCCTTCTATGCTCTTATGACCGGATACCTGGCAAATATAGCATTACCAAGGGTTGGAGAGATAACCAGATGTGTGGCCCTCGGAAAGAAAGAAAAAATCCCCGTCGATCAGCTTATCGGAACTGTTGTCATTGAAAGAACTATTGACTTTATTTCTCTTCTGACAATAATGATTGTTCTTATTTTTACCAGCGGCGATCAGATAGGACTGTTTCTTAAAGAGAGTATCCTTGTGCCAATTCAGCATAAAGTTTCTGACATTTTTGGCAATACCTGGGTTTTGTGGGTCGTTCTTTTTTCCCTGGGTGCAATCTCTCTCTTCTTAATAATAAGGTATAAGAAAGACCTTAGAAAAATTCGTTTTTTTGCCAAGATGTTTGAACTTGCCAGAGGAGTTATAAACGGATTAAAGTCAATTACAAATCTGGAAAAGAAGGGTGAATTTATCTTTCATTCCGTATTTATATGGGTCAATTATGCGCTCATGACCTGGGTTGTTGTATTCTCTCTGGAAAGCACTTCACACTTAACCTTCGGAAACAGCATATTTATTCTGGTTATCGGCGGACTGGCAATGTCGGCCCCGGTACAGAGCGGACTTGGAGCTTTTCATTATATTGTATCAAGGGGACTTCTGATAGTCAACGGTATTCCGCTCGAAGAGGGGCTGGTTTACGCTCTGCTCACGCATGAGTCGCAGCTGATCTTTGTTGCTATTATCGGAACAATTTCCTTTTTCATGATATTCAAAAAACACGATAAAGAAGTAAATTCCTGAGATTTTATACTCCCTTTTGGGGGGCTGTTGAATAACACGAAGGTTCACAAAGGGCTTTTTCAACAGCTCCGTTTGGGGTCAAAAAAAATGCATTTGCATTAATTGGTTAGGGGACATTAAACATGGCAAAAAACAAAACAGTATTCGTCTGTCATAACTGCGGGGTTGAATCAGCTAAATGGATAGGCAAATGTCCATCATGCAAAGAGTGGAATACTTACCATGAGGAGATTTTAGCACCTTCTTCACCTCAGCAGGCTTCATTCATACTCAATCAGGAAAAAAGGAAACCTGAGCTTCTCGATAATATCAAATCGGATGAGAAAGGGCGCCAGAAAACAGGGATCTCAGAGCTCGACAGGATCCTCGGCGGAGGAATTGTTGGAGGATCTCTTATACTTCTTGGCGGTGAACCGGGTGTAGGCAAATCTACACTGGCGCTTCAGCTTGCCCTTGCACTTAAGGGAAGAAAGATTCTATATGTTTCAGGGGAAGAGAGCGAAGAACAGATAAGTCTCAGGGCCAAGAGAATGAAGGACTCAAATCCTGAGTGCTATATCCTCAGTGAAACTGAACTGGAAAGTATTCTTACACACTCTGAAAACATAAAGCCTGCACTTATTATTATTGACTCCATTCAGACAATAAGTACCGGAATGCTCGAATCATCAGCAGGTTCAGTATCGCAGGTGAGGGAGTGTGCTGCACAACTGCTTAAATACTCCAAGATTTCAGGCATCCCCGTATTTCTTATCGGACACATTACAAAAGACGGAACACTGGCGGGGCCTAAAGTACTTGAGCATATTGTCGATGTGGTATTGTACTTTGAGGGTGATAATAATTATGTGTATCGTATTCTCCGTTCAGTAAAAAACAGGTTTGGCTCAACATCTGAAATAGGTATTTTTGAGATGGTTGAAAAAGGATTAAGAGAAGTTGACAATCCCTCTGAAATGTTTATAAATCAGCACGATGAAGCTCTGAGCGGAATCGCGATAGCTGCCACTGTTGACGGACTGAGGCCTTTTCTGATTGAAACACAAGCCCTGGTAAGCAGTGCTGTTTATGGCACGCCCCAGAGAAGTGCCACCGGCTTCGATATAAGAAGGCTCAACATGCTGCTTGCCGTACTGGAGAAAAGAGCAGGATTCAGGCTCGGTATAAAGGATGTATTTCTGAATCTTGCCGGCGGCATTAAGGTCGTTGATCCGGCTATTGATCTTGCAATTATAAGCTCAGTTCTCTCATCAAATCTCGATATCCCAATCGGTCGTGAGGTCTGTTTTGCAGGCGAAACAGGACTATCAGGTGAAATAAGACCGGTAGCCAGAATAGATCAGCGTATAAGGGAAGCTTCAAAAATGGGATTCACCAAAATATATATATCAAAATATCACCGTAATGTTGCGACGAACGGGCTGAATATAGAAGTGATTCAGGTTGCCAAAATTGAAAATCTGGTCAGATCACTCTTTAGTTAATATCTGACCTTTCTTGATCCGGATACCCTTGAGGTCTGTTTTTTAACTTTATTGCAATCAATCTCCATTGTAAAATTCAGCGGACGCTCGAAATCTTCCTCCTGTAGTGTCGCAAAATGCGGGTCGCTGTATACTTTTTTCAGGAAGATGGCGAACACCGGGAGTGCCATTTCGGCACCCTGCCCCTCCTGCAATGTCTCAAAATGTATTGACTGATCTTCCCAGCCAGTCCATACACCTCCTACAAGATTCGGAGTAACTCCCATAAACCAGCCATTTGCATTATTCTGAGTTGTTCCCGTCTTGCCACCTATCTGGTTCATAAGATTGTACGGCTCTACGCGCATTCTTCTTCCTGAACCTGTTCTTACAACACCCTGAAGAAGATTAAGCATGAGGTAAGCCTGATCCTCTGTAAGAACCTCCTCAATTTTGGGGGTGAACCTCGATATAACATTCCCGTTTTTGTCTTCAATACGGGTAACATACATGGGTTTTGTATAAATCCCTTTGTTTGCAAATGTCCCGTAAGCACCTACCATCTCTTCAAGCTTAATATCAGATGTCCCTAAGAAAATTGAAGGAACCGGGTCAATAAAACTTCTTACTCCCATTTTCTCAAGCAGGTCGGTGACTGCAGCCGGCTTAAATCTTTGCATAAGCCAGGCAGAAATATAGTTCTCTGACTGAGCCAGTCCCCAGGCTAGGGTTACCATCTTCCCGTGATAGGCTTTTGGTCCGGATGATCTTGGTGTCCATGGAATTGAATCCCCCACATCAAAAGATCTGGGAATATTCTCTACCTCATAGCATGGCGAATAACCATTCTGCATCGCAATTGTATAGAGGAATGGTTTTATTGTACTTCCCACCTGTTTTTTCTGCTGGGTAACAGCGTCGTACTTGAAATATCTGAAGTCGGGACCTCCGACATATGCTTTCACCAGACCGGTGTGCGGATCCTGAACCATGAATGATGAACGGACGAAATACTTATAATATTTTATCGAATCGAGGGGAGTCATAATTGTATCCCTGTCGCCTTTCCATGAAAAAACTCTCATTTTTTCCGGAGTATTAAAGGCAAGCGTAATTGAGTCTTCAGATACTCCCCTGGCCCTCATTTTATAATATCTGTCGCTCTGTTTCAGTGATTTTGTCAGCAACTCCTCCACTTCCTTTTTTGATAAGTCATCAGAATATGGCGGATTCCTGAAACCTTTTGCCCTCTTGTAAAAACCCGGCTGAAGATTGGTAGAAAGATGCTCTTTTACTGCCTCTTCGGCATATTTCTGCATCTTTGAATTAATAGTTGTAAATATCTTCAGTCCATCTTTATAAACATCATAAAATGTGCCATCAGGTTTCCTGTTCTTTGTGCACCAGCCATAAAGAGGGTTGTTGTCCCATTCCCATTTTGCCTCATCGTATGAATATTGCTGAACATATTTTTTTCTGTCAGGCTCAGGGCGGCGCATAATAGTTGTCAGATATTGCCGTAAATATGTCGCAAGGCCTGTATTATGATCTTCAATAACAAAGTTTACCTCAATCGGGAGCATTTTAACCGAGTCGGCAATGGAGGGAGATAAATAGCCATACTTTGCCATTTGTGAAAGGACAACATTTCTGCGCTGAATCATTCTTGTTGAGTCCCTTACAGGATTAAACCTGACAGAATTTTTCAGCATTCCTATAAGCACGGCTGATTCCTGAAGGCTCAGTGAATCGGGGGTTGTATCGAAATATAACCGAGCTGCAGATTTGATTCCCACAGCGTTATACAGAAAGTCAAACTTGTTGAGATACATTGTAATTATCTCCTCTTTTGTATAAAACCGTTCGAGTTTCACGGCGGTCTGCCACTCCTTGAACTTGGAAACCCCAAGCTTTATTTTTTTCATCAGGGCAGATGTTCTGACAGTATCCCTCGGATAAAGCTGTTTGGCCAGCTGCTGGGTAATAGTACTGCCGCCACCAGTGCTCTGCCCAAGAATAACTGTACGGACTACAGCCCTTCCAAGTCCACGGATATCGATGCCAGAGTGCCTGTTATACCTGATATCTTCAGTCGATATAAGTGCTTCAATGAGCCAGGGAGAAAGATCTTTGTATTCTGTCCAGGTAAGATTTTCGAGACTTATCTTGCCAAGCAGAACATCATCTTCCGATATAACCTCTGATGCGAGGTAGTATTCGGGATTCTCAAGTTCTTTGAAAGAAGGCATTGGTCCAAGCTTTTCCTTAGAGATCAAAATGAAAATGGTAATCATCAGGGCGAAGGGGAAAATGAAGAGTGCCCAGAACCAAATGAGATATTTTTTGTTATTTGTTTTACCTTTCATCGACTAAACAAGTTTGGTTCAAAAATAGTAAATATTAAAGAATCTTAACGGTTTATTTTGAAGTTTGGTACTGAATTGATTTACTTTGTCGTCTGATAAAATGAATAAATATCTTCTCTAATGATCGAAAATCTTGTAATTGTTGAGTCGCCTGCAAAAGCGAAAACCATTGAAAAGTTCCTGGGAAAAGATTTCAGAGTGGTATCCAGTTTCGGGCATATCAGAGACCTTTCAAAGAAAAATCTTGGTATAGATATTGAGAAAGATTTCACTCCTGATTATGAGGTTCCCAAAGAAAAAGCAAAGGTTGTAAGTGAACTGAGAAAAGCGGCTGCCGAATCAAAGAACATCTGGATAGCATCTGACGAGGACCGAGAAGGAGAGGCAATTGCCTGGCATCTTGCCAGTGTACTTGGTCTTGATCTGAAAACAACCAAAAGAATTGTCTTTCACGAGATAACAAAGGAGGCAATATCCTTTGCCATTGAAAACCCCAGGCAGGTTGATATGAATCTTGTTAATTCGCAGCAGGCCAGACGAATTCTCGACAGGCTGGTCGGATTTGAGATCTCACCTGTACTGTGGAAGAAGGTTCAACCTTCTCTCTCTGCAGGCCGGGTTCAATCAGTAGCTGTACGACTTCTTGTTGAGCGGGAAAGGGAAATAATCGGGTTCAGCTCTGAATCAGCGTTCAGGATAACAGCCAATTTCCGCATTGATGCATCAAACGGAGAGAATGCTCTTCTCAGGGCCGAAGCATCGAAAAGATTTCCCGATGAAAAAGAGGCACATAAATTTCTTGAACTGTGCAGCGCATCGAAATATTCAATTGGCAGCATAAGTATTAAACCTGGAACACGCTCCCCTGCGCCCCCGTTTACAACTTCAACACTTCAGCAGGAGGCTTACAGAAAACTTGGATTTTCTGTTGCCCAGACAATGGCAGTAGCTCAGAAACTTTACGAGGCAGGAAGAATAACATATATGAGAACTGACTCAACAAACCTCTCAAAGCTTGCACTCGTAAAGTCGAAGGAGATGATTGTTTCGGAATATGGTGAGAAATATTCCAAAACGAGACAGTTCCAGACAAAATCAAAAGGAGCACAGGAGGCGCATGAAGCTATACGACCTGCATATCTTGACAACCCAGCAACAGCAGGAACTCAGAATGAAAAGAGGCTTTATGAACTTATCTGGAAGAGAACTATTGCCTCACAGATGTCGGATGCGGAAATTGAAAAAACATTTATCTCTATTGATATGAGCAATTCTCCGGTTACATTCCAGGCAAACGGAGAAGTAATTAAGTTTGACGGATTCCTGAGAGTATATACCGAATCAACAGATGCCGAGAATACCGATGAAGAAAGATATGTTATTCCCCCGGTAAAAAAGGGAATGCCGTTATTATACGATAATATTACAGCTACACAGAAATATACAGCTCCTCCTCCAAGATATACTGAGGCAAGTCTTGTAAAAAAACTTGAAGAGCTTGGAATTGGCAGGCCGTCAACGTATGCACCAACAATATCGACTATTCAGAACAGGGGTTATGTTTCACGTGAAGACAGGCCGGGAGAAAAAAGGGGTATTAAAATAATTACACTTCAGGACGGGAAAATTGCAGCTTCAGCGAAAACTGAAATAGCAGGAAAAGAAAAATCAAAACTTTTCCCGCAGGATATAGGGATGATTGTAAATGATTTTCTCATGGAAAACTTTTCTGTTATCGTGGATTATCATTTTACGGCAGAGGTTGAGGAACAGTTTGACGAAATAGCACTTGGCAACCTGAAGTGGAACGGGATGATAAAAAGTTTCTATACTCCTTTCCACAAAACAGTTACAACAACCCTTGAGAAAAAGGAAAGAAAGACCGGAGTCAGAGTACTTGGGAATCATCCTGAATCAGGGGAACCCGTTACAGTAAGAATGGGACGATTCGGTCCGGTTGCACAGATAGGCGAAACCAAAGAAGGAGAAAAACCCAGGTTTGCCAGTTTATCAAAAAATCAGCTTCTTGAAACAATTACTCTCGATGAAGCACTGAATCTCTTCAGGTTACCCCGCTCACTCGGGGAATATGATGGAGCTGAAATGGTAGTAGGAATCGGAAAATTCGGACCATATATAAGGTACAAGAGTAAATTCTATTCATTGAAGAAGGGAGTTGATGACCCATATGATGTAACAATTGAGAGAGCTCTTGAGATAATACTTGAGAAGACAGAGAGCGACGCAAAAAAGGTGATTAAGGATTTTGGAGATATTATGGTTCTGAATGGCAGGTACGGTCCTTATCTTACCAGAGAGAAACTGAATTACAGACTCCCGAAGGGAACTGATGTAGAGAAACTTACCAAAGAGGATTGTGAAAAGATTATAGGCAGCAGCGATAAAGTAAAAAAGAGCTCCAAATAAATTATGGTTGATCTGAACGACTATTTTAATCCGGTAAGCATTGAGGGACCAGGTTATGAACATCTGACCGGTCAGGCTGTTTTTCCCCATAACATAACAATTCATACTGAAAGTGCACCTATTAAAGATATAAGCAGGTTCAAGATAGCCCTGCTTGGTGTTCCTGACGGAAGAAACTCTGTAAACGGTGGTTCGGAGAAGGCCCCTGATGCAATAAGAAGCCAGCTTTACAGACTTGCAAAAATTCCGGGGAAATCAAAGATAATCGATCTTGGAAACATGAAACAGGGCGTAAGCTTCAACGATACTATTGCCGGCCTTTCCGATGTTCTTACTCTGCTGATTGGTGAAAACCTGTTCCCGGTTATAACCGGTGGCAGTAGTGCACTTGTCCCGGCCATTGACAGAGCACTATCGAAGCATAACACAAAGTACACCCTTGCTGCTATTGATTCAAGGATTGACTATAATAATGAAAAAAGAGAAGCTGATTCGTTCAACTATCTGAATACAATTTCAGGCAATCACAAGAGTTCCTTCAAACACTATATTAATATAGGTTATCAGACCTACCTTAACGATCAGCAGGTAATTAACCGTTTTCTAAAGAAGAGGTCGGAGCTTGTTAGGATAGGAGATGTGCGTCAGGCAATCTATTTGACTGAACCACTGCTCAGAGACAGCGATGCTGCGATATTCGATATAGCCTCAGTGAGGCAGTCAGATGCCCCGGGAACGGCATCACCTTCGCCCAATGGATTTTATGGAGAGGAGATTTGTCTGCTTTCGCGTTATGCGGGAATTTCCGACAGGATGAAAGTATTCGGATTGTTTGACGTGAATCCTGATTTTGATATAAGGTCACAGACAACAGGACTTTCGGCACAGATATTGTGGTTTTTCCTTGAAGGATTTTCACAGAAGCAGTATGAGACACCTGTTTTAAGCAACACTAATGCAGGGCGTTTTACAAGATATCATGTAAGGGTTACAGATCTGGAAGACGATTTGATTTTTGTAAAAAGCAGTCTGACTGACAGGTGGTGGATGGAGCTTCCTTCAGAGTCTGATCAGAGCCAGTATGTTGCATGTTCGCATGAAGATTATATGAAGGCAAACAGGAATGAGGTACCTGACAGATGGATGAGAGCAGTGGAAAGATTAAATAAATAAGAGTAAATTTGTTTAGGTTCTATTTTTTTATTTATTTTACTAGTTCAATATAAATGCAGTGCATTTGTAGGATAAGAGATGAAAAAAGTTTTTTCCGCTTTTCTGTTTTTAACACTAATTACGACATCGGGGTTGTCGCAGCAGGACCCTTTGTCGAGCCAGTATATGTTTAATACACTGACTTATAATCCTGGCATAGCGGGTATATCCGGTATGATATGCGCAACAGCACTAAACCGTCAGCAATGGCTCGGATTCGACGGAGCGCCCTCCACAACCGTATTTAATATAAGCGCCCCTGTTACACTGTTCAAGGCTAAAAGCGGGATTGGAATATTGATTGAAAGTGATAATATCGGTTTTGACAAGGATATAAATATCTCGGGGACCTACTCATATCATCTGGATCTTGGTCAGGGAAAACTTGGTATCGGGCTCAGTCTGGGAATGCTAAATAAAACCCTTACTCCCACATGGTCGATACCATCGGATGATGCTCATACTCCGGTCACTGGTGATCCTCTAATACCGGAAAACAAGGAGAGCTATGTTGCTTTTGATGCTGGATTAGGGCTGTATTACAAAGCTGATAATTATTATGTATCTGCCTCAGTAACACATATTAATCAGCCAAAAATAAAATTTACCAAAGGGCTGCCATACATAAGCAGGCACTATTATATTACTGCCGGTTACAATATGCAGTTGCCAAACCCCTCGTTTGAACTTCTGCCATCGGTTTTCGGCTTCAGTGATGGAAAGGCAGTTCAGTTTACTGCAACTTCTCTTTTGCGATACAATAAAAAAGTATGGGGTGGCGTTTCCTACAGGTCCGGAGATGCCCTGATCGGAATCGTAGGATTTGAGTTATATAATGGAATACGAATTGGATACGCCTATGACTTCACAATTTCTGATGTCAGAAAGAACAGCAGCGGTTCGCATGAATTCATGGTTAATTATTGTTTTGAGCTAAGTCTGGGAAAAAGTGCCATGAAATATAAAAGTATTAGATTTTTATGATTATTAAAAAAAAAATAACTTACTTGCAATATTAAAATTCTTAGGTAATATGAAAAAGGTAACTCTGTCTTCTCTTATTATTATTATATTCCTAACGGGGTGTGGCTCTTCAAGTACTGGAGAGCTTACCGGTGTCCTCGGAAGGAAAAAATTCTTTGAACCTGAGCCATTTGAAATGGCATTCATCCCCGCAGGCAATTACATGATGGGGCCAAGTGATCAGGACGCTGTTTTTGCAATGAACAGCATTTCAAAGTCAGTTACTGTCGAGGCATTCTGGATGGATCAGACGGAGATAACAAATAATAAATATCGTCAGTTTGTATATTATGTACGTGATTCTATTCTGAGAACAAAACTTGGAAATGCAGGCATTGCTGACCGTGAATATTTTGTTACTGATGATGAAGGTACCGTTGTTGAACCTAATATTATTAACTGGGAAGAAAAAATTGATCCTGAAGAAGAAACAACAAAAACTACTATTGAGGAAACGTATTATCCTCCTGAAGAAAGGTTTAACGGAAAGAAGCAGGTTGATGTTCGCAAACTCAACTATTCCTATTTCTGGGTTGACTATATGCAGGCATCAAAATCAACATATAAATATAACGACTTTGAAAAAACGGGCGGCAAATATGACGGACAGGTAACAAACCTCGACGGAATCCGTACTGATGTAAAAGACCGTTCATCATTTATCAAGCATAATATTATTAATGTTTATCCCGATACACTTTGCTGGATCAGGGATTTCACATATTCATTCAACGATCCGCAGGCCTCACTTTATTTCTGGCACCCTTCTTTTGATGATTATCCTGTTGTAGGTCTTACCTGGGTTCAGGCTTCAGCATTCAGTATTTGGAGAACAGATTTTATGAACACAGCACTCAGAAAGCAGGGAATTCCGGATGTTCAGAATTATGAACTTCCTCTTGAAACACAATGGGAATATGCAGCGAGAGGTGGCCTCGATCTTTCAATGTACCCATGGGGCGGACCTTACACACGTAATTACAAAGGCTGTTTCCTTGCCAACTTCAAACCTCTGCGTGGTAATTATATCGATGATGGTAACGTTTACGCAGGAAAAGTCGGATCATACGAGCCAAATGAGTACGGATTATATGACATGTCAGGAAACGTAGCAGAATGGACACGCGGTGCATACCACCCATCAGCATATATCTTTCAGCATGACCTGCAGCCCGACTATCAGTACGATGCAAAACCACAGGATCCTCCTGTAATGAAAAGAAAAGTTATCCGTGGTGGTTCATGGAAAGATATTGCTTATTTTCTACAGACAAGTTCAAGAGATTATGAATATCAGGATTCCACAAAACCATATGTTGGTTTCAGGAACGTAAGAGCATATATTGGTGTAAATTAATTGAAATAACCCTAAAATAATCAGGTATATGAGCCTAGCAGAATTAGTACAGAGCAGCGGATGGAAAAATTTCATCTCTAAACTTTATGGTTTAGGTGCTTCCGTCGTAATTATTGGTGCATTGTTTAAAATTCAGCACTGGCCACTGGCCGGAACAATGCTTACAATCGGCCTTTTGGTTGAGGCTGTAATCTTCTTCTTTTCGGCCTTCGAGCCGCTACATGAGGAGATAGACTGGTCATTGGTGTATCCTGAGCTTGCAGGTATTCCGGAAGACGAATCTCCTGAACTGGCTTCTCATGGCGGTAAACACTCACACGGTGCTGCTGCTGTTTCAGGCGGTGGTGGTTACGGTGGCGGCGCAGGCGCTGTTGCTCTGGCTAAATTCGACGAAATGCTCGAAAAGGCTGAGATCAGTCCTGACCTGTTTCAGAAGCTCGGAGTAGGAATGAAAAAACTCTCCGAAACAACCGGCAACATAAATGCAATGGGTGATGTCAGTGCTGCATCTGCAAAGTATATGGGCACGATAAATAATGCAAATGAATCTCTTGGCAAATTATCTGATTCATATCAGGCAACTGCGAAAGTGATAAATGAAACCGGCTCAACATACAAAAATATGGCTGATTCAATGTCAGTTATTGAAGT
Organism: Bacteroidales bacterium; assembly: GCA_038207725.1. Lineage (GTDB taxonomy): Bacteria > Bacteroidota > Bacteroidia > Bacteroidales > VadinHA17 > LD21. The sequence goes on along the minus strand of JBBQZN010000005.1, from coordinate 44,520 downwards.
TGGTGGTAAATCATATCAGCAGCAACTAGAGGTTCTTAACAAAAACCTGTCTGCACTCAATACAGTTTATGAACTTCAGCGCAAGGGAGCTGACGATCATTTGAAAGAGTCTGATACACTTTACAAAGGAATTCAGGGCTTAATGAAAGACCTCTCTGACTCTGCGGGCGACACCAAGAAATACCGTGAGCAGATAACAAAACTTAACGACAATTTGTCGGCACTTAACAATGTATATGGAAATATGCTGTCTGCTATGAATGTTAAATAACGTAGCTTTTTAATTTAACTAAACTACCAACAAAATGGCTCACGAAAAGCTATCTCCCCGGCAAAAGATGATCGGTATGATGTACCTGGTGCTTACCGCCATGCTTGCTCTTAACGTATCAAAAGAGGCCGTCGAAGCATTTAAGAAAGTTGATAATGGTCTTACTCTTATAGTGGAGAACTATGCTAAAAAGAATGACATTTTATATCAAGACTTTGACAGAGCAGCTGCAGAGAACCCTGCAAAAGCAGGCAAATATAAAACAGCGGCTTACGCTGTAAAAGAGAGAGCTGATGAAGTATTCAGTTTCATTCAGGGACTAAAAATAGAAATTATAACAACTGCTGAAGGTCCCGAGACTCCTGCTGTAAAAGGAACGGAAGTAATTATTGAAGAAGTAAAGAAAATTGATGATAACAACGTTCCTTCTGAAATCCTTATCGGTGCCAATGAAAATGGAAAGGCAAACGACCTTAAGGGATTGCTCGATGAATACCGCGATTTTCTGATTACAACACTTGAGGGGAAAAATCCTTCTGCGGAGGAATCTCTCAGAAAAATACTTGATCAGTCTGAAGGAGTAAATGAAAAAACAGGGGAAAAAGAACCATGGGGAAACTATACATTTCAAACACTTCCTCTTGTGGCTGTAATATGTATATTGTCAGAACTGCAGGTTAACGTAAGAAACGCAGAAACTGAAGTTCTCAACTATCTCTATACTCAGATTGACGCTTCATCATTTAAGTTTAATAAACTTACTGCAATTGTAATCCCTACTACCTCAAACTATGTCACACTGGGAAGCGATTATGAAGCCCAGGTGTTCATTTCAGCTACTGATACCACTCAGTCTCCTATTATCACAGTTGGGGGAAGCCAGCTTCTTCTCGATGAAACAGGAAAAGGTATTTACAAAGTCAGAGCCAGTTCAATCGGACCGAAAAAATGGGGCGGCATAATTGCTCTGAAAGCTCCCGACGGATCAATAAAAAATTATAATTTTGATGCTGCATATTCTGTAGGCGAACCTAACGTAATTGTTTCTCCCACAGCTATGAACATAATGTACACCGGTATTCCAAACCCTATCGATGTATCTGTTCCAGGCGTAAGCCCCGACAAGATAAAGATCAGAGTTGTGAACGGAACTTTTACAACTGAAAAAGTTAAAAATTCAAAAGGAGTAAGCTTCAAGGGAAGCTGGGCTGTGAAACCAACTGCTGCAGGACAAAACGTACAGGTAATTGCTTCTGCCGATATTAATGGCAAGACAGTTAACTATCCTCCTTACGAATTCAGGGTAAAACCACTTCCTACTCCGGTTGCACAATTTGGCCAGAGAAGTACTGGAAACATACCGAGAGCTACTGCTGCTGCTCAACAGGGAGTATTTGCAGTAATGCTTGACTTTGATTTTGACCTGAATTATACTGTTACAGGATTTACAATTCTTTTTTCTGACAAAGGTGCTGACTATGAAGAGAAAAGCACAAACAGTAACCTGACAACTGCCCAGAAAAACCTTATAGGCAGAATGACCAGAGGAAAATATCTTACTATTAAAGATATAACAGCTCTTGGCCCTGACGGTAAACCAAAAGAACTTTCTCCTGTAATTTTAAAGATTGACTAATCTCAATATAAATATAGTATCATGAACAAGAAAATACTATTTGGAATTATTGCCCTTACCCTTACCGGATTTGCAAATGCACAGCAATCAGGCATTGAGAGTTTCGGTGATATTTACAAGAAATCAATGCCGGATGCTAAAAAAATAGATTTCCCCTATCTACGGGAAGGTGACGTTGTCTGGTCAAAAACATATTACAGGATAATCGATCTGCGCGAGAAGATTAATCAGCCTCTTTATTATCCAACTGCAACAACTATGGATGGCAGGAAGAACTTTATTAATGTTATTCTTGAGGAAATTAAAGCAGGCAGACTTAACGCATATGATCCTCTCAACAGAACAGCTAATACAACTTATTCTGATATTGAAAGTAAGATGGGTGCTATTACTAAAACCGAATCTATTACAATCAATGCAGCAGGAGCTACCAGAGATACAACAATCAAGCAGGATGCCAAACCAGAAGAGGTTAAACAACTTATGGTATACGAACAATGGTACTTTGATAAGAAACTTTCTAAACTCGATGTAAGAATCATTGCTATCGAACCTTTATATATGGCATACGATGAGCAGGCAGGCAGAGTTCTTAAGAAGCCATTATTCTGGATAAAGTATGACGAAGCCAGAGATGCACTTGCAAAACAGGAAGTATTCATGAGTAACAATGACGCACAGAGAATATCATTTGATGATCTTTTCATGCAGAGAAGGTTCGGAAGCGTAATTGTTGGTGAATCAAACGTTTACAACGACAGGATGATTCAGGAATACCAGGTAGGAAAATATACACTATTTGAAGCTGAAAGAATTAAAACAGAACTGTTCAACTTTGAACACGATCTCTGGGAATACTAGGATATTGAACAAAAAAAGAGGTTGTCAATTGACAATCTCTTTTTTTTTGTGATATTGTTGGGTGAGAGGAACAGTTGCGACCGGTCCCTACATATATTTATCCTTGGTTGATTTTTTAACGTCGTCGAGATATAGTTTAATGTTTTGCTCCTCTTCCTTCTTTACAATAAGGAGAACATCGTCTGAATCAACTACAATATAGTCTTCCAACCCCTGAAGAACAGCTACTTTTCCGGGTCGGATGTTAAAAATATTCCCATTACTGTCGTATGAAAAAACCTCACCACTGACAATGGCATTTTTATCCTTATCGAGTTCTGTATGCTCATAAAGGGAACTCCATGTTCCAAGATCAGACCAGCCAATATCGGTCCACATTACATATACATTGCCAGCCTTTTCCATTATACCATAATCAATCGAAATACTCCGGCATTCTGTATAAGTCTTGCCAACAAAGCTCTTCTCCTGTCTGGTTCCAAAAGACTCCCTCCCTTCATCAAAAACATTATACATATCGGGAAGATGTTTTTCAAAAGCTGTCAGAATAGATTTTATATTCCAGATAAAAATTCCAGAATTCCAGAAAAAGTCGCCACTCTCAAGAAATACCCTTGCAAGGTCAATATCAGGTTTTTCTGTAAAAGTTTTAACCTTAAGAAGGTTCTGAAATCCCTTAACCGGCTTTTTCTGGTCAGCCTGAATATATCCATAACCTGTTTCAGGGCGATCAGGCTGAATTCCTATTGTAACAAGAGCATCATTCCCCTCAGCAAAATCATAACAGTTTTTAATGACCTGACAGAATTTTTCCTCCTTAACAATAAGATGGTCAGCCGGAGTAACTGCAATTATTGCATCAGGATTCTCCTTAAGAATTCTGAAAGTGCCGTATGCAAGACAGGGTGCAGTATTTCTGCGGAAAGGCTCTCCAAGTACCCTGGAAGGATCCATTCCCAGTTGTTCAATAACCAGTTCTTTATGCTCAGCACTAGTTACAACAAAAATATTCTCTGTCGGGCAGATTGATTTAAAGCGCCTGAAAGTTTGCTGAATAAGGCTCTCTCCTGTTCCGAGTATATCCAGAAATTGTTTGGGCTTTTCACTACGGCTAAGAGGCCAGAATCGACTTCCGACTCCTCCTGCCATTATAATTACGTACCTGTTACTCATAGATCGGCTATTATTTCATCGGTTCTGCAAATATATAATTAATTATGCGATAAGGTTTCAAAAGGGGAATAAGGTAATTTGCGTAAATATTAGTAATTTTGACCGGCTATACAGTAAATGATATGATTAAGTTTCTGACACAGTTCGGACTCTATTTCTTACTTTTGAAAAAAGTATTCTCAAAACCTGAGAAGCCTGCTATTTATTACCGTCAGACAATGAGGGAACTTGTTTATCTCGGATTATATTCAGCAGGTATTATCGCCATAATTTCCTTTTTCATGGGAGCTGTTATAACGCTTCAGACCGCTTATAATACTTCGAACCCTATTTACCCCAAATACCTTATTGGCCTTGGTTGCCGCGATTCAATAATTCTTGAGTTTTCATCAACTGTAGCAGCTCTTATTCTTGCAGGGAAAGTTGGCTCAAATATTGCGTCTGAAATTGGAACTATGAGGGTTACTGAACAAATCGATGCCCTTGAGATAATGGGAGTTAACTCTGCCTCTTATCTTATTCTTCCTAAAATAATTGCAACGCTTATCTTCAACCCTATCCTTACCCTAATTGGTATTATTGTTGGAATATTCGGAGGGTGGATCGCCGGAACTCTTTCCGGTGTAGTAACATCTGAAAATTTTATCTACGGAATTCAATATGCCTTCATTCCTTATTATATAGTATACTCTTTAATTAAGACTGTGTTTTTTGCATTCATTATAACAAGTGTTTCTGCCTTTCAGGGGTATTACGTAGAAGGCGGATCGCTCGAAGTAGGTCGTGCCAGCACAAAAGCAGTTGTTTACAGTAGCATCGTGATACTATTTTTTAATGTAATTCTCACTCAGCTTCTTTTGTCATGATTACTGTAAAACACGTGAATAAATCATTCAACGGAAAGTCCGTTCTCAATGATGTGTCAGTTACATTTGAAACAGGGAAGACAAATCTCATTATCGGACGAAGCGGATCGGGAAAAACTGTCCTTCTGAAATCAATTGTAGGCTTACATGAAATAGATAGTGGTGAGATCTGGTTTGAAGATACACTATTTAATAAGCTTGGCTTCAGCGAACTGAAAAAAATAAGAAGTGAGATTGGAATGCTTTTCCAGGGAAGCGCTCTCTTTGACTCCCAGACGGTTGAACAGAATGTAAGGTTCCCTCTTGACATGTTCACAGATATGAGTCCCGCAGAAAAAAACGAAAGAGTAAATTTCTGCCTCAACAGAGTTGATATTTTAAATGCCAATAAACTTTTCCCTGCAGAGTTATCGGGAGGGATGAAAAAGAGGGTTGCAATCGCAAGGGCAATATCATTAAATCCAAAATACCTCTTCTGTGATGAACCAAACTCAGGTCTCGATCCATTGACAGCAATTCTTATTGACGAACTTATTAAGGAGCTTACTGAAGAGTATTCGATTACTACCATTGTGAATACCCATGACATGAATTCAGTGATGGAAATAGGTGAAAAGGTGGTCTTCATCAATGATGGTGAAGTGTGCTGGGAAGGAAATAAAGATGAGATACTTAGTTCTGACTGTTCTACTTTAAACGACTTTGTCTTTGCCAACTCAATGGCGAAAAAACTAAGAAAAGCAGGCAAATAGAACCCCGGTTACTTCTTTACCTCTTCATAATCAACATATTCCCCAATCTCTTTTGAAACTTTCTTTACCGGCGATTTAGGGTTATTCTTTTGTTCCGGCTTTCCGGGGTCAGCTTGCCCTCCTCCAACAGATGACGCAAATGACCTGAAAATCAAAAATATTATTAAGCCAATTAAAAAATACCGTACTAAAATCATTTTATAAATCTTTTATTCCACAACAACCATTGGTTTGTCATTCTTCTTCTTCACTTTGTTCCCAAAGACAAGATTCATTCCCAATCTCAAATTTATTGTATTCCAGCTTGCCGGAAAGGGAATTGATTTTCCATCAACAATCGCTTTATTCCATACAACCGGGATCCTGTCGGTCATCATATAAAACTGAAATACTCCGGGTTTGAATGCAATTCCAAAGCCCAGGTTATCATACCTGCTGTTTGCTATCGTATAGCTAAAACTTGTAGAAAAAGTATTTTTAATATTAACATTCGCTGATAAAGAAACCGATTCCCTTATCTGTTTTCCGACAAACCGGCTGTATGACAATATGCCTAGTGAGAAACTTTTAGTTACTTTAAAGCTGCCTCCTACAGTTACACCAGTGGGGAGATATGTTTTAAAAGGATTTTTTGTGTCGGAGATCTCAAATGAATTTTTCAGTGAGTCGAGCATCTCCTGCCCAAGTTCATCGATGGTTTTTGTCCCGTTAACAATGTCAACCATACTTAGTCCGCTGAACTCGAAACTGCTTTTTGCCTTAAGATTAACAAGATCTTTCTTCCAGTTGATATAACCCAAATCGGTAATGGCTGCAGATAGAGATAGTTTATCGCTTATATCATAAGTTGCTCCGATGTCAATTCCAAATCCTGTGTTTTTTTTGCCCAGCGCAAAATCCATAATCCCCTTATTTGTGTCGAACCTGGTGTCGTCGAACTTAATGCTTTCAATATCGCCTGAAGCATTCTTTGTAACTATAAGAGGTGCACTGAAGTTCACACTCATATCCGCATCAAGCGTATGTGTATAATCAGAGTTAACAGTAATTCCAAATGCATTATTATCAACGGAGGCAGTAGCTATTCCGAATAGCATCTTCCCTTTAACTCCAATTCTCAGTTTATCTGTAAAGTTCTTTGAAAAGCCAAAGCCAAATTCTCTGAAATACTTCATATCAGCCCGTAATGTGGACAGGTCAATGGACTTTCCTCTAAAACTCTCATTCCCGCGCAGAGCAAGCTTGAAAATATCTCCGGGAATAACAGCATTCCCTGCCACCCGGTCATTTATGTCTATAAATATATAGAGATCATTTCCTGCACTGAATCCGAGGCTAAAAAGCTGTACACTAATTTCCGGTTCAAGAAAGTTTTTGTCTTTTATCTTATCCAGAAATGTTTCCATATTATACTTTGGATGAAGGAATGTGTAAACTGAATCGGAAGTAGTGCTGTTCTGGAAAACATCTGAGAAATTAACAAAATTATTGTTAACATTCATATTGATCCCTGATAACGCAGGTAATCCTATAGAAACTGTATTAGAAGGTCGCAGGGCCGGATTAAGAAGATGGTTCTGCGGAAGGTTCATGTAGTACATAACCTGACTGTTCTGAGCTGATGCACTGACTGTTAAAAAAGTCAGGATCAGTATCAGTATATATTTTGTTTTAGTAATCATCATACAGGTTTCTAAATGATTAATTAAATTTAATTTCTGGTTTCACTACTAGCGCAGCATTGAATTCAATATTATAGTCGGAATAAATTTTCACATCGCCGGCTCCATTTCCTGTGGTATTAAGTGTGAACTGAATTATGACTTCATCTGCTTTATTTACCATGCTGAAGAATTCACGTGTAAACTCAAGTTTTGTTATCGATTCAACGGAGGCTGTTACTTTACCGCTGGCATCAACTGTTGCCGGTTTAAGCAGATCTGTTGCATCGATTGTACTTTTTACTGTCTTTGTAACAGGGTCATAAAGCTTCATTTTGATTGATACACCCATTGGGAATCCGTTCTTAGCTGTCAGGTCAATGCGTAAGAGCTTAAAATCTTCAGGCTTTACAGGACTATCATCAGCTCCCCCGGTGTCTTTTAAGAAGTTATCAATTGTATCAGTGAACTGGAGGTTATTAAACCTGAACTCAAGCGGAACCTCAACCTCAACGGATCCCAGGAATCTGCTGTCTCCGAATACATAATTATTTCTAAGATGAGTTGGATCACCGGCAGGATTCATCTTTGCGGAGCCTGAAAATACTATTTCCTCAGGAGGCAATGATATCAATGCCGGAAGGGCAGAGTTGGTCTTATTGATCGCAATTACTCCTGCTATATCTCTGGTAACCGGTGCACCAACGGGTGTAAGCAGGTTGTATGTGGCAGGTGTAAGCGCAAGGTTTACAGTTTGAGTGTTCCTCTTTGCTGATGCATTTAAAGTAAACTCAGCGGGAACAGCAAATGAATTTAAGTAATTAAACTTAATAGATGGATTTGAAATAAGCATTGTTCCTGTAATATTGCGGAGAATATCTTTAATATCAAGGTTCATTGTGCCTGGGTCGATAGTTTCTGTTTGTTGGCCAAAATATCCTTTGAGGTAATCGAAGGATGGATTAAGCAATTGCATATCCATCTTTATCTCATTGGTCTCATTGAAATTAACCAGCGCACTCCCTGCATTAATATCAATAGCATATTCAACAGCCAGCCTGTTATATGGCTTTTTAGGGTCATCTCCGAGATCAAAAAATGAATTAGTCAAAGTGATTGTTCCATTCACATTGGCGCCTGAAGGAACTGGAATTGTTTCATTTATAGGTATATTATTGCGTTTTGATGAAGGAATCTTAAAACTAAGAGACGCGCTAAGCGGAGCCGTTGACTGAATATGATATGAAAGGCTTCCTGCCAGCATTTTAAGCTCATCAACCTCAATTCCCGCTCCCGGATTAAAAGTCATTGTATCTTTGTTGTCAAAATTTGTAAGAGGCTGAGCAGGGACAATAATTCTTCCTGATTTTACTTTAAGATCGCGACCTTTCACTGTTATCTGAATTCCGCTGTTAGCCAGACTTATAAGTACAGGAGTTGTATTTCCCGGGCTTCCGGAAAGTATGGCAGCAACTTTAAGGGAGTTGCTTACAGTTTGGTTTGTGAGGTTAATTGAAGCCAACTGCGTTTGACCAGGCAGAGCAGCAGGTATGGTTATTGAAGTTCCTATAAGTGTGTGCCCTGTGGAGTTAAAAAGACTTACTGAAATGGTGTTAAGAGGTGCAGTAAGGTTGTTCTTTACAGATATGTCAATGAATCCTGAACTGAAGACAGCCGATTCAAAATTCGTGAATGAAGTAATTGATGTTTCCGTAAGTGCTGTTGAAGGAAAAGAAGGAAATGGGTGTGTCGCCCCGTCATTAAGGGCTATGAATGTGTTTTTTAACGCTGTCGAGGAAAAAGATTGCACGATCTGATTCAGGGTAAAATTAACACTCCCCTGAAAATCTGCAAGGGTTATCGGGCCAATGGTGTAACTGTCACTAAAGGTTACCATGTCGTCAAAATCGTACATGTCTTTCAGCTCAAGCAGAATAGCAGTATCTTCTTTGAAGACTAACTTAACAGACTTATCGGCACCAAATACGACAGTATCGCTGGGTTTAATCATATCTTTCAGGGATATATTCCCTTTAATGGCAGCAAGGGCCAAAGTAGGAGAAAAAGACGCTTTAGTCGAAAGTTTATCCATATTATAGGTCTCTTTTATGCAGGCTGCGGTTATGAGAACCATAACAAACGAAATCAACAATATTTCTCTCCTCTTCATCTCCTTCTTATTTAATATCATTATCAATCTTGTAATTATATAGAAATCTGTCAGTTCCGCCGACAATAAGATGCCAGCCACTTTTTTCCGACAGTTTCCCAATTGAGAACATAGACGCTCCTCTGAGCGGAAAGCCATTCATTGTTTCACCTGAATTGCCGATGAGGTAAATCTGTTTCTTCGTTATGTCAAACACTCCTATTTTTCTTTCTGAACCTGAAAAAACGAAATTGAGAGGTCCTCCAAGATCATCCGGGCCGAAATCCCTTGTGAACATCTCTGCTTTATTGTGATCATAAAGATACAAGATACCTTTATCAATAAAAATATATTCACCAAAACCATCACCATCTACGTCAAAAATATCAAACGAATGCTCTCCCGAAAATCTTCCCAGACTAAACTTGCTGACATTCCCGTCGAATCGCAGCTGCTGAATTGTTCCGTCAGGTGCAGTGCATACAATGTACGGGTCCGAACCTGTAACCAGTCTCATGGCAGAGTTCTTGGCCTTCACAACGGCCTCCCTGAAGGTTACCCTCCTGTTGCCTGTCCGGTCGAGCATGTAAACAGATGATTCATCAGATGCAACAATATAATCCTTGCCTGAAACTTTAAAATAACTCACTTCATTTTTAACTACACCTGAGGTCCGGAATGGCTTCCATCCCTTCACAACACTTCCTGTTTTATCGTAAGAGTAGATGAGCTTGTCATCGCCTGCAATAAATAGCCGGTATGTCTGGTTGTTATCGTAATCGAACATTGCCAGAGTGTTAGAAGCCGGCGAACGGAGTTTTACCGGATAGCGTTCCACATAATTACCGTTACGGTCGAGCAGATGCAGGAAGTTCCTTCCGGAAAAAAGAAGCTGGTATTTTCCATTATTGAAGTAATCGATCATGAAGACAGAACCTCCTATTCTTTCATTGAGTGGCACTTTCCAAAGAACTCTGCCTGCTATGTTTATCAGGTAAATATTATTTTTCAGATCCTGAATAAATATTTCTTTTGCACCGGTAGTATGGTTTGTGAAAAAGAAAGGTTTTATGGCAGCAACAGTATCAAGCAATGTTTCCCATTCTGTAGTTGATTCTTCCCTTGCCTTATCTTTGAACCTTATTGACATACTATTATAAATCATGCCATTACTCGACGCCAGTTGGTAGCCGGCAGCACTTATCTTATTTAAAGAGTTTTTATTCTCCCTAAATGCGCTTATTATATCAGCATTTAGAAAATCTTCCAGATAGTCTGTTATCCTTGATGGTACGCAATAGAAGAAGTAACCCGACCGGCTGGGAAGAGAGCTTTCAAAATCGCGGTAGCTAAGGTCATTTGCAAGTGTTTTGTTCAAAAGGTTATCATAGAGTATTCTGGAAACTGTAACATAGGAACTACCTGTAATAAGAAAGTTGTCATAAAATGTAAAGAATGTCTCATTAGTTGTGCTCGAAAAGCCGGAAACAAACAGCTTCTTCAATCCCGGAAGTGAGCACCTGTAAACCGGAATCTTAACCTGATCGTCAGGTTCAAACCATAATATTTCATTTCCTTCAGGAAGAGATTCAAGAAATGCCTTTTCAGCCTGATCGCGGTTGTTTAATTTATATATGATAAGAGTATTATCTGCGACAGGACGCTCCCTGATTTCGATAATTGCTCTTGTTATCTCATCTCCCATGTACTGTCGCAGCTGCAGAGCCAGGTCAATTGTTCTCTGATTTATAGAAGTATCTTTCTGTATCACAGGCAAAGCAAGCGGAGGTATCAGTGTTTCGAACAAAGCTGTTGAAGATGGCAGTATTCTGTAAGTAAGAAAAGTTGCAGGAGTAACTGTTTTATATCTGTAAAGAAGATCTTTAGAATCAGTGCTTTCAGTATAACCACTGAGCACGAGACCATCATCATTGATAAAAATATCTGCCCCCGCAGTTCCTACTGGCAGAGAATGGTCGCGACCATTTTCTGCATTATCTGAACCCTTTTCCCTTGTCATGGATTTCAGCACTGCTGAAAGGTTTGAAAAAATGACGAAGATTTTGTCTTCATTCTTGCCTGAAGCCATAAGAACACGTGAAAAACCCGGCATGCTTCGTACATCATTTTCCTGCGAAGTCTGCTCTTTTGCCTTAATTATTACTTCTTCTGAAGTGCTGCAAAGAATTAGTCCTGAAACAATTGAAAAATATACCGTATCTGAATGTGATCCATATTTAAAGGGTACCCCAAGCAAGGAAGCAGCCCCGTCAATAGTTGCCTTTGTGTCGTCGACCCCCGAAGTGCGAAGAGCATCTTTTACCTGCTTCACTTTTATTTTACCATAAAGAGCTTTTGAGAATAATGGTCTCAGTGTGTTTGTTTTGTCGTTGTGAAAAGACAGGATAACAGGCCCATCGCCAAGAATCTTCTTTATTGAAGGTTTATTGAGCTGATCAGCTATATATTTCAGCCTGACATTGAATTCTTCTAATCCTTTTATAGCAGGAATTTCACCGAAGAGTCCTTTGCCGGTTGTGAGAGAGTTCATAAAACTCTGAATGTCTAACGACTCAATGACTATTGATGCATCTGAAGCGACACTCTTCCATGGATCAGAAAAAAAACTCTTCCTTCCCTGAATAAAATAATATGTAAGAATAGCCAGACCTGATATCAGGAGCACTGAAAGAATTATAGCGATTCTTTTTCCCACGGTCAGGTCATTGAAATTAATATAACTCAAAAATAACAAATATAAATTTACCGCTGAAATTCAAATGAAGGAATCAGTTCGGAGTTCGGAGTACTTTCCGAAACCAAATTATCTGTTTTATAACAGACTATTAACCAGCTATATTGGAACGTTTTTTTGCTATACTTGCAGTTCAATTATGAAAATCAGATAATGAGATTATACGCTCTTGTTTTTATACTTTCCATCATTTCAGTGGGCAATATCTTCTCACAGTCAGTTACTTTGCTCGACAATGAAGACTTGAAACCAATTCCTGATGTGGCTGTATTGAATGAAGCAGGTGGAAAATTTACTTATACAAACCGCTCAGGAAAAGCTGATATCGGTTCATTCGGAGAAACTGAGATGATCTGTTTTCATCATTTCACTTATGAAAGAATATGTCTGAGTGCGAACGAGCTTAAGAAGATGGGATATGTTGTGAAACTAAGCCGTAAAATCTTTGCTATACAGGAATTTGTGGTCTCTGCGAACCGCTGGGAGCAAAACAAGAATGAGATTCCTAATAAAATATCTTCTATCCTTAAACCTGCCGTTGAACTGCAGAATCCCCAGACAGCAGCTGACCTTATAGGATTATCAGATAATGTTTTTATTCAGAAGAGTCAGTTGGGCGGAGGAAGTCCAATGATACGTGGATTTGCCACAAACAGGGTTCTTATAGTTGTTGATGGAGTAAGAATGAATAATGCCATTTACCGCGAAGGAAATATTCAGAACATTATTTCGCTTGACCCTTCCTCTATTGAGTCAACAGAAATTATATTCGGTCCGGGAGCATCGGTTTATGGCAGTGATGCAATTGGCGGGGTGATGGATTTTCATACAAAAAACGCACTCATCTCCACCGGGGAAAAAGCTTATATCAAGGCAAATGCATATTCGCGGTTCTCCACCGCTGACAAGGAGAAAACCGCTCATTTTGATTTCAATGCAGGTGGTAAAAAGCTGGCATTTCTTTCGAGCCTTACCTGGTCGGAATTCGGTAACCTCAGGATGGGCTCGAAAAAGAATCCCGATTACATAAGACCCGAATATGTAGAACGATTCGGGAATGTTGATTCAGTTGTAAGCAATCCCAATCCTCTTGTTCAGATGATTACTTCATACAGCCAGTTAAATGCAATGAACAAGCTGAGATACAGGGTTAACGATAAGATCGACATAGTTTACACAAATCATTATTCAGGTTTAACAGACGTTCCAAGATATGACCGTCTGATACAGTACAAGTCGGGCGCTCTCAGGTATGGCGAATGGTATTACGGTCCTCAGGTTTGGCTTATGAATAACCTTCAGGTGACATTGAGAAACAACAAAAGGTTGTCAGATCAAATAAGGGTAATAGCATCGCAGCAGAACTACAAAGAGAGCAGGCACGACAGAAATTTTGGGAAGAGTACAATAAATGAACAGTCCGAAAGAGTCTCAATCTTATCGCTGAATATAGATGCCGATAAAAAGTTTAACAATGAAAAGGAACTTGTTTATTACGGTCTTGAACTTGTAAGTAACGATATAGGATCGGTGGCACAGACAAGAAATATTGTAACAAATGTTACAACTCCGGCTGGTTCGAGATACCCCAATGGCGACAACAAATACAAGAGCGCAGCTTTCTATGCCGGGTACAGGAATAACTTTTCAGAAAAGTTTTCACTAAATACCGGGCTAAGGTATAACTACGTTGATCTTTATTCTACAATTGCTGACAATTCATATTACAATTTCCCTTTTACATCGATCTCTATTTCAAATGGAGCTGTTACGGGCTCAGCAGGTATTGTTTACAGGGCCAATGAAAAGACGCAAATAAACCTTAATGGCTCTACAGGATTCAGAGCCCCTAATCTGGACGATGCAGGTAAAGTTTTTGATTCGGCACCCGGAATTGTTGTAGTTCCGAACCCTGGGCTTGAACCCGAATACGCCTGGAATATTGACTTTGGGATTTCGAGAGATTTCGGCAGATTTCTGCATGCCGATTTTACCTTTTTTCACACTTGGCTGAATAATGCCATGGCACGACATGATTTCCTTTTCAACGGAGAGGATTCAATAATTTACGGAGGGGTTTACAGCAAAGTTGAAGCGATGACAAATACCGGGTCGGCTGTTGTTTATGGTATTGACATGAATCTGCAGGCAAACATAACAAGGAACATCTCGCTTAAGACAACTCTGAATATCACCGAGGGTAAGGAAAAATCGGGAGTTCCCTGGAGGCATGCTGCTCCGGTATTCGGCTCAACTCACCTGATTTTTGAGAAGACAAAATTGCAGGCTGATCTTTATGCCTCTTATAACGGGGCTAAGAAATTTGAGAAGATGGCACCGTCGGAGGCAGAAAAACCATATATGTATGCAAAAGATGAGAACGGAAAGCCATGGTCGCCCGGATGGGCTACGCTTAATCTGAAAGTCTCCTATAATCTGCTAAGGTGGCTTTCTGTAAATGGTGGAATTGAGAATATTCTTGATAACCGATACAGACCTTATTCATCGGGGATAGTAGCGCCGGGAAGAAATTTTATTTTCTCATTAAGGGTTAATGTTTAAAACCGGGAAAGCCTTTTGGCACAGAATTTGTTTTATATGTTGTACAGGCAATCTCGAAAATATCCCTGATCCCTCAGGGCAGCCAGACCAAAAGTCTGGCTTTTATTTTTAGAATGGCCGGTAGCCAATTATTTCCCTCACCTCCCTGACAGTTTTTGAAGCGCTCTCCCTTGCTTTTTCGGCACCATTGGCAACAACCTTAGTAAGGTATTTGTTATCAGCAAGCAATTCATTTATCCTGTTTCGGATAGGGTCGGTAAACTTTACTATGTCATCGGCAAGCTGTTTTTTCATATCGCCATACCTGATCTCACATGAAGCATATTTATCTGTGAAATAATTAACAGTAGAGGGCTCCGAAACGACGCTCATGATTGTGAAAAGGTTTTTTACTGCTTCAGCAGGTTCCTGATTCGGAGCAGTAGGTCCGGCATCAGTGACAGCTCTCATCACTTTTTTTCTGATTTCGGCAGGAATATCAGCCAAGAAAACGCCATTCCCTTCACTTTTTCCCATTTTCCCTGTTCCATCGAGACCAGGAATCTTGATAAGCTGTTTCCCGAAGTTGTAAGCATCAGGTTCAGGAAAGTAGTTTACATTATACATCATATTGAACCTGCGGGCAAAACGGCGTGTCATCTCAAGATGCTGCTCCTGATCCTTGCCAACGGGGACGTGGTGAGCTTTGTGAATTATAATATCGGCAGCCATAAGAACAGGATAGGTCAGAAGTCCGGCATTGATATTATCGGGTTGTTTTCTGATCTTCTCCTTGAATGAAGCAGTCCTCTCGAGTTCTCCGACATAGGCGTTCATATTCATAAGGAGATAAAGTTCCGATACCTCCGGAACATCGCTCTGAATAAAGACAGTTGCAAGCTCAGGATCAATGCCGCATGCCAGATATTCGGCAAGTACCTGTTTGATATTACCATGCAGGTCTTCAGGCTTAGGATGAGTTGTAAGTGCATGGTAATCTGCAATAAAGAAATAGCAGTTATTCTCATGCTGCATTCTTAAAAAATTCTGTATTGCCCCGAAATAATTTCCAAGGTGAAGATTACCTGTCGATCTGATGCCGCTTACAACTGTGTCCATTATATAATTAGTAAAGTTCTGCGCAAATGTAATAAAAAAGGTGTTACTGAATTAAGGCTATAGAGGCAATAAAAGCTCTAGAGGCGGTAGATGCTAATACAGCTTTTAGAGCCTCTACAGCTTTTAGAGCCTTTTTTTACTACCTTTGCACGATCAAATAACTGAGGCCATGGAATCAACAAGACAGAAAAAAGTATCGCGACTAATTCTAAAAGAGCTGGCCGATATCTTCATCAGAAGGGGTAATGAGTTCTCACACGGCAAACTGGTATCTATAACAAGAGTAAGGGTTAGTCCCGATCTGTCTTTTGCGAAAGTATATCTTAGCATCTTTCCCGCAACAAACCAGGAAGATGTACTTAAATCGATACAGGATCACAGCTCAAAGATCAGGTTTGACCTCGGACACAAAGTAAGAACCCAGTTAAGGATAGTTCCTGACATAGCTTTCCATATAGATGATAGTCTTGACTATATCGACAAAATAGACAAGCTGCTGAAATCCTGACAATATGCAATACGAGCCAATTAAGCAATCACTAGGAAGAGTATTTGCCCGAGCGCTGATATTAAGAAAAACCCTTTACTTTCTGCTTGATCTTCTCCTGCTGCGGACATGGCACGTAAAGAGAGCTCTTCGAAATTTAGCAGGCAATCTGCCCGAAAAAGCCAAAGTACTTGATGCCGGCTCAGGCTTTGGACAGTATACCTGGAGAATGAGCCGGATGAAGCCCGGATGGAAGATAAAAGCGGTTGACATAAACAGAGAACAGGTTGCTGACTGCAACAGTTTTTTCACAAGATGCGGCTTATCGGAAAGGGTTAGATTCACGACCGCAGATCTAACGACTCTTAATGAAGCCGATAGTTACAATCTTATCCTTTCAGTAGATGTGATGGAGCATATTGAAGAGGACCGCAAGGTGTTTCAGAACTTTCACAAATCGCTTAAGGACAACGGAATACTGCTGATTTCAACCCCCTCAGACAAAGGAGGATCAGATGTTCATGACGACTCTGAAGATTCTTTTATCGATGAGCATGTGAGAGATGGCTACAGTATTGAAGATATTACCGAAAAGCTAAAGAGTGCCGGTTTCAGAGAAGTAGTTGCACTATATACTTATGGTCGTCCCGGAAATATTTCATGGAGGCTATCTATGAAGTATCCGATTAAGATGCTGAATAAATCATATCTGTTTTTTATAATTCTTCCATTCTACTATCTGATCGTTTTCCCCTTTGCATTAATACTTAACATGTTTGATCTCCGTTTAACCCATAAAACCGGAACCGGCCTGCTGGTTACCGCCAGAAAATAAGAGAAGTGAAGCTTTCGGTATACATAGCAAAACGATATCTCTTTGCGAAAAAATCGCGAAATGCCATAAATATTATTTCAGGTGTATCAGTGGCAGGTGTAGCTGTAGGAACAATGGCTCTTATAATTATACTATCGGTTTTTAACGGACTTGAGACGATGGTGAGTGCCATTTTCAACACTTTTGATCCTGACCTGAAAGTTACTGCCGTTGAAGGAAAATCATTTATTGCCGACACTTCTCAGCTGAAACTTCTTTCTAAAGTTGATGGCGTTTCATGCTATACCCTTACACTCGAAGAAAACGCGCTCCTCAAATATGGCGACAGAGAATTTATCGGGATAATCAAAGGTGTTGATAATAATTACACTGAGGTATCGGGAATTGACAGCTCAATGTGGGAAGGTGATTTTATTCTTCATGCGGAGAATGGAAGGCAATATGCAATACCGGGACTGGGAGTAGCCTCATATCTGGGTATCAGAATTAATTTCGTAGAGCCACTTTGCATTGTATTTCCGAGGAAAAGCGGAGGACTGAGCCTTAGCGCTGAAAATTCACTTAATGAAAGATATATTCTTAACTCGGGAATTTACGCAGTTGAAAAAGAGTACGACTCAAAATATGTTTATGTACCTATTGATTTTGCCAGGGAAGTAACAGAAACTCCTGAAGGGAGTACCTCAGTTGAGATAAGATTTGCCGATAAAGCTGACACGGTAATGGTCCAGAAAGCTGTATCAAAAATCTTTGGCCCGGGGTTCAGGGTACAAAACCGGTATGAACAACAGGAGCTTTTTTACAAGGTGATGAAGTCGGAAAGGCTTGCAATATTTTTAATACTCACCCTTATCCTTATTATTGCATCATTCAACATTATTGGTTCGCTGACAATGCTGATAATTGAGAAAGAACGCGATATTGAGATCCTGAAGAGCCTTGGAGCCGACAAGAAACTGATACGAAATATATTTATTTTTGAAGGTTGGCTGATATCAATAATTGGCGCTGCCAGCGGAGTTCTTTTAGGATTCCTCATATGCTGGGTTCAACAACGATTTGGTCTGGTTAAACTGCAAAGTAATTCACTGATAATGGATGCATATCCCGTTGTTATGAAGCTGAAGGATTTTATTGTAGTTCCTGCAACAGTACTACTTATAGGATACTGGGCAGCCTGGTACCCGGTAAGGTTTCTGTCAAAGAAATTTTTAAGCAGGGATGAATAACTATCAATTACTATATTTACATATTGCCGGATAAGAGCTGCAAAATAAAGAATGAGAAAAGAATTCAATAATAAAACAACCTGCAGGAGATTAATAATCACCGTATTGTGCATTTCACTTATTGCTCTTTCATGCTCAACCAGAAAGAACAAAGCTGAGAGTTCAGATCTCATACCTGAAAAAGATTTAGTCGCCATTATAACTGATGTTTACATGGCTGACGGCCTTCTTTCAATTCCCTCATTAAGAGACACGTACTCAGAGCTTGATTCAGTTACTGCATACAATCAGATAATTGAAAGACACGGATATACAAAAGAGAGGATGGATCGTACCATCAAATACTACTTTGTAAAGAAACCAAAGGAACTGATAACTATGTATGATCAGGCGCTGGGAGCGCTTAGTGAACTGGAATCGCAGGCTCAGAGAGATGCAGTGCTTGAATCTGAAAGAATTAATAACCAATGGATAGGAAAAGCCAGCGATTACTTCCCCGGAAAAAGAGACTCTGATACATCTTCATTCTCAATAAGATTAACAAGAACCGGCAGATATACCTTTTCTTTTACCGCTACAATACTTCCTACCGACCAGTCGTATGAACCAAAACTTACTCTTTATACTTGTAATGCAGACAGTCTTGAATCGGGCGTTAAGAAGTACATAGCAACAATTGAATATATTAAGGACGGCAGGCCTCATAACTATTCAACCGACATTAGTGTTCCTGAAAAAGCAAAATTGATTCTTAAAGGTTTTCTGTATGACTTTGCAAACCTTCCCGGAGAATGGGAGAAAAATGCAGAATTCGAAAACATCTCTTTTGTTTTCAGTTCAGAATCCATATGAAACGATTTTCGGCACAGTATATTATAACAAACAGCGGAGAGATCCTGAAACGGGGTGTTATAAGCACCGACGATAATGGTTTAATAATCTCTGTCGAAGATACAGGCGGAGCCCTGCAGGAGAGACACTCCACTGAATTTTATGATGGAATAATCATTCCGGGGTTTGTAAACTGCCATTGTCATCTCGAACTTTCACATATGCGGGGTGTAATTAGCGAAAGAACAGGATTAGGCAGTTTTATTTCAGAAGTAAGAAACAGCAGGGAGGAGCTGCCGGAACAGATTGTTACTGCAGCAGTTAAGGCAGATTCTGAGATGTACAGAAACGGGGTCGAACTATGTGCCGACATCTGTAATAACAACAATACTTTCAATCTGAAAAAAAAGAGCAGAGTCAGGTATCTTAATCTTCTTGAAGTATTCGGTATTGATCCGGATAAGGCTGAGCGGAAAATGGAAGAGCTGTCACAGCTTGCAGAAAAAGCTGATGAAGCAGAACTTAAATGGTTCATGGTACCGCATGCAGCCTACTCGATGTCGGTTAAGCTCCTGCGATTGCTAAAGGATGAAAGCAGAGGGAATGAAACTACCTCTATTCATTTCATGGAGACCCCGGGAGAAAAGGAGTTTATTGAAATGAAGTCAGGAAAACTGGCCGAAACGTATAATAAACTTGGATTATCATCATTTTCAAAAGACACAGTCAAAAGTCATTCTGATGCCATTTTAGATGAGATAACAACTTCAGGAAATCTTATTCTTGTACATAATACTTTTACAGACAGACAGACAATAAGAGAGATCAGGGAAAGACAGAGACTCTACTGGTGTCTATGTCCGAATTCAAACTTATATATTGAGAATGAAGTCCCTCCTGTTGATCTCCTTCTTGAGGAAGCTTGTGAAATAGTAATCGGTACCGATAGTCTTGCTTCAAATAAAAAGCTTGATATTCTTGATGAGCTAAAGTCACTTCAATTTCATTTCGCCGGCCTTAAAATACCTGAGATGGTAAAATGGGCAACGCTTAACGGAGCCAGGGCATTAGGAGAAGAGAAGATGTTTGGAAGTATTTCGCCCGGGAAAAAGCCCGGATTGCTTCTTATTGAGAATGCTGATCTTCATAATCTGAAACTGCTTCCGGAAAGCAGCGTCAGGCGTCTTATTTAATTATTAGAATAAAATGGGCACATTCCTTTTTGATCAGATAATATTCGGACCCGTAAAGAGCAGGAGGCTTGGTGTTTCGCTGGGTATAAACCTGTTGCCCGTTACAAGGAAAATCTGCAATTTCAATTGTATTTACTGTGAATGCGGACTCACAGGTGATACGAAAGCTGTTAAAGGGAAAATGCCTTCACGTAAAGATGTTTACAAAGCTCTCGATCTCAAACTGAAAGAGATGAAGAGCAGGGGTGAAAAACCTGATGTTATAACTTATGCAGGAAACGGCGAACCGACACTTCATCCCGACTTTCCAGGAATAATTGATGACAGCATTGAGCTCCGTAACAAATATTTTCCAAAAGCAGAAATTGCCGTCCTTTCAAATGCGACAACAATTACAGATAAGAAGATTAAGGAAGCCCTTCTGAAAACTGATAAAAACATCCAGAAGCTAGATTCTGCTATAGTTTCAACGGTGAAACTTCATAACAATCCTAACGGGAACCCCGATATAAGTGAGATGATCAGGAGTCTGGCCTCATTCGAAGGGAAAGTAATAATACAGACTATGTTTCTCAGGGGTGAGTTTGACGGGAAAATGATCGATAATACAACTCCGGAAGAACTTTCAGAATGGCTAAAGGCGATTGAGACAATAAAACCCTCGGAAGTTATGATTTACACTATTTCGAGAGATACACCTGACGGAGGAAAACTCTTTAAGATTCCTGAAAAAGAACTCAGGGCAATCGCAAATATGGTTGAAAAATCAGGCTTCAAAACGCAGGTATCTGCCTAGTATTGAATGAAAAGCTGAATATACTGATATGCCCGCTGGAGTGGGGACTGGGCCATGCCGCCCGAATGATTCCGCTTGCACTGCATCTGAAGGCACTGAATCACAAAGTATTTATAGGTTCCGGAGAGAAGCATATTTCACTTTTTCGTAATGAAACAGCCGGCTTATCATATATCGATTTCCCGGGGTTCAGTCCCGGCTATTCACGAATTCTTCCCCAATACCTTTCACTTCTTTTTAAGACACCGGTACTTTTATATCATATTATATCAGAACATTACAGGCTGAAAAAAATAGTCAGAGAGTTTTCAATTGATATTGTTATAAGCGACAACAGGTTCGGATTATGGAACAATAAGATTACATGCGCTTATGTTACCCATATGCCCCGGATCCCATTTCCTAAAGCATTCAGGTTTCTGGAGTTCATTGGAATCGCACTTCACAGGGCAATAATAACAAGATATGATCTTTGCTTTATCCCTGATCTTCCCGGCGGTTTTAATCTCACCGGAAGGCTCTCACATGGACTTAAACTTTCAAAAAATGTGAGGTTCATCGGGATCCTTTCCAGATTTAAAGCAAAAAACAATAATGATTCTGAAAAAAAAGGAAAGCCTTACAACATTGTAATACTTTCAGGTCCCGAACCCCAGAGAGAAATGCTCAGAGTCAGCCTGCTTGGGGCGCTTAAAGAAAAAGAGCCGGAAACTGTTATTTTAGAAGGAAAGCCCGGAAAGGAATCAAGCGGAGTACCTGATGGAAATATTATCAGCTACAATCATCTTCCGGCAGCAGAAATGGCAAAGATGATAAGCGAAAGCCGGGGCATAATAACCCGTTCAGGTTATTCAACAGTAATGGAACTCGTCAGCCTTAATTGCAGTGCATTGCTTATTCCCACACCCGGACAAACAGAGCAGGAATATCTGGCAGAGTATCTTTCTGAGCGGGGTTGGTTCTCAACGATAAGTCAGAAAGAAATAAAGGGCGATTTAGAAATCCTGACTAAGAGACAGCTAAAGAATAATGATATTACGGTTGAAAGTTCCGGTCTCTTCCTGAAGGCGATGGCTGAACTTTTAGAACAACATCATAAAAAGAGATAGCCCAAGCAATCCGGAGAGAAACCCCAGCCAGACCTGAAGAGGACTATGATAATTAAGTCTGAGCCTTGAGGAAAGTACAAGTCCCGCGGCAATAACCGAAATTAAAAGGTATCCGGTAAGAGGCGTATACATCCTGAAAGAAAGAATCAGTACCAGGGCAATAATTGCTCCTGCCCCGGTTGAGTGAAGTGAGATCTTCCACCAGAAATTTATAACTGTTACAACTATCGAGATAAAGAATGTGGAGAAGATAAAAGTCTTCAGAAACAACGGTATCGGTAATCTGAAAATAATAAAAGATGTGGCAGAATAAAGCAGGGTTGTGAGCAAAAGAGGGATAACTCTTTCGCGGCGGTTTTCTATTGTCCATGAACTGATAATGTTCCTGTGAATAAAAAAAGGCATCAGTGAAAAAGGAAGCAATACATTATTAATGGCAATTATTAGCAGAAGAAGTTTTTTGACCTGAAAGGGAAGATATCCGAATAGTGTAGGTGCAGAGAAAACAATCAGCAGTCCATATACAGGCATGAAGAGAGGATGGAATATTACTGAAATAACTCTGGCGAGAGTATCGGAAATGTTACCTGTTTTTTCTGTGGTCATTAATTGAGTCTGAAAGTCATTTCAACAATCTGATATCTAAATTTCTCTTCTGAGCCTTGCAACTGGAATATTAAGCTGTTCGCGGTATTTGGCAACGGTACGGCGTGCGATAAGGTAGCCCTTTTCCTGCAGGATCTCAGTAAGACGTTCATCCGTAAGCGGCCGTCTTTTCTGTTCATTTTCAATGCAATCCTGAAGAATCCGTTTAATCTCCCTTGTTGATACTTCTTCGCCGCTGTCGGTCTGAAGGCCTTCGGAGAAGAAGAACTTAAGCGAAAAGATCCCGAAATGTGTCTGGATAAATTTACTGTTGGCAACACGTGATACAGTTGAGATATCGAGGCCTGTCATTTCTGCTACATCCTTCAAAATCATTGGTTTGAGCCTGGTCTCATCGCCATCAATAAAGTACTCCTGCTGGTATTCGAGAATTGCATTCATTGTAAGAAGCAGAGTGTTCTGCCGTTGTTTTATTGCGTCGATAAACCAGCGTGCCGAATCGATCTTCTGTTTTACAAACATAACGGCGTCCTTCATCTCTTTCTTCTGGCTTTTATCTTTGCTGTACGACTGAAGCATTTCGCTGTATGCGTTGCTCAGACGAAGCTCGGGAAGATTCCGGGAATTAAGGTGCAGGTCGAATCCCTCCTCGCCTATTTCAAGGATAAAGTCGGGAATAATAGGTTGAGATGTTTTGCTGAAAGGATCGCTGTAAACGCCTCCCGGTTTGGGATTTAGCTTAAGAACCTCTTCGATGGCTTCCTTCAGTTCTGCTTCAGAGATCCCGAGTCTTCCTATGATTTTATCGTAGTGCCTTTTTGTAAACTCCTCAAAATAGTTATCGAGAATTGAATATGCCAGACTCAGTGATTTCTGTGCCTTGTCGCGTTTTTCAATCTGAAGAAGCAGGCATTCTCTAAGGTCGCGCGCTCCTACCCCTGATGGTTCAAGATCCTGAATAATGCTGAGAACCTCCTCAAGCTCCTGTTCATTTGTTTCGACATTCTGAAGGAATGCGAGATCATCAACGATGTTTACCAGTTCTCTTCTCAGGTAACCATCCTCATCGATATTCCCTATTATATATTCGCCAAGTATTTTTTGTTTTTCAGTGAGGTCGCGCAGGGCAAGCTGAGATTCAAGATGTTCATGGAATGAGAATCCAACGGAGAAAGGGATCTCAGTACGTTTATCATCGTCTTTGCTGTAATTATTGGCCTGAAGGCGGTACTCGGGAATATCGTCCTCTTCTATATAATCGTCAAGGGTGAATTCATCCTTATCTTTATCGGTCTCTTCAAAATCATCACCATCCTCGCCTTCGGAAGGAACCTCATCTTCCTCCTGTCCCTCCTCGAGTGCAGGATTCTCCTCAAGTTCCTTTTTAATCCTCTCCTCTATCTGCAAAGTAGGAACCTCCAGCAGCTTGATCATCTGGATCTGCTGCGGAGAAAGTTTCTGAAGAAGCTTCTGCTGTAACCTCTGGTTTAACATTGTCTGAAATACTGCATCATAACAACTGCATCAGATATCCTAAAACTCTGCATTTTTGGGAGTTCTGGGGAATGGAATTACATCCCTGATATTTGACATACCGGAAACAAATAGTATCAGTCTTTCAAATCCGAGTCCGAATCCGCTGTGAGGTGCTGTTCCGAATCTTCTGGTATCGAGATACCACCATAGATCTTTTTCAGGCATTTTCATTTCCCTGATACGGCTTATAAGTTTATCGTAATCCTCTTCACGCTGTGAACCTCCTATTATTTCACCAATGCCGGGGAAGAGCACGTCCATTGCACGTACTGTTTTGCCATCCTCATTCTGTTTCATATAGAATGCCTTTATTTCCTTAGGATAATCGGTAAGAATCACCGGTCTCTTGAAATGTTGTTCAACAAGGTATCTCTCGTGTTCAGCCTGAAGGTCGCGGCCCCAGCCAACCTGGTATTCCCATTTCCGGCCGGAGGCAGTAAGTATGTCGACAGCTTCAGTATAAGTAATTCTCACAAACTGATTATCAAGAACAAATTTAAGTCTCTCAATAAGGTCCTTATCGATCATGTTATTCAGGAACTCCAGATCGTCCTTACAGTTCTCGATAGCATATTTAATAAGATATTTCACAAACTCTTCAGCCAGATCCATGTTATCGACCAGGTCGTAAAAAGCCATTTCAGGTTCAATCATCCAGAATTCGGCAAGATGGCGCGGAGTGTTAGAATTTTCTGCCCTGAATGTAGGTCCGAATGTATAGATGTCACCCAAAGCGAGTGCACCCAGTTCGCCCTCAAGCTGGCCTGAAACGGTAAGATTAGTCTCTTTTCCAAAGAAGTCGTTTCGGAAATCAACAGAACCATCCTCATTTTTTGGTATTTTCTTAAGGTCCATTGTTGTAACATGGAACATTTCACCCGCGCCTTCGCAGTCGCTGCCCGTAACAATAGGAGTATGAAGATAGAAGAAGCCCTTGTCGTTAAAATATTTGTGAATGGCAAAAGCCATTGCATGTCTGATTCTGAAAACGGCGCCAAAGGTGTTAGTCCTGAAACGGAGATGAGCATTCTCGCGAAGGAATTCCATAGAATGCCCTTTTTTCTGCAAAGGATATGTTTCGGGGTCGCTTTTACCATATAATTCAATAGTTGCGGCATTTATCTCAACATTCTGGCCCTGGCCCTGTGATTCAACAAGTTTGCCGGTAACTGCAATACATGATCCGGTTGAAATATCTTTAAGGAGATTCTCATCAAAGGAAGCTGCATCAACAACGATCTGTATATTATTGATTGTCGACCCGTCGTTGAGGGCGATAAACATAATATTCTTATTTCCCCTCTTTGTTCTCACCCATCCTTTTGCCAGAACATCCGACCCTATTGCAGTACTGGCAAGCAATTCTTTTACTTTTACTCTTTTCATCATTGTAATCAATATCAACAAAAATAACAGCGCAAAAGTAATAAATTATAGAAGAGTGTCGGGAATCATGAATACAAAATCATTGAATTTCTTCGTTTACCCCATGCTCACAGGGAGAGTTTTTGCAAAAAGAGTCAGTTGCAATTACAGAAACAGATACTAAAACAGGTAGCCGGGAGTTATTATAGAAAATGTTGAATTATAAGATTATCGGTTTGAAAATTGGTAAAAACTAGATAACTTTGACTGTTAATGAAAATAAGTAAGAGCAATGGAAGAACATAAGAAACTTATTATTGTGCCATGGGATTTCACTCCTGTAGCCGGACATGCACTTGCACATGCTGTTAAGATCAGCAAAATGGTTGGAAATGAAATTTGCCTCCTCCATATTGTTGATCCCAAAATCTCTGGCAAGGAAGAAGCTGAAAAAAAGAAGCAGTTGCTGCAGATAACTGAAGACAGTACCAGCAAATACAATGTTCCTGTTACATCTCATATCTCAAAAGGGAGCATTTTCAGCGCTATAGCTGATTATGCAAATGAGGTTGATGCCAGTCTGGTAGTAATGGGTACTCATGGTATGAAAGGAATGCAGAAGCTTACCGGAAGCTGGGCTCTGAAAGTTATTGTCAAATCAAAGATTCCGTTTATTGTGATTCAGGATCCTCCAGTTGATCAGGAAAGATATCATAATATTGTTTTTCCTGTTGATTTCAGGGGAGAAAACAAGGAAAAGATGAGGATGGCAATTTTCATGGGCAAGTATTTTGAATCGAAAATCCATATGCTTGTATCTGTAAGCAGCGACAAAAATCTACATAAAAAGACTAATGTCAATCTTAATTTTGCTGTAAAGTATCTCATACAGAACAATATTGAATATGAGATTCATGAAGTTCCTAAAGGCGACTTTGCGCAGCAGACAATTGATTTTTCACAGAAAATAAATGCTGATCTTTTACTCATAATGACAACCAAAAACATAACTGTTGCAGATTATGTAATGGGAGCTTCGGAACAGTTTATGATTGCCAATAGCTCAAAAATTCCTGTATGTTGTGTCAACCCCAAATCAACCTTCGCCAAGGTTGGACAGTTCATGTATGGTTGAAATAATAGCTTATGTCAATATCGGTTCAGGGAGTTACTAAGTTATACGGTGCGCAGAAAGCACTGGATAATGTCTCCTTTGAGATAAAAACAGGTGAGATTGTGGGTTTTCTTGGTCCGAACGGGGCAGGGAAATCTACAATGATGAAGATTATTACCGGCTTTATACCTGCCTCATCAGGAAAGGTTTTTGTTAACGATCTCGAAGCCGGAACAGATAATCACGAGGTGAAAAAACAGATCGGATACCTTCCCGAAAACAATCCTCTTTATCCCGAAATGTATGTCAGGGAATACCTTGGATTTGTAGCATCTGTGTACAAAAGTAAGGGCTCAGCCGAAGATCAGATAAACAAAGTTGTAGAGATGACGGGGCTCACAAGGGAGCAGAAGAAAAAGATAGGCGAGCTTTCAAAAGGATACAGGCAGCGTGTGGGGCTTGCCCAGGCGCTGATACACAACCCGGGGGTGCTTATCCTTGATGAGGCAACAACAGGACTTGATCCGAATCAGATAGTTGAGATCCGTAATCTTATCAGGGAAGCCGGCAGGGAAAAAACTGTAATGTTTTCGACACACATAATGCAGGAAGTTGAAGCAATATGCGACAGAGTAATTATAATTGATAAAGGTGTAATTGTTGCTGATGAGATGAAGAGCAATATTTATTCAGTTATCAGGAAACCCAGACAGATAATCGAAGTAGAATTTGACAAACCCACTGCAAAAGAATCACTTGCAGCAATAGCTAATGTAAGTAGTGTGAAAGAAATAACAACTAATATCTGGTTACTTGAAGCAGAAGGAGAAGCAGATATTCGCCCCGGTCTATTTGCATTTGCTGTCAAAAACAGTCTCACTGTATTATCGTTGCAGAAAAAGGAGAGTAACCTTGAAGAAGTATTCCGGCATCTGACAAACGGATAATAATTTTGCTTTTCATTGTTTTTTTTAGTTACTTTGTGCCATAATTAACGGGTGGACAGATTTGTGCTGATTGCAACCACGGAAAAAAAATGCTAAACTGCTTATTCACTGCTTTTTTTTCTGGCAACCAAATCACCCATCTTTTGTTAAACATTAAATTAATAATTGTATTATGGGATATTTATTTACTTCAGAATCAGTTTCAGAAGGTCACCCCGATAAGGTAGCCGATCAGATATCAGACTCACTTCTTGATGAATTTCTCCGCTGGGATCCGGAATCTAAAGTTGCTTGCGAAACATTTGTTACTACGGGTCTTGTTGTTTGTGGCGGTGAAGTAAAGACAACTGGCTGGGTTGATGTACAGGAGACCGTTCGTAACGTTATCCGTAAAATAGGATATACAAAAGCTGAATACCGTTTTGATTCGGATTCATGCGGAGTTATATCGACTATTCATGAACAGTCGGGCGATATAAATCAGGGTGTAGAACGTGCGAAACCTGAGGATCAGGGAGCCGGCGACCAGGGAATGATGTTTGGTTACGCATGTAAGGACATGGATAACTATATGCCACTCAGCATTGAGCTTGCCCACGCACTTCTTCGCGAACTTGCTGCAATACGTCATGAGGGAAAACAGATGAAATATCTTCGTCCCGATGCGAAATCGCAGGTTACAGTTGAATACGACGACAATAATAAACCACTTCGTATTGATACAATCGTTATCAGCACACAGCATGACGATTTTGAACTTCCAAAAGCGAAGACTCCCGCTGCCGAGAAGCTTGCTGAAAAAGCAATGCAGAAAAAAATAGGTGAAGATCTTCAGAAAATTCTCATTCCGAGAGTAAAAAAGAGCCTTCCTGCCAGAATACAGAAATTGTTTACAAGCGACTTTAAACTCCTTGTCAATCCAACAGGAAAATTTGTTATCGGAGGTCCTCATGGTGATACCGGTCTCACCGGACGAAAAATCATCGTAGATACTTATGGTGGCCACGGCGCACATGGCGGAGGAGCATTCTCAGGAAAAGACTCATCAAAAGTCGACAGGTCAGCAGCATATGCAGCGCGTCACATTGCAAAAAACCTTGTGGCTGCAGGAGTATGCGACCAAGCTCTCATACAGGTTGCATACGCAATAGGTGTTGCCCAGCCGGTAGGGCTTTATGTTAATACCTACGGAACAGCTAAAGTAAAAGATGCTAAAGGAAAAGTGCTTCGCGATGGAGAGATAGCACTGACACTCAATAAAATATTCGATATGAGGCCCTACTCTATCGTTCAGCGTTTCGGACTCAAGAACCCTGTGTTCCTTTCAACTGCATCATACGGACACTTTGGAAGAGATCATGAGGTGAAGAATGTAGAGGTATATTATGAAGTACCGGGAAGCAAAGCAAAAATTGTGAATGGCAGCGGAAAGAAAGTGTATCTCAAGAAGGTTGATTTCTTCGCATGGGAGAAGCTAGATTATGTTGAGAAGATAAAGAAGGCGTTTAAGCTTTAATTTGGCGTAGGGCGTAGGGCGTAGGGCTTAAGGCTTAAGGCGCAGGGCACAGGGCACAGGGCACAGGGCACAGGGCGCAGGGCACAGGGCACAGGGCGCAGGGAGAAAGAAGAAAGACAATTAGACTAAGAGACTGGGTGACTGGGTGACGAATAGACGAAGATTCAGAGGCTTTTAAGCCACAGAGTGGCGAACTATTTGTAGAAAACGGATCCCTCACACACAAAGAGCGCCGGAGTTGAGTTATTGTAAAAACAGTTTTCACACCCCGGCGCCTTGAAATCAGTTTTGAAGGGATGAAAGAGACATAGTGACATTGTGAATATACTGGAAGAAATAAAGCTGGGAAATGTTCTGCTTTCTGATGGAGCCTGGGGAACTTTTCTTCAGGGAAAAGGAATGCAGCCCGGGGAGTGCCCTGAACTATGGAATATTACAAGGAGAAAAGACGTTCTGGATATAGCGGAATCATATTTGCTTGCCGGTTCAGACATAATAGAAACAAACAGTTTCGGAGGCAGCAGTATTAAACTGTCACAGTATGGTCTGGGGGAAAGGGCTGCTGAATTAAATGAAGCAGCTGCAGCTATTTCCCGTGAAGCTGCCGGAAAAAACAAACATGTTGCTGGGTCAATAGGTCCTACCGGTAAGATGGTCCTGATGGGCGATGTCACGGAGGCTGAGTTATACGATTCATTCAAAGAACAGGCTATCGCCCTTGAAAAAGGAGGTGCTGATATTATTATTGTGGAAACAATGTCGGCAGTTGACGAGGCTGCGATGGTTGTCAGTGCGGCAAGGGAAAACACCTTATGTACTGTAATCGTTACCATGACATTTGAGGGAGGTTCACATGGAGAATTCAGAACTATGATGGGTGTGTCGCCGGAAGAGATGTTAATATCAATGAAAACGGCCGGAGCACATATTATTGGCTCAAACTGCGGGAACGGTATTGCTGATATGATTCATATTGTTAAGGCAATAAGGGCAGCCGACAAAGAGATTCCTGTAATGATACAGGCTAATGCCGGAAAACCAGAATATATTGACGGCAAGACTATTTTCCGTGAAACTCCTGAAATAATGGCTTCATATATCGCCGAACTAGTGTGGACCGGTGCCAATATAATTGGAGGATGTTGCGGAACAACTCCGGAGCATATCAGGGCAATTGCAAAAGCTCTGGGAAGATAAATTATACGCCTTTAACTTTGCCCACCGCCCTCCTAAAGGGGGTTGGAGGGGGTTAAAACGAAGCCTTAACAATCCTGGCGACATTATCTGAACGGCCAAGTGTGTAGTAATGAATACCCGGCACACCTTCTTTCAATAACTCCTGTGACTGCATTGTAGCCCATTCGACACCAATCTCACGTGCCTCCTTGTCGTTTTTGCATTTCTGAACTGCCGACACAAGATCATTAGGCAGATCAATATGAAAAGCCTGAGGAAGTAACTTAATATCGTTGAGAGCAGAAATTGGCTTAATTCCTGAAATAATCGGAACTGTTATTCCGATCTTTCTGCACTCATCCCTGAAACGGAAGAACTTCCGGTTATCAAAAAACATCTGGGTAACAATATATTGTGCTCCCGATTCAACCTTATGTTTAAGGTTCTCTATATCCACCTGCCTGTTTGGTGCTTCAAAGTGCTTTTCAGGATAGCCTGCAACACCGATACAAAAATTAGTTGGTGAAGTATCCTCAAGAGACGACTCGAGGTACTTGCCATTATTCATGTTCGAAATCTGTTTTACCAGTTCAAATGTATGACCATGCCCGTCTTTCTCGGCGACAAACCTGCGACTTCCTTTATGCGGATCGCCTCTGAGAGCCAGCACATCATCAATACCAAGAAAATTCATCTCTATAAGCACGTTCTCGGTCTCTTCTTTTGAAAAACCTCCACACAGAAGATGCGGAACAACAGAAATATTATACTTATACTTTACTGCCGCGGCAAGAGCAATAGTGCCCGGCCGTATTCTTACAACCTTTTTTTCGAGAAGCCCGTCGGGACGCTCATAATAGGTTGTCTCGTTACGGTGAGAGGTGAAGTTTATATATGCAGGGTTGAATTCTACAAGCCTGTCAATGGCAGTATAGATCCGTTCAATACTATGACCCTTCAGAGGTGGAAGAAGTTCAAAGGTAAACAAGGGCCCTTTTGCACTATTAATTTTATCAATTACACTCATTTCTTTAGATCATAAATTCGGAGCCAGCCATTTGGCAGCTTCTTTTGTTGTCATGTTTTTTCTTTCAGCATAACTCTCCAGCTGATCAGCAGCAATTTTACCGACATCAAAGTATACCGATTTCGGATGTGCGAATATATAACCACTTACTGAAGCAGCAGGTACCATTGCAAAATTTTCGGTAAGATAAGCATCTATTGCCTTTTCTGCACCGAGAAGGTCAAAAAGAACTCTTTTTTCAGTATGGTCGGGACAAGCAGGATAGCCGGGAGCAGGACGAATTCCCCTGTATTTCAGTTTCAGAATCTCATCGGATGAGAGGTTTTCATCAGGTGAATATGCCCAGTATTCCTTACGTACTTTCCAGTGCAGCCACTCTGCAGCTGCCTCAGCAAGACGATCGCTGAGAATCCTTATCATTATTGATGCATAATCATCATCTTTGTATTCTTTAAGCGCCTCATCATCGAGAGAAGCAGTAACAACGAATGTTCCCAGAGTATCAATTTTCCCTGATGATTCAGGCGCAATATAATCTGAAAGAGCAAGGTTTGGAACTCCCTTTTCCTTTGGTTCCTGATTCCTTAAGAACCTGAAAACTGTCTTTATCTTTCCGGTATTATTTTCGTCAAGAACCTTCACATCATCGCCGTCGGAAACAGCCGGGAATAGTCCGAAAACAGCCCTGGCAACAAGCAGCCTTTTTTCAATAACAAGTTTGAGGTATTTCTGACCATCATCGAATAATTTCTGTGCCTCAACACCCTTAACAGGATCCATCAGAATTGCAGGATATTTACCCGCCAGTTTCCAGGCAAAGAAAAAGTAGGTCCAGTCGATAAAGGCCGAAAGTTCATTAAGATCGATCTCATTGATAAGATGAATACCCGGTTTTAAAGGCTTACTGATATCGATAGAATTCCAGTCTGTTATAAACCTGTTTTTCCTTGCATCAGCAATTGAAAGAAGATTTCTTTCTGTCTTGCGTGCGCTGTGATCATCTCTCAGCTTTTTGTATTTAGCCTTTACCTTTTCTTCATATCCTGATGAATCTTTCTGAAGAAGGGCAGAGAGGACACCTGCTGCCTTGGAGGCATCTTTAACATGTATCACAGAACGGGAGTAGGCAGGAGCAACTTTTACCGCTGCATGAATCTCAGAAGTAGTGGCACCGCCGATAAGAAGAGGAATTGTAAGTTTCCTTCTCTCCATCTCCGAGGCAACATGAACCATCTCCTCAAGAGAAGGAGTAATAAGTCCGCTGAGACCAATTATATCAACATTTTCCTTAACAGCTCTATCAATTATTTTTTCAGCAGGAACCATAACACCGAGATCGATAATCTCATAGTTATTACATGAAAGTACAACACCTACAATGTTTTTTCCTATATCGTGAACATCACCTTTAACGGTTGCAAGAAGTACCTTCCCGGCACTTTTCTTCTCTTCCCCTTCGCTCTCCAGTTCAATGTAGGGTGCAAGTCTTGATACGGCCTTTTTCATAACACGGGCGCTCTTGACAACCTGAGGAAGAAACATTTTCCCTGAGCCAAAGAGATCGCCAACTTCATTCATTCCTCCCATTAAAGGGCCTTCAATTAGTTCAATTGAACGTCTGAAAAGAGAGCGGGCTTCCTCAACATCCTGTTCAATAAATTCATCGAGACCACGAATCAGGGAGTGTTTTATACGGTCAATAACAGGAAGGGCACGCCAGGCGTCTTCTTTCTCTTCCTTCTTCCCCTCATTCTTAATGCCTTCAGCAAATTTTACAAGTCTCTCGGTACCATCCTTCCGCCGGTTGAGAACAACATCTTCGGTGAGCTGAAGCAATGCCGGTTCAATCTCACTGTAAACCTGCAGCATGCCAGGATTTACAATTCCCATATCGAGGCCTGCCTTTATAGCATGGTAAAGGAACACTGAATGTATTGCCTCCCTTATCTTATCTGTTCCCCTGAAAGAGAATGAAAGATTACTGATACCCCCGCTGACCTTTGTAAAAGGTAGATTTTCCTTGATCCATGCGCATGCTCTGAGGAAATTGACTGCATAATTATTATGCTCTTCAATTCCGGTGGCAATTGCCAGAACGTTAGGATCGAAGATAATATCCTCGGGAGGAAAATTGAGTTTGTCAACAAGCAAACGGTATGATCGTTCGGCAAGCGCAATCCTCTTCTCGTAAGTATCGGCCTGACCCGTTTCATCGAAAAGCATTACAACAGCTGCGGCTCCGTACTTTCTTAGTTTTTTTGCATGAGAAAGGAATGCTTCTTCTCCCTCTTTAAGGCTTATTGAATTAACTACCGATTTTCCCTGAATACATTTAAGTGCTGATTCAATAGTATTCCACCTCGATGAATCGATCATCAGCGGAAGCTTAGAAATATCGGGTTCAGCCATTATCAGGTTAACAAACTTAACCATGGCCTTTTCGGAGTCAAGCATTGCCTCATCCATACAGATATCGATGACCTGTGCGCCACCTTCAACCTGACTGCGGGCAATGGCAAGCGCCTCATCATACTTTTCTTCACGTATAAGCCTGGCAAACTTTATGGAACCTGACACGTTTGTACGCTCACCAACATTTACAAAGTTAGTCTCCGGAGTAATTGCGAGAACTTCAAGACCACTTAGCCGTGTGAATCTTTTTATTTCACCTTTTACCCTTGGTTTATATTGTTTAGCTGCCTCAGCAATTTTCTGAATATGTAGTGGTGTAGTTCCGCAGCATCCACCAATAATATTAACCCAGCCCTCCTTCATAAAATCCTCCACTATTGAGGCCATGAACGATGCTGACTGGTCGTACTCTCCAAACTGATTCGGGAGTCCTGCATTGGGATGAACCGAAACATAAAAGGGAGATTTTGCCGACATCTCCTCAACAAAGGGGCGAAGCTGCTCAGCACCCAAAGCGCAATTGAGTCCAATGCTGAGCAAGGGGAAATGAGAAACAGAAACCATGAAAGCCTCAAGAGTCTGACCGGTAAGGGTTCTTCCACTGGCATCGGTAATAGTTCCTGAAACCATAACAGGAAGCTTTACTCGTTTCTCCTCAAAGACCGAATCGATAGCAAAAAGGGCAGCCTTGGCATTCAGTACATCAAATATTGTTTCCACGAGAAGAATATGAACGCCACCGTCGATAAGTCCCCTTGTCTGTTCTGAATATGCCTCAACAAGCTGATCGAACGATACAGCTCTTGCACCAGGGTCATTAACATCCGACGACATTGAAGCAGTGCGGTTTGTTGGTCCGAGTGATCCGGCTATGAAATGCGTCAGAGGCTCGCCGGAGTTTTCAAATTCTTTAATTGCCTCAGCAGCAAGTCTTGCTGAAGCAAGGTTCATCTCATAAGCAAGCTCTTCCATGCCATAATCGGTCATGGAGATCCTGTTGGAGTTAAATGTATTTGTACTTATTATATCGGCACCGGCCTGCAGGTATTCACGATGAATACTTTTAATAACTTCAGGGGCTGTAATTGAGAGAAGATCGTTATTGCCTTTCTGAAGCATGGCGTGATCACTGAATCTGCCTCCCCTGTAGTCTGCCTCCTGAAGCTTATGCCTCTGGATCATAGTCCCCATTGCCCCATCGAGAATGAGGATCTTCTGATTGATAATATCTGTTAAAGTGTGTTTCAAATCAAGTAGTTAAAGTTTATAAAAAAAATTGCCGGCCTCCTTGCCCCCCATGTTTCTTACCCTTATGTTTCTTACCCCCTGCCTCCCCCGCCTAAGTGGGGCAAGCTCTAACGGGGGTTCTAATCCTGTAATATACTTAGCCCCCCTTTAGGGGGGATGGGGGGTCGTGGCCATGGGTCAAATTAACTCACTTTCCTCCCGGTATTCACAATAAAAACATCCAAAGTCCGAAGTTGTTCTCTTAACGTGTAAAGTCTTTCGAGATTGACGACTCCGATCACATATTTATAAAATCTTCCGCTAAAGTATTCCGAGACTTCCTCAAAAGCAAATAATTCCCTGTCCTTTTCATCATTGTACCTGAGGTAGACCTCTATTTTGTGATTGCGGGTATAGTTTGAAACTGTACCCTGACGAAATTTTTTATACTCATAGCGATAACCATAAGAGTTTGCCGATATATCGGAAAGCACCGCACTGCCTGTTGCATGTCCGCCTGCACCCTTGCCGCTGAAGAACTGTTTATCGGCAAAAGCGGCTTCGGTAATTACCCCGTTATACTCGTTATCTACATTGTAGAGATATTTATCGGAGGAGATGAAGCGCGGCAGGACAAAACTTGTTATTGTGTTTTCGTTAGTCTTACCGACATACGGAACGAGTTTAATTTTAAACCCTTTCTCTTTGGCATACCTGATATCAAATTCGGATATCTTACTGATTCCGTAATGGAAAACAGAATCGGGGTCAAGAAAGAGACCATAGGCATGACCTGTTATTATGCAGAGCTTGAATTTTGGGTCAAACCCCTCAACATCGAGAGTAGGATCAGATTCTGCAAAACCCAGATCCTGAGCCTCCTTCAATGCTTTTGCATAAGTAAGCCCCTCGTTATGCATTTTTGTGAGGATATAGTTTGTTGTTCCGTTCAGAATGCCCCGCAGTGAATGCAGGAGTTCATTATCATAATACTCCTCGAGGTTCCTTATTATCGGAATGCTTGCACCTGCTGAGGCCTCATACAGAAGTGAAACCTTGTATTCTGACTGAAGGTCAACAAGCTCCCTGAAATGATTTGCAAGCATCATCTTATTTGCAGTAACAACATTTTTACCGCTCTTCATGGCAGTAGTAACAATTGAATAAGCCTCAACGGCATCATCAATAAGTTCAACAACAAGGTTAATTGAAGGATCATTCAGAATCTCATCCTTGTCGAATGTAAAATTTGACATCGGGATGCGTCGCTGCTTACTGCGATCTTTCACACAGATCTTCACAATATCTGCCTTGAAACCCTTGCTGCTGTTAAGAACATCATGCAATCCCTGTCCGACGCAGCCATAGCCAAACATTCCTATTCTAAGTTTTTCCTGTGTCATATCAGTTTATCAATTACAGAACCTGTTTGAATGCCTGATCAAAGTCTTGAATAATATCGTCTATATGTTCAATCCCAACAGATACCCTGAAGAGTCCGGGCTCAATACCTACTGCAGCCTGTTCCTTCTCAGAAAGCTGTGAATGGGTTGTTGCCGAAGGTTGAATAATGAGTGTCTTGGCATCTCCAACATTGGCAAGGTGGCTCACCAGTTCAAAATGCTCGACAAGTCTAGTCATTCTTGATTTATTAGCCTTCAGGACAAATGAGAGAACGCCGCCTGCACCCTTTGGGAGATATTTCTTTGCAAGCTTGTTATAAGGATTGGAAGCAAGTCCGGGATAATTTACTTTCTCAACACCGGGGTGAGCCTCAAGCCATTTTGCCAGAGCCAGTGTGTTCTCAACATGACGTTCCATTCTCAAAGAGAGGGTTTCCAGTCCCTGAAGAAGAAGAAATGAGTTGAAGGGACTTATTGAAGGACCAAGGTCACGTAAGCCTTCAACCCTCGCCTTTACAATGAAAGCAATATTTCCGGCAGGGGATGTCTGGTTGAATATGTCACCAAAGATCTTTCCATGATAACCCTCTGCAGGTTCGG
This sequence comes from Bacteroidales bacterium, assembly GCA_038207725.1. GTDB lineage: Bacteria > Bacteroidota > Bacteroidia > Bacteroidales > VadinHA17 > LD21. Next base: position 7,327 of record JBBQZN010000005.1, on the reverse strand, counting down.
TAAAGACAGGAAAGTTTCCGTTGTTCCAGTTGAAGTTGCCGCCATCGGTAATTACACCACCAATGCTTGTGCCATGTCCACCAATCCATTTGGTGGCTGATTCAACTACAATATTTGCACCATATTCAATAGGGCGGCAGAGATAACCGCAGGCTGCAAAAGTATTATCAACAACAAAGGGTAATCCATGTTTAACTGCAAGTTTTGAGAAAGCTTCAAGGTCGGGGATATTGAAACCCGGGTTTCCGATTGTTTCTACATAAATGGCCTTAGTATTCTTATCGATAAGTTTTTCAAAAGAGGCCGGGTTGAGGTCTTTTGCGAAACGGGCATCAATTCCGAAGTTCGCTAAAGTTACCTTGAACTGGTTGTGTGAGCCACCATAAAGGAACGGTGAAGTTATGAAGTTTTCCCCTTTCTTCATTATTGTTGTAAGAGCTATAAACTGGGCAGCATGACCCGAAGAGACAGCCAGAGAAGCTACTCCCCCTTCGAGGGCGGCAACTCTTTTCTCGAATACCTCGGTAGTCGGGTTGTTTATACGGGTATAGATATTCCCCCATTCGGCCAGATCAAATAGATCAGCAGCATGTTTTGAATTTTTGAAGACATAAGAGGATGTCTGGTAAAGAGGAACAGCGCGTGATAATGTTTCTTTATCGGGATGATGTCCGGCATGTACCTGCAATGTTTCGAAATGTATTTTTCCTTTTTTCATTTTCTTAAAGTTTTAAAGTTTTGGAAATACCGGTAGCGGATATCAATAGTCAGTTGAGGACTACCGGGCTTAACTGATAAATTAATTGAAACAAATCAAATCTTTACCAGCACATGCACATAGGCATGAGCGGCATGATAAAGTTGTTGTGAGTGAGATGAAAATAGTTCATGTTATCCGTGTTAAATTTTTATCATCTCCCGGACCTTCCGGGATTAGGTTTTGGCACCGTTTTCCTAAACTGCAGGATTGGTTGCCAGGGTTTCGCAGAGCCTAATCTCTTCACCCTTCTTAATAAAAATCAAACACCCTTTTTAAAGGAGGAATATCTGATTTGTGGGGTCAAAGGTAAAAATGATTTTGAGAAATGCAAAAAAACCTGACCTTAAATCTCCAAAAGCTCTGCCCTTAATTAGCTGCCCCTGATGAACTGCCCCTAATTAGCTGCCCCTAAATCCCCTGAAGGGGACTTTCTGATTATCAATAAGATGAATAACTTAAAAGTCCCAAAGCTCTGCCCCTAAATCCCCTGAAGGGGACTTTCTGATTATCAATAAGGTTAAGAAAAATCTATATGATAAGGATTCAAAGCCCCCTTTAGGGGGTTGGGGGCAGTAGGATGGTGAGTCAAATCCCTCTTCAGGGAATTTGGGGCGGATGGAAAAAAGTAGATAAATCGAAATAATGCCTCGTCTAATCCTAAAAAGTAATATTTACCTTATTTTTGCATATCAAACATTTAAACAATGCAGAATAACCTACATATCTATAACAGCCTTTCGAAGAAGAAAGAGCAATTCAAACCACTTCATGCTCCATTTGTCGGAATGTATGTATGCGGACCAACTGTTTACAGCGATACACATCTGGGACATGCGCGACCGGCAATTACATTCGATCTGCTTTTCAGGTATCTGATGCATCTCGATTATAAAGTAAGATATGTACGAAATATAACCGATGTAGGACATCTGGAAAACGAAACCCTTGGAGAAGGAGAAGACCGGATTCAGAAAAAAGCTCGTCAGGAACATCTCGAACCAATGGAAGTTGTTCAGAAATATGTGAATCTTTTCGAAAGAAACATGGAGCAGCTCAACACACTGCATCCTTCTATTGAACCACGAGCTTCGGGACATATTATAGAACAACAGGAACTTATAAAAGAAATACTTGAAAAAGGCTACGCTTATGAAGTGAACGGCTCTGTGTATTTCGATATACTTAAATACAATGAGAAGTATAAATACGGTAAACTTTCCGGACGAATCCTTGAAGACCTTCAAAGCAATACCCGTGTACTCGATGGACAGGATGAAAAGAAAAACTCATTCGATTTTGCCCTCTGGAAAAAGGCGTCAACTGATCATATAATGAAATGGTCTTCGCCATGGAGCGTTGGATTTCCGGGATGGCATCTTGAGTGCTCGGCAATGAGCACCAAATATCTTGGCGATGTTTTCGATATACACGGTGGCGGAATGGATCTTCGGTTCCCTCATCACGAATGCGAAATTGCGCAGTCGACGGCAGCTCATGGTAAGGAATCGGTCAGATACTGGATGCATAATAATATGATCACTATAAACGGACAGAAGATGGCCCGTTCTCTTGGCAATTTCATTACACTCGATCAGCTTTTCAGCGGCGACCACCCTGTTTTGCAGCAGGCTTATAGTCCCATGACAATAAGGTTTTTCATACTTCAGGCTCACTACCGAAGCACAGTTGATTTCTCCAATGAAGCTCTGCAGGCAGCTGAAAAAGGAATGCAGAAGCTGATGAAAGCTATTGAGACACTTGATAAGCTTAAACCATCTGCCACTTCAACTGTTGATATAGAAAAGCTGAAGATAAAATGCTACGCGGCTCTTGATGATGACCTTAACAGTCCTATTGTACTCTCTCATTTGTTCGATGGCGTCAGGATCATTAACCTTATCGCTGAAGGAGCTGAGAAGATTGATGCAGCAGGTTTGGAGGCTATTAGATGCTTATTCAATACCTTTGTGTTTGAAATCCTGGGATTGAAGAATGAATCGACAGACAAGGGCAATGAGAAAATGACAGATGATCTGATGAAGATAATTATTGATTTAAGACAGACCGCCAAGGACAGTAAAGACTGGGGGACATCGGATAAGATACGTGAGGAGCTTGGCAAGATCGGGGTAATACTCAAGGATAAAAAGAATGGTGCAGAGTGGGAAAAATAGTCCATATTCTTCGTTGGCAGTAAATATCGGATCAGTACCTCTCGGAGGTAATCACCCGATCCGCATTCAATCAATGACTAATACAGATACGCTGGATACGAAAGCATCGGTGGCGCAGTGTATAAGGATCATTGAAGCAGGGGCTGATTATGTACGATTGACTGCACAGGGTGTAAAAGAGGCAGAGAACCTGGCTTTTATTAAAAAAGAGTTACGGAAAGCCGGTTTTGATACTCCCCTTATTGCAGATATTCATTTCAATCCGGCTGCAGCAGAAACAGCTGCAAGAATCGTTGAAAAGGTAAGGATCAACCCGGGAAATTATACCGATAAACGTGCATCATTTCTGAAACTGGAGCTGACCGACAAAGAGTACCACGAAGAGATTGAAAAGAGTCATGCCCGTCTGCTTCCTCTAATAAATATCTGTCGCGAAAACAGCACTGCTATCAGACTGGGAATCAATCATGGCTCCCTCTCCGACCGGATAATGACACGTTATGGGAATACCCCGAAAGGGATGGTTGCCTCAGCAATGGAATTCATAAGGATTTTCAGGGAAGAGAACTTCAACGAGCTTGTTCTTTCAATGAAATCATCTGATACAGCGGTGATGATTGAAGCGACAAGAATGCTTGTTTCAATGATGCAGGAGGAAGGGGTAGCTTATCCGCTTCATCTTGGTGTAACAGAGGCCGGGGAAGGTGAAGACGGCAGGATAAGATCATCGGCAGGGATAGGCGCTCTTCTTTCGGAAGGGATTGGCGATACAATAAGAGTATCCCTTTCAGAGGATCCTGAAAAGGAGATCCCTGTGGCAAAAAAGCTTGTTGAATATTATCCGAGAGGAATAACTTCATTAAAACCGGAGAAGCCCTTAACTTTCATTTCACCATCCCAAAAGCCTGAAATATTAAGAGGCATAAAAGGACCAATTGTGATTGCAAACCTTACAGCAATTCAGGAATTAAATACTGACAGTTATGCTTCTGCGGGATATAAGATTAACGAATCGACAGGTGTTGCTGAAAAGAGTGATGGAACAGCGGATCTGTTAATTGTTTCACAGTACCCCGATATTGTTCCTGGTGATGTAAAATTTATACTCCCTTTTAAAAAGTGGCTCGATCTCAGGGACAGGGATAACACGTTCCCGCTCTTTTCACCTGAGACATATCATGAAAGCAAGGTGAGGTCTGATAAGATTAACTTCCTTCTTACAGGTTCACATTTCGATATTAAATATCTGATGAAACCTGATCCTGAAAAGGTTATCCTCATTTTCACATTCAATCAGGAGAAAGAAAAATATGCCCCTGATAACTTCCTGAATATTATTGAAGAAAATAAGCTGCAACATAATGTAATTCTTAATCCCATTTTCAGGGAAAACAGCTGTGAGGATCTGCAGATAAAAGCAGCCTCTCTTCTGGGCAGGTATATAATTGACAAAAGAGCTGCCGGAATACTGATTAATAATTTAGGGGAGGTAACACTAAAAGAGACTACTGCAACTTCATTTTCAATACTGCAATGTACCGGTACGCGAATTACCAGAACGATGTACCTCTCCTGCCCTACCTGCGGAAGGACAAAATTTAACCTCCAGGAATCTGTGAGGAAGGTTAAAGAGGCAACTGGTCACTTAAAGGGATTGAAGATTGCAGTTATGGGATGCATAGTAAATGGTCCTGGTGAGATGGCGGGATCTGATTACGGATACGTGGGAGCTGCCGAAGGGAAGGTGCATATTTACAGAGGCACTGAGCCTGTACTTAAAAACATTTCTGAAAAAGATGCGGTAACGGAGTTGCTGAAATTAATTGAGGAAGACAGAAAAGAAATCCGTTAACCGCAGAGGGCGCAAAGGAGTTACGCAAAGATCGCAAAGGGTTAGCTTACTCTCTTTTAACTTTGCGAACTTTGCACTGGCTTTGTGTGTTTTGTGGTTTAAAAAGCTGATTATACCAGTTTGTAATCGAGTTGTTTTTTCTGGAGGTCGGCTTTAACAACTTCTATATTTACACGATCACCGAGGGTGAATACTTTTCCTGTTGAACGGCCTTTTATGCAGTAGTTCTCTTCGTCATATTCGTAATAATCATCGTCGAGTTCGCGGATGTGAATCATGCCCTCGCACTGATTTTCGATAATCTCAACATAGATCCCCCATTCAGTAACGCCGGAGATAACACCTTCGAAGACCTTCCCGGTCTTGTCGCTCATATATTCCACCTGCTTGTACTTGACAGATGCTCTTTCAGCCTCGGCAGAGAGACGCTCCATCTTTGAAGAATGGTTACACATTTTTTCGTACTTATCCTTCTGTCCCGGGTTTTCTTCCGAGAGGTAGGCTGAAAGAAGACGGTGAACCATCATATCGGGATACCGGCGGATAGGAGATGTGAAGTGTGTATAGTATTTAAATGACAAACCGTAATGACCAATATTTTCAGTTGAATAGACCGCCTTAGCCATCGACCTGAGGGCCAGTGTTTCGATTATGTTCTGCTCTTTCTTTCCGGCAACAGAGTGAAGCAGCTTGTTCATAGCCTTTGGCAGAGGTGTGCTATCGTCTTCCATAAGCTTATAACCAAAACGGGTTATAAAATGACTGAAGTTGCTGATCTTTTCAGGATCAGGTTTATCGTGTATCCTGTACACAAATGTCTTTCCCTTAAGCTTTTTCCCTACATATTCCGCCACCCTTTTATTTGCGAGAAGCATGAACTCTTCAATGAGCTGGTTGGCAGTTCCCATTTCGCGGAATTTAATACCGATTGGCTTACCTGCCTCATCGAGATCAAACCTCACCTCAACCTTTTCAAAAGCAAAGGCCCCCGATGCAAATCTTTTTGTACGAAGCTGCTGTGCCAGGCGATGAAGAAGAAGAACCTGTTCCTTCATCTCACCTTCGCCTGTATCAATCACCAGCTGGGCCTCACCGTATGAAAACCTCTTATCGGAATTAATTATTGTACGTCCGAACCATTCATTTATAACCTCCGATTTATCGTTCAGCTCAAAAACCGCCGAATAGGTGAGCTTATCTTCTGCCGGACTAAGTGAACAGATATTATTTGAGAGTGTTTCGGGAAGCATAGGAACAACCCTGTCGACAAGATAAATAGAAGTTGCCCGCTGTTTTGCCTCCTCTTCAACCAGAGACCCGATTTTAACATAATGAGTAACATCGGCAATATGTACACCTATTTCCCAGTTTCCGTTTTCAAGCTGCCTTATTGAAAGAGCATCATCAAAGTCCTTTGCATCGGCAGGGTCGATTGTGAAAGTAGGAATATTGCGGAAGTCGCGGCGTTCCTTTATGTCGTTTTCAGTTATTCCTGCAGAAATCTTCTTAGCATCATTCTCTACCTCCTCCTCAAAATGATAGGGTAGCTCAAACTCGGCCAGAATTGCATGCATCTCTGTCTCATGCAGACCGGGATAACCGAGAACATTGATGATTTCCGCTACCGGATTTTTTGATTTTGGGTCCCAGTCAACAACTTTGGCAACTGCCTTCTGTCCTTGTTTCGCCCCATTTAGTTTACCTGTGGGTATGAAGAGGTCGAAGGGCATGTTTTTATTATCGGGAATGAGAAATGCAAAGTTTGGCATTATCTCAACAGTTCCTACAAATGATGTTCTCCACCTTTCAATTATTTCAACTACTTCTCCTTCAGGACGCGCACCCTTCTTTTTAGCATAAAGCCAGACCTTTACCTTATCGCCATGAAGAGCTGTCTTCAAATTTCTTGCAGAAATAAATACATCGTCATCGAGATCTTCTGTTGAAATAAATCCATAGCCTGAACGAGTCATGTCGACAGTACCTGTTATATACCCCCGGTTCTGCTTCACCTTGTACTTCCCATGAAAAATCTCCTGAACACCTCCCTGTTTTGCAAGGTCCTTAAGAATATCGGAAATCAGCTGACGCGATGGTGAGTCTGTAATGTTAAGCCGTTTGGCTATCTGTTTATAATTGAGGCCCTGCTCAGGGCTTTTGTTTAATGTTGCAATTATCTGCGGGGTAAGTATCTCTTTTGTGATTCCGGTTCCCGGGTTACCCTTTCCCTTTTTACTCATAGTTCTGTTTTTGCGAAGGTAAGAAAAGGAGGTGGTAAAAAAAAGTTTAAACACAAAGGCACACTAAGGTATTCACAAAGGTTCACTAAGGTTTATGAATTTAATAGGCTAAAGAGCCGGTATCAGGAATCATTTTTTATAAAAATCTGAACCATTTTATCTTAAGGGCATCTCTAAAAACCTATTGTTGATATAATCATTTGGATGTTAATAACATAACTATAATATAATAGATATATTTGCTTAGTTTTGCAGTATAAATATAAGCAAAATGAAAAACATTAATCCACTTGGGCTATTT
>JBBQZN010000004.1:0-96934 GCA_038207725.1 Bacteroidales bacterium | reverse complement strand
ATTGTCATTCAATTGTATAACGATCAATAACAACCGAATGACGCGAAGCAAATGACAGCGCAGCAAATGACGCGCGCAGCGCAAATGACCATTGAATGACACGAAGTAAAAGACAGCGAAGCGTAAATGATTTTATTGGTGCAAAAAATGTTACCTTTGCACATTATTTTAACAGACTCTGCTCTATGATACTTTCTCATAATAAAACTGTAACAAAAACTTTGGTTCTTGCCAGTTCATTAATGCTTATTATTGCAATTGTGCTGGGCTTTAAAAGCTTTGGCCGAAGCTCTGAAAACCAGACTCATCACATTGATTCGCTTTACAGTATTAAGCCTTTCATATTGCCCGATACTGTTATGTTTGCAGGAGAGAGAATGCCGCTGGAGAACTTCGATACACGCGAAAGCCTCGAACGCGAAATACTTACAAGTGCCTACCGGCACTCTTCAACAATAATGATTATAAAAAGAGCTAACAGGTACCTTCCGGTAATTGAAAAGATTCTTAAGGAAAACAATATACCTGATGATTTCAAATACCTTGTTGCTGCTGAAAGTGAATACAGCAATATGATCTCACCGGCCGGCGCTACAGGTTTCTGGCAAATAATGCCCGAAACAGGTAAAGAGGAGGGAATGGAGATTAATACGGTTGTTGATGAACGCTACCAACTCGAAAGATCAACACTTTTTGCATGTGATTACTTCCTGAAGTCGTATGCAAAATATGGTAACTGGACCCTTACAGCAGCATCATACAACGGAGGAAGGGCCGGAATAGATGAGCAGATCGAAATACAGAACCAGAAAAACTATTACGACCTGCTTCTTACCGAGGAAACTGCCAGATACATCTTCAGAGCCGTTGCATATAAGCTTGTCATAACTGATCCTGTAAGCTATGGGTTTAATATAACAAAGGAGGATCTCTACCCCGAGGTTAAATATTTCGAGGTAAAGGTTGACACTGCGATAAAAAGTTTTTCAGATTTTGCCACCGGGTATGGCACTAACTATAAAATGCTTAAGTTACTGAACCCATGGCTCAGAAAGCCATATCTCACCCCAAAACCCGGTAAAACATACCTCATCAAAATTCCAAAGGAGGGTATGAGAAATATAGAAAAGTCCGAATCTGTGAACTGATAATTATCCTAAGGTATCAGATAATGGATGAAATAAAGGTACTCGGGGCAAGAGTACACAATCTGCAGAATATCGACGTTACAATTCCCCGTAACAAGCTGGTAGTTATTACCGGGCTGAGTGGCAGCGGGAAGTCGTCACTTGCCTTCGATACAATCTATGCCGAGGGTCAGAGACGTTATATGGAGACATTGTCTGCTTATGCGCGTCAGTTTCTCGGAGGAATGGAGCGACCTGATGTGGATAAGATAACCGGCCTCAGCCCGGTAATCTCAATCGAACAAAAGACAACAAACAAGAATCCGCGTTCTACCGTCGGAACTATTACCGAGATCTACGATTTTCTCAGGCTTCTTTACGCCCGTGCCGCCGATGCATATTCGTATGCTTCGGGTGAGAAAATGGTGAAATATACCGATGATCAGATCCTTGACCTTGTGAAGACAATGTTTTCAGGAAAAAAAGTCTACTTTCTGGCACCTGTTGTGAAAGGAAGAAAAGGTCATTATAAAGAGCTTTTTGAACAGCTCCGGAGAAAGGGCTTCCTGCATGTGAGGATTAACGGCGAGATAAAAGAGCTTGCCCCTTCAATGAAACTCGACAGGTACAAAACTCATTTTATAGAGCTTGTAATTGATAAGTTTAAAGTTGGAGATACAACCGACAAAAGGCTTCACGATTCTATTCTGATGTCGCTCGATCAGGGTGAAGGTGTGATGATGGTTCTCGACAGCGACAACAGCGAGCCCCGTTATTTCAGCAGGCACCTGATGTGTCCGGTCACCGGATTATCATACAATGAACCTGCTCCTCACTCATTCTCATTTAACTCACCACAGGGAGCTTGTCCGCATTGCAATGGACTGGGTGAGGTCTCAAGCATTGATGAATCAAAACTTATTCCCGACCCCGGACTATCCATAAGGAAAGGTGGTATTGAACCACTTGGCAAATACCGTAATATCTGGATCTTCTGGCAGCTCGAAGCAATAGCAGAGAAGAATGGATTCACGCTCGATACTCCGATTAGTGAGATTCCCCCTGATGCCATGAACAAGGTTTTATATGGTTCCGATGAAGTACTTAAGCTTTCAAATACTCCTCTTGGAATGACCTCAAACTACTTTCTTACGTTCGAGGGCGTTGTGAACTTTGTAGGTAATGTTGAAGCTGCCGGTGCGAACAAAACCGGAGGCAAAATAAAAGACCAGTATATTCAGTATAATATTTGTCCTGAGTGCAATGGCTCCCGTCTTAAAAAGGAGTCACTCTTCTTCAGGATAGCAGAAAAAAATATAGGCGAACTGTCGGCAATGGATATCAGGGAGTTGTCATCATTCCTTTCAAATATTGAGGACAAGATGACCAGCAAACAGAAACTCATTGCTGTTGAGATACTTAAAGAGATAAGGACAAGGCTGGGTTTCCTTCTGGAAGTCGGACTTGAATACCTTTCGCTCAACAGGGGAGCAAGAACTCTGTCAGGAGGTGAGAGCCAGAGGATAAGGCTTGCAACACAAATAGGATCCCGTCTTGTAAATGTTCTTTACATTCTTGATGAGCCCAGCATTGGCCTCCATCAGAGAGATAACCGCCGGCTTATTACCGCACTCAGGCAGTTGCGCGATGCCGGTAACTCGGTTATTGTCGTTGAGCACGACAAGGAGATGATACTTTCTGCAGACTATGTTATTGATATGGGTCCGGGGGCAGGAAGGCATGGCGGACTTGTTGTAGCCCATGGCACTCCGGATGAGATACTTAAGACAGACACAATTACTGCTGCTTATCTGAATAATAAAAAGAGATTTGAAATTCCGAAAGAGAGGAGAAGGGGGAACGGGAAATTCCTGAGTCTGAATGGTGCAACAGGGCATAATCTTAAAGGTGTTGATTTTATAATTCCTCTTGGGGCATTCGTTTGTGTTACAGGAGTTTCGGGCAGCGGGAAATCGTCGCTGATTAACCAGACTCTTCATCCCGCTCTGGCGAAAAAATTCCAGCATGCCGGAACAGTTCCTCTTCCATATAAAGATATTTCAGGACTCGAAAACCTTGATAAGGTAATTGAAGTGAGTCAGTCGCCTATCGGCAAAACACCGCGGTCAAATCCTGCAACATATACAGGAGTTTTTACCGATATCAGAAAGTTGTTTGAGCAGACTACCGAGGCGAAGATCAGGGGTTTTGGCGCAGGGCGTTTTTCATTCAATGTTAAAGGCGGGCGATGTGAAGGGTGTGAAGGGGCGGGGATGAAGACTATTGAGATGAATTTCCTGCCCGATGTATATGTCCACTGTACCGAATGTAACGGTAAGAGGTATAACCGTGAAACACTGGAAGTCAAATATAAGGGACAGACTATAAGTGATGTGCTTGAAATGACAATTAATAATGCTGTTGAGTATTTTGCTAATGTACCTTCCATTCATCACAAGATCAAGACTCTTCAGGATGTTGGTCTGGGTTACATAAAACTTGGTCAGCAGTCAACGACATTATCGGGAGGGGAAGCTCAACGTGTTAAGCTGGCCACGGAACTGGCGCGTCGCGATACCGGCAAAACACTTTATATCCTTGATGAACCTACGACAGGATTACACTTTGAGGATGTACGTGTATTGCTCGATGTGCTCGATAAGCTTGTAAACAGGGGCAACACGGTTATAGTTATAGAACATAATCTCGATGTAGTTAAGATGGCAGATTATGTCGTTGACCTTGGAAGTGAAGGTGGAAGAGAGGGAGGTAATATAATCTTTTCCGGGACACCAGAAAAGCTGACAAAGTGTTCAGAAAGCTATACAGGAAAATATCTGAAAGAAGAACTTAAAACATGATAAATTAATTATATTTGAAATCATAATTACTGAGAAAACTGATATGGAGAAACCGGCTGACCTGATAAAAGATGCTTTTGATGAGAAGACATGGCATGAGATTCATACAACCGATTCATGGCGGGTATTTAAGATTATTTCCGAGTTAGTGGAAGGTTTTGAAAAGCTTGCGAGGATTGGACCGTGCGTATCTGTTTTCGGTTCAGCACGTACACACCATAATGATAAATATTATAAACAGGCTGAAGATATAGCCTACAAGCTTACCCAAAAGGGGTATGGTGTCATAACTGGAGGTGGTCCGGGCATAATGGAGGCAGCTAATAAAGGTGCCAAAAGGGGTAACGGTAAATCAGTAGGTATCAATATAGATCTTCCTTTTGAACAGCATGCCAATGTTTACATCGATGCTGATAAGCTGATTACTTTCGATCATTTCTTCGTCAGAAAAGTTATGTTCATGAAGTATGCCCAGGGATTCATTGTGCTTCCCGGTGGTTTCGGAACATTTGATGAACTGTTTGAGGCTATTACACTTATCCAGACAAAAAAAATAGGCAAGTTCCCGATAATTCTTGTGGGCAGAAAATACTGGAGTGGTCTGATAGAATGGATTAAAGTGGCAATGCTCGAGGAAGAACATACTATCGCGGCTGCTGATCTAGAACTCTTTACGCTTGTTGATACTTCAGATGAAGCTGTTGATTATATAGTTAAGTTTTATTCGAGATATCTTCTCAGTCCTAACTTTTAATCACACCTTCCTCATCCTATCCATCTCACGACTGGCATCTTTGCGCTTTAGGGTTTCGCGCTTGTCGTATTCTTTCTTTCCTTTGGCGATTGCTATTTCGGCTTTGGCCAGTCCTCTGTCGTTTATGAAGATTTTAATGACTATTATTGTGAGACCGGTCTCCTTGACCTTCCTCTCAATCTTTCTTAATTCTTTTTTGTTGAGCAGAAGTTTTCTGTCGCGGATGGGATCGTGATTGTTGAGATTACCCCACCAGTATTCTGAGATATGCATGCCTCTGAGGTAAAGTTGTCCGTTCTCAAAGATGCAGTATGTGTCTGGTATTGTTGCTTTTCCAAGCCTAATTGATTTTATCTCAGTGCCTGTTAGTTTGATACCGGCAATAAACTTCTCGAGGTACTCGTAATCGTGAGATGCCTTTTTGTTCTTTATAACAATATTGCCGGTGCCGCCTTTCATGATTCAGCTTAGTCAAAAAAAGTAAAAAAGATCCTGTCTACTGCCATCGAAAGTACCAAGTTTGTTGCAATATATATTCCTTCAATTGTTATTGTTGAGGCAATTATAAGAGGCATCTTTTTATACTGCGCAGGATTAAGGAAGATCTCAGCTCCGGTATAGAATAGATAAAGGCCATAAAACCCTACTATATTAACAAAAAGAAAAGACTCAAATAGTGTGCTGAATAGAAGACACAGCATAAATGGTGCGAATGAATATACTACGAGGATAAATGAGGTCCTGAAATCTCTGCCGAGATCCATCGGATATGTTATCTCTTTAATTATAATTGCTGAGGCATAGACGGTTACCAGCAGAAGGATGAAATATTTTGCAGCAACCATCACCGAATAGACCGGTGATAATTCAGCATTGGCAAAAAGGTACGATCCGAAAAATGAAGTTATAGATATCATAATCACCAGCGGAAGCAAAAAACTGTTTCTTAATTTTGAAGTTGTTATATTGTCTTTCCCGGCGTTCTCCCAATTCCTTTTAGGATAAGTCAAAAGATTTATTATTCCCTGAAGGAAAAATTTGTAGTCCATAAAAAATCATTTTTAGATGCCCGGCAAAATTAAATAAATTTATGGTAAATTGCTTTACTTCCTGAATCATTAACCTTGTATCCGTGGAATTGCAGACAATCTATGATTTATTAGTTGTTACGGGACCGACTGCTTCGGGCAAAACATCCCTTGCAGCATCAGTTGCAGCAAGGCTGAAAGGTGAGATAATAAGCGCCGATTCGCGACAGGTATACAGGGGGATGAACCTTGGCACCGGTAAAGACTATGATGATTACGTTGTTGATGGTGCTAAGGTCCCTTATCATCTGGTAGATATTGCGGAACCGGGCTATAAATATAATGTATTCGAGTTTCAGCGCGATTTTCATACTATTTATACTAGTCTGAAGATGAGAAACACTTTTCCTGTTGTATGCGGAGGATCGGGAATGTATGCTGATAGTATAATTACCGGTTATAAGATGTTCGAGGTACCATCCGACAGCGGCCTCAGGATTGATCTCGAAAAAAAGCCCCTGGAAGAGCTGAGGGAGATTCTGGCAACTTATAAATACCTTCACAATACAACAGATATTGATACAAAGAAGCGGGTAATCAGAGCAATCGAAATTGAACACTTTAACACGAGTAAGGGAAAAACACAAAGCGACTTTCCACGCTTCAATTCACTTGTTATTGGTGTGCTTCCCGACAGGGACTCGCGTCGGCGCAGGATAACAGAGCGTCTTATGCAGCGACTCGATGCCGGGATGGTTGAAGAAGTTAAAAAGCTGATCGACAGTGGTGTAAGTACAGATACTCTGATTTATTACGGTCTTGAATATAAGTTTATTACCCTTTATCTCACCGGAAAAACATCATACGATTCGATGGTTCGCGATCTTGAGACTGCCATTCATCAGTTTGCCAAGCGCCAGATGACCTGGTTCAGGGGCATGGAACGACGAGGCGTTAAGATTAACTGGATAGATGCAAGTCTGACGATCGCTGAGAAGATTGAAATTGTTACCGGTTTACTTTTCGATGCATAATGTAATAGAAGCGTTAGAGGCTATAAAGGCTATAAAGGCTATAAAGGCTATAAAGGCTATAGAGGCTATAGAGGCTATAGAGGCTATAGAGGCTATAAAGGCCTGATAATATTGCTTCTACAGCTTCTACAGCCTTTACAGCCTCCAGCTTCTACAGCCTCCAGCCTCTACAGCTTCTAGCGCCTATTTCAGATAAGTTTCCAGCCACTCAAAAAACTCCCTCTGCCAGATGACCGAATTCTGAGGTTTGGTTATCCAGTGATACTCATTTTCAAAGAAGAGAAGCCTGCTTGGAACTCCCTTGAGCTGAGCTGCCTGAAATGCCTCCAAGCTCTGTGTGTATGGGATCCTGAAGTCGTTTGCTCCGGTAATAATAAGTATAGGAGTGTCCCAGTTGTCAACCATGAGGTGTGGGGAATAGTTGTAGCTTTTTGGGGTGTTCCAGTACGGACCTTCGATATCTTTATCAGGAAACCACAGTTCTTCAGTTGAGCCGTACCAGCTTGTAAAGTTGAACATCCCGCAATGTGATATGAATGCCTTGAACCTTCCTCCGTGCATTCCGGCAAGGTAGAATACCGAGAATCCTCCGTAGCTGGCGCCAACGGCACCAAGCCGGTCTTTATCAACGAATGGTTCTTTGGCCATTGCATCGGTGGCATCGAGGTAATCCTGTATATTCAGACCTCCATAGTCGCCAGAGATCTGCTCTTTCCATTCCTGACCGAATCCGGAGTTGCCGCGACGGTTGGGTGCGATTATTATATATCCTTTGGCAGCCATCATCTGATAATTCCAGCGGTACGACCAGCTCTGTCCAAGTGGACCCTGCGGACCGCCCTTGCAGTAAAGAAGTGCAGGATATTTCTTTGAGGCATCAAAATCGGGAGGATAAATGATCCACATCTGAAGATCCTTATTATCTTTTGTCTTAATTATGCGCTCCTCTACCTTGCCCATCTTTATCGATTCATAAATCGACTTGTTTATGAAGCTGGTTTGTTTAACCTCACCTGTTGTGGTACTTACAACAGATATTTCGGGTGCCATCGACATTGAAACTAACCCTGACACAAGAACTCCTGATTTCAGATTTATGGGACCAAGATCATGAACTCCTTCTGTTAATTTTGTAACAGCACTTGTTGTTATGTCTATCTTAAATATCTGACCTGTACCAAGATAGGCACTTGTAAAATAGATGGTTTTTTCATCACCCCAGGTGGCGCCTTCAGCATCAAAAATGAAACCTTTGGTAACCCATGTGCGTTTTCCTTCATTAATATTATATACGAATAAACGGTCAAGGTCGCCTTCGTAACCATCTCTCTCCATGCTCTGGAATGAGATCTTTGAGCCATCGGGCGAAAAGACAGGGTACTTATCGTAACCTCTGTTGCCTTCGGAGATATTCACCTCTTTTGCTGTTGCTATTTCATGAAGGTAAATATCTGTATTTGTGCTTTTTGCGTCCGACAAGCCATTCATGCGTTTTGATGTGTAGGCGATATATTTCCCGTTGGGGCTCCATGAGATCTCTCCTTCGTCGAAATATGGAGCAGTAGGAGATTCGTATCTCTGTCCCTCCATAATATCTTTTGCACCTTTCACTTCGGTTCCGTTGAATGATGCAACGAAGATGTGGCTGTATGAAAAGTCGCTCCATGTATTCCAATGCCTGTACATCAGATCATTAATGATCCTTACATTGGCTTTTGGCAGCTTGTGTTTTTCATTTGCAGTCTGATCGGTTTTCACCCTTTTTGTGAAATAAATTTTGTCACTTGTAGGCGAAATGCTATAGATCTCAAATTCATTAAGTCCTGTAACAGCCTTCTGTTCAGATCCGTCGCTATTCATTGTAAACAGTGCGCCGTCCTTTACAAAGGCGATTGATTTCCAGCTATTGTACCACTGAGGAGAGCTTCCTCCTGCTGTTGTCAGCTGAACAGGATCTCCACCTGCTGAAGGCATGCTGAAGATATTTGTTCTTCTTGCCTCTGTCGCCAGATCAATATCTGTTACAGTATAAAGTACTGTGCTGCCATCGGGGGAAAGAGTGAAAGAACCGAGTCTTCCGAATTTCCACATCAGCTCGGGAGTCATCACTCCACCGGCTTTTTCCGCGGCAGTGAGTTCGTTATTGAACTGAGGGGCTGCTTGTTCGGTTACAACCGGAACATTCTGCTTGCATGATGCAAGAAAGACAACTGCCAAAAGCGAGACTGGTAATAAGATCTTTTTCATGAGTTATCTTTTTAATACTTGCCACATTTACTCCCTTCACAGCTTTATCTCACCACCCCACTGCCCCCAAACCCCCTAAAGGGGGCTTAGTATGCTAATCAAGCATAATTATCTTTATCTAGTTGATAATCAGGAAGTCTTCTTTAGGGGATTTAGGGCAGAGAGCAAGTGGCTTTTGAGCTTTAAAAAGGGATACTAAGACATAAACTATTTAATGGATCAATAATACATTTATTTATAAGAAGATATGGCTGTTATTTCTTTAGTGCTTCCGTAACTTTGGCTTTAAGTTCATCGTAGAGTTCAGGATTGTCTTTCAGAATCTGTTTTACTCCATCTCTTCCCTGACCAAGTTTGGTATCGCCATAGCTGAACCATGAACCGCTTTTTTTGATAATCTCAAAGTCAACACCAAGGTCGACGATTTCACCAAGCTGCGAGATTCCTTCGCCATAAAGAATATCGAAATCAGCTTTTTTAAACGGAGGTGCAAGTTTATTCTTCACTATCTTAACCCTTGTACGGCTTCCGATAATCTCCTCACCATCTTTCAGCTGGCTTGTTCTTCTGATATCAAGACGCACAGAGGCATAGAATTTCAACGCGTTACCACCGGTAGTTGTTTCGGGGTTTCCGAACACGATACCGATCTTATCTCTGAGCTGGTTAATAAATACGCATGAAGTATTTGTCTTGTTGATATTTGCAGTAAGTTTTCTGAGTGCCTGCGACATAAGTCTTGCCTGGAGGCCCATCTTCGAATCACCCATTTCGCCTTCAATCTCGGCCTTTGGTGTAAGAGCGGCTACAGAGTCAATAACGATAATGTCGAGAGCTCCTGAGCGGATCAGGTTGTCGGTTATCTCGAGTGCCTGTTCTCCGTTATCGGGTTGTGAGATAAGAAGATTCTCAACATCGACTCCCAGTTTTTCTGCATAATTACGGTCGAAGGTATGCTCAGCGTCAATTATTGCTGCAATTCCTCCGTTCTTCTGAGCTTCTGCTATTGCGTGAATTGCCAGTGTTGTTTTACCGGAGGCCTCCGGACCATAGATCTCGATAACTCTTCCTCTTGGTATTCCGCCTATACCCAGTGCAGCATCGAGTCCGATTGACCCGGTTGATATGAACTGGATATCCTCAATTGCGTGGTCACCAAGCTTCATTATTGTACCCTTGCCGAAATCCTTTTCAATTTTTCCCAGAGTAACTTCAAGCGCCTTAAGCTTGTCCTTGTTTATCTCTTTTCTTTCTTTGCTCATATTATTGGTTTTATTGATTATACAATTTAAAAATCTGTTCAGTATGTGTTGCTGTCTCTACCTTGGGTATAATCTTTTCGATAATCCCTTTCTCATCAATAATAAACGTAGTTCTGATGACACCCATATAGCTCTTGCCGTACATTTTCTTTTCACCCCACACTCCATAATCAGTGAGAATCTTTTTTGATGTATCGGCGATAAGGGGAAATGGCAATGAATATTTAGTTACAAATCCCTTATGTGATTTTTCGCTGTCGGGACTAATACCAATTACAACAAAGCCTTTCTTCAGGAGGGCATCATAAT
The DNA here is from genome assembly GCA_038207725.1 of Bacteroidales bacterium. GTDB lineage: Bacteria > Bacteroidota > Bacteroidia > Bacteroidales > VadinHA17 > LD21. The sequence continues at coordinate 86,312 of JBBQZN010000004.1, read as the reverse complement.
TGTCCCTGAGATTGCAGGCTTCAGCAGTGCATCCTGTTGTATTGTCCTTCGGGTAAAAATAAAGAATCACTTTTTTGCCGGCATAGACTCCTGATTTTATCAGACTGCCATTCTGATCAGTACCCTCAAAAGGAGGAGCCTTCAGACCTGTTTTTAATTCCATAGCGACATATTTATTTTGTTATTAGGGGTAAATTTACGAAATTTTAATTTCAATTTGGATTAGAACAAGATATATTAAAAAGAGGCGTTACTATCTGAATTGTCTCGCTTCATTTCATGGTGCTAAGGAAGATGAAGTTCCGCCTCAAGGTCATCTGACCTATATATAAAAAAATGAGATTCTTTACGAATTGCATTTACTTGCTCGCTAGATAAAATGTTTGGCTTTGCGCTTGTCCATACCCAACAACCAATCTATCTTTAAATGCTCTGAATCCGAAATTTTCTCCATTTTCCGGACTCATCCCGGTAATATCACAATAATATCCATGAGGTTTTAAACTGCAATTAATGTAATAGAAAGTTGACCCTTTATTATTTTTTATTGTAATACCATAGGTGTTGGCAGATGAAATATACCCATAGGAAATCTTCATGCCAGTTTCATTGTTAACAAAGGTTTTGCCTTCCATATACTTCATAACATCAGTCTGGGTATTGAATGTTGTTTGAGCATTTGTATTTAATGCCAATACTGAGATAAGGGCAAATAGAATAGTTGTTTTCATGATTTTTTTCGTTATTCTTCTTCAGCAATCTTGATGTTTAAAGTAGGTTCCTTTACATACTTGGAAAAGCCGGAGGCATTGACCAGAGTTATCCGGATATGATTGACCATTGATAGTCAAAGTTAAGTATTTGTTGTTATGTTGTGCAGATTAGTTGCCATCAGACTGGCTAAATGTGGTCAAGGCATCCGGCTTTTGCAATTATAGCGAATATTGAGCCCACTCCGAAAACCTTCTGGAAAAATAGGCTGATGAAGGCTTAACCAATAGCGAATCTATGACAGTCCTGAAGGTTAAACCATTTACTTAATATGGCTCAGCTATGGAAATATTAATTACCTTTGGAAGTAAGAAAGAGTATTTAAAAGCTGTGCATGAATCAGAGGTTGAGTTATTTAGAACAGCATGATTCATTTTATCAACTTACTTGTTAGTAACTTACCATTTGGTAAGATGAAAACATTTCTGTTATTAACATAAAACAAAGACGATTAAATGTATTATAATCATTAAAATGCATTAAGCCAGTTGCTTGTGAAAGAGAATAATAGAAAGGATATGAGATGGAAGCTTAATTTAATGTCGCTTTTACTGTTTTTTGTTATTTCTTACGGATTTAGCGGCAGTAACTACTTGTCTGCACAGTCCAAACCTACCCGTCAGTCGGCTATCGAATCGTATTCTTCAGGCGATTATGAAAAAGCTTATATAGAGTTCAGTGAACTTCTCAAAATTTACTCAAAGGACCCATTATATAAATATTACTCAGGTGTCTGTCTTGTCAGATTGAATAAGAAGCCTGAAGCAGCAGCAGATTTGTTAAGTCAGGCCCTGAAAGGTGCAGCAATTGTGAAAACACTTCCGCAGGATGCCCTTTTCTATCTTGGCAGGGCACAGCAGCTGTCGGGGATGTTCGAAGATGCTGCCCTTTCGTTTAATCAGTTCTCCGACCAGGCCGGGAGGAAGGTTTCAAGAGAACTGGGTGTACCTGAGTACTTACAGCAATGCCTGGAGGGCAAAGGTTTCGTAGTCGTTGAAGCCCCTGTTAAAACTGAGCCCGGAATTTCCACAAAGGAACCTGAAAAAGTCAGTACCGCTCCGGTCACTAAAACCGTTCTGCCTGAAAAGAAGAACAATGAACCCTCTGTTCTTCCTTTAAATTATGACAGGATGCTTGATGATGCACTTATTCTTCAGCACAAGGCTGACTCTGTTAATTCCTTAACAACAGGAATGAAGCAGGAGCTTGCAGTTGTTCCCGCTGAAGGAAAAGCTGCTTTCAGATCGAGAATATCGGAACTGGAAACACAAGCTGTTGCTCTTCAGAATTCAGCTGATCGGAAATATGAACAGGCTCAGGCTTCGATGTCGGGCTTGACAAATAAACCTCCTGAGGAGGCTGTCAGGAAGGAGACAGCTCTGCTTGTTATTCCAGCAGACATAGTTAAGGAAATTAAAAACCCTGTTCCCGTAAAAACCGGAACCCTTGTCTGCTTTGAGCTAAAGACTTTAACTGAAAAGGAGTTGAATGCGAAGATTTTAATCGATGCTGAAGTGCCTGAAGGACTTATTTACAGGATCCAGGTTGCTGTATTCCGCAATCCGGTTTCGACAGAATATTTTAAGGGAATATCGCCTGTATTTGGATTCCGGGTTGCTGGTACCGATAAAACTAATTACTATGCAGGAATGTTCCGTAAAACGGCTGATGCAGGCAAAGCAATGGCCGTGGTCAGAAGTAAAGGTTTTAAAGATGCATTTACTGTCGCTTTCTGGGATAACAAAACTGTTTCTTCTGACCGAGCCCAGCTTCTGGAGAAGGAGTGGGGAGAGATTCCGTTCACAGGTTGTATTGAAGGAGGGGTAACAAGCCCTGCAGATACTATTCCTCCTGAACTCGTTTTCAGGGTAGAAGCACTAAGGACAGCAAAGCCTCTCAAGACTGATGCTGAAGAGGCTGTCAGAAAACTCGCGGGAACAAGAGGAATGGATATTCAAAATCCTGATGAGGGAGCTATTGTTTATTTGATCGGGAAATTTATTACTTTTGAGAGCGCTGCAGAATATACCGACCTTCTGATCCGAAACGGCTACCGCGAAGCTAAAGTAGTAGCATTTATGGGCAGGAAGGAGATAGCGGTTGAAACAGCAAAACAACTTTTTGACAATATTAAATGAAGGAGAGAACATTACGTAAGGACGACAAGCTTAAGAGCGACGGAGAATCAGGTACACTGATACTCTATAATGACGAGGTAAATACTTTTGATCATGTTATTAAGTCGCTCGTTGAAGTATGTGGTCACGACTCCTGCCAGGCTGAGCAGTGTGCTTTTATTGTTCATTTTAAGGGTAGCTGCGAAATCAAAACCGGAATGCCTGAGCTCCTGAATGCTATGAGCCGTTCCCTCAACGCCAAGGGCCTCAATTCAAAAGTTAAGAGCCTGTAAAGTCACTTTTCCTTATGAAACAGCCTGAAAAGACTTCTGTCGAAAGCTGCTAGTAACAGTATACTAATCAGTATGTAAGGGAACCATCCGGGAATAGCAAGTTGACCCATCTCAGGAAATTCAAATACCGGAAAAGTAATCTTAAGTGAGCTGATAAAATCCGATACAGGATTTAGTGTTTCTTCTTTTCCATTTCCGATAAACATAACACCTGCAATAAAGACAAGCGTTACGATAAATGACAGAACAGGTATTCTGCTTTTATGTACTGAAGTTGCAACTCTTCTTTCGGGAGCTGTTTCTACCTGAATCCGCGACATAATATTTGCAGTAAAACCCTGAGCTGCCTTTTCGGCTTTTTCGGGACCCATATACTGTCTGAGTATATCATCCTTTATTTCTTCCGGATTATTCATGATATATAAGTTTTTTCTTTTCAATCTTTTCAATAATCTCAAGCATCTTCTGACGTGCCCTGAAAAGTTTAACCTTAATATTTGATTTCCCTATTCCGGTAACTTCAGATATTTTATCTGATTCCATCTCTTCGTAATAAAAGAGAGTAATGAGACCTCTTTCTTCTTCATTCAATTTCTGAAGTGCAAAGTTAACAATAGATTTTCTGTATTCACTTTCAGCTTCCTCTTCAGTTGTGTTACTTCCTATGAAATCTGTAGCATCGGCAGGAAAATCCTCAAGTGAGAGTAACCCTTTTTTCTTTACCCTGACATTTGAAATCGCAGTATTATAAACTATTCTGTAAAGCCATGTCGCAAAACTGCTTTTCATCTTAAAAGATCCAAGCGATCTGTAGGCTTTCATGAATGAATCCTGTGCAATTTCTTCTGCTTCTTCACGGCTACCGCATATTCTGAATGCCAGGTTGAATGCTTTATCTTTATGCCTGTCAACAATATAACTGAAGGAATTGCTGTTTCCTGCAAGTACCTGTTCAATATATATTATGTCTCCTTTATATGTCATTCTGCCTGTTTGACGAGCAAAGGTAGAGTTTGGTTACCTGACTTGTTAAAAAAACTATGTAATTTTTGTAACCATTCAAATTTTCTGCTGTCTAAAGGGCAAAAGAAGTTCATTTTATTAACCAATAATTATAATCATGGAAGTATCACTTGTATTTATCGCATTATTTGCAACATTTTTTGGTATACTGTATGTGTACTTTACAAACAGGAATAAGGAGAGAATGGCTCTTATTGAAAAAGGGGCTGATGCAAGCCTTTTCAATACAGGCAGGGAAGGAATGAAAGGGTCCTTTAACTGGAGTAAATTTACTCTTAAAATTGGCATGTTGTCTATGGGTGTCGCTGTCGGAATTATCGCGGCCATCATACTTATAGAATCAATTGCCTTCAGAGATGAGGATGTAATTTACTCTTCGATGATCTTCTTCTTCGGCGGACTGAGTCTCGTTTTGTTCTACATTATCGACAGAAAAAACAAATAATTCTTATCACTTTTCATTCCGTTTTTACTCATTTTTTTCCCTCTGATTAAGGAAAGCTTTCTTTCCCTGGTCAGAGGGATTAATAATTTGTATACTTTTGCCACAAATTATTAATCGTTTACTATGTTGTTTCTGGTTGATCCGGGTATATGTTTCAGAGACTTATTTATTCAGGTGGGAATGGGATCTGGCTTAGCAGCTTCTCTGAGTACCGTCGCCCTTGTATTAATTGTTTTATTTCTTAGCTGGCTTGCTAATATTATAGCCAAAGTTGTTATTCTTCAGATTGTTACAGCTATTGTAAGAAAGACAACTTCAACATGGGACGATGTTTTTCTTGAACAGAAAGTATTTACACGGCTTTCTCATTTTGCGCCGGCACTTGTAATCTGGTATATGGCGGCCTGGGCACTTAAGGAATACCCTGTATGGCTTATTTCTGTCCACAAGATGACTTATGTTTATATGGTTTTGGCAGGAACAATAGTAGTAACTGCATTTATCGAAGCCTGGCATCAGATTTACAACACGCTTCCCATCTCTCAGCATAGGCACATTAAAGGTTATGTACAGCTTGTGAAAATATTTGTGATTCTTATCGCTTTTCTTGTAGTAGTATCTGTAGTTTTCAAAAAGGATATAAGTTCACTCGTTGCCGGTCTTGGTGCAATGGCCGCTGTTCTTATCCTTGTTTTTAAGGATACACTTCTTGGCCTAGTTGCAAGTATACAGCTGTCTGCTAATGAGATGCTCAAAGTGGGCGACTGGATAACAATTCCCGTACGCGATGTTGACGGCGTTGTCTCGGATATTACTCTGAATACAGTTAAGGTTCAGAATTTTGATAAGACAATTATTACAATTCCTACATATTCGCTTGTCAATGAGTCTTTTCAGAACTGGCGTGGAATGGAAGAGGCCGGAACCAGACAGATTAAAAGGGCATTTTTTATTGATATGAAAAGTATACGGTTTCTGGATGATGAGCTTAAAGCGAAACTTAATAAAATTCCTGCTCTTAAAGAGTTTATAGAATCAGCCGAAAAGCAGAATGAAAAAAGAGGCAATGATTTGAGAAGTCCTGAAATGTCATTTTTCGGCACTTCCCAATTAACTAATCTTGGACTTTTCAGGTTTTATGGAGAAGTCTGGTTGAAAAATCATCCACAAGTTGATGCAACACAGAATGTGATTCTTCGACACAAAACGCCGGAAGGGAACGGCTTGCCGCTTCAGGTTTATCTCTTCACAAGAAATAATACATTTAAACCATTTGAGAATATCCAGTCAGAAATTTTTGAACACTTTCTGGCAATAATGAATGAATTCGGGCTCAAGGTTTACCAACAGCCGACAGGAGATGATCTTCTTGAGCTTGCTAAAATAAGGATGAAATAGAAACCTAATAATAACTACAAGATGGCCGACCTAAATACCAGAATCAGCGACTTTGTTTGGAAGAATCTTAGCGAAAAGCATGTTACAGGTAAAAGTGATCCCTTCTGGGAAGCTCTCAGGAATACCGGTACAGAACTCTGGCTGGATACCGGAGATGTGGATGAGGCTGAGGCAAACTGGTCGGCTGAGATGAGTGCCCTCACTACCAACAATACTCTGCTTAACAATGAAATACAGAAGGGCTTTTATGATGTCTTTATCTCTGAATCTAAAAGCATCGTTCGCGATCTTCCCCATGAAGAGAGAGTGAAGGAGATTGCCTTTATTCTGAATGCCCGTCATGGTCTCAGGCTTGCTTCAAAATTCGGAGGCTATGTAAGTGTCGAACTTCACACCGATACAGCCCATGACATTAAGGCAATTGTGAATTATGGGAAGAGATTCCACGATATCTGTCCCGAACAGTTCATTGTTAAGGTTCCTTATACTGCTGAGGGTCTGATTGGTGCCAGACTGCTGAAAGATGCAGGGGTTAAGATAAATTTTACACTCGAGTTCAGTGCCCGCGAAAATGTACTTGTAACACGACTTGCCCGTCCCGATTACCTGAATGTATTTCTGGGTCGCATCGGCGCCTATATGATTAATAATAAGTTTGGCGATGGCACCGGAGCAGGGGAGATGGCCGTTATAGCATCTCAGAACTGGGTTACCGGTTTATCGGCAGAAAACCCCTGGCGGACAAAGCTTATTGCCGCAAGTCTGAGGAATCATGGTCAGCTCGAGTTGCTTGCCGGCACCGATGTATATACTATGCCTCCTAAAGTTGCTGCTTCAGGAAGAAAAGAACTTTCAGGAAAGTTCACTTCCCGTTTACATGAAAACTACGATGTAAGTATGTTCGATTCAGCCAAGGGGACCGGTATAGAGAAATTCTGGGAAGTAGATGCCAGTATTCTCAGCTTCTCGGAGCGTGTTGCCAATAAGGTTCCTGCCACAGGCCAGGAGCTTATAAGTATTGCAAATGAAGAGGGTTGCGGTGATATGTTTCCATTTCTTTCGAAGGAAGAAAAGGGTTTCATCGCTTCCGACGGCAAGATTCCCGTTTATTCACGATGGGAGAAGAAGATAAGTGAAGGGAAAATTGCCCCCGATACACTTTTAACACTTGCAGGACTGGCATCATTCACTGCTGACCAGGTGGCCCTTGATAACAGAATCAGAAGTATTATTGAGTAGATCAGATATTTCTCTGTCTCATAATTTCATAAAGGAGTATTCCGGCTGCAACTGATACATTCAGTGAGCCTATTGTTCCGCTCATCGGTATTTTTACCTGACTGTCTGCAAGTGCAGATAATTCGCGGCTTATCCCTTTATCCTCCGAACCAAGAATCAGCACTGCTGGTCCGGTAAGTGATATTTCAGATGCTGTTTTTCCTGATTTCTCTCCGGCACAAAAGACTTTAAGTCCTGATTCCTTTAAAAATTCAATTGATCTTACTATGCTCTTTTCCCTGCAAACAGGAAATGAATGAAGTGCACCAGCTGAAGTTTTTACTGCATCAGCGGTTATTCTTGCAGAACCTTTTTCGGGAATAACGATTGCATGTGCACCTAGACATTCGGCTGTACGCACAATTGCTCCGAAATTCCTGACATCAGATACTCCGTCGAGGGCAATTATGAGAGGGTCTTCGCCTTTCTCATATATCATCGGAAGAAGGTTGGCTATATACTGGTACTCGATTACTGAGAGCCAGGCCAGAACGCCCTGGTGATTTTTCCGTGTAACAAGTTCGATACGCTCAACCGGTACTATCTGGTAAACAATATTGTTATTCTTTACTTCAGTCATGAGCTCGTGGTAGAGCAGTCCCTGCAATCCCTGTTTCACCAGTAGCCTGTCAATCTGTTTCCCGGCCCTTATAGCCTCTATAACTGGTCTCAATCCAAAGATACAATCTGATTCTTTCTGCATTATATTATCTTGTATTTACTTAACTCAACTCTTCTCACCCCAACCTTTAAACAATGAACTTTAACCTTTAACCCTTAACCTTAACCTTTAACCTTTAAATCCCTTCCGGATTATCGACCCTGAATACAATTCCTTTCTTCCAACTTGTTATGGCCTTATCCCAGTAAGTAACCAGTGTCTCTCCGCGGCTGAGGTAGAAGTCATTATCTGAAAACACGCCTTCTCTTTTTTTGAAGGTGAAGAAGACGTATTCTTCGCTTACTGTGTACCTGCCTCCCCATGATGATTTTATTACCGGTTTTTTGTATCCCCAGCTTTCTCCTTCTGTTGATTTATATACTTTATCGGGTGGGCCATAGATAATATATATCATTCCGCGTTCGGTTCTCCAACCCTCTTTATATGAAGTAAAATAGTAATTTGAATAGAGAACCCTCGTATAATATATTCTGATCAGCTCCCTCGATTTTTCAATATTACCTCCGCATTTTATCCAGAATTCGTCGAGGGCGGCTTTTGGCTTTACAGCTACTTTCATTGATGCAACTTCTTCTTTAGTAGTAAGATATACCAGAGGATCCAGCATTTCCTCAGGTGTTTTCATTTGAGGGAAATCTGCTCCGAAATTCAGAAATGTAAAGCCATCTTTAACTTTTCTATCAACCGAACAAAGATATAATCCGGGTCTGGGAAGCATAATAGGCAATGTGTCTGAATATGGTATTGCAGCTGTTTTTTCGGGTTCATAATCGAGTGTTTTCTCGGGCAGCATCATTGATGGCGGGTCGGGAACTCCTGTGAATGGTTTGTAATATGAGACATATAGAGAATCAACAGGCCCTCTTGAGTAGATAAGGTTTACATACTCATTTATATGAAGTATCGGATCGAAGATCACATTTTTTTCAAAATGTGCCCGTGCAAGAAAGTTATACCTGTTCTTGTCAGACATTGTATTAAAAGTCAAAAATGCCTGAACAACCTGAAGTCTTAACCTGTCAAGAATCTTTACCTCTGTGAGATAGTCATTACCCTCTTCTACATTAAGAGGGATTTTGTAATTATATTCGACCTGTCCGGCCTGCTTTACGATACTCAGGTTGTATACTGCTGTGTCAGCCAGCAGCTTCCCTTGACTCAGATTGAAGAGTTTAACTGTAACCATTACAAGGGCAGTAGGCACTCCCTCAGGATTTGCTTCTGAGAATAACAATTCGTTGGCAAAGAATTTAACGGAGAAGACAGATTCCTTCGCCGATACATTTACTATGTTATATCTGGGATTGAATGGGTTCTTTATGGGATTGTAAAGGTAGGAGAGATCCTTGGGATCGAAACTGCTCTCTGTTGATTTGCACGAATGAACCAGCACGATGAGCATTGCTGTCATGAAAAAGAGAGAGAGAGACCTGTATATTTTACACTTGTTCATACCCGGATTTACTTAATTGATTTAACTTCCTTCCAGCCTATCCGTATTCTGCAAAGTTCCCTGTTATCGGAGATCCTGAAAACTGAATGATTAAAAAATGATCCGCCGGCTTTGTCAGCAGATGTTTTTATAGCTATTTCATCATTGAAAACCGATTCAGCAAGATAGTTAATTTCGGCTGAAACAGGTGAGAATTTTGTTACGAAATCAATGTCATAATGGTCGCATACCCATTTAAGGTAGTTGACATTATTTGTATGCAGGTTGACATCGAGGTCGCTGACCTTCACTCTGAATGCAGGAGTTTCATCAAAGTCTCCGGCTGCTGCCTCAAGTTTTTCTGCAGACCTGATTGGAGAATCTGTCGTTATTAAATTTGGATTATAATCAGACAGTATCGAATCGGGCCTCTGTACCTTTTTTGTTGTGCGATCGAGAATTAGCCATGATGAAATGCCTGAGGCAATATGCCTGCCATCAGGATACCTGACATCATAATTTCTCAATGCAAACAGTTTGTCGGTTCCGTTTGGCCAGGTTTTCAGAATTATATTTTCTTCCCAATGAGGCCATTCCTTTATCTCTGCGTACATCCTTGAAAGAACCCAGAAACGGTTGTCTCTCATAAGATCGTCTCTGCCGAAGCCCAGCTTTTCAGCATGATCCGAAGCAATGTCCTGAAAATAATTAAAAAGCGAGACGAGACTTAACTTTCCGTCGGGACCTGTTTCATAGACGTGAACATGGTAATCTTTATCAAATGTAAGCTGATCCATTATTCGTTATTGCTTTTTAAAAACCCGTCTACCTCTCCGCTGTATTTCTCCCATTTGCCCATCTCTTGATTCAGCTGTTCCCTTAGTTCCTGATATTTTGTATAATCTGCATCATGTGACTCAGAGGAGTTGCCGGGTTCCATAAATGATTTGTCGACAGACATTATTTCCGCTTCAATCTTTTCTATCAGGGCTTCAGAATCCTCGAGCCTCTTTCTGAGTTTCCTAAGGTTTTTATCATATTCCTTCCTGTCGAGATATTTCTGTTTATTTGAAGAAACGTTGTTCTGTATATTTATATTTCTGATCTTCTCCTTTTTCTCAATATCTTTAAGATTCTCGATCTTCTTTTTTCTGAGGAAATCGTAGATTCCACCTATATGTTCCTTTATCTTATTGTTTTTGAATTCATAAACTTTACCAACAATTCCATCGAGAAAATCCCTGTCGTGAGATACCACAATTAATGTGCCATCAAATTTTATCAGCGCCTGTTTCAGTATATCTTTTGAGCGCATATCGAGGTGGTTGGTGGGCTCATCAAGTACTAGCAGGTTTGTTGGCTCGAGTAGCAGCTTGACCAGCGACAGCCTTGATCTCTCTCCACCCGACAATACCTTAACCTTCTTCTCAACATCATCACCCCTGAAAAGGAAAGCTCCGAGCATATCGCGGATCTTAAGTCTTATATCACCCTTGGCTATATCGTCGATTGTCTGAAGTACTGTTTTATTCTCATCGAGAAGTTCATCCTGATTCTGGGCAAAATATCCGATTTTAACATTGTGACCGAGTTTCAGAATTCCCTCATAATCAAGAGTTCCTATTATGATTTTTGAAAAGGTTGTTTTTCCTTCTCCGTTTCTGCCGACAAATGCCACCTTTTCGCCTCTGGAAATTTTAAAATCAAGTTTATTAAGGACATTCAGTGCGCCGTAGCTTTTGGATAATCCTTCCGATTCTGCTACAACTGTTCCTGAACGAGGTGCAGGCGGAAACCTCAGGTTGATTGCACTCTTGTCTTCTTCATCAACTTCAAGGCGGTCAACCTTGTCGAGTTGCTTTATCTTCGACTGAACCTGTACTGCCTTTGTCGCCTTGTACCTGAAACGCGAAATGAATTTTTCGGTTTCCTCAATCATTTTCTGCTGATTCCTGAAGGAGGCTATCTGTTGTTCTCTTCTCTCTTCCCTGAGTTCAAGATATTTTGACCACGATGCCTTGTAATCGTAAATTTTCCCAAGTGAGATCTCAATAGTTCTTTTTGTAACATTATCAAGAAATGCCCTGTCGTGCGAAACCAGAACCACTGCTCCGGAATAAGCTGCAAGGAATGATTCAAGCCACTGAATTGATTCAATATCAAGGTGGTTTGTGGGTTCGTCGAGAAGAAAAAGTGATGGTTTGCGAAGAAGGATCTTGGCAAGTTCAATACGCATTCTCCATCCTCCGCTTAGCTCCACTGTGGGGCGGTCGAAATCTTTTCTTTCAAAACCCAGACCAAGTAGTGTCTGTTCAGCTTCAGCCATATAGTTGCTTCCGCCCAGCATGCGGTATCGTTCTTCAACAACTGTAAGGTGATCGCACAGGTTGAGATATTCGTTTGAATGGTAATCTTCGCGTGTTGAGATTTCTGATGTGCAGTGTTCTATCTCATCGTAAAGACCCAGTAGTTCTGAGAAGGCAGTAATTGTTTCATTAAGAACAGTTGTCGTGTCATCAACCTTCATCTGCTGGGGAAGATAGCCGATTGTAATATCCTTCGACATGTCAATCGTACCCGATGTCGGACTCTGGAGACCTGAGATTATTTTAAGAAGGGTTGATTTTCCCGCACCGTTTTTCCCGGCCAAACCTATGCGGTCCTGATCATTTATGAGGAATGAAATATCAGTAAGAAGATCAAAACTGCCAAACGCAACGGAAATATTCTGAACAGAAACCATAAAGAATTTTAAAATGTGTGCAAATATAGGAAAAGTAAGCGACTCCAGGAAAGGAGATCCTCTTAACCGCATAGGCCCCTGGCGCCCTTAGGTTCGCAAAAACTACGCATTAGCTGCCAGTTCCCTCTTAACCGCAGAGGCCTCTGGCTCCCCTGCGGGTCGCAAAGGCTCCGCAGAGTCCTTCGCTGCTTTGCGCTCGGTCGGACGCAGAGAACCGCAGAGCAGGTACTTATCCCATTTTCTCAACGGCTCTCAAGGAAAAACTTTTCATTCTCTGCAAGTTCTCTTCATTATTCTTCTCTACGGTTCTCTGCGAAAGACTCCGCGTCCTCTGCGGTAAAACTCTTCATTATCTGCTTGTTACCTCTTTTGTTCTTCTCTGCGGTTCTCTGCGAAGAACTCCGTGTTTTCTGCGGTAAAACTCTCCATTATCTGCTTGTTACCCCTTTTGTTTTCTCTGCGGTTCTCTGCGAAAAACTCCGTGTCCTCTGCGGTAAAGACTCTTCATTTTGCGGTAAAAAAAACTACTAAATATTATTTACCAACCTTTTTAATCCTTCCGTCAGCTCATAAGGAGTCCAAGTTTACAACCGGAAATCTTAAGATATGTAAGAACCTGAGCAAGATGAATGTCATTTATCGCTTCAATTGATTTAACCTCAATAATAACCTTATTCTCGACAATCAGGTCAAGCCTGTAACCAGTTTCAAGTTTAACTTCCTTATATATCAGAGGCAGTGCTTTCTCCTTTTCAACATATAATCCGGCTTTAGTTAGTTCGTAACCAAGGCATTCCTGGTATGCATTTTCAAGCAGACCCGGACCCAGAGATTTATGTACCTCAATAGCACATCCGATAATCTTTTCGGATATTTCATTCTCTTTCATAATAGCACTGTTAAATGATGATATTAATTGTGGCTCTTTTTTATGAATTTCCTGTAATAGCATTTACCGGTAGTTTTTATTCTGATTATATATACACCGTTTGGCAGACCTAATATTGGAATCTTCACCTCATTTTCATCAATATACCTGCAAGACCATACCATCAGGCCTGTAATGCTTTGAATATCAATCTGTTGTATAACATTTAAGTTGCTGATACTCAAGTAATTACTGGCAGGGTTAGGATAGATCCGTATCAGGTCCTCTCCATAATCTGAAACAGCTGTTACTATATTCTCTTCAAAAACAATGTCATCCCACCAGGCAGAGCTGTTTATAAAAGTTCTGAATTCCAGATTGAAGGAAGCAGCAGCGACAGGAGCTATTGCAGTTATGATGTACTGTTGATTCGTTGGGTTTTTAATATATCCTGTAGGCTGAAGCGTTGATTTTGTTGCAGGATCATCAATTGCAATTCCGTTAATGTCTTTCCAGCAGCACCAGATCCTTGCCCCGGCACTTGTACCGCTTATTTCAAAACTGCCGTAATACGATAGTTTGTACTCCTTTCCGGCAGTAACGGGAATTGTCTGGCTAAGATCGCCCCTTTCAGTAGCATTTCCTGAATGTTTACACGAATAAACTCCTGAAATAACGAATGTTGAACTGCTTTCACAGTTTTGTGCAATTGACCAGCCCTCAGGTTTGGAAGGCGTTTCCCAGGTCTCAAACCCGGGATTGATAACAAGATTTTGCGAAATGATTGTTTGTCCTGGAAAATAAGGAACAGCACGAAGAACATAGCTCTTTTCATACAGTCAGTATTAGATGATAATTCTTTTGATAATTTGTTGCGAGACAAATTTCAAATGCTAATTTCAGCTAAAATATGTTAAAAGGCAAATTTTTTTTAACCTTCCTTGCCGATATGGAGTTGTATTTAAAAATGAATTACCATCTAAAAGTTATCTTTGCCATGAAAATGAGACCCAGACTTAATAATGCAGAAAAACCACTTGCTATGGAATTAAGAAAAGTAATAATCAGATCCCTTTCCGTGACTCTATTGTCACTGCTCATTTTTACATCATGTAATAAAGAGGAAAATAAACCCGATTATCCGCATTATGTTTCAAATGAGCTAGCAATTACATTTACCCAGACCTACATAAATTCGATGCTTACAACGGTATCGTCTACAATTCCCGACATCGCTGATCTGAAACCCCTTGTAAAAAGTGATGTTAAGGTTTACAAGGTGGTTTATAAGACAAGCGCAAACGGTAATGAAATAAAAGCCTCAGGAATTGTCTGCTTTCCAACACAAACCGGAGAATATCCGGTAATATCATTTCAGAATGGAACAAATACTGTAAATGCCTTGGCTCCGAGCCAGAATGTTTTAAGTAACTTATATCAGATGATTGAGGTTGTTGCATCAATGGGTTATGTAGTAGTTGTTGCTGACTATCCCGGATTCGGGGAGTCGGTATTTGTTACTCATCCATATCTTGTTAAAGAGCCAACAGTACAGTCACTTATAGATATGCTTTATGCAACTAAAGAACTGGCAGCTGCCGAATTTCCTGCAATAATTCTTAAAAACGAATACTATCTTCTCGGATATTCACAGGGAGGATGGGCTACCCTTGCGCTTCACAAGGCCCTTGAACTTGATTACCAGAATGATTTTAATCTTGCCGGCAGTGCCTGTGGCGCCGGACCTTATAACATTTCATTGTTGTTTGAGGGGATGGTAAATGTTCCCACATATCCGATGCCCGTATATCTGGGATATATACTAAATGCCTACAAAGCATATAATCAGTTTACAAATCCGGTAACTGACATATTTAAGGAACCGTATGCCTCAAAATTGGCTACACTTTATACAGGAATGCTTGGTTTCGATGCCATTAACAACCAGCTGACAACCTCAATTCCTTCACTTATTAATGCAGACTTTCTTTCAGGTTACACAACTCTGGCAAAATACAGCAGCGTTAGGGATGCGCTCAGAAACAACTCAGTTACAGCATGGAATACTAAGAAACCTCTTCTTCTTATTCATGGAGGAAGCGATACTCAGGTGAACCCTGTAAGCACTGAAAATATGTATTCTTCAATGCTTCAGGCCGGCACCTCTCAGGCACTTATAACAAAGGTAATTGTCCCGAATGTTGATCACAGTGATGGAATTATTCCATGTATGCTAAAAGGAATATTTTTTCTGCAATCGATTAACGACTCAAATTAGTTTTAAAATCAGAATATTGTATAAGGTGGGAAGAAGAAAAGAATTGCCGGTACTTGAAAAGGTAAAGATTACCGATATAGGTGCTGAAGGAAATGCTATTGCGCGGGTTGATAATCTTGTTGTCTTCGTACCGATGCTTATCCCTGGTGACGTGGTTGATTTAAGGGTTGTGCGAAAGAGAAAAAAATTCCTCGAGGGGAGGGTAATAAAATTTCATGAGTATTCACCTGACAGGATAGTTCCCCGATGTTCACATTTTGGTGTATGCGGTGGTTGCAAATGGCAGCATCTTCCTTACGATAAGCAGCTTGGATATAAGGAGAAACAGGTTAGAGACAGTCTGACCAGGATTGGTAAAATAGAGCTGAAACATGTAAATCCGATTATAGGATCGGCCGAGGAGTTCCTTTACAGAAACAAGCTCGAGTTTACATTCTCCGACAAGAGGTGGCTTACATCTGAGGAGGTTTCGTCGGGCGAAGTTATTGGGAAGGAGAATGCGCTTGGATTTCATATTCCCGGGCTTTTTGACAAGGTGCTCGACATAACAGAATGTCACCTGCAGCCTGATCCATCAAATAGTATAAGGAATAAAGTCCGTGAGTATTCTATCAAAAACGGACTTGAATTTTTCGATCTTAAGGAGCAGAGAGGCTTTTTGCGGAACCTTCTTGTAAGGAATACACTGTCGGGTGATGTTATGGTAATTGTTGTGTTTTTTCATGAGGACGTGGCAAAAAGGGAGGGATTGCTCGATTTTCTGGCCTCTGAATTTCCACAGATAACATCACTTATGTATGTTATCAATTCAAAGAAAAATGATTCACTGAATGATCAGCTGCCACTTCTTTATAAAGGTAATGATCATCTGCTTGAGGAGATGGAAGGATTGAAATTCAGAATAGGACCTAAGTCATTTTATCAGACAAATACTAAGCAAGCCCTTCATCTGTATACAGTTGCGCGTGATTTTGCCGGACTTACAGGTACTGAAACAGTTTATGACCTCTATACTGGCACTGGTACAATAGCTATTTTTGTTGCCGGAATGGCCGGAAAAGTTATTGGTGTTGAGTATGTTGATGAGGCAGTTAAGGATGCTGTGCTTAATTCTGAAATAAACAATATAAAGAATACCAGTTTCTTCCCGGGCGACATGAAAGATATTCTCTCTGACGAATTTTTTCTGAAGAATGGAAGTCCTGACGTCATTATTACCGATCCTCCCAGGGCAGGGATGCATGAAGATGTTGTTAAGATAATTGAGAGAGCCGCTCCGTCGAAGATTGTCTATGTGAGTTGTAATCCGTCAACACAGGCACGTGATATTCAATTGTTGTCTGGAAGCTATTCTGTTACAAGGGTTCAGCCTGTTGACATGTTTCCTCATACACATCATGTTGAGAATGTGGTTCTTCTTGAAAGAAAATAGGGACATTGAATCTTATTCCTGGCAGGAATGAAATAAAATTTTGATTTATTTTGCACTTTATACTTGTTTTCCTACTTTTGTCGCTCTCTGAAAGTCAGAGAGAGTTTTAAAAACCTTCTTCCGCATAAGCCACAAAGGGAGAGGGTGGCAAGTGAAAAGGTATTTTGGAGAGATGGGTGAGTGGCTTAAACCAGCAGTTTGCTAAACTGCCGTATGGGTAACTGTACCGGGGGTTCGAATCCCCCTCTCTCCGCAAAGTCAAAGCAAACCTTGCGCCAACAGGCGCAAGGTTTTTTGTTTTCATACTGACCGTTCAAAGCTTGCTTTGATAAGGGCAGTATGAAAACAAAAAACACCGCGAAGCGGGTTTGTTTTGACTTTGCAGGGTTCCCCACGATGGATCACGACCGAACGGAGTGAGGGCGTAATCCTCCCCCAATCGAATGCACTGGGTCGGATGAACTTTCGATCAGCAAAATCACCCAAAAAGAAAAATCAATTTTACATTTTTTAATAGCCACAATATGAGTGTATTACGATTGATTGTAGTATTGTTGTTGTATTCCTGTAAGTCATAATAAAGTGTTATGAGATATTGATAGATGCTAAGCCTAGAGATCGTTCTACGTTTAATAAGATAATTTTGAGTAATGGCAAAGGCAGATTTGAACAGGATTAATTTTCTTTTCGGAGATTTAATCAAGAGGCGGATGGCAGTTTTTAATATGTGAATTATATAACTTAATCAATTTATTGTGTAATAGTTTATAATTCAAAACTTTAAACCTTTGACGGTTATTTATAGTTGTTAGTTTTCAGAAAGTAATGTTGCGTATTACCTTATTAAGGAAGGCTTACTATTCAAAATAGGTTTATTATGAAAAAACTGCTTTTTCTGTTTATTGCCTTACTGATTGCAGTGTCATTGAATGCACAGCAGACAATCAAGGGGAAGGTTATAGATGACACAGGTAACGCTCTTCCCGGCGTTTCTGTTCAGGTGAAGAATACTCTTCGCGGTACCTTTTCTGATATTGAGGGCGCATTTCAGATTACCGCAAGTGCAAATGATACACTCGTATTTTCAATGGTTGGTATGGTTGGTCAGAAAATTCCGGTCGGATCAAGCGCTGAGATTAACATAAAGATGGTTACTGAAAATACACAGCTTCAGGAAGTCATAGTCATCGGTTATGGTACCCAGAAAGTAAAGGATCTGACAGCCCCCATCGTCTCACTGAAGGGGTCGGATCTTAATAAGCAGATGACATCAAATGTAATGCAGGCACTGCAGGGTAAGGTGGCAGGAGTACAGATTATTAACAGCGGTATTCCGGGCAGCGGATCTTCTGTAAAGATAAGGGGGGTAGGATCAATTGGTGATTATGCAAGTCCTCTTTATGTAGTTGACGGTGTATTTGTTGATAACATCGATTTTTTAAGCGCTGGTGACATTGAAGATCTTACAATCTTAAAAGACGCATCAGCCTCAGCAATTTATGGAGTGCGAGCGGCTAACGGTGTGATACTTGTTACAACACGAAAAGGCAAAACTTCAAAGCCTGTTATCAGTTATGAAGGTTATGCCGGTGTTCAGGTCCCGGTTAATATTCTGCCTCTATCCAGCAGAGAGCAATATGTCACTTTAATGAATGAGGCGAATCAGAATTCAACAGGTTATACCCTGAAAGACGTTGCGAATTATCCTGTTTCTACAGACTGGTATAAGCAACTTGTGAGGGTTGCCGGAACCAACAGCCATAACATTGATATTTCCGGAACAAGCGAAAATACATCCTATTCCTTAGGCGGAAGCTATTTTTATCAGCAGGGGATAATGGACACAAAAAACGATTATCAGCGATATAATTTCAGAGGACGGCTTGAACAAAAAGTCACAGAGCGGCTGAAGATCGGCATGAATACAGTTCTTTCAAAATCAAATCGTAACATTCCAAACGATAATGCTTTCTTCGGGGCTTATGTAAACCCTCCTGTATATCCGGTTTACGACGAAAATAATACTTCAGCATATCCTGTAAGATTCGGATCCCCGCAGACATACGGATTTGGCAATCAATATGGCAATCCGGTTGCCGCGGCCTTCTACTCTGATAATATTGAGAAGGGTTATAAACTGGTATTCAGCGTTTTTGGCGAATATAAGCTCATTCCTGAAAAACTGACATACAAAATTTCATATAATACTGATCTTAATAACTGGAATTCAAGGTCATATGTTCCTGAATTTAACGTCGGCGGCTCACAGGGCGTAAGAAAATCAAGCCTCTCAAAGACATCAGGTTTGTCAGGAAAGCAAATAGTGGATAATCTGTTAACTTATAGAAACAGTATTGATAAGCACAGCTTTACTTTTCTTTTAGGACAATCTACCAGAATGGAAAGGTGGGAAACTCTCTCCGGCTCTGCCCTCGATGTTCCCGGATTGGATGAACAGTCAAAATACCTGGCAACAGGATCATTCAGAGACAGGTATGCCTGGGACGGAGCGGCTGTTTATAATGGAATTTCATTTTTTACACGAGGCACATATAATAATAACGATAAGTACCTTGCAACTGCAACTTTCAGAGCTGATGCAAGCTCAAAATACCAGGACAAATGGGGCTTCTTTCCTTCTGTCGGCTTTGGCTGGGTGATGTCGGAAGAGGATTTCATGTCGGAACACAAAGTATTTGATTATCTGAAATTCAGAGCCAGCTGGGGCTTGCTGGGAAATGATAATGTTCCGGCTAATTCAGCTGTTACTCTCGGACAAACAGGTGCCGGCAGTTCGGGGATCTTCGGAGACAGGATTGTTGACGGAATAGGCTCGCAGACAGTTGTACAGAATTATCTTAAATGGGAAATTGTTAATGAGTTTGACTTTGGATTCGATTTCGAAATCCTCGACGGCAAACTTTCAGGCGAGACAGACTACTATCACAGAGTAACAAATAACGTAGTCTTTTTTGCTCCTATTGCTACAGGAGGAGGAGTTGCAGAACTACTTGGCAATAATGGCAGTGTGTTGAATCAGGGAATTGAACTTAATCTTAACTATAACAAAAAGATCTCCGAAAAATTAAGCTACAAAGTCGGGATGAACATAACAACAATCAATAACAAAGTATTGAAGCTTCAGGGGCGCGACTATATCCCGGGCGCATTTGTAAGAGGTAACTATTCAACCAGAACTCAGGTGGGACATACAATAGGTTCATTCTACGGCTATGAAATTGCCGGTGTTTATCAGTCTGAAGCAGAGGCTCTTCAAGATCCTGTAAGCCAGACTATTAAGGACAAGGGCTTCTTTAAATACAAGGACCAGAATGGAGATAATGAAATAAATGAAAAGGATAAGGTTTTTCTTGGAAGTGCTATCCCATGGCTGATTTCAGGTATCGACTTTGGTTTGAATTACAAAAAGTTTGATGTCAGCATAGCGTTGCAGGGACAGGTTGGCAATAAGATTCTCAATGCAAAACGAATGAACAGGGATGTTTTTACTGACGGAAATTATGATCAGGATTTCTATGAGAACAGGTGGATCCCCGATAATAAGTCGGGAAATTATCCTTCAGCAGAAGCTTATAACTACTCATATACCCAGCAGTCAAATGACTTCTTTGTTGAAGATGGTTCATATGTAAGGATTCAGAATATACAGTTGGGATATACTACCGATAAAATTAAATTTATTCCATCACTCCGGATTTATATCTCCTCACAACGTCCATTTACATTTTTTACATATAATGGATTCACTCCTGAAGTAGGAGGTTCTCCGATAAGCAGCGGGATTGATAATTCTGTCTATCCAATGCAGTCGATTTATACAGTGGGACTAAAAATGAATTTTTAAAAAATTATCCTGAGCTGAAATGAAAATATTAAAAGTAATATCAGTATTTGCCCTGAGTATCGTTTTCACAGGATGTGAAGATTTCCTTGACCAGCGTCCTGAGGCAACAATCCCTGGTTCCGGGATTGACTATTCAAAATCGGAGAATATATTCCTTTCTGTGAGCGCATCATATGCTAAACTGCGCAACTATGGCGCTCATGTATTTCCTTATATAGGTGCTTTTGAGGTTACCTCAGATAATGCTGACAAGGGAAGCTCTCCGGAAGATAACCCTCCTATGAAAGAAATGGACAATCTCACTTATCAGTCAAATAATGGACTGATAAACGACTTGTGGATTTCTTATTATGATATCGTAAGCGGAGCCAATTATGCAGTTCATCAGATGCCTCTGTTTGAAGCTGCAATGCTGAACAGCATCGATAAAAAGTATGCACTTGAATGTCAGGGTGAGGTCAAAACAATAAGGGCTTATGCCTATTTCAATCTGACACGCTTATTTGGCAAAGTGCCTGTTATTGATTCGGTTCTTACAGCAGAACAGCTGGCTGCTGTTCCACAGTCAACTACTGCAGACCTTTATCAATTTATTGAGAAAGACCTGTCTGAGGCAATAGCAGTTCTTCCTGAAACATATACTAAAGAGTGGGCCGGGAGGATTACAAAATATACTGCAATGGCAATAAAAGCAAAAGTTCACATGTACCAGAATGAATGGGACTCTGTTGTTTCACTTACCGACAAAATCATCTCATCTGGCAGATATGAGCTTCTTGATAACTACAGGGATGTATTTAGCGTTTCAGGAGAGAATAGCAGCGAATCGCTTTTTGAATTACAAAGTTCAACTCTTGGGAAAACTGCCGGAGAACAAACTTTTATTGAATATGCATACGTACAGGGACCGCGGGGTAACTATCCGAGTGGGTTGCAGGGATGGGGCTTCTGTACCCCGAGTCAGGATCTTATTTCGTTCTTTAATACACGTTCTGAGATAGTAAGACCCAAAACAACTCTCCTGTACAGAGGAACCAAAACACCCGAGGGAGACAGTATAAAATCGATATGTACCAATCCTGTATATAATGGTAAGGTTTATACTCCCCTTACAAGCAATATCTGGAATTACAACGGATATGGGTTTGATCATAATGTCAGAATTCAGCGCTACCCCGATGTATTGCTCATGTATGCCGAGGCCAAACTAAGGGGTGCTACAACAGCAACGTTCTGCGGACTTTCAGCTTCTGATGCTGTGAATATTGTCAGAAACAGGGCCGGCTTAACCAATCTGTCAGTCAGTTCACTTCAGCAGATCTGGGATGAACGAAGAGCCGAATTTGCGTTGGAAGAGGATAGGTTTTTTGATCTTATACGCACAGGTCAGGCAGCTACTGTTCTTGCAGGCAAAGGATTTACTGCCGGCAAACATGAAGTGTTTCCAATTCCATCAGCACAAATACAACTCAATAGCCAACTCTTACAAAATAGTGGATATAACTAGCAATTTAATTTTTTTCGATGTTTAACTAAATTCAATTATTTATGAAAAAGTCAATTAGAATCGGTGGAGCCTTTATTATGGCAATGCTCCTGTCAGCTTATGTTCTTTCATCATGTTCTAAAAAGGAAGATGATCCGAACGCAGGAAAAACTGACCCTTCAACAATTGCCACTACAAACCTTATTGCTTATTTTCCGTTTGAAGCTGAACCTGCCGTAGGGGCTGCTGTTGAAAAATCGAACAGCACAATTACATACGTTAAAAAAGTTGGTGCTGCAAGTTTCGTAACAGGTCGTCGCGGAAACGGTTATAAGGGAAGTGCAACTGAGTCTTACCTTGAGTATAATGTTGCTTCAGGTACCGCTTTGAAAACTCTTGATGAGTTTACTCTGGCTTGCTGGGTTAAAACTCCAAACACAACTAATGGAGCCGGTAAAATATTCTCTGTTAATGGTGGCGATGGCTTTATGGGAAATCTTGTTCTTATGCAGGAGAGTAAGCCATTAGGTGACTCAGTAGATATGAAATTCTTTTTTTACGACAGTTCATCAGCTGACTGGAAAGGTCAGGATGTAAGGAAACAGAGTGATAAGTTTTTAAATGACAAGTGGTTCCATATTGTTGCCCTTTACAGGAAATCATCTTCAACAATCGAACTTTATGCCAACGGAAAACTTGTATTGACAGGTATCAGATATTCAGGTCCGCAACCAACAGGCGGAGTACAGCCACTTCTCGGAGCTATGACACTCGGTAGTGAAATGACCAAAATTCATTTTGGCGCATGGGCACAGCAGGTTGCCGGAACACCTGAATCATGGATGACATATTACAAGGGAATTGTTGATGAGTTCAGGGTTTATAATAAAGCTCTTTCAGCTGCTGAGGTTAAATCTCTTTACGATGCTGAAGTAACACAGATTAATCCGTAGTTTATTCTTATTAATGTTCAGGAAAACGGGGAGTCCCTGTTTTCCTGAACATTTTGTTATTTTTATAAGATGAAACTACTTTGCTTATTCATAAGCACAATATTCCTTTTTGTTTCCTGTAAGAAGGATCCCAATGCTATTCCCGATGATATAATATTGATTGAAGATGTTTCAGTTAACGGGAATATTGTATCAGATGCAGGCAGAATAAGCAATGTTGATTTCATTAAAGTTCTGGTAAGCATAACCTTCAATAAAAAGATTGATACAATACACTTCAATAAAGCTAAATTATTTTTCAGCGGAGAAATTGATACTCTGTATACCTGCAGATTCAATGATAGTTCAACTTCAATGTTAATTGAACTCTCGGAAGAAGCAGATCCGCTCAAAGTTTACAGGATGGTTTTTGATGTGGGACCTAACCTTGGGGGTGTAATTTCTGAAGGTTTCTCGTTTACATTTTCAACAAGGCTCGATACCCTGCCTAAGTTTCCGATTATATCTGATGACTCTCTTTTAACCTTGGTGCAGAAACATACTTTCAGATATTTCTGGGACCATGCTCACCCTGTCTCAGGACTTGCAAGAGAGCGACTTGGCTCAGGCAATATTGTTACATCAGGAGGCAGCGGATTCGGTCTGATGGCGATTCTCACAGGAATTGAACGTGGTTTTATTACCCGCCAGCAAGGGTTTGAGAGGATACGCAAAACAGCTGATTTTCTGATTTCAGGAAGTACCGACAGGTTCCATGGTGCCTTTCCTCACTGGCTTAATGGTACAACAGGAGACGTAATTCCCTTCAGTCAGAAAGATAATGGCGGAGACCTTGTTGAAACAGCATTTCTTATGCAGGGACTGCTAACAGTAAAAGAGTACTTTAAAAATGGTTCATTACAGGAAAAAGCTCTCTGCGATACGATACAGAAAATTTATGAAAATGTCGATTGGAACTGGTACAGAAGAGATAATCAGAATAAATTATACTGGCACTGGTCACCCAATTATAACCGGGATCTGAATATGCCTGTTTCAGGCTGGAATGAAGCTCTCATAGTCTATGTTCTGGCTGCAGCTTCCCCGACTCATTCTATTACAAAAGCCGTTTATGATGAAGGCTGGGCCAGAAATGGTGCTTATCCTATGAAGAATGGCAAAACATTTTATAATGTTAGTCTTCCTCTGGGACCAGATTATGGCGGGCCTATGTTCTTTGCCCATTATTCATTTCTGGGACTCGATCCCCGGAATCTCACTGATCAGTATGCTGACTATTTCGATCAGAATGTTGCTCATTCCAGAATAAACTATAATTATTGTATTGCAAACCCTAAAAAATTCACAGGTTACAGTGCTTCGTGCTGGGGTTTAACTGCAAGCGACATTCAATCGGGTTACAGTGCCAGCTCACCCACAAATGACCTTGGGGTTATAGCTCCTACAGCGGCTTTGTCATCAATGCCATATACACCGGCAGAAAGTCTTACTGCCCTGAAGTTCTTTTATTATATACTGGGTGACAAGATATGGGGTGAATATGGCTTCTATGATTCCTTTAATCTGTCAACCCTGTGGTTTGCAGATTCATATATCGCCATTGATCAGGGATCTTTAATATGCATGATTGAAAATTACAGATCAGGGCTTCTCTGGAACCTTTTCATGTCAGCGCCGGAGGTGAAAAACGGATTAGATAAACTTGGATTTACATATTGATCAGAATGAAAAAACTACTGTTTTATTCCTTATTTGTACTGGTTACTGTAAGCTCCTGCATAAGCTCTTCTGTAAAGACTTCAGGTTCATCTGAGAGTGCTTCAACGCAACAAATTTTAAGTGAAGATTCACTGCTTACTCTGGTGCAGTACCGTACATTTCAATATTTCTGGAATGGTGCAGAACCAAATTCAGGAATGGCACGTGAACGAATCCACGTTGACGGAATTTATCCTCAGAACGATATGAATATTGTTACATCAGGAGGAAGCGGCTTCGGAGTAATGGCAATTCTGGCAGGGATAGAAAGAGGCTTTATTACAAGGGAAGACGGTCTCATCAGATTTCAAAAGATTGTTGGATTCCTGCAGAAAACTGACCGGTTTCATGGCTCCTATTCGCATTGGATAGATGGTGAAACAGGCAGGGTAAAACCATTTTCCCCCAAAGATAATGGTGCTGATCTGGTTGAAACAGCATATTTAATGCAGGGACTTCTGGCTGTACGACAATACTTTGCAGAAGGTAATGAATCTGAAAGGATTTTATCTTCAGATATTGATAAAATATGGAAAGGAGTAGAGTGGAGCTGGTTCACAAAAGGAGGAGAGAATGTCATCTACTGGCACTGGTCGCCTGATTACGGTTGGGCCATGAATTTCGCTGTTCAAGGCTACAATGAGTGTCTGATACTTTATATACTGGCTGCGTCATCACCTACATTCCCTGTTAAAGCAGAGGCTTATCACGAGGGTTGGGCAAGATCGGGAGGGATAAATACCGTGAGTGGCAAATATGGATATGTACTTAAATTAAAGCACAACGGGGCAGAAGAATACGGTGGTCCGCTTTTCTGGTCGCACTATTCATACCTTGGACTTGATCCGCGCAAACTGAAAGACAAGTATGCTGATTACTGGCAGGAAAACACGAATCATACACTTATTAACTGGAAATGGTGTTCTCTCAATCCTCTCGATTTTGAGGGCTACGGCACTTATTGCTGGGGACTTACAGCAAGTTACTCCGTCAAAGGATATGCTGCTCATGCCCCGGGTGAGAAGAACGATCTCGGTGTTATATCACCTACTGCTGCAGTAAGTTCTATACCATATACTCCTGACAAGTCGATGGACGCTATAAAGAACTTCTACTACGGACATGAAGGTAAAATATGGGGAGAATATGGTTTTTATGACGCTTTCAGCGAACAAGACAACTGGTTCCCGCAAAAATATCTGGCAATTGACCAGGGTCCGATGATTATTATGATTGAAAATTACAGGTCAGCTCTGCTCTGGGATCTCTTTATGTCATGCACGGAGATTCAGTCAGGACTTAAGAAACTCGGTATAACTGCAGAGTAAATGATTGTTTAATTTTTTTTAAAAACATGTTATAAAAGCATGTTTTCCCAAAATAAAGGAACATTATTCTCTTTTTGGCTTGTAATATTCCGTATTTTTAGTATCTTTGCACCGTGTTTTAAAAAGAAATTGGTTCTATAAAAGAATCATAATTGTTAAATAAACAAAGTAATAAAAAAGGTTAAAAAAATGAAGAACAAAATTTTAATGGGATTAGCTGCTATCGCAATGGTTGCTGTCCTTTCTAGTTGTGGTAAGAAACCACAGGTTGAAATTGATGCTACAACTGCAGCTATCGAAGCTGCAAAAACTGCTGAAGCTGCAGTTTATGTACCTGCTGAATTTGCTGCAGTACAGGATTCAATGACTGCTATTATGGCTGACATTGCTGTTCAGGAATCAAAATTATTCAAGAAATTTGGTCCAGCTAAAGAAAAACTCGTAGCTACAACAGCTCTTGCAAATCAGGTTGCTGCCAATGCTGCTGTTAAAAAAGACGAAGTTAAAAAAGAAGTTGATACTTTAATGACAGAGATCAAAGCAGTAGTTGAAGAGAATACCGCACTTATGAAAAAAGCGCCAAGGGGCAAAGAAGGTGCTGCAGTTCTTGAGGCTATGAAGGCTGACATGGCTACTATCGAAGCTTCTATCGTTGAAGCTCAGGCTATGTATGACAAAGGTGCTTACATGGATGCAAGCAACAAAGCAAAAGCTGCTAAAGAAAAAGCTACCGGTATCAATACCGAACTTAATGATGCTATTGCTAAAGTAAAAGGAAGGAAGTAATTTTCTTTCTTGTCAAATATTAAAAACCCCCGGGATTTCCCGGGGGTTTTTTAAATTCATCAATTGCAGGTATGAGAAGAAACTGGAGAGATATGCTTGTTTTCATAGTGGTGGCAGTGTCTGTTCCATTAATGATTTTACTGTTGATCCGCCTCACTCCTGATCCTCCTGAAAGTGAGATGGAATTTGCCAGGGAATCACTTTCCATGGCAGCAAAAAAAAGAGCTGATACTTATTCTAAGAAACTTTATAACCAGGCTAAGGTTTATTATGATTCTGCAATGGTAAACTGGGGCAGACAGAACGACCGCTTTATCTATATCAGAAATTATGAAAGAGTGGCAATGTTTGCTGACATGTCGGCAAAAAAAGCCAACGAGGCAGCTGATAATGCCATCGGAAGTACTGCCAGCCTCAAAGCGAAGCTAAAGCAGAAGATCAATGACCTCAATAACCTAATTGTTGAGATCAATGATCTTTTTACTACTTACCCGCTTACTTCTGAGATCAGGACCCGGATCTCAAAAGGTAAGATGTTACTTAAAGAGGCTGAGGTAGCTTACAAAAACGGACAATATCTTCAGGCAAACAGGAAAATTACTGATTCTGAGTATCTGCTTACCGAATCACATCTCTATGCAAGCGCAAACCTGAAAGAATATTTCAAATCATTTTCTGTATGGAAAGGGTGGGTCGACAAAACGATAAATGAGTCAAGAAAAAACAGTGAATATTCAATAATTATTGATAAATTTTCACGGAAATGTTTTATCTATCTTAACGGCTACAAAAAATATGAGTTCGAAGCTGAGCTGGGAGCAAACTGGGTTGGCGATAAGAGAGTAAAGGGTGATAAAGCAACTCCGGAGGGTATGTATAAGATTAGCAGGAAATTTGACGGCAGTAAAACGAAATATTATAAGGCATTGCTTCTCGATTATCCGAATGATAAAGATAAGGCAAAGTTCAAATCCGAAATTGCCAGTGGATCACTTCCTGCATCAGCAAAGATCGGAGGGCTTATTGAAATTCATGGTAACGGTGGAAAAGGAATCGATTGGACAGAAGGTTGTGTGGCTCTTACCGACAAAGAGATGGATTTAGTTTTTAAGATAGCAAGAGTTGGAACTCCGGTGACAATTGTAGGATCAGTTGTTGAACTGAAAGAAGTTGTTGAAAGATAAATTTTCTGAAATGGAAAATGAAGAAATAAAAGATGAGTTGTCAAATGCTCTGACTGAAATAAAGCCGGCAGGTGATAAGGACAGTAATGAAAATCAGAATTTTCTGGCCCCGGTTTGGGCAAAATTCAGGGCCAATACCAGATTATTCAATATAGTCAGTACGATTTTCTTTATCTTTTCCGGAGTGCTTGCCGCTTTTCTCATAGTAGTGTTTATGCTCTATGGCGTACCACGTGTTCAGGAGATGGCTTCAGTTGATAAATCTAAAATAGAAATCAGTGAAGAGCTACAGAACGATGCGGCTTACAAAAAGCTTATTGCCGCACTGAATCGCGACGTTCAGCGTCTTTCTAGAAAATACATCAGCTATACATCAGGTCAATCATACATTGTTATAAATACCACTTATAACAGGTTTATGCTTTATCGTAATAAGAAGCTTATAAGAGAAGGTTCATGCAGCACCGGAAGCTATAAGAAGCTTATTACAGCAGAGGGTAAAAGCTGGACCTTCAAAACTCCCCGTGGCAAGTTTTCAATACAGAACAAAAGAACAAACCCTTACTGGCATAAACCCGATTGGGCATTTATAGAAGAAGGAGTGCCAATACCTCCAAAGGATTCGCCCTTAAGATGGGAAGCAGGTGTCTTAGGCGATTATGCTATGGATCTTGGGGATAGCTACATGATTCATGGTACAATCTACAAGCGCTTTCTTGGAATGCCCGTTACACATGGATGCGTACGTCTTAATGACGAAGACCTTAAGGCAATATTCAATACTTTAAATATAGGTTCCAAGGTTTACATTTTCTGATCTGAAATATTATGGAAACTGAAAGCGAAAATAAATTATCAGTCGGAAAACTGGCCATTTTGACCGGAACATTGATCATCCTTATCTTTGTTATCTATTACACAATAATGTCGCTTCTGGCTCCGGGCCGGAAAATGGATGCATTGAAAGAGGAGTATACCCCAAAGATTGATGAGAAAAAAGTTATAGATGAGCGCATTTATACCGATTCAGCATATCTCAGGCTTTTTCACGACAGGGCATTTTTGCAGTCGAGGATTGCTATGGCTGAATCTGACTCTATTTATTTGACTCTTAATATTTCCGATAGCACAGCAAACCTTGAAATAAGTGGTGTTGCAGTTAATATGGCCAGAATGAGCGAGATAAAAGTAAGTAAAATGCTTATGGAGGGGAATGACAATATAATCATGTCAATGCTGTCGAGACCATTCATTATATCCGGATCTATTGCCACAATAAAGAAGGAACCTTTAATGGTAAGCCTTGCACCTAAAGACACATCTGAATACAAACCTGATATTATGCCTGATACTTCACTTACAGAACCTGTTAGCATTATCCTGCATATGACCAATGGTACCAGAATTTATATATGTCAGGAAGAGGATGAAGACAAAGACAGAGGAGCCCTTTTTGCTTTTGATATGAAGGAGAAGGTCTATAATACTCTTAATAACATTAATAGTGTTCTGAAATTTAAAGTACCCGAATATCACCCTTATATTAAAATTAAAATGCCAAGGGCTGATGTAAAAATGATATACAGGGCTATTCCCCTATACGGAGAGATTGGGATCTACCGCTGACGGTTAATATCTTTTAATTTTGTAATCAGTGACTGATATTTGCCGTTTCCTCCGGAACATGCTTATGCCTGAAGACTATGGCGAATAGTATTGCCACCACAAGGGAATATGCCGCAAAGACGAACCAGATCCCCTTCCAGTCGAATGCCCCGCTTCCAAGAGTAAAGTATTTGTCAATCACAATCCCGCTGATTCTGCTGCCCAGGAAGGCACCAAAGCCGTTAGTCATCATCATAAACAGTCCCTGCGCGCTGGCACGTATGTCAGGAGTGCACTGGGTCTCCACGAAGAGTGAGCCGGAGATGTTGAAGAAATCAAAGGCCATACCATAAATGATGCATGAGAGGATTATCAGCCAAAGCCCTTCAGCCGGATTCCCGAATCCGAACAGGCCGAAGCGGAGAACCCATGCCACCATGCTCATAAGCATCACTTTCTTTATTCCGAACTTTTTCAGGAAAAAGGGAATGGCAAGAATAAAAAGAGTTTCGGAGATCTGTGATACTGACATTATTATTGCAGGAAACCTTACAGCGATAAGGTCTTTGTACTCTGGTATAGCGGCGAAATCGTGCAGAAAAGTGTCGCCATAGGCGTTTGTCAGCTGCAGAGCGCCGCCCAGCAGCATGGCGAAGATGAAGAAGAGGGCCATCTTAGTGCTTTTAAAGAGCCTGAAAGCATTGAGACCCAGTACTTCGGCCAGGTTCTTCTTGTGGCCCCTGCCCATTGGTGTACACTTTGGGAGTGTAAAGGAATAGAGACCAAGCAGCAGCGATGAGGCAGCCGCAACATAGAACTGCATGGCAGAGGTTTCAAAGCCCATCAGGCTCACAACCCACAGTGCCACAATGAAGCCTATAGTCCCCCAGACCCTCACCGGCGGATATTCCTTTATGATATCCATGCCGCTGTTCTTCATAGAGCTGTATGCCACTGTTATTGACAGAGCAAGAGTGGGCATGTAGAACATCATCGCAAGCAGAATTACCCAGAAAAAGGTGTCGGGATTATTGACTGACGGAATGAGTGCAAGTACTATGGCGCCTGCAATATGAAAGATGCCATATAGTTTCTCGGCATTAACCCATCTGTCGGCTATGATACCGGCAATGGCCGGCATGAAGAGCGAAGCCAGACCCATTGTTGAAAAGATAGCTCCGAAATCGGTCCCCGACCAGTTTTTATTCTGAAACCAATATGCTCCAATAGTGAGCAGCCACGATCCCCAGATGAAAAACTGAAGGAAGTTCATGATAATAAGCCGGCGCTTAAGTTCCATAGCTCTTAATTGTGTGTTACTGTTAATATGTAAAGATAACAAGCTATTCCAAACTACAGAGACACTCTGAAAGAATGTTGAAAAATGTCATTGTGAAGGACGCAGGGCACAGGGGATGAAGCGGAGAGCTGGGAGCGGAGAGACTGGAGAAAATTCCAATGGTCTCTTAGAACAGCTTAGAACAAACTAACATATAATGATAAAGACCGGTTATCAGACTGACTGCCGTTGGCAGCAAGAGGGTTGTTAAGCTCCGGCTGAAGTATACTAAGTAGTCTGTAAATATCAGAAGTCCGATGCCGGTTGCCTGACGCCTGATGCCCGATATCAGGCCATAGGGTATTTAAACAGTGGTGTTCCTTTTAGTGCTTTCTCTTTAATCAATTGTACCTCTGCACTCTTTAGCGGAGTAAGAGTATCTGAAACTTCAAGTGCCTTTCTGAATAGTTCAGCCTCACCTGGAGGTACTGCGGCTGTAACCGGGTGAGAAAGAGTAAACCGAAGTCCCATTCTGATATCTTCCTTATCTGTAAGGGGTTCATACCAGCATTTCGGGTACTTTGATCGGTCTGCTCCTGCTGGCCATGGACCTGCAGCCATCGCTTTAAGGGCCAGAATTCCCATTTTCTTTTCCTGTGCCCGGGCAAGTACCTGCGGACCAAAATTGGCAGCATTCCAGGTAGTATAGTTAACAGGGAACAATATTGTATCAAAGTCAAATCCGTCCATCAAAGCCATTGCTGCTTCGACAGAGTGAGCGGAGAAGCCCAGAAAACGGACCTTCCCTTCCTTTTTCGCCTCCTTAAATGTCTCAAGTGCGCCGTCCGGGCCCAGTATTGTTTCCACATCCTTAAGTGATGTAACAGCATGAAGCTGATACAGATCAAAATGGTCGGTCTTAAGATTTTTCAGCGATTGTTCAAGCTCGTCCCTTGATCCGGATTTGTTCCGCTTACCTGTTTTGCATGCCAGGAAGACATTCTTCCGGTATGGTTCAAGGGCAGGTCCCAGTTTAATCTCGGCATCACCATATGAAGGAGCAACGTCGAAATAGTTTATACCATAGTCAATAGCGAGTTTAACAAGTTCTGAAGCCTCATCAGGAGCAATATCTTTTACAATTATCCCTCCGAATCCGATCATAGAAAGCATCTCGCCTGTACTACCCAGTGATCTCTTTCCTATTTTTCCAGGAACCAAAATTGTTGAAATGGATGAAAGATCAGCAGGAAAAAGGCTTATGACAGGTGCTACTGCCACTGTGGTCTTTATAAAATCGCGTCGTTTCATAATACTAATATGTAATTTATAGTCAGACTTTGTCAAGGACAAGTTATGAAATTATGATGAGATTACAATATTAGCTTCAAGGCTGGCCTGAAATAGCTTTTACTTTTGGGAGGGAGGGATTACGCCCTCTCTCCGTTCGGTCGGTGATCCCTTTTGGGGGAGGGATTACGCCCTCTCTCCATTCGGTCGTGATCCCTTTTGGGGGAGGGATTACGCCCTCTCTCCGTTCGGTCGTGATCCCTTTTGGGGGAGGGATTACGCCCTCTCTCCGTTCGGTCGTGATCCCTTTTGGGGGAACCTTGCAAAGTCAAAGCAAACCCGCTTCGCGGTGTTTTTTGTTTTCATTCTGCCCTTATCAAAGCAAGCTTTGAACGGTCAGCATGAAAACAAAAAACCTTGCGCCTGATGGCGCAAGGTTTGCTTTTACTTTGCGGAGAGAGGGGGATTCGAACCCCCGGTCCGCCGTAAGGCGAACAACGGTTTTCGAGACCGCCGCATTCGACCACTCTGCCATCTCTCCTAAACTATTTCTCCCAGTCTTCCGACTTCCGAATACCGAGTTCCGACTTCCGACTGATTTGATACAAAATTAGTTTAGTTTTTTTTGATTCCATTTATATATAGACTTATTTTGTATCCAAGACAGTAATGATTATTAACAAAATTGACCTCAGTATGAAAAGAATTTTTAAACTTATGGTATTCAGTAGCTTAATTGCCTTTCTGTTAGCTGCTTGCAAAACAACAACAGTTACAGACAACTCTAACCCTTTCTTTACGGAATATAAAACTCCTTTCGCTGTGCCTCCGTTTGAGAATATAATGGCAAAACATTACGTTCCTGCGTTTGAACAGGGCATGGTGGAAGGCAGAAGCGATATTGAAAAAATTGTCACTAACAAAAAAGCGCCTACTTTTAAAAACACTATTGAAGCTTTCGATAATGCAGGGGAGCTTCTCAATAAGGTATCATCGGTATTCTTCGCCCAGAGTTCAGCCAATACCAGCGACT
Source organism: Bacteroidales bacterium (assembly GCA_038207725.1). GTDB lineage: Bacteria > Bacteroidota > Bacteroidia > Bacteroidales > VadinHA17 > LD21. The sequence continues at coordinate 52,985 of JBBQZN010000004.1, read as the reverse complement.
CACTTCAGAAAATTGAAATGGAGATGTCGCCTGTTCTCTCAGGTTACCGCGATGAAATCCTTCTTAACCCCGGGCTTTTCACAAGAGTAAAATCTGTTTATGACAATCAGGCCAGATTCAATCTGACAGCAGAACAGCAGTTTCTTCTTGAAAATCTTTACAAGGGTTTTGTAAGAAATGGGGCAAACCTTAATCAACAGGACCAGGATACCCTGAAAGAACTTAACCAGAAGCTTTCAGTTCTGACGGTCAAATTCAGTCAGAATGTTCTTGCCGAGACTAATAACTATATAATGTATGTGAACAAGGAAGATCTGAAAGGTCTGCCGGAATCACTTATATCTGCTGCTGCTGAAACTGCCAAAGCTGCAGGTCAGGAAGGCAAATGGGCTTTTACAACCCAGCGCCCGAGTATTTTTCCATTTCTGCAGTCAGCTGAAAACAGGGATCTTCGCAGACAACTCTATGCTGCATATACAAACCGCGGCAATAACGGAAATGAGTATGATAATAATAAGGTTCTGTCTGATATTATCAGCATCCGTGCTGAGAGAGCAAAGCTTCTTGGTTATAAGACTCATTCGGCCATAGTTCTTGAGCCTAGGATGGCCAGAAATCCTGAGAATGTATTCAAACTTCTTGATAACCTTTGGGGTAAAGCTATTCCGGTTGCAAAAAATGAGGTAGCCGAAATGCAGAAGATTATAGCAAAAGAAGGCGGAAAATTCAAACTTGAACCTTCAGACTGGTGGTACTATGCCGAGAAACTCAGAAAAGAAAAGTATGATTTGAATGACAGCGAGTTGCGTCCTTATTTCAAACTTGAGAATGTACGTGATGGCTTGTTTTCTGTTGCAAATAAACTCTTTGGAATTACATTAACCGGGATTAAGGATATACCGCTTCCACATCCCGATGCACAGGCATTTGAGGTTAAGGAAGCAGACGGAACCCATATTGGCGTGCTATACATGGATTTCCTTCCCAGAGAAAGCAAACAGCAGGGAGCATGGTGCGGAGGTTATCGCAGCTATCATGTTGTAAAGGGCAAAGGGATTACTCCTGTTGTAACAACTGTTTTCAACTTCACCGGCCCCAGCGGAGACATGCCTGCTCTTCTCAGCGTTGAAGAGACAAGTACAATGTATCACGAATTTGGTCATGCACTCGATGGTCTTTTCAATAGGAGTACTTACAATCAGACAAATATCGCCTGGGACTTTGTTGAATTGCCGTCACAGCTTATGGAGCATTGGGCAATGGAACCTGAAGTACTTAAAATGTACGCCCGCCATTATAAGACCAACGAGTTTATTCCTGACGATCTGGTGAAGAAGATTAAGAACAGCGGTTACTTTAACCAGGGTTTCGAAACAGTTGAATATCTGGCCGCATCACTTCTCGATATTAAATTTCACACACTCGAGGCTCCGGCCAGAGTTGATAATATTATGAATTTCGAAAATGATTATCTGAAAGGAATCGGACTTATCCCCGAGATTTACTCACGCTACAGAAGCACATATTTCCTTCACATGGCAGGTGGCTATGATTCAGGATACTACAGCTATATATGGGCAGCAGTTTATGATAATGATGCCTTTGAAGCATTCAGAGAAAAAGGGTTGTTTGATCAGACAGTCGCTTCCTCTTACCGTAAGAATATTCTTGAAAGAAACGGTACAATGGATGCAATGCAGATGTACCTGAATTTCAGAGGTCGCGAAGCCGCAATCGAACCTTTGCTTAAAAACAGAGGACTTATGCAGTTACCGGAGCCTGTAAAGTAAAAGGCCCTACACCACAATGTCGCGGTGTCATCCTCTCGCTCCAGCAAAGGGATGACACCGCTTCGGTTAAATTTATATTATTGTTTAGCTTGACAAATATCCTTTTAACTATGGTGAGGAAGATTCTTTGCGGCATGACATATAGGGAGCTGTCAGATATTACAGACCGCATGGGTTTCAATGAATCTCACATAAATTCAGTTCTGAATGGGATTTATAAAAAGAGAATTAGCGATATCTCCCTGATAAATAAAATCCCGAAGAAACTAAAGATTCAATTGTCTGAAATTGCTGATATTGGGATTTTTCCTCCTGTTTCTTCAATGTTATCTGCCGACAAAACAATCAAATACCTTTTTACGACCTCTGATGGACGATCGTTTGAAACTGTATATATTCCTGAGAATAAAAGGACAACAGTTTGTGTCTCCACTCAGTCAGGATGCCGTATGGCTTGCTCTTTCTGCGTTACATCGGCTTATGGTTTCAAAGGTAACCTCACTGCCGGAGAGATAATTAATCAGATTATTAGTCTTCCTGATGCCGCTGAGGTAAGCCATGTAGTTTTCATGGGAATGGGGGAGCCGATGGATAATATTGACAATGTTCTGAAAGCCTGCGAGATATTATCTGCCGGATGGGGCCTCTCTATCAGTCCCAGAAATATAACTGTCTCTACAGTAGGTATTACTTCAGGAGTCAGAAGATTTCTTGAAGAGTCATCATGCAATTTCGCAATCAGCCTTCATTCTCCCTTCTCTGAAGAAAGAAGAAAGATAGTGCCGGCTGAAAAGTTATATCCTTCGGCAGAGATCCTTGAAATAATGAAGTCTGTTCCGGCAAGGAAAAACAGGAGATTGTCGCTTGCCTATGTTATGATACAGGATTTTAATGATTCTGATCTTCACCTTAATGCATTAAAAACAATGTTGAAAGGAACAGCAATAAGGGTAAATCTGCTTCCTTACCACCAGTCGGGGAATGATAATTTTGTAACATCCACAATGGAAAGGATGATGCACTTTAAACACAATCTGGTAATTTCGGGCATTTCTGCCTCGATACGTAAATCGAGAGGGGCTGATATTTCTGCTGCCTGCGGCTTGCTGGCAAAGGGGATCTCGTAACTATTCGTCCTTATTCTCCAACTGAAAAATTGCCTCGTCAATATATCCTTTTGAAGTCTTAATCCAGTCTTTTTTATTGCCAGTCTGTATGAATCCCTGTTTCTTAAAGAGATCCATGCTTTCACAATTGTTGGCCAGAATATTGCAATATAGCTGATGCAGCTGAAGAGTTTTGAAACAATAGTCAATAAGACATGTCAGCGCCATTGATGCATATCCTTTCCTGCGGTACGCTTCATTGGCAATTAATATACCCAGACCAGCCCTTTTGTGGAAGTGATCAAAATCAAAAATGTCGATCGTGCCGATTGTAACCTTGTCGTCAATGTGGTCAATCATAAGTCTTTGCTGACCAGTTTCGTAAACATTCTTATGCGAGTTTTCAAGATATCGCTTCAATGTATATTTTGAAAATGGAGAGACTGTATTACTGATTATCCAGTAGTTATCATTATTCTCCCACTCATACAGAAGTTCAAGATCTTCTGGTTCAAGGGCTCTGAGCCTGATTTTTTCGTATTTCATAATCAGAAACTTACTGAATACTATTTATTTATAATAGATCTGAGATCTCTGATAAATGCATTCTTATAACCCTTACTCTGAATACCGGGTAGAGCTTCCTTTGCCTCACTAAAGGAATTGTATTCACCTGCAAAATACCTGAAGTATCCATCGGGTGATGCGGTCTCTTTCACACCTGAAACTTCTTTAAACCGGCTTAAGTCAAGTTTCTTTCTTGATGCTGATACCTGAATTGTATATATAATACCTGACTCTGTTGTTGTGACTGTCTTACTGACAGGTTTAACTACAGTTTCCACCGGTATAATATTGTCCGAACCTGAATGTATTAGATACCTGTCGCTGACATAGGCATTCGTAAAACCGCTCTCTCTGGCAAAATTAAGGTAGGTGAGTGCTTCAGACCTGTTGTAAAAATCGCCTATTGTATAGTAAGTAACTGAGTCAGTTGGGACAGAACTAATAAAAAGTAGTTCATCAGTTTTCATTTTAGCAAAGTTCCCGGGTGACAGAGTCTTTTTTGTTTCCTCCAGTACGATACAGTATTTAAGAGAGTTGGAGTGTCTCAGATGCATTGGAGTATATGTTTCCTGGCGTATAACAATACCGGTTTTTGGATTAATGATTCCAAATGTAGCCCGCCGGTTGTATTTTCTGCCTTCAGGGTTATCGGAGCCATCTGATTTGGTATTTTGGGCTGCAAACTCTGAACTGCCAAATGCTTTTTTAATCATTCTGCCCGCTGCAATTCCTTCTGAAGTAAGCAAGTCAATAATTATCTGTGCTCTCCTATCTGCTAGTTTCAGGTTATATTCCGGAGTTCCCTTTGAGTCAGTATAACCGGCAACTTCAAATCTGAGCTCAGGGTAGTTAACCAGAACTGACTTAAGTTCGCTGATAGCAGAAATAGCATCGGCGGATAGTTTATAACTGTTGTATTCAAATAATATATTCCTGATGGATAAGAATTTGCCGTTTGCAACCTTTTCAGGTAAAAGGGCAGAAGTGACAGGGATATAGTTACCCGCCAGTTTCATTGGGATATTGATATTCAGAGTATCAGTTTTGTATCCTGTATGGCTAATGTGAAGTTGATAATCTCCGGGTTTGATTTCGAAAAAGAAGGTTCCTGTGTCAGTAAATTGCTTTTTCGGTACTGCAGCATCCAATATTTGTTTATGAGTGATTGTATCTGTCTTTTTGTTAGTCTGGCTGACAACAATCCTGAAATCACCCGGTTTAACTTCAAAGTTGAAAGCTCCTTTTTCGTTGAGTTCAATCTTTCTGATAAGAGCCCCTGATTTATGATCAAAGAGATTTATTTCAGTCTGATCAGGATTAACCGGAAGGTTATCGCTAAGGGTTACACTTCCATAAGCGTAAATCTTTTTGTCGGCAGGCTCTCCTGAACTAAGTGTGAAGATATTTCTGGTTTGGCTCTTTACATCGTACTTACTTGTAATGAAACCCTGAGAATTATTTGATGCGATATAAAAGCTGTTTTCGGCAGTTGTATTGAATTCGTAGGGAATCCCCAGAGGCTTGGTCCAGGAGTCGTTCCTGTTTACTGACCTGAAGATGTCATAGCTTCCCATTCCCAAATGTCCGACCGAACTGAATAATAGTGTATTGCTTGCTGCATCGTAGAATGGTGTGTTTTCGTTGTATGGTGTGTTTATAACATTTCCGCAGTTTACAGGTTTGCTCCAATCACCCCTGTTGTCCTTTTCTGATTTCCATATATCAAGTTCTCCTATACCTCCGGGCCTGTTGCTGGCAACATACATTGTTTTGCCGTCAGGGGTAATAAAACCATGGGATTCCCAGTAAAATGTGTTGATATTCCTGCCCAGGTTCTTTGCTTTTGACCATGTTGTATCTTTTCGCTGACTGTAATAAAGATTTCCATCAAATCCGTCGCTGCAATAAATTACAAGAAACTTACCGTCTGATGTAATTGAGTTTGGAAATGAAGTAGGGTCAGCATTGAGTTGTTTTGTTATATCTGTCGGTTTCTTCCATACACCATTCTTGTATGAACAATAAATAATTGTTTTTCCTTCTCTTTTTACCGAAAAAAGAAAAACAGAATCATTTTTCGAAACTACGGGGTTTGAGGCCCCTGGATATTTTGCAAGCCATGGAGTGAATAGTATTGCAGAAACGTTTTGTGGTTTTTTTTGCATCTCAATCGCATACCTGCAGTCTCTTATTTGATTATCAATGTATTCATTCCTGAAGAGTTCCAGGTTTCCTAATCGTTTTTTGGCGTCAGCATAGAGTTTGATGGCCTTTTCCAGACTATCGTTCCTGTGATATGCAACTGCCAGGTAGAGATAAGTATCAAGAGGAGCTTTTTCTCCTATTTCGGTATAATCTTCATCCCTGGCTATTATATTTTTGGCCCCGATTTTGAGCAACTTCAGTGCTTCTTTTTCCTTTCCATCAATACTAAGATAGCAGATGCCGAGTTTTACCACAAGGTTGTAATTTTCAGGGAATTGTTTCAGCAGTGGCTCATAGTGAGATGCAGCCAGATCATAGTCCTCATAATAATAGTACAGGATGTCGGCCTGCTGAACAGCTTTTACAAATTCTCTTTGTGTGATTTGCTGGGAATAGAGAGCCGGAAAACGCAATAACAGAAGTGTTATCAGGAAACTCTTGCTGAACAAAATTCTCATTGCTTTGAAACTTTCTTAATAAAGATCTGATCAGGATAACCTTTCCTTATCAGCTCCAGTCTAAGAGCATAAGCTTCTTCTCTTGTTTTAAATTTACCTGTCACATAACGGTAGAATTTATCAGTACCGTCGTACATTACCAGCATGTCGGTAATGTATTTAAAGTAGCTTATATCCACAGGATTATGAAGTGCGATAACCTGCACTGTATAATATAGAATATCAGCATCATTTATATTTCTGTCGCTGACATCTGTAACACTGACATCAGTTATGAGTGTATTGGCATCAACATTTGCAATTTGTGGAATATTTTCAAGGTTAATTTTTTCATAGAATGCAGGCTCAGGTTTTACCGGTTCAGCCTTTAGCTCCACCCATGAAGGATCAGGAAGTAGTTCTGCATTGATATACAAAACTAATACAGGGTTATCGGGAACGATAGATGTATCAATAGTTTGAGTAAGATAGCCCGGCCCCAAGTAAGTAAGGCTGAAAGCACCATCAGTAACCAGGAAGCTGTAACGGCCTGTAAATTTATTAGGGAAACCGATATCGACAGTGTCGTTTGTTGATTTGTTGAGAAGTGTAATCTTATAATTTTTATCAAATGCCACAATTGTGTCTTTCAGACTTATAGTTCCCTGAATTTCATATGTCTGTACAATTCCGCTCTTTCCAATTCCAAGATAGAATATCTCACTTTTCTTGTAGTCTGTAGTAAGAGAATAATAACCATTGAGTCCGTTATTGGCTGGTTGAAAGAACTTGTCATCGTCTGTTGAGTTAATGGGATAACCCATATTTGAAGGAGTTTTCCATACGTCGCCAAGTTTCAGACTCTTAAAGTTATCGAAGCCGCCCATTGAAGAGTGTCCTTCAGAACAGAAATAAAGAGTTGAATCATTTTCGGTTATAAACGGAACATCTTCATTAAAAGGGGTGTTTATTGCTGCGCCTAAATTAACTGCAGGCCCCCATTCGCCGGCGGCATCTTTTTCAGAGACATATAAATCGAGATTTCCCTGTCCTCCATCCCTGTTACTGGCGAAATAGAGCTTTCTACCATCGGCTGATATTGATGCGTGTGATTCGTAGAATTTTGTATTTATATTCTTATTGAGCTTTTTAATCGGCGTCCATGCTCCTTTAACATAGCTGGAAGAGTATATTGCTCCGTCGTAATTATCTGTCTTGTAAAGAAATAATTCGGTGCCGTCGTGGTTCAGTGCACAGGAAGAACAGTCTTCACCTGCATTTATCTCTGCTGTTATTTCTATGGGTGACTGCCAGACACCTCTCATTCTTTGGGAGAAGAATAATGCATTGACGATACCTCTTCTTTCAGTATAAACAATTGTATTTCCATCATAGCTGACGGCGGGGTTTTCATTAATAGATCCAAGCGAGAAATCGGCCCCGAGTGATTTTTTACTGAATGTTATCGGATTCTCTTTAAACTGAATAGCATTTTTGCAGGCCTGGATTTGCTGATCGATAAATTCGAGGTTTTCCATTCCTCCTTTACCTTTTGTTTCCAGTGCGAGTTTCTGGAAGGTCTGCAGAGCAGCAAGTCCTTTTTCAAGCTCATTATTTATCATATAAGCTTTTGCGAGAGAGAAAAATGCATCCAGCGGAGCCTTAATCTCTTTAAAAGTTTCAGTTTTTGAGTCGTATGAGGCGCTCTTTACTGCATCTTCAAGATAAGGGATAGATTTTTCTTTTTCTCCGGGAATATTAAGGTAGCATGTGCCTATTTTATACTTAATATTCATATTGTCAGGAGACTCCAGCAATATGTAGAGTTGATTTGCAAGTTCATATTCTTCATAAAGAAAATAGGACTCAGCCTGTGCAAATATTTTCTTCATCTCTTCTGAAGACTGAGATGATGCAGCATTTGGGAGGATTAACAGAGTGAGAAGCTGCAACCTGAAAACTATGAATTTTGCTCTGAATTTTATCATCAAAGCAAATATAGTTATTTTTATATTTCAAATGGTTATAAGAACCGCAATTTTATTTAAAGGTAATTTTGTAAATATCCTCTTTGCCCAGGTTTCCTGTATCTTTATAGGCAGAATAATACCCCGTTTTTCCGTTTGAGGCAGGCATAAAAAATGTATTGTCATCCGGCGTGTTTAAGGGATAGCCGAGGTTCTGGGGCTTACTCCATAGTGAATTATTCTGTAAATCTGATTTGAAAAGGTCATAACCTCCTATATTATCATGCCCCTGTGAACTGAAAAAGATTGTTTTACCCTGATTTATCAGGAAGGGTCTGTCTTCGTTAAACTGGGTATTGACTTCTGGTCCCATATTGATCGCAGATCCCCATTCTCCATTAACTTTTTTAGAGATATAAAGATCGAGACCTCCAAACCCGCCTGGTCTGTCGGACGCAAAAATGAGCTGGTTTCCTGATTCTGACATGAAACCATGAGATTCCCAGTATTTTGTATTAATATTCTTATTTAGTTTAGTAACAGGATTCCATTTTCCCTTATCAAACAAACTTACATATATATCGCTGTTATAATTATCATCTTTTGAAAGGAATAATAACTTCCCGTCAGGTGAGAGGCATGATATTGAAAAATCGCCATCAACCTGAAGATCTGGCGATATGTTTATTGGTCCTGACCATTTACCGTTTATAAGGTTTGACACCATTACAGCGTTGTAGAATTTCAGTGTTACCATGAAAGCAAATGTCTTTCCGTCGGCTGAGATCAAAGGGTTGTAGTTCGATTTATCATCATTGAACAGTTCACCCATATTCTCTTCAGTGAATGAGACAGGATTTGAAACTGTTTTTTTTGCATAATCGCACACCTCAATTTCGTGTTTTATGAATTCGAGATTCTCTCTGTCATCAGGGAGCAATGTTGCAGAGTATTTCAGAAATGCCTCCTTGGCCTTGTCAAACATATAGTTTACCCTGTATGCAGTCGCAAGGTTATAAAGGGCATCATATGGAGCTGCCACCTGATTTATTGTTCCCTCCTTATGTTTGGCCGACATATTTTTCGATGCCTGCTCGAGAAGGGAAACAGCGAGGTTCTTTTTCCCGGGGATGTTCAGATAACACAAACCTGTTTTATATGCAATATTTGCGTTTTCAGGCATTTTTTCATGCAGCTGAAGGTAAAAAGCCAGAGCGTCGGAGTAATCCTCGTTTAAAAGAAAGTATTCTGCTTCAAGGAAAGTCTCCTGAAGGTTTTTGCTATCTTGGGCTCTTATAGCTGGGAAAAATAACATTGTCGCAAGCAGACTGAGAGCTATTTTATTCATTTCCTATTCATTTTTACACATCAAATTTATAAAGAAAACACTAATGCTTATTTCTTTTTATTTTTTTCTTTCTCTTTCTTTCTTCCAAACAAGAAATAAATGAATAACAGAAGTGCCACTGGTATTACCCAGAGAATCCATTTTATTCCGGTTTTACCTTTTTTAGTTACTGATTTTATCGTTTCGGCAGGGATGTTTTTCTCTGCAATCATTCGTGCAATAGCTTTTGAAACAAGCTCTTCAGGGTACTTTTCCTTATCCTTGTTCATCATAAGGAACGTAACAAGATCTTTTGGCGTTCTGATATTCTCTTTTTTCAGATTAATTGCTTTTAATGAAGAAGTCAGAGGTTCATCAGAATTGGCAATAAGATCTTTCAGATAATCTTCAACGCTTGTATTTGGAAGAGAGCTTATAACTGCAACAAGCTCAGATAACTGACCCTGTGTAAGCCCCTGCCTGAAAGATTCTTTATAGAATGCCTGGAGCCATTTTTCCCTAATTTTTATTTTGCTCAGGTCAACAGTTGCAACAGCTTCCCTTATTATCACTCCTCCATCAGATACTTCACTGTAAGCCAGAATCTTTTCTCTTATAGAAGCAATTGAAGGATCTGTTTCAGATAAAGCAATTTCAGCCATCTTATTAAGCATTTCAGGTGTTATTCTGCTATTGGTTTTAGCTGATATATATTCCTGCAGATCAGTCCAGGTTTTGAGTTTGGCATCATAGATATTAAGGTCGGTAAGTATCTTCTTCAGATCACCTTCAGAATTTCTGGCCATAAAATCAACTGCGGCCTGAGTAAGGATATTGTCCATTACGGCGACTCTTAGAGCAGCTTTATCTACCTCTTCGGTACTTATGCCATTCCTGAATGCCAGTTCTTTCAGATAGGTAATGAGATCATCAACTTTTCCAAACTGTTGTTTATCCACATCGGCATCTCCGATTACACCTGAGAGTTGTCTGTCGGTTCTGTTTTTCAGCATTGAGGTAAGTGCTGCGACTTGTTTTTTCGCAATAACCCTGCTGTATTCAGGCCTTATAAGTGCTTGGGTAGTTACATCTTTCTCTCTTGTTATTATTACTTCAGTTGTTGTTGTATTATTGAATTTGTCAGTGAGTTTGAAAACAACTTTGTTATCTCCCTGACTGGGAACCATTTTGTAGATAAATGTGGTATCTTTAATCTGGAATTGTTCAGTATAAAGAAGTGAATCGCCTACCCAGTGCTCGACAGTGAGTACCGAGTTTGGTTCAACCTTAAGGGGAAACAAAATTGTATCGTCTTTTGAAACAGATAAAGTCTTATTGCTTTCAACGCTCATTTCAGCAATAAAATCTGCCCTTGGAAGCAGTGTTCCGGGAAGGACAAAACTGTCAAGGGGATTTGTAAGAGGCAGATCAATATTTCTTACAACTTTTTCGCCTCCGTCGCTTTCGTATGTTATTTTATATTGTCCCTGTGGCAATTCAAATTCAAATTCTCCTGTTTTCGGATCAGAGTATACTATAACTGTCTGATTTGGATTGGTAATGTTCATTGCGCTGATCTTAACGCTGTCGCTTATATTGCTCATCAGGTCAGCTACTTTAACCATACCTCTTATGAAGAATTTCCTTGGATGGTCGTTGGAAAAAATTTCCACGTGGTAAATATCTCCTTTTCCAAAACCTCCGGCTGCATCTCTTGAAATGTACCCTTGGTATCCCTGGTTTACCGGATTAAAGAAAACATCATCATCTGTTGAGTTGAGAGGATAGCCGACATTAAGAGGTACTGACCAATTCCCGTCGTCGAGCAAGGTTGAGTAGAAAATATCATACCCTCCCATATTAAAATGACCGCGTGAACTGAAGAAAATTGTTTTATCATCCTTGCTCAGAAACGGAGATTCCTCATTATAGGATGTATTTATAACCGGGCCAAGGTTCTCTGCAGCTCCCCAATCACCAATGCTGTCTTTTTTTGAGACATATATGTCGAGTCCGCCCAGAGTGCCTTTTCTGTTGCTGGTGAAATAGAGTTTCTTATTGTCATGGGAAATTGTAGCATGTGATTCCCAGTATTTTGTGTTTATATTCTCATTAAGTTTAACAAGTGGCGACCAGGCGTTATTATTGAAAACAGTAGTATAAATAATTCCGTCATAATCTGCAGAGCTATACATGTAGAGAGTTTTTCCATCTCTTGAGATTGAGGTAGGAAACAGATCCTTGTCAACCCGTAGTATTTCGTTCATGTTCTGCGGACCTGACCATACACCGTTTGTTTTGGTTGAAAACAATATAGCATCATAGAATGCCTCACTTTTTGAGAAAACAATAAGATCCTCATTCTCTGAAATAACAGGATTGAATTCGGAGTTTCCCTCATTTATCATACTTCCGAGATTCTTCTCTTTGATAAACAGAGGCAGACCCATAAGCTCCTTGGCGTTGCGGCATGAAGCAATCTGATGTTCAACAATTTCAGCGTTGTAAACTTCCGTGTCCATATTCTTCTGGAAAAGTTCATAGGTTTCCAGAGCTTTATCGAGCTGATTGTTTATTCTGTAGGCATTTGCCAGATAGTACAGTGCATCGTACGGTGCACCTGACTCTTTGAATTTTCCTTCCTTGTATTTGGGATTGATGTTTTTAACGGCATCTTCCAGATAGCTTATTGCCTTTTCTTTTTCGCCGGTAGTGTTTACATAACACTGCCCGATCCTGTATTTGAAATTAGAATTATTGGGATAAATTCTAAGTAAGAGCTGGTAAATTGGAAGTGCTTCCTTGTAATCTTCAAACAGAATCCAGCTTTCAGCATCATAAAAATTATTCCTGATCTCAACTTTCGACTGGGAAAGCAGGTTGGAATTAATAAATGTAGCCAGCAGCCACGTTAACAGAACTAACCTTTTCATCATAATACAAATTGATCTAAACAGTATGGTGACATTAACATTTGAATGTCTGTTTTTCCAATTTTTACACTAAACCGGAAGTACTAATGTCAGATAATACAACTTAAAGCTACTAATATAGCAGAAATATTAGAAATCAGGACTGTTTAGATGCTTCCTTTTTACCAAACATGCACATTTTTTCTTAAAATGCTGTTTTAATCTGATGAAATCAGCTTTTCAAATCATGTATTTATTGAGAAGTTATACTAAATCCGGAGAATAATTCTCAAGGACCTCCTTAATCTTTTGAAGAAATCTGCCGGCAAGAGCACCATCAATTACCCTGTGGTCATAACTTAATGAAAGTATTATCATCTGTCTGATAGCTATCATATCGCCATCGGGGGTCTCAATTACGGCCGGTGTTTTTCTCACAACCCCTGTACCAAGAATTGCAGCCTGAGGCTGATTTATTATTGGTGTCCCAGCAAGGTTATTGTAGCTTCCGAAATTTGTTATAGTGAAGGTTCCTCCTGTTATCTCATCAGGTTTGAGCTTGTTGTTTCTGGCTCTGTCAGCCAGATCATTAACAGCTTTTGCAAGTCCGGTGAGATTTTTTTCATTGGCATTTTTTATTACCGGTACAATGAGATTACCATCGGGGAGGGCAGTGGCCATTCCGATATTGATATTCTTTTTTCTGATTATATTATTTCCATCAACGGAGATGTTTACCATCGGAAATTCATACAGGGCACGGGCAACAGCATCGATAAAGATTGGTGTAAGTGTGAGTTTCTGCCCTTCCGATGCCAGAAACTTATCCTTATTTGCATTTCTCCAGTTTACCAGCTTTGTAACATCAGCCTCTATAAATGAAGTAACATGAGGAGATGTCCTTTTCGACATTACCATGTGATCAGCGATCAGTTTCCTGATGCGGTCCATGGGAATTATCTCATCGCCACTTGATTTGTTTTCAAGCGGTAAGGGTTTTTTAAGTTCTCTGCTAGTGTCAGGCGATTTTAAATCTTCAACTTCTTTTTTGCGTTTTTCTATAATTCTGAAGATATCATCTTTTGTAATACGACCGTCCATTCCGCTGCCGGTCGTTGAATCAAGTTCTGCATAACTTATTCCTTCGCTGGCAGCCATGCTTCTGACAAGAGGTGATATGAATTTGCCGGATGGTGTCCGGCTCTTAAGATCATGTGAAAGAGACTCTATTTCAGTCTTTTCCTGTTTCACCTCCTGGATTGTTTCCCTGATTCTTTCTACCTCTTTCTCAACCTTTGCAGATTCTTCAGGAGTTGGAATAGCATTGTTTTCGAGGATGGCAATTATGTCACCTACTTTTGTTACCGAGCCCTCTTTCGCCACAATTGTAACAAGTAAGCCTGATGCGGGAGCAGGTACTTCAGAATCTACCTTATCGGTAGCCACTTCAACGAGTGGATCATCCTCTTTTAAAACTGCACCTTCACTTACAAGCCATTTGTTAATTGTTGCTTCAATAACTCCCTCACCCATTGCCGGAAGTAAGATATTCATCCTTGCCATAATCTCTTTGTTATTATTTCATTATGTCTTCTCCTGAATAACAATCAGAAAGGATAATTGTTTCAGGATTTTAAGAGAACCCAAAACAAAAGACAGTTTAAAAATTCCCTATTTCTTAGCAAGTTCTTCCTTTATAACCAGAGCGAGTCGTTTTACTCCTGTTTCAATTTCGCTGTTATTTGAGTAGGAAAAATTGATTCTCATTGTGTTATGTCCTGAATTATTACAGAAAAAGGTTGATCCCGTTACAAATGCGACATTTTTTTCAATTGCTTTTTTAAAAATAACGTCGGCATCCAGCGTAAGAGGAAGGGTTACGAATAGAAACAATCCTCCATGGGGTTCAGTCCATCTGACCTCAGAAGGCATATGCTTTTTAAAACATTCTATCATAAAGGATCGTCGCTCCCTATAGAGCTGAATTGTTGTTGCAAGATTCTTATCAAGCAGTCCTTTCTGAATATACAGGGCTATAATCTTCTGAACAAAAGGGGAGGTACACAAGTCAGCAGTCTGTTTTGCCATTACCATCCTGTCAAGTATTTCAGGATGACCAATCACCCATCCAACCCGGAAGCCCGGTGCAAATATTTTCGAAAATGAGCATAATGTTATCACCCTGCCTGATCTGTCGATCTCACTCATCAGTCTTTGAGGTTCTCCTTCAAACCTTACCTCTCTGTATGGGGAGTCTTCAACTATCAGCAGATCGTATTTTTCAGCAAGCTCAATTATTTTAATTCTTCTTGAATCAGGAAGAGTTATTCCTGCAGGATTCTGAAAATCAGGAATAACATAAATAAATTTTATTTTTTTACCCAGCTCCCTGAGGCTTATTATTGTCTCTTCAAGCTCATCGGTTTTCATACCATGTTCATCAAGAGCAATACCTTTGAGTTTTGCACCGTATACAGAAAAGGCATTCAGTCCGCCAAGATATGATGGCAATCCGCATAATACATAGTCTCCCGGATCTATTAGTATCCGGGCAATAATATCGATTGCCTGCTGTGAACCGGTTGTTATTATCAGGTTTTCAATACCAATATTCAATCCCTGTTTGTTGTGCCTTTCCACAAGCAGTTTTCTTAGCAGTGGGTCTCCCTCTGTGGTACCGTACTGAAGACCATCGGGACCGTTATTTTCCAAAACCTCCATTACAATTTCCTTGAGATCCTCAACAGGGAATGTTTCAGGAGCGGGCAGTCCTCCGGCAAAGGAAATCATTCCGGGTTTCTGCAGATGTTTCAGAATCTCACGTATGGCTGACTTTTTAAGACTTTTACCCGAATTGGAAAGGTAATGACCTATTGAGTTTATCATTGATGATATGGATTTCTGTTGTTTATTGCCCTTCCAAGTGTTATCTCATCGGTATATTCAAGTTCATCACCAATGGCTACCCCACGGGCAAGTGTGGTTATAGGTGTATTGTATTTATTGAGTCTTTTGTAGAGATAATAGTTTGTTGTATCTCCTTCCATTGTGGTACTGAGAGCGAGTATTATCTCTTTCACATCGCCGGTTTTTACTTTCTCCTCAAGTGAGTCAATCTTCAGATCGGAAGGCCCGATTCCATCAATGGGTGAAATGATTCCTCCAAGTACATGATACAATCCTTTGAACTGCCGGGTATTTTCGATTGCCATTACATCCTGTATGCTTTCCACAACACAGATAACACCCTTATCACGTTTGTTGTCGTTGCAGATATTACATATTTCATTGTCGGAGATATTATTGCATACCGAGCAGTAATGAATCTCCCCATGTAACCTTATTATACTCTCCCCAAACCTTCTTACCTCTTCCTTGTCTCTTCGCAAAAGGTTCATAACCAGTCTGAAAGCCGTCTTTCTGCCAACTCCCGGGAGTGAGGCAAATTCATTTACGGCATCTTCAAGAAGTCTGGAGGGGAATTCTGTAAAACTCATTGATTAATGTTTTTCACAAAATTAGTTCTAATTTCCGGTGTTATTAAACAGGTTTGGAATTTTTTGTCTTCCTTTCTTTTTACTATTCTTGTATGCTAAATCTATTTCTATGCCTCCATTTCTGATTCTTGGTATATTCCTTATATATACATTAATATTATTTGCAGTAACATGGTTTACCTCACGCAGGGCCGATAATCAGTCTTTTTTTATCGGGAATAAAGTTTCACCCTGGTTCGTTGTAGCCTATGGAATGATAGGAGCCTCCCTCTCCGGGGTCACTTTTATGTCGGTACCGGGCTGGGTGAAGGATACTCAGTTTAGTTATATGGTTGTGGTACTCGGATATCTTTTCGGATATTTCGTTATAGCTCTTGTTCTTCTGCCCTTGTATTACAGACTTAAACTTACATCAATATACTCCTATCTTGAACAGCGTTTTGGTTTCTGGTCGTATAAAACAGGCGCCGGTTTCTTTATAATATCACGTACTCTGGGTGCTTCTTTACGTATGTTTCTTGTTATAAAAGTTCTTCAGATTTTTGTCTTCGATGCGTGGAATGTCCCTTTTTGGGTAACAGTATTTGTTTTCATCCTGCTTATTATTCTTTATACCGTTAAGGGAGGAATCAGAACAATAATATGGACCGATACCCTTCAAACAACTTTCATGTTGCTTGCAGTTGTCCTCTCGGTGATATATATCGGAAAAGATCTTGAAATATCGCTTGTTAGTCTGGCCAAAACAGTAAAGGAGAGTGATATTTCCAGAATGTGGATCACTGACTGGCATCATGAGCGGTTTTTTCTGAAGCAGTTTCTCAGCGGGATGTTTATAACAATTGTAATGACCGGCCTCGATCAGGAGATGATGCAGAAGAATTTAAGCTGCAGGAATATTAAGGAAGCTCAGAAAAACATGTTTACATTCAGTGGAATACTCGTTTTTGTAAATCTTCTTTTCCTCTTCCTCGGAGCACTTCTTCTGATCTTCATTCAGAGCAAAGGCATTACTGTTGCATCGACCGATGATATATTTCCTACTATCGCTATCAGATACCTTGGACCGGCAGCAGGTGTTGTTTTTCTCATAGGACTTATCTCCGCTGCTTTCCCGAGTGCCGATGGCGCACTCACTTCACTTACAACCTGCGTAAGCATTGATTTTCTTGGACTTGACAAACGACAGGGAATTACCGAAGCGGCTAAAACAAAGATCAGATATACAGTTCATCTTACAATAGCATTTCTGTTCTTTATCAGTATTATGATATTCAGCAAACTGAATGACAGAGCTGTAATTGATAAACTCTTTACTATTGCAGGCTATACATATGGACCGCTTCTGGGGCTCTATTCCTTCGGGCTTTTTACAAAGAGGAGCGTTAATGATAAATTAACACCGCTTATTGCAATTATATCTCCTGTTGTCTGTTTCTTCCTGAGCAAATATTCGGTTCAGTTATTGAACGGCTATAAGTTCGGATTTGAACTGCTCTTAGTCAATGGACTGATTACATTTATCGGTCTGTATATTTTCAGCAGGAAATCAGTAAAGACCGAAAGCCTTTAAAGCTTTATAGCCTCTATAGCCTCTATAGCCTCTAAAGCCTCTAAAGCCTCTAAAGCCTCTAAAGCCTACTGCCTTATTCCCGAACTCTGCTGCACAGGTGTTTTACCGGTTGTTTCTTCAGTCTCTTCGGGTGGTTCAGGTTTGATAATGACTTTAATTTTCTTAAAAGGAATATTCCATACAAGGAAGTAACTTATACCTCCACTCATATTCTTTCCGCCATTTCCATAACCGGGAAAGTATATAGGCCTGAGGTCCTTGCCGGTTCCGGTGTAAAGCAGCATTCTCATGCTTATACTCCAGCCAATGCTGATGTTATTGAATATTTCAGCTCTTACTCCCGGCGATATTTCCAGAAAATGGCCAAAGGCAGTTTGTCGCGGAACAGAAGCTGTTACTTTTCCCCAGTAATTTTCCTGTACAAAGGATGGTACTTCGGAATTGAAAAGGCTTATGCCATAGCGTAATCCCAATCCTGCCCAGTATTTTCCCTGTGATTTATCGGGCTTGAGGAGGTTTACATCAGTGCCAATCCTTAGAAATGCACCCTTGTTTGTATATAGATAGTTGTATTGCGAATACCTGTAGTTGAGAAATCCGGCATTAATGGCCGGCGAGTATTTTTCATTAATATCAAAAGAAAGAGATGCTTCGGTATTGAGAATGTTTTTATCGGTGAGATACTTAACAGGACCAGAGGCCTCAATCCCGATCTTTATTTTAAGCGGGACAGTTATAGTATCCTGTCCTGTGGCAAAGGAATGGCTGAGTACCTGAATGAGCAGCAGACTAATAATATATACGTATGTTCTCCTCATTGAGAGTTGTTACATTATACTTATTTATATGAACTGAGTCAATTATGTTTCTGGTGAAGGAAATTGTTTCAATGTTATGGTAGAACGTATAGCCGCACTCCTTTGATATAAGTTGCGGGTAGCTTGAATATGTTATTTCAATATTATCGGTAGTACCGTTGATTTTAATTGTAAAGGAAGATTTGTCTGACGAAGCGTTGAGCGGGAACAGAACTCTCGAAAGTTTCAGCGATTTGTTGTATACCTTATATGACTCACTGTTTAATCCCCAAAGCGACAGCGAGTCAGCAGCAAGTATCTTTTCAGTGGAAAAGCTATACAATGAACCTTTGAGAAATGACTCTGTCTCTTCAAAGCATGCTTCAGGTGTGCATGATGACTGAAGCACCGCAAGTACCGTTGCTGCAATAATAATGGCCCTCTGAATTAACTTTGTCATTTTTCTTTGAAAGCCCCAAAATTACAAAAATATCGGTGTAAAATACGAATGAACTAATAATGGTCGCTAATTAGTTAATTGTGCTTTTTTTAAGAAAGGCAGCCGCTTTTTCAAAGGCATTTGCCATACCGTCAGGTTTTTTCCCGCCGGCAGTGGCAAGGTAGGGTTGTCCTCCGCCTCCTCCGTTGATTTCGACCGAAATCTCTTTTACAATATTAACAGCATTGATATTTCTTTCCTTGACAAGGTCGTCGCTCACCATTACAAGGAGATTAGCCTTTTCACCGGCAGCTGATCCCAGAACAAGTACTGTACCGGAAGATGATGTACGGATCTGGTAAGCAATGCTTTTAAGAATATCGGCTGACTCGGTATCAACCAATCCGCATATGAATCGTATATTATTTATGTATACTGCCTTCTCCTCCAGTTCGGCTAATCTGAGTGCTATAGACTGTGCCTGATACTTTTCTATGCTTTTTTTCAGGGAAGAATTTTCATTAACCAGTTTCTCAACACTTTCTGTAAGGCTCCCGGTGCTCTTAAGCAGCAGTGCTACCTCTTCAATAGTTCTTAATCTGTCATTAATATATTCCTCTGCTTTAGCTGCAGTAATTGCTTCAATTCGTCTTATTCCGGCTGCTATAGCACCCTCTGAAACGATTTTTATATAACCGATTGAGCCTGTTGAATCAACATGGGTTCCTCCGCAAAGTTCTACTGATTTACCGAATTCAACAACTCTTACCGTATCTCCGTATTTCTCGCCAAAAAGTGCCATGGCACCCATAGCTTTGGCCTTATCCATCGGGATCCCGTTTGTAATATTTCCTTTGTGATTCTCTCTGACCATACGGTTTGCCATTTCCTCAACCTGAGTTAATTCTTCCCTGGTCATCTTCGAAAAATGACTGAAATCGAAGCGAAGCCGGTCAGGTGTTACCAGCGATCCTTTCTGTTCAACATGATTTCCCAGAACAGCCCGCAATGCATGGTGTATAATATGTGTTGCAGTATGGTTGTTTGCTGTCATCAGCCGTTTTTCGAGCTTAACTTCAGCAATAAATTTTGAGGAAGGATTAACAGGAACCTTTGCTGCAATATGTATAATAAGGTTATTTTCCTTTACAGTATCTGTTATTTCAATTTTGTCGCTGCCTGCTGTTATAAATCCTGTGTCGCCGGCCTGTCCGCCCGACTCAGCATAGAAAGGTGTTTTGTCAAATACAAGCTGGTGGTTTTCTTTACCTTTTACTTTTATGCTTCTGTATTTTGTTATTGAAACTTCATCCTTTGTTTTATCGTAACCGGTGAACACAGTACCTTCCCTGTCACTGAGAATAATCCAGTCGGCAGTTTCAACAGAGGCATCTTCGCGCGACCGTTCCTTCTGGCTAAGCATCTCCTCAGCGAAGCCTTTTTCATCGAGGTCCATACCGTTTTCCTTCAGTATCAGTTGTGTAAGGTCGACAGGAAAACCGAATGTATCGTACATTTCAAATGCAACCTTCCCGGGAAGGATATTCTTCTTGTCCTTTTTAAGGCCAATAAGCATCTTGTCAATCATCTTCAAGCCCTTTCCGAGAGTTTTCAGGAAAGCAGATTCTTCTTCAAAAATTATTTTTGCAATATGATCCTTGCCTGCTTTAAGTTCGGGATACTGGTTTCCCATTGTTTCAGCAAGGACCGGAACAAGCTTATACATAAATGGTTCCTCAATGCCAAGACTTGTATAAGCATACCTTACGGCTCTTCGCAGTATTCTTCTTATAACATAGCCGGCTTTATTGTTTGAAGGAATCTGTCCGTCGGCAATGGAGAATGATACAGCTCTCAGATGATCGGCAATAACCCTGAGGGCAATATCCCATTTTTCATTCACGCCATAATTTTTGCCTGTAATGAGAGATATTTCCTTTATGACAGACTGAAAAATGTCGGTTTCGTAATTTGATTTTTTACCCTGAACAACCATGCAGAGTCTTTCAAATCCCATACCGGTGTCTACATGTTTTGAGGGCAGCTGCTCAAGTGATCCGTCTGATTTGCGGTTATACTGGATAAATACAAGGTTCCATATTTCAATTACATGCGAATGCCCTTTATTTACCAGATCCTTCCCCGAAATCTTCTTCCTGTCAGCATCGTCTCTTATGTCAACGTGGATTTCAGAGCATGGTCCGCATGGGCCGCTTTCACCCATTTCCCAGAAGTTATCCTTCTTTGATCCTTCAATAATTTTTCCTTCAGGATTTGTGAAGCATTTTTCCCAGTAACCATATGCTTCGTCATCGCGGGCGACTTTATCTTCTATGCTTCCTTCGAAAATTGTGGCGTAGATCCTGTCTTCAGGTATGCCAAGTTTTTTCACAAGAAGTTCCCATGCCCATTCTATAGAATCTTTTTTGAAATAGTCACCAAACGACCAGTTACCAAGCATCTCAAACATTGTGTGGTGATACGTATCATGCCCCACTTCCTCAAGATCATTATGCTTGCCTGAAACGCGAAGGCATTTCTGCGAATTTGCAACTCTTCTGGCTGTGGCTTGCTGATTTCCCAGGAATATATCTTTGAACTGGTTCATACCGGCATTTGTGAACATAAGGGTAGGGTCGTCTTTAACAACCATGGGTGCTGATGCGACGATAGTGTGGCCCTTTGATCTGAAAAATTCAAAAAATAACTGCCTGAGTTCTTCTGCCTTCATGTTAATTATCATATTGTTATATTAATTTACCTTGATTTTGGTTTGTAAAATTAATTTATTTGCTTTAGATTTGTCGATTACCAAAGTAAATTTTCATAAATCTCTTGCTTATTGTTACGTAACCGTAAATATGTACTTGATTTATCTGATCTGCAATATAAGCGGATAAGATTACCATGGAAAGCGAAACTTTTGCGCGGGTTTATGTGGCTAGCCTGTTCGGTTGCGATTGCTCTTTTATACGGAACAGTATTTGAAAATATTTTCGGTTCTCCCAAGGAACAAATGCTTACACAGGAGATTGAAAATATGAAGCTTCATTATTCACTTATGGGGCGCCAGCTTGACAGATCAATGGAGGAGCTGAATAGTTTAAGAGTATCGGACGACAGAAGATACCGTCCTATTCTTGACCTTGATACGCTTCCTGCTACATACAGGCAGGCAGGATATGGTGGTGTGGACCGCTTCAGAGACCTATCAGGATATATAAACTCAGGCTTTCTTGTTTCTTTCAGATCAAAAATTGAGGAGATAAAGAATCTATCCACCGTTCAGGCGGAATCATTTAATTATCTCATTGAAAAAACAGCCGAGTGGCAGAGGGAGATGGATCATCAGCCCAGTATAAGCCCGGTGAATGTTAACTTCAGACGCGGCGATGGTTATAGATTTCGTGAGGTTCATCCTGTGCTTGGTACTCCCAGGATGCATTATGGACAGGATTTCTCGGTTCCATACGGCACTGATGTTTATGCAACCGGAGATGGTGTTGTTATTGAATCAGGTTATAATAATGGAGGGCTGGGAAATTTCGTTGCGATAGATCATGGATACGGACTTCAGACTATTTACGGTCATCTCAGCAGCATGAGGGTGTCAAAAGGGCAAAATGTAAAAAGGGGTGATAAAATTGCCTTTAGCGGAAACACAGGTACTTCATCAGGTCCGCATCTGCATTATGAGATAAAGCAGTTTGGACAGCATAAGAATCCTATCTGGTTTTTTAATGACGATATGACTCCTGAGGAATTTGAGGAAATGATAGTTACCTTCAGTTCTGACTCTACCTTCAGATAAAACCTCTTAACCAGGAACATTTTTCGATATATTCATCATTTCATTAGTTTTTGAGATTTGATTATCTTTGCCTTGTTATGCCCCGTACAAAATATAAATTTAATCCTGATTCCCTCAGCTTCGACAGAGTAAGCATGGGTATTAAGGCCTTGTTATTCAGGCTTCTTGCTTATTTTACAGGTTCTCTTATTGTGGCAACAGTTTACTGGGTTATTTTCGCTGCTTTCTTCGATTCTCCCAAAGAAAAAGCTCTTGAACGCGAAATTGAACAGATGACAATTCAATATGACCTTATCCAGAGAGAGATGGGAAATATTGAAAACGTGCTTGCCGGACTTCAGAAAACCGATGATAATCTTTACCGGACAATCTTTGAAGCTGAACCAATTCCTTCAACTCTCAGAGGTGGAGGTGAGGGTGGTGTGAATCGTTATAAATCACTGGAGGGTTACACAAATTCAAAACTAGTAATCGAAACCTCAGAACGCCTTGATAAGATCCGCAAAAGAGTTTATGTACAATCCAGATCGTTTGATGACCTCATTGAACTGGCACTCAAAAAGGAAGATATGCTCAGATGCATTCCAGCAATTCTACCTATATATAATAAGGATCTGACACGTACTGCTTCGGGATATGGTTTAAGAATTCATCCTTTCTATAAAATCACAAAATTCCATGCCGGCATGGATTTTACTGCTCCCTCCGGTACAAATATTTACTCAACAGGAGATGGTGTAATAGCGGCTGTGAAACCTGATAAGAGAGGCCTTGGCAATCATATAATCATTGATCACGGTTTCGGCTATACAAGTATCTATGGACATATGGAAGGCTTCAATGTAAGGGTGGGACAGAAAGTGAAGAGGGGAGATGTAATTGGATATGTTGGCAATACAGGAATGTCACTTGCTCCACACTTGCATTATGAGATAAAGATAAACGGGAAAAATGTTGATCCTGTAAATTATTACTTTAATGACCTAACTCCGGAAGAATATGTGAGGTTGATCGAGATTGCCTTAAAAACCGGCCAGTCATTCGATTAATTTTTATTGATCAGTCCGGCAGTGTTATTTAATTAACAGTATTTGAATCGATATAAAAAAACTTATGCCGTATAAAGAAAAAAGGGTAGAAAAACTCTATTATTCAATCGGGGAAGTGGCTGAAATGCTTGAAGTTCCTGTATCGACAGTTCGCTTTTGGGAAAATGAATTTGAGGTGCTGAAACCCATGAAGAATAAGAAGGGAAACAGACTCTTCACTCAGGCAGATATTAAAAATCTCAAAATAATACATCACCTTCTTAAAGATGAGGGGATGACTCTGTCGGGTGCCAAAAAGAAGCTAACAGGTAAGTGGGAAGAGACAGATTTTAAGTATGAGATCAATGAATCGCTAATTAAAATCAAATCGATGCTTCTCGAAATCAGGGATGGAATATAGATGAAACTAAAAGAACTTACATCATATCTCGATTCGGCAGTTCCATTATCTTTTCAGGAGAGTTACGATAATTCAGGACTTCAGGTAGGTGATCCCGAAATGGAGATTAATTCAGCCATGGTAACACTCGATGTTACTGAAGAGGTAATAGATGAGGCAGTTCGTAAAGGATGTAATATTCTTATTTCACATCATCCTGTAATTTTTCACGGACTGAAAAAACTGACAGGCCTTACTAGCACCGAACGAATTGTACTTAATGCGATCAAACAGGATATTGCAATCTATTCAGCACATACTAACCTCGATGTAATTTCGGGAGGTGTTAGCAGAAAGATGGCGGAAAAGCTTAGCCTGGTTAATGTCAGGGTTCTAAGTCCTCTCAGTGAAAAGCTTATCAAGCTTGTTACTTTTGTTCCCGAATCACATATCGAAAAAGTAAAGGAAGCAATTTTCAACGCCGGAGCAGGCCTTATTGGGAACTATGATCAGTGTGGTTTTACAGTTGATGGAAAGGGAACATTCAGAGGAAATGAATTCACCAGCCCTTTTACAGGTGATAAAGGCAAACTTCATACTCAGCAGGAAGTAAGGTTTGAAACTATTTTATTCTCCCACCTTAAAGAGAAAGTAATAAAAGCACTTCTTTCAGCACATCCCTATGAAGAGGTGGCGTACGATCTTTACAGCCTTGAAAATGACAATATTGAAATTGGAATGGGTTGCATTGGGGAACTGGTGAATCCTCTGACTGAAAATGAATTTCTTAATCTTGTCTGTGAAGTATTTGATGCAAAAGGCATACGATTTTCAAGATCAGCAGGAAAGGAAATTAAAAAGGTTGCACTCTGCGGAGGTTCAGGAGCTTCTCTTCTGGGACTTGCTATCTCTTCAGGCGCCGATGCATTTATCACTGCCGATGTTAAATATCATAATTTTTCTGATGCTGAAAAGGTGATTGTCATGGTTGACGCCGGGCATTTTGAGACGGAAAAATTTGCAACAGAAATTTTAAACGATCTGATTATTAAAAAATTTCCTAAATTTGCAGTCCGGTTTTCAGAAACAAATACGAATCCGATAAATTATTTGTAACAATGGAAAAAACAAAAGCACATGAATCTGAAATTTCTGTAGAAGAGAGACTAAGAGCGTTGTATGGTTTGCAATTAGTTGATTCAGAGATAGATAAGATTAAAACACTCAGAGGTGAACTGCCACTGGAAGTTCAGGATCTTGAAGATGAAATAGCAGGACTTGAGACAAGGTTGGGTAACCTTAAAGAGGAAGTAGTTAACCTTGAAAAATCGGTCTCCAAGAAGAATAACGAGATAACTGATGCTGAAACGCTCATAAAAAAATATGAAGAACAGCAGAAAAATGTAAGAAATAACAGGGAATTTGATTCTCTTTCAAAGGAAATTGAATACCAGAATCTCGAGATAGAATTATTCAATAAGAAAATCAAAGAGTTCAATTTTCTCATTGGTGAGAAAAATGCAGTAATTGCTGACTCTGAGCTAACTCTTAGCGAACGTAAAACAGATCTTGAAAACAAGAAGTCCGAACTTGATGAGATCATATCAGATACACAGAAAGAAGAAGAGGGGCTCTACAAGAAATCTGAAAAGGTTGAAACAATTATTGAGGAGAGGCTTCTTACAGCTTATAAAAGAATAAGGTCAAATGCACGTAACGGTCTTGCTGTAGTTCCCGTTCAGAGAGATGCCTGCGGCGGATGTTTTAACCAGATTCCCCCACAGAGGCAGCTTGATATCAAATCGAGAAAGAAAGTCATTGTATGTGAATACTGCGGAAGGATTCTTGTTGATGATGAAATAATAAAAGAGGGCCATCTGTAACAGAGGCTATAATTATAAAGAAAGCTGACTCATTACGGGTCAGCTTTTTGATTTTAGCTAACTTTACAACCTTACTCATACTCAATGAACACAGGTGAATTCAAAAAGCAGATTTCTGAAGGTATACCTGCAGAACTCCCGGAAGTAAAACCTTATGATCTCAACATTAACCATGCTCCGGCTAGAAAGGATATCCTCAGCAGGGAGGAAAAAAAGCTGGCATTGAAAAATGCTCTCAGATACTTTCCGGGAAAATTTCATAAAGTACTGGCAACTGAGTTTGCTAACGAGCTTAAGAACTACGGACGAATTTACATGTACCGTTTTCGTCCTGATTACGAAATAAAGGCCCGTCACATTGATGATTTCCCTTGCAGATCGCGCAATGCAGCTGCAATAATGCTTATGATTTCCAACAATCTCGATAATAATGTTGCCCAGCATCCTCATGAACTAATTACTTATGGCGGTAATGGCGCTGTATTTCAGAACTGGGCTCAGTACCGGCTTACAATGAAGTATTTGTCGGAGATGACTGATGATCAGACTCTTGCTGTGTATTCAGGCCATCCGATGGGATTATTTCCTTCACATCCCGGTGCACCAAGGGTGGTTGTAAGCAACGGAATGGTTATCCCCAATTATTCATCCCCGGATCACTGGGAGAAATTCAATGCACTTGGCGTATCGCAGTATGGTCAGATGACTGCAGGGTCATACATGTATATAGGACCACAGGGAATTGTTCACGGGACTGCTATCACAATACTGAATGCCGGGCGTATGACAAGTAAGCGTGATGAAGGACTTGAAGGAAAAGTATTTGTTTCCTCCGGACTGGGAGGGATGTCGGGAGCTCAGCCCAAGGCAGGCCTGATTGCTGGTGTTATCTCTGTTATTGCTGAAGTAAATATGAAGGCTATTCACACCCGTCATTCACAAGGATGGGTTGATGAGGTTTTTACAGATATTGATGCTCTTGTTGCAAGAGTACGTGTTGCCAGGAATAAATGTGAGGTAGTTTCAATTGCCTACCATGGAAATATTGTTGATGTCTGGGAAAAGTTCGCTGTAGAAAATATTAAAATTGACCTTGGGTCTGATCAGACCTCACTACATAATCCATGGTCGGGTGGTTATTATCCTGCCGGTCAGTCATTTGAAGAATCAAACCGGATGATGAGCACTGAGCCTGATAAATTCACGGAAAAGGTGAAGGCATCGCTCAGGAGACAAGTTGAGGCTATTAATATTCATACATCGAGGGGCACATATTTTTTCGATTATGGAAATGCTTTTCTGCTTGAAGCCTCCAGGGCAGGGGCGGCAGTTTTAAAACAGGATGGGGAGTTCAGGTATCCTTCCTATGTACAGGATATTATGGGACCATTATGTTTTGATTACGGTTTCGGACCATTCAGATGGGTTTGCTGTTCAAACGAACCTGATGATCTTGATAAGAGCGATGTTATTGCAGCCGAGGTGCTTACAAAGCTTTCAGAAGAATCACCAAAAGAAATAAAACAACAAATGGCCGATAATATCCATTGGATAAAAGAGGCGAATAAAAACAAACTTGTTGTGGGCTCTCAGGCACGAATTTTATATGCCGATGCTGAAGGCAGGATGTTATTAGCTGCTGCATTCAATAAAGCAATTGCAGACGGTCAAATATCGGCACCAGTTGTTATTGGCCGCGATCATCATGATGTATCAGGTACTGATTCTCCTTTCAGGGAGACTTCAAATATTTACGATGGGTCGAAATTTACAGCTGACATGGCAGTTCAAAATGTGATTGGCGATTCGTTCCGTGGTGCAACATGGGTATCGCTTCACAATGGTGGTGGAGTGGGATGGGGAGAGGTAATTAACGGGGGCTTCGGAATGGTGCTTGACGGGAGTGAGGAAACTGACAAAAGACTTAAAATGATGCTTCACTGGGATGTAAATAATGGAATTGCGCGCCGCAGCTGGGCGAGAAATAAAGAAGCTCTTTTTGCTATTGAGAGAGAAATGGCCAGAACACCCGGTTTAAAAGTTACAATTCCGTTTATTGCCGATGAGGATATTATTGAGAAAGCTTTTGAGTAATTTAAAAGCTGACTCAGCGCCCTGTTTCCTTACTAGAACCTGCCAGTATTAATCATCACAAGCATGCAATCGTTTATTATCTCAATACCTTTTAATCTTGCCATTTCAGCAAGTTCAGGATTGGTTGTTCCCGGATTGAAAATTATTCTGACAGGATTCAGCGACAATATATAATTATAATACTCTTTCTGATTTTTTGCACTGAGATATAAGGTGACAGTATGTATGGGAACTGTATTTTCGGGCATCCCTTTAATTATCCTTAGATCACCTATAACAGCATCTCTTCTGCCAATAGCAATAACCGGAACTTCCCTTCTCTGCAGACTTTTTATTGCTTTGAATGAAAATCTGTCGGGATTTGTGCTTGCTCCGAGTACCAGAGTTGTCTTTTCCATTGTTCAGGAGATAAAATACCGGGTATACCAACTATTTTGAAAGCAGAACAACTGCCATTGCCATAATACCTTCTTCTCTGCCTGCGAATCCAAGCTTTTCTGTTGTTGTTGCTTTGACGGCTACATCCCCCGGATCAACTGAAACTATTGATGCAATAGTACTTTTCATCTCAGGTACAAATGAAGCAATCTTAGGTTTTTCAAGGCAAACAGTGCAGTCGATATTAACAACACTATATCCTGATTCACTGATAATTGAGCAGGTTTTTTTTAGGAGTATTTTACTGTCTATTCCTTTGAATTCAGCATTGGTGTCGGGGAAATAGTAACCAATATCCCTGAGTCCGGCTGCACCA
Organism: Bacteroidales bacterium; assembly: GCA_038207725.1. Lineage (GTDB taxonomy): Bacteria > Bacteroidota > Bacteroidia > Bacteroidales > VadinHA17 > LD21. Next base: position 24,398 of record JBBQZN010000004.1, on the reverse strand, counting down.
AGCATTGCATCACAAATTGCATGAATGAGCACATCACCGTCGGAGTGAGCCACACAACCTTTTTCAGATGGAATACTCACACCCCCAAGCCAGAGATCAAGACCACTTTGAAGTCGGTGAAAATCGATGCCCTGACCTATTCGGATCTTCATGTCTTTACCCTGCTTGCGTTTCTTAAAGCATTAAAATCGAATGCAAGTGAAAACCTGAGAGTTCGCGCAAGTGGATGATTCTGTGCGAGCGGCATCAGGTATGAGAAGTCGAGGGTAAAGACATTTAGTCTGAATCCTGCTCCTGTTGTAAAATATTTTCTGTTCCCTTTTGTTTCATTTTCCTGAAAATATCCACCCCTTATTGCAAACTGATTGTTGTACCAGTATTCGAGTCCGTATGAGTAGGTAAGTTCATGAAGTTCTTCCTTGAAGCCGCCGGGCGCATCGAAGAACGACTGGAAGATAGCAACGGGAACCGCAACGTTAGGATCTTTTCCCTTTACGATTTCCATTGAAGTATTGTATATGGGAGGTGTGGGAACAAGCAGTTTGTTAATATCAATTGTAACTGTTATTTTGTTATAGTTATCAAGGTTAACGGTACCTGCACTTCCAACTCTCATATTCATCGGGATGAAATCAGCTGTCTGAGAATCGGAATAACTCATTTTTGATCCTATATTGGAAAAATTCAATCCGAATGCAAGCAGTCCGTCCTTGGTTCCCAGATCAATTTCCTTCTGATAAAAAGCCGAAAGATCAGCAGCAAATGAGGTCCCCGGTTTTGTGTCTTCACCTCCTGAAGGTTGTGAGCCTGTGAGATTGGAATAAATGAATCTGAAGGCAATGGCACCTGAAAGATTATCGGAAAAGAGCCTCGAATAGGCGGCATCGAGGGCAAATTCGTTGGCCCTGAAAATAATCAATGGGTTACCAAACTCATCGGTAAAAGGTATTTCTCCCAGCGACGAATAGATAAGACTTCCACTCAGAACCTGTTTAGAGTCGAGCCTCTTGTACCCGGTGAGGTAGGCAATGTTGATATCAGGAACAAGGTTTCTTAACCATGGGGAATAAGATATTCCTGCCCCGCCTTCGCCATCGATAAAAGCAAATTTGGCAGGATTCCAGTGCATGCTGAAAACATCAGGAGAAGTTGCTACCCCTGCGTCGCCCATTGCACCTGCCCTTGAGTCAGGAGCAATTGTCAGAAACGGAACAACAGTCTGTATAGCATTCAATTCACCTGTACTTGCCTGGGCAAATAGCGATGAAGTCCCTGTAAATGATGCCAGCAGCAAAATTATTATTATCTTTTTCTCCATTTTCCGGTTTATCTGTCTCAAACTTTACAAATATAAAACAATTATTCAGCCATAATATTGCATAACTATCACAAAATGATCAATCGACCTGATCTTCGGGCTGTTTCACCTTCTTTTGTTATAACAGTAACTGTATACGGGTAAATTCCTCTTCCGGCTCTTTTTCCGCCGTTGTCATTGCCATCCCACTCAAGCGGAGGAAGCGAATAACCGGATGCGGGGACACTTGTTTTCAGTATTTTAATCAGTCTCCCATCGAAACTGTATATATTAATGGTAACATCAAGATCAGAATCAGGTCTGTTGTGTTCAGCCGTGATTTTTGTCTCATTAACAAAAGGATTGGGAAAGTTCATCAGGTTTTTAAGAAAGAACTTAGTGTCAGTTTCAACTAAAAAGATCAGTGATTCCTCAGAGGAATTGTTGTATGTGTCCCAGGCTTTTATTGTAAGAGTATGACTTCCTTCAGACAAATCAGCAAGGCTGTAAACAAGTTTTCCTCTCCTGTAGTTGTCAAAATCGTTTATGAAATATGAATTGAGCACAAATGAGTTATTGCGGTCATTGTCAAGATATCCTGTCAGATCATGACCAATTCCTGCACCTGTTGTGTTTACCCCCCCCTTGTCTTCAATAATTGCCAGTAATCTTGGATTCTTGTCGGTAATTCCACCATTACGGAAAAGGGTATCATTCATAAAGAGCCTGATTTCAGGTCCTGAATTGTCAGAAACTTCATTTTCAGAGAACCCTCCGACAATCACATTGCCGAAATACCCGTTAATATCGTCAATCTCATTACTTGCATAGTAGCTTATCTTTCCGTTTCCAAAGGCATAATCAATATCTCGTGGTACTATGAATGAGAACCTGAATCTGCCGTTCTTGGCCATTGTTTTTCCACTGAAAATAATGCTGTTTCTCTCCTGAAATTCCATAACAATGCCACCATCATTTGCAAGCGTTTTTATCCTGCTTGCCTTATCATATACTATTGGTGAAACAACCCCGTTGAAAGAAGATTTCAGATTCCCGTTAAGGTCAGTTATGTGTCCTGAAACTGTTACCAGCGATAATGCTTTAAGTGTATCGATTGAAGCATTGACCGGAATCCCATTAATTGAGTCGGTAATAAGATTTCCATGCTGCGGGTATGCAAGTATCAATGCAGGATCGCCCAGAAGTGAAAAGTTTCTTTTATTTGAGCCATTTCCCGATTTATTCTTGGCTATCCTGATTATATCTCCGAGGGCGAGTGGATTTCCTGAGGCATCAAGTTTGAATGCAGTGTTGTAAATATTTTTGTTCAGGAAGTAGTTTGGAGCCGAATATACTACTCTGGTTGTTGACATTAAAGCAATTGCGCCTCCTTCTTTTGTTCGCAGAACCAGTTCTCCTGCAGATGGTTTATCCGTTTTTTCACCTGTGATGTTTACATATATATCATCGAATCTGCTGAATTCGCATGTAGCAGTAATAAAAAGAGGGAGCTTCTGTTTATTTTTCCACGAGTTTATATCATCCTGTTTTAATATTGCTTCATGTGCGAGTCCATTTTCTCCTCCGTGTCCCAGATAATTAAAGATGAGACACCCTGTATTAATCCTGTTATTTATCGCCTTGTTTACATCAGGGTAAGTTTGCCCAGCAACAGTTGTGTTCTGTTTAAATGCGTCGAGATATATTTTATCGACATTGATTGATGGTACGCTGTCTCTCAGAACAGACGAAAGCCCTTCTGCATCAGACATATGGGTATTGCCGTCTTCATCATCGGCAGTTATGCAGACAATATTCCTCCAGTCACCCATACTTGAGGGATTAATGTATGACTTTATTTTACCGATCATAATTCCTGCCTGCACAGTATCAGAAACTGGAAACCGGCCGATTCCTATATCTTCAGTACCCGTTGATTCACCCTCACCATCTTCAAGCAGACCGTAGAAATCATCTGACATAAAGGATGATACAACGATATTTGAATTCTGTGACTGCCATGTTGGAATGAAATTCGGATTATTGGGAGGTAATGCCTTGTTATCGTATGATCCGTCACCGAAAAGAAGAAGATATTTCAGCGGGTGATCACTATTTAGCTGTTTGGTGTATTTCATTCGTATAAAGTTCCGGAGAGCGGCTATATCAGCGATGCCTCCTGAGTACTCATTGTAAATCTGTTCGGGTGTTACTATTAATGAAATCAGTCCGTTTGAAGCAAAGTGGATCTCAGCAAGTTTCTGAGCGTATGATAAAAAAAGCGGATGGACAAGAATTATCATATCGGCTGAAGGGGAAGCATGAAGGTTCTGATTAACTACAGGAGAAGGTTTTAAGGCAGGCAGGAGAGCATTGGCAGCTGAGAAGACAAGAAAAGTTTTAAGTGAATCCGTTGCCGCATTAAATGTAAGATTGTTGCCGTTTCTGGAAAATTGGATCTCTGTGCAGTTTAGCGGATTGCTTATGTCCCAGATCTTAACATCATTTACTGTGCTGTTTATTGAAAAAGTTGTAATTCTATCCGGCGCTACTGATCTGGAATCGGTCAGAAAAGTTGTATTGCCCGTGAATGAGTTTGACCTCCTTCCCTGTAATCTGAAGTAGTCAAGAAAACCATCAGTAAGTCCATTTCCGCCGGTACCGGAGTACTTTAATTCAAAAACAGGTGATGATGAGGATGCTGTTAAAGTACCTGCTGAATCTGTGATCTGGAACTGGATGCCGGTATCGTCGTAAAGATTTGTTCCCGGCACCTGAATAGTTTTCCTTAGTGTAGTTCCTTCATACAATTTGAATAATGCATTTCCTGATGCCCTTGCTCCAACTCTGATTTTATACTTGATTTTTTCAGAAATGATCAGGTTGGTGAAACCCGGATTGAGATTAAGGTTGTTTATTTTCTGAAACCATTCTCTTCCTGATTTTATGTAATTGATACCTTCAATTTCGTGATAAAAGAGGGCATCAGATTCAGAAGAGTTATATGTTGAAGGCTGAACCGGATTTATTGCTGCCGATACTATTTTACCCTGAGTACCCCCTGAGGTAATAAAGTAAAATGCTGAATCAGAATAGTTATGGCGCAAAAAGTCAAACTCTCTTGTTATATAATTAAACTGCCAGCGATGCGTTGCTTTACCATAAAACAGCAAATAGTCACCTTCATTAAAAATGCCATCAGTACCGGCAGATATAAATAATGGAACTTCTCTCAGATCATCAGGATCTTTGTCATTATTATAATATGATAACTGCCCCTGATTATTCGCATATATTTTGGGATTAGCAGGATTCTCAAGGCCCATCTGAACAAGTTTTGTGTAGTCAATACGGTAAATTCCGTCAGTTACCAGCCCCATCTTGTACCATTTACCGGTGGAAAGAACAGACGATGTCACATATATATCCTTCGCCTCTGCTGCCGCCAGAGAGGAAGAGAAAAGTATCATAAAAATGACCTGTATTTGAAATAATCTATTCATTATGTGCTGCAAAGATAGAAATGTGCTTTTTCTTTGCTAAATAATTATGTTTTTTTGCATGATCCGTCAGTTTACAATAATAACGATTTGCGGACGTTGATATTGCAGTTATTTTGAATATGTTAAAACGTGCCTTCATAATTCTCTTTCTGTTTATATCAGTAGAAAAGATTACCTGTTGTCAGGAAACTGATAATGGGCCTGGTTTTCAACTGATAACACATAGTAATCCCGCTTTTTCAGGAGGTGAAGGCAAAGGAACACTGAGGTTGTCATATCTTAACTATTTCCCTGGTAACAATTATAACCTGCATTCTGTTTATTTTTCTTACGATTCTTATTTTCCTTCGCTTCATGGCGGAGCCGGATTATATTTGTCAAATGACTTTAGCGGCGGCATTATAAATGATATAAGGGGAGGTTTCTCTTATTCATATTTTCTGCAGGCGGGAAAGAATTTTTTTGTAAATGCCGGTTTGTCAGCTTCATTATATCACAGGGGCTATAATTTTTCAGGAGCTCTTCTTCCTGACATGATTGATCCTCTGGGCTCAGGTGCTTTTCCTTCAGGCGAAACATTAATATCAGAAGGTCATACTGCATTCGATATGGACGCAGGTTTTCTGCTTATTTATAAAAGCGCTTTCGTTGGTTTGGCAGTGAATCATCTGGCTGAGCCTTATATTTCAGCCAGCGGATCGCCAGGTGACAATCTTAAAAGAAAAGTAATTCTGCATGCTTCCGTTGATGTTTTTTTGGGAAGTAAAGATGAGCTTATACTCAGACCGCAGCTGTTTTCATCGTTGCAGCATGGTTTGTTTTCAATTGGAGGAGGAGGAGTTCTTGAGAGTAAATATATGTCATTCAACGCAATGGTGTTCGGAAATAGTGAAAATAATTTAAATATGCAGACAGGTTTTGCACTCAGAAGCGGCAGGGTTTCAATATATTATAATTACAGATTTAATCTTATTTCGGAGAACAGAATGATGCCTTTGTCACTTCTGCATCAGACTGGCCTCGCATTCAGTTTAAATAATGTTGATAAAAGAAATCTAATCAAAACAATAAATTTTCCTAAAATGTAGTTATATTTGAACTGAAAAAAAAGTTTGTTTAAGTAAATTTTACTATATTTGATATTCATAAAAGCCGTAAAACTAAAGGAGTTATGTATAAATTCAGAGCCTTATCAATTGTATTAATATCTGTACTTCTTCTTACTTCCTGCATCTTCAAGAAAAAGGGAGACGATCCAAATGTTTCTTCTTCAACAGGCTGGAACTATAATGATCCTGACAATGGCGGGTTTGAAGTTGCCATGGGAGCTGATCAGCAAACAGGTCCCGGCCTTGTCCTTATTGAAGGTGGTCGTTTTACTATGGGCCAGGTTCAGCAGGATGTTATGTTCGACTGGAATAATAAGCCAAGAACAGTCACAGTCTCATCTTTTTATATGGATGAAACTGAAGTAAAGAATGTTGATTACAGGGAATATCTTTTCTGGCAGCGCCGGGTGTATAAAGATTATCCTGAGGTTTTCAGAAGAGCTCTTCCTGATACACTTGTATGGAGAAGCCCGATGGGTTTCAATGATCCTTATGTTCAGTATTATTTCAGACATCCTTCATATAATAATTATCCGGTAGTTGGTGTCAGCTGGCTGAAAGCAAACGATTTCTGCGGATGGAGAACCGACAGGGTTAATGAGCAGATCCTTATTGATGAAGGTGAGCTTAATCCCGATCCTAATCAGGTTAATGAAAAGAACTTCAATACAGAAGCATATCTTGCAGGTCTTTATGAAGGTGTTGTAAATCAGTTGCGTGAAAGTCTGAACCCAAACATGACTGAACGTCGTACCAACTTTGAAGACGGAGTACTTCTTCCATCTTACAGGCTTCCAACTGAAGCTGAATGGGAATTTGCTGCATATGCTCTCAGAGGTAATACCTTTGAAGAAAGAGTTTATGAGAGAAGAATTTACCCATGGGATGGTCATAACGTCAGAAACTCCGGACAAAAGTCACGTGGTGAAATGAATGCTAACTTTGTTCGTGGAAGAGGTGACCTTATGGGTGTTGCCGGAAGTCTGAACGATAACGGAAGCATAACTACCGATGTTAAATCATACTGGCCGAATGATTATGGTTTGTATTGTATGGCAGGAAACGTTAATGAGTGGGTTGCGGATGTTTATCGTCCACTTACTGCAGAAGATGTTGATGGTTTTAACCCTTTCAGAGGTAACGTTTATACTGATGTCAGAAGAGATGCAAACGGTGGCGTTGTTGGAAAAGACAAGCTTGGACGTCTCTATGTCGATACTGTAAAAGATCTTGATGTTGCCAACCGATATAATTATCAGAAAGGCGACTACAGAAATTACAGGGATGGTGACCTTCAGTCAGCAATAGCTGGTGGATCAGACTGGAATACTGATGATGGTAAAAGAGCTTCTCTCAGGATGTATGCACAGGATAATACCGTAGCAAACCCGGATTATGTTACTTTGATTAATGATAATGCACGCGTATTCAAAGGTGGTTCATGGAAAGACAGAGCTTATTGGCTCAACCCTTCAACAAGAAGGTTCCTCGATCAGGAAAGTTCACGCGATGATATCGGTTTCAGATGTGCAATGATCAGGGTAGGTAGCCCTTCAGGTTTCTAGGAAACAAGTTCTCTTACAAAATAAGCCTCATTATGTTTCATAATGAGGCATTTTTTTAAAACTATGAAGACAGATCAGATTTATAGCCTGTTTAAAGAATCCACAGGGATTGCTACTGATTCAAGAAAAGTAGAGCAGGGACAGATTTTCTTCGCTCTTTGGGGCGATAATTATAATGGTAATAAATTTGCTGCCGAGGCTCTCGGGAAGGGCGCAGCCTGGGCTGTTATAGATGACCCGCTGTTCGAAACAGAAAAAACGATACTCGTTGATGATTGCCTTTTCGAACTTCAGGCTCTGGCCACACATCACCGAAAGGAACTTGGTGCCCCTGTCCTCGCAATAACCGGCACAAATGGAAAAACAACAACCAAAGAATTGCTGGCTGTAATCCTTTCCAGAAAATTCAAGGTACACTATACCAAGGGTAATCTTAATAACCATATAGGAGTTCCTCTTACTATTCTGTCAGCTCCGGAAGGAACTAATTTTCTTATTGTTGAAATGGGGGCTAACCATATTGGAGAAATACGCACACTCTGTCTTATTGCAAAGCCCGACTATGGAATTATTACAAATATCGGAACGGCTCATCTTGAGGGATTCGGATCAAAAGAGGGGGTGATTAAGGCAAAAACAGAATTGTACGAGCATCTTCGTAAAGTAAACGGAATAGCCCTCTATAACGACAAAAACCCGCTTCTCACTGAAAAAATATTCAGGATAATAAACAGGGCGGTCCCATTTTCAGATCCTACGGGCATTGACCTGATTATTGACCAGTTACCTTCGGAAATGAATCTTAAACTCAGCGCGAAATATCATCACGAGACATATATAATAAACACAAATCTTTTTGGTAATTATAATCTTGAGAATGTAAAGGCAGCAATAGGAACAGGTTTATTTTTTGACATTGAAATGGCTGACATTGTTGATGCTGTTTCAAATTATAAGCCCGCCAACAACAGATCGCAGATCACAGTTACTCAAAAAAACACGCTCATCTGCGATTCATATAACGCTAACCCGACAAGTATGCATCTCGCGGTAGAATCATTTATGTCTTTCAGCGGCCAGAACAAGGTTGTTATTCTTGGTGATATGCTTGAATTGGGTGAAAAGAGTGAAGAAGAACATATAAAGGTTATTGAGGAAATCAAATCATTGAATCTTGAAAAAGTATTTCTGGTTGGACCTTTGTTTCAGAAAGCGGCTGCCAAAACATCATATCAGTCATATTCCGATGTAAACAAGCTTATTGATATTCTTAAAAAAGAGCCACTTAAGGGAAAAACAATACTTATAAAAGGTTCACGGGGAATAGGCCTGGAAAAAACTTACGAACTTCTTTAAGCTGATCTGTTCTGTTTATTTCTGTCCGGTAAATGTTACATTTATAAGCAACACTTCTGATCTGCTACCCGATCTTACACGCGGCCCCCATAGTCCATAACCGGAGGATACAATAAAATGTGAGTTTCCTTTTTTAAGGTAGCCATAACTAAGTTCGTATATCTTTTCCGTGACAAAATTAAGTGGCCACATCTGACCATTATGTGTATGCCCCGACAACTGTAGGTCAACTCCAAGTTTCGCTGACTCTTGTAGTTTAAATGGCTGATGATCAATAAGAATGACAGGTTTGCTTGTGTCGGCCTGCTTCATGAGGTCGCTTAAATTCATTCTCTCCTTACCATAAAATCTGAATGAGTCGCGGTCAATTCTGCCTACCAGCTGAATACCCCCCGGAAGAATAACCATTTCGTCCTTAAGTACACGTATTCCCTTACTTTCAATATATGGAATTGTGCGGTCGCCTCCGCCTATAAATTCATGGTTTCCTGTTATGGCGTAAAGGCCATCTGTTGATTCCGGAATTGTAAAATACTGAAGCAGGTCGCCTCTTAAAACAGGTCCTATTTCACCGTCAATTATGTCTCCAAGCAGAAATACTGCATCGGGCTTAAGATCTTTTAGAATTCCTGAAAGCTTTATGATACTCCTTTTTCTTATTATGCTTCCCAGATGAATATCGGAGACAGCTGCTATTCTGAGGTTTTTAACATCTCCGGCACTTTTGTTTATCGCAATATCATACCTGGTGACAACAGGAATAACGGCATTAATAAATCCTCCAAGAATCATAACAGATGATACAGATATAGTTATAATAAATGACCACTTCCTGTATAGTATTAATTTTTCTCCGCTTAAGATTCCGGGGATTTTCAGCATCAGATAGATAATATCCGACAAGAGGAAGAGGAAAAATCCGTATAGCATGAATGCAAGCCAGAAACCTCCGATAATATTGAAAACGTCTGTAATTACAGAAGAGTGTTTTGATTCAAGAAATTTGGCTGCAATGAAAATTGCTGCTAGAAAGAAAAAAACTAATGTATAGATAAGTCTGTTGTTGTGCAGTGCCGGAACAGCATTGTAGCCTTTATAATATATATATGTATTGACAAGGGCGTATACAGTTAGTACGACTGAGAAGAAAACAAGCATCTGATAGTTTTTCATTATAATGAATTATCTGTTTTAAGGCTGCTGAAAGTTTTTCTGCCTTTTACATAAAACTCAAAAACGATGCTCTTGTTCAAAATGTTTTTAGAAAAATGATTTACCTGGATCTGTTTTACGATATCTCTCTTGGCTTTAAGATCATCTGAACTCATGTAGTAATCAACATGAGCTCTGAATACCGAAATTACACTGCCAAAATTTCCACTTAAAAGGAATTTTACAGCAGCAATTCCATCAAGTATCTTTCTGATAAATAGGGATGTACGGAAGTTTTTGTCAGGAAGATTTTTATATAAAAGGAAGAGACTGTTCCTGAAATTCAGATAAGTCTTGTATGGCGAATTATACGGTAGCGATCCACCGCCAACATGGTAAACAATTGATTCGGGTATAACACTAACCCTGTATCCTGCCTTATTAAACCTCCAGCATAGATCAATTTCCTCCATATGGGCAAAGAAATCAGCATCAAATCCCCGACATCTTTTCCATGCTTCAGCCCTCACGAGCATACAGGCTCCTGATGACCAGAAAATGTCAGTAACGGAATCATATTGCCCTGTATCTGTTTCTGTTTTATCAAAAATTCTTCCGCGGCAATAAGGGTAACCATATTTATCAATAAATCCTCCGGCAGCACCTGCATACTCAAAGGATTCCTTATTATAAAAGGAGCGTATTTTTGGCTGGCATGATGCCACATCAGGGTTGCTGTCCATATAAGTCAGCAAAGGTTGCAGCCAGCCTTCGGTTACCTCAATATCAGAATTAAGGAGCAGATAATAATCAGCCTCAATCTGGCTCAGAGCAAGATTGTACCCGCCGGCAAATCCATGGTTCTTGTTGAATTTCAGGAGTTTTACCCCGGGGAAGTTCTGTGTTAACCATTCTATAGAATCATCTGTTGACCCGTTATCCGCTATGTATATCTCCGTTCCCGGTACCATGGAATTATTTACAACGCCACCAAGGAACTTTTTCAGGTACTCAATTCCATTCCAGTTTAATATTACAATGGCAGTACTATGCATTTTCAACAGGCTTTTTATGTTTCCAGCGACGGTGACTCCATATCCAGTACTCTGGCTTTTCAATAATCAACTGTTCAAGTCTTCTGACATGCGTTTCTGTAATTAGATGTTCGGGAAGTCCTGCAGTATGTTCGAAAAGCAGTTCAATGTGGAGATTATAATATCCGCGTTTAACCTTCTGTATATTGAAGAAAACAATCGCCATATCATATTTTGAAGCAACTTTCTCTGTTCCCATATAAACCGGAGTATCCTGATTCAGGAAGGTTGTCCAGTATTTTATTTCAGTCTTTACAGGTGTTTGATCAGAAATAAAAGCGGATATTGTATTAATGTTGTTTGCTCTGTCGTTAATTATCTCCCTGATAATGTTAGACATAGGGGTAAGAACCATTCCGTGTTTAGTTCTGAGGCTATTAACAAACTTGTCAAAATATCTATTCTGAAGAGGTTTATAAATTGAAACAGCTTTGTATCCGGTGTACATAGGAAATGCTCCGAGCCATTCCCAGTTGTTGTAATGCCCCAGAACTGCAATAGTATCTCTTTTCTCTGACAGAAGTTTTTCAATTATATGAAGATTGCTTACAATGAATCTTTCCTTGAATTGCTTCTCTGACATATGTGTTAGTTTCAATGTCTCAACAAAAACATCGGCAAGATGACGATAGAATTTCTTCTCAATTATCTTTCTTTCTGCCTCTGATTTGTCCGGAAATGAGTTCTTTAGATTTGATGCGACAACTTTTTTACGGTATGATGGAAAATAGTAAAGGACAAAGTACAGAAGGTTTGAGAAGACATATAGAACCCTGAGAGGCAGAAGAGTAACTACCCAGTTTACGGAATAAAATATGTAATAGGCAACTGCACTCATATTTTATAGTAACTAATGAATCATAAATTTACGCACAATTTCAAGAACTTCAGAATATACCGAACCGTTTGCCGCCACAATTTCTTCTCCCGAGAGGTTTTTCTCATTACCTGAGAAGTCGCTGATTTTTCCGCCTGCTTCACGCAAAATGATTATTCCTGCTGCAATATCCCAGGGATGAAGGCCATATTCATAAAATACTTCAAATCGTCCACAGGCTAAATATGCAATATCAGTAGCAGCTGACCCCAGCCGTCTTACTCCCTGTGAATTTGTACAGAACCATGTGAAACATTTCATATACTGGTCAAGCCTGCTGAAATCGCTGTAGGGAAAACCTGTGGCAATTAGCGAGTCAGATAGTTTTTTGGCCCCGGAAACGTGAATTTGGGTGCCATTTAGCCAGGCACCACCATCTTTCCAGGCTGTAAACATTTCATTTTCAGGTATTACATACACAACACCAGCAATAACATCATCATATTCCATTAGGCCAATGCTTACTGCAAATGGATTTAGTCCGTGCAGAAAATTTGTTGTTCCGTCCAGCGGATCTATTACCCAGCAGTATTTAACTCCTGTTTTTTCAATCGTTCCTTCTTCAGTCTTGAATCCTGCTTCCGGCAGAAGTACCGACAGTCTTTCAACCAGCATTTTTTCAGCGCCTTTATCAACATAGCTGACAAAGTCATTCATTCCCTTCCTCTCGGTTCTTGTTAAATCAAATACTTTTGACTCACCCAGAATAAAGGCGCCTGTTTCTCTGGCGGCCCTTTCAAGCTCTTCACAAATATGTTTCAGATTAATCATTTTTCAATCAATTATTTCTGCATTAACTCTTCCTGATGGCGTAATTCCTGTCAGTCTGACTTTTTTAATTTGTCCGGCAAAGGTTGACTGCCATGGGTATTCAACTCTTAAATAGTTGGATGTAAATCCTGTAATGAAACCGTCAATCCGTGTTCTTTCAAAAAGCACCGCAGTTGAGAGTCCTATATTTGAAAACGCGAATTCCCTGTGTTTGTTTTCAGAAAGTGTAATAAGTCTTCTGCTTCTTTTCCCTTTTTCTGATGGCTTAACTTTACCTGCCAGTTTTTCCGCAACTGTTCCGGGACGTTCTGAAAAAGAAAATACATGAAGGTAGGAGAGTGGCAATTCTTCAAGAAATGAGTAAGTGTCTTCAAAATCAGAATCTGTTTCACCCGGAAAACCTACAATTACATCGGCTCCAATGCCTGCATGTGATATTGTCCTGTTAATCTGTCTGATCCTTTCGGCAAATACTTCGCGTTTATATCGTCTTCTCATTAAGCCCAGTATTTTATCCGACCCGCTTTGCAGTGGTATATGGAAGTGAGGAAGTATTTTTTCGTTACGGGCTGCCATCTCAATTATTCCGTCGGTCAGTAGGTTTGGCTCAATTGAAGATATTCTGAATCTCTCAATGCCGTTTATTTTATCCAGTTCTACGAGAAGCTGTGCAAATGTCTCTCCTGTGGATTTTCCAAAATCACCTATGTTTACGCCGGTAAGAACAACTTCTTTTACCCCTTTCTCAGCAATTTTTTCTGCTTCTTTAATTATTTCTGATATCAAGGGATTTCTGCTTTTCCCGCGGGCCATCGGTATTGTACAATATGAGCAAGCATAATCGCAACCATCCTGAACTTTCAAGAATGATCTGGTTCTGTCGCCCATTGAGTATGAAGGATTGAAACTGTCGGACGATGCCAGATCACAGGAATGCACCTCAGCTTTTTTCTTTTTATCGAGTTTATCAATGTAGCCGGCTATGTCGAATTTCTCATTCGTTCCGAGTACAAGGTCAACACCTGGTATGGCAGATACTTCCTGTGGTTTAAGTTGTGCATAGCAGCCAACAACAGCAATAAATGCCTCAGGGGAAAGTGTGGCAAATTTCTTTATCGCCTGTCTGCACTTTTTATCAGCTGCATCAGTTACCGAACAGGTATTTATGACATAGATATCGGCAGGTGAATTCGCCGGAACCCTCTCGAAGCTCTCTTCGGGAAATGACCTCGAGATGGTTGACGTTTCCGCAAAATTAAGTTTACAGCCTAAGGTATGAAATGCAACTTTTTTTCTGGTACTGCTCATTTTTTATTGCCACTTAAGTTCTAATCTGAATTATTCATAACTTAGTTAAAGTGCTATATCCCTTTGTGTTACTTTGTACTGTACTTTGTGTTCCTTAGTGGTAAAAAAAAGTTTAAACACAAAGGCACACTAAGGTATTCACTAAGGTTCACTAAGGTTTATGAATAAAATAGGCTAAGGCACTAAGAAGCATTAAGATTATTTTTTAAGTTTTGTAAGAAATACGTTTTTGAATTCAATACTTTTTCCTTCACTCTGTAAGCAAATGCTTCCTGACGAAATATTGAGATTGGTTCCTTTATTCTGAATTACTCCGTTTACAACAACTTCAATTGTGTTAGCACTGCATTTTATTTCCATTGTGTTCCATTCACCAACACCCTTTTCTGACGATTCAGCCAGTTTTTTAACTACCCTGTTAGCTTTGTCTTTGCGTTCATTCATATCTGAACCGTTCATGCAGACAAAATCACCTGCACTGCCTGCTTTCAGCTGACATTCAATACATTTTAACCAGATTGTGTCATTTCCCTGAGCGTGAATAAAAACGCCGCTGTTAGATAGTTCGACAGGATAGCGATACTCTACATGAAGCTTGTAATCAGAATATGATTCTTTTGTACGCATATATCCAAAAGGATCTCCCTTAATGTTTATTACGCCGTTCTGTACTGTAAACACTTTAGCTGGATCAACAGCAGGATCTTTTAGATGGAATGTCCAGTTATTGAGGTTCTTACCATTGAATAGAACTACCGCCCCTTTTGCTGCCTCAGGAGCTTTTTCAGTTTTTACCTTTCCCTGAGCCATTATAACCGTTGGGATAAGCAGTAATGTAATTATCAATACTGCAGAAAGTTGGATTGTTCTTGTTTTCATTTTTTCTGATTTTATTTCTTTGTTTTTTACTTTTTACTTTTGTCTTTTGTCTTTCCTCACTCACACCTCACACCTCACGCCTTATAACAATTTACTAGCCAGCTCAGCAAGGAAGCTCCTTTCTCCTTTCACAAGATTTACATGTGCAAATATATCCTGATCTTTCATTTTATCTGACAGGTAGCTTAGTCCATTCGAGGCTGTATCAAGATAAGGCGAATCGATCTGTTCAATATCACCGGTAAAGACCATCTTTGTGCCTTCTCCGGCTCGCGTAATGATTGTTTTAATTTCATGTGGTGTGAGATTCTGGGCTTCATCAACTATAAAAAAGATACTTGAGAGGCTTCTTCCTCTTATATATGCCAGTGGGGTAATTACAAGTTTATCCTCTTTCATCATATCGTTAATACGCAGAAATTCAGGACTCTGATGACTGAATTTATGTTTTATGACAGTGAGGTTATCATATAGCGGCTGCATGTATGGATCCATCTTTTCCTTAACATCACCGGGTAAAAAACCAAGGTCGCGGTTAGCCAGCGGAACAATTGGCCTCGCAAGGAAAATCTGTTTGTACCTTTTATGCTGCTGAAGAGCGGCTGCGAGGGCAAGCAAAGTCTTACCGGTACCAGCCTTTCCTGTGAGGGAGACCAGTTGTATGTCGGGATTGGATAATGCCTCAATCGCAAATGTCTGCTCAGCATTACGTGGGTCAATTCCGTATGTGGTCTGCTTTATTACCCTGTTAAGTACCTTATTAACAGGATTATAGTGAGCCAGTGCACTTGATCCGTTGTTCTTCATTATAAAAAACTGATGCCCTTTAAGTCCCGGTTCAAGATTAAACTCAGAAGAATTGACTCCTTCAGGTAATTCGTAAAGCTTACTGATAATTTCGGGCCCGACAGTATCGAGAATTCTTATGCCTTTATAGAGGTCATCAATATTTGCAACTTTGTCGTTTTCGTAATCCTGAGCTATAATTCCAAGCGATTTAGCTTTCATCCTCAGGTTTATATCCTTGGTTATCAGTACAACAGTTTTATCTTTATTCTGATTGCTTACATATTCTGAAATTGCCAGGATTCTGTGATCAGCTGTCCTTTCCGGAAACGACTGACTAACCTTTTCGGAGAAGTCCCTGCCTGTTTCAATATGCATATTTCCAAGATTATCTCCGAGAGGGATATTTGCAGTAAGAAGCATATCGCCCGATAGTTTATCAAGTTCACGGGTGAATTCCCTTGCATGGAAATTAATCAGGTCATTACCACGCTTGAATTTATCAAGTTCTTCAAGAACAACAATCGGAATTATTATATCATTCTCCTCAAAATTGTAGATGCACTTATAATCGTGCAGCAAAACGTTTGTGTCGAGGATAAAAAGTTTTTTATTTTGTTTCTTTTTCATCGTCAGTGATTTATAAATCAGCACATTACATTAACGCGACTCTTTTAAAGGCGACATGTAAAAATAACTATTTTAAGGTATTAGTTGTTATAGATATATTAAGATTGTTAATTTGTATTCATAAGTATTTTGCGGCACTTTTGTCTTTTCACTTTTGTCGTTTCACTTTTGTCTTCTAACTTTAACCTTTCTACTTTAACCTTTCTCCTTTAACCTTTCTCATGAATTATCAGCAGACAATCGATTTTCTCTTCAGCAGCCTGCCGGCTTTTCACAGAATCGGAAAAGCAGCTTACAAGGATAATCTCGATAACAGCAATGCCCTTGATTCCTATTTTGGGCATCCGCACAAGCACTTCAGATCTGTTCATATTGCCGGAACAAACGGCAAGGGCTCTGTTTCGCATATGATTGCCTCGGTTTTGCAGGAAGCAGGTTACAAAACCGGATTATATACTTCTCCCCATCTGAAAGATTTCAGGGAGAGGATTCGTGTGAACGGAGTTATGATACCTGAGTCAGAGGTTGTTGAGTTTGTAGAAAATTATAGCGATGTAATTGGATCTGTCAAGCCATCTTTCTTTGAAATGACTGTCGCATTGGCTTTTCTTCATTTTTCCAGATCAAATGTTGATGTTGCAGTAATTGAAACCGGACTGGGAGGGAGGCTTGACTCAACTAATATTATACTTCCGGAACTTTCGGTAATTACAAATATAGGCCACGACCATTTCGACCTGCTTGGAGATACTCTTGATAAGGTTGCGAGAGAGAAAGCTGGTATCATAAAAATGAAGGTTCCTGTAGTTGTTGGAGAGAGTCGGACTGAAACCAACGATGTTTTCATTGCAAAAGCTAAAGAAACGGGATCTGATATTGTTTTTGCAGATGAAAAGTACTCGTCTATATCAGAAACCACGGAGATCTTATCCGGATTTCGCAAGTATAAATTAGTAAATTCTGAGACAGGGTATAAAACAGAAATTGAAATTCCGCTTGGCGGCGATTATCAGGCAAAAAATCTTATAACCTTATTTTCAGTTATTGATGTCCTGAAATCGAAGTTTGAGATTTCTGATGAGAATGTAATAAACGGAATCAAAAATGTTATTAAGAATACCGGATTACAGGGTCGCTGGCAGGTGCTTAAAGATAAGCCATTTACGGTATGTGACACTGGCCACAATAAGGAGGGACTTGAATTTGTTATCAAACAGATTGAAAGAATTAAAAAAAACAGACTTCATATGGTTATTGGTTTTGTAAATGATAAAGATCTGAGTTCGGTTCTTCCGCTTTTTCCTGCAGATGCCATTTATTATTTTGCGAGGGCTTCGGTACCGCGTGCATTGGATGAAAACATTCTTAAAATGAAGGCCGAACAATACGGTCTCAAAGGTGATAGCTATTCTGATGTAAAAAGTGCACTTAATGCTGCAGAGAAAAACTGTTCGCCGAACGATATGATTTTTATCGGAGGAAGTACTTTTGTCGTAGCCGACGTGTTGTGATTAAAAGAAGAGCAATCATTGTATTGTGAAAATATTAACAGTAAAAAGTTTAAATTTGAATTTCTTAAGCAAAATTAATTTACCCTGAAATGAAAAACGCACTTATAATTTTGTTGTTGCTGTTTCCATTGTTTTCCCTTCACAGCCAGGATGCCAAAAGAATTACGATTCTTCATACTAATGACCTTCATTCGCGTTTGACTGGCTTTGCTCCGGAGGCTGACTATACTCCTGAAACGATAAATGATGACAAGACAATAGGTGGATTTGCCAGAATTGCGACCATAATAAAGGAAGAAAAGGGGAAAAATCCTAAAGGAACTCTGGTTGTGGATGCAGGCGATTTTTTAATGGGGACACTCTTTCACAGTCTGGAAACAAGAACAGGTTTTCAGTTACGTCTTATGGAACAGATGGGTTATGATATTACCTGTCTCGGCAACCATGAGTTTGATTTTGGTCCTGAAAGTCTTGCGAAAATTCTGTCAGTATCATCTGCATCAGGTTCAATTCCTGCTGTTCTAATGGGGAATATTGAGTTTTCCAAAAAAGATTCGCGCGATGATGGATTGGAGAAACTTTATGCGGAAAATGTTCTTGAAAGAAAAGTAATCCTTACGCGTGATGGTCTTAAAATAGGTTTCTTTTCTTTACTCGGAGTAGATGCTGTCAGCGTTGCCCCCCGATCAGAACCTGTAGGTTTTTCAAAACAGATTTCCTATGCCAGAAGTATTGTAAAAGAGTTGCAGCACAATGGATGCGATTTAATAATATGTGTGTCACATTCAGGCTTATCTAAAGTTGACGGTGCCTGGGCAGGAGAAGATTTTGAACTGGCCCGTAAAGTACCCGGAATAAGCGTGATAATCAGTGGACATACCCACTCGAGATTGAATGAACCACTTATAGTAAATGGAGTGCCCGTTGTTCAGGCGGGAGAGTACGGCAAATATGTGGGGAAACTCTCTCTGATTGTTACATCAGGCAAAGTTGCCGTTGAAAATTATTCACTTATTCCGGTAGATGATAAGATTGCCGGCGATAAAGAGATAACTGCTCTTATTGAGAAACAAAAAGCGGGTATTGTCAGTGAGATTCTTACTCCTCTGGGTATGAGTTTTACCAGACCGGTAGCTGAAACATCATTTTTGATCTCAGGGAATGAATCTGGTGATTTTAAAGAAAGTAATATGGGCCCTTTGGTTGCTGATGCAATTCATTATTATGTAAATAATAATAATAGCCGTGGTACTGATGTAAGCCTGGTATCGGCGGGGGTGCTGCGCGATAATCTTGTCGCGGGTTTACAGTCTGCCCCTGATATCTTCAGAGTAATGTCGCTTGGATCGGGAAGTGACGATTTTCCGGGCTATCCTCTTTCCAGATTATATGTTACAGGAAAAGAGTTGAAGAGCATCCTGGAAATTCTTCTGGTGGCTTATAAAAAGAGCGCCGACTATTACTGCTACTATTCCGGTATAAAAGTTGATTACGACCCTGAAAAGGGGATGCTCAGAAAGATTCAGAAAATCGATATTGTTAAAGCTAATGGAAGTATTGTAAATGTTAACTTTTCAAAGAAGGATAAAACACTCTACTCTTTGACTGCAAATTCATATATGCTTGATTTTATAGGAATTATAAAAAAGATGAGTCATGGACTTATAAATGTTGTGCCAAAAGATTCTGAAGGTAACAAAGTCACAATAATGAAAAATGCCGTAATAGACATAAATGAAAAAAAAGACGGCATTCAGGAAGGTAAAGAGTGGCTTGCTCTGATGCAATACCTTGGTTCAATGAAAGATACAAATGGCAATGGAGTCCCTGATATAAATCCTGTATATACTAAATCTGTGAAATGCTTCTTCCCGGTTACAGCTAAGTAAATGTTAGAATATCAGAGATTTATTAAATGTTCATTAACCTGTTCAAAATTTGCCATTGCTATAGCAGCTGAACTTATGAATTTATGTGTTAGAACCCATGAGACTGCTTTACTGTAATTGGCCTCAGAGGAAGGATCTGGTGAATACATGCCGCCTGAGCAAGTCTTCATTGCAATAACTCCGACGCCTTTATTTCCAGCTTCGGTAAGAATGGAAATAAGTCTTTTCTGGTCCCATTCAGAATATTTTCCGGTAACTGAATGAACGAAAGAGCCTTTATGATTGAAAGGAAGCATTATTATATCATAAATAAGTTCGGAATTATTTCGCTCCGGAAGGTTCAGATAGTCGTTGTGGGTAGAAAATCCGTGGGCTTTGATAACCCCGTTTTTTTTCATTGTATCGAAGAACTTCAGAGTCTCATCATGAAATAGCAGTTTCTCATCAAGAGCATCATGAATTAGCAGTATATCAATGTAATCTGAATTCAGGGCTTTGAGGCTCTCCTCAAGTTTTGAAGATAATGCCGACCTGATCTCATCAGCACCTTTTTTACCTTTTCCTTTTGATGGAAGTTCATTCTCCTCAAGTCTTATTTTAGACTGAATAACAACTTTGTGTCTGATTCCGGAAAGGGCTCTGCCTACAAGCCGTTCATTATTGCCATTTCCATAGGAGCGGCCTGTATCGATAAAGTTAATCCCCTTATCAACGGCATATTTAATAAGTGATTCTTCATTGGTTCGGGGAGCCCCGAAGCATATGGGACTAACCTTGATCCCTGTTTTTCCAACAGTCCTTAGATCTTGTGCCGGATATTCTGCGGCTGACAATCTACTCGTCATCAGGCTAATGCCTGCAATTCCGGTAAGTGTTTTTGCTACGAATTCCTTGCGGCTTATTTGCTTTTTCCCCATGAGCTGAATGGATTATCTACAACAATTCTTGTTTTTTTATTTGCAACAGTAAGACCTATCTCATACATTGTTCTGGTAATGAGTTCCATCTTCTGAAAATCAAGTTTCCCGATTACATCTTTTGGAGTATGATAATCAGAATGAAGTCCCGTAGAAAAGAATAGAACAGGAATATCTTTTACCACAAAATTGTAATGATCGCTTCTTGCAAAAAGCTGCAGGGGGTGATCTCTTCCGCTGAGGCTATAGTCAAAATCGAGTACTGACTTTTTATCAATCTGATTTGCAATATCAACAAGTTCTTTGCTCTGATTATCAGTAATCACAAAGACCTGATTCTGACCGGTCATCGGAGTTTCAGATGTGGAATCTGCAGCCTCTTTTACGCGTCCGATCATATCCATGTTAAGGTCTGCAACCGTTTTCTCAAGCGGGAAAAGAGGGTTGTTAACATATGATTTTGAACCGTAAAGACCTATTTCTTCGCCTGATACCCATAGAAAGAGAACTGACCTGAGTGGTTTTTTCTCCATAGAGGCAAAAGCTTTTGCCATTGAAAGGAGCGCTGCGCATCCCGATGCATCATCATCGGCTCCGGGATTAACCAGATCGCCTGATCCGCCAATATGATCATAATGTCCTGAAAAAACTAAAAGTTCATTTTTAAGTATAGGGTCAGATCCCTCAACATAACCTGAAATATTATTCAGAGTAACTTCTGTTGTCATTGATACCTCATTAATAGCGAGTGTTATATTCTCAATCAGGAAGGAATTTGATCTAAGGTCAGAGTCAATGTTATTTTGCAGATCTTCGAGATTTTTTCCGGTTCCTCTAAGAAGCTCATCAGCAACTGACCGGTCGATGAACATAATTTTTGGCATCCCCGGGAAATCAAATGACTGTTTTTTTTCACTCTTCATACTCATTGTTGTGCCCATTTGTGCTGCATAATCGGGGTATTGTTCATCTAAAGAAGAGAAGCCCGATTTAGGATCGAGGACAAAGAGGATTGCTTTTGCCCTGGTGTATAATAATGTAGAGAGTTTTACCTGCAGACTGGAGAATGAGTTCCATGGTGTCCCCTCAAAAAGGAATTTTTTACCATCAGGGGAGGAGGGAGCTCTTGTCATCACAAGGAGAATTTTTCCTTCAGTTTTTATATTTTCAAAGTCGTTGTATTTGTATTTATCTATTTTAAGTCCATAGCCGGCAAAAACCACATCACCTTCAAATTTAAAGTCAGAAGGACCAGTTGGTACAAGTTGGAAAACAGGTTTTTTTATTACCACAGAATCTTGTTTTCCTGATATGATTTTAATTGAAGTTTTTTCAGGATCAATAGATTTACTGATAAGTGAATACGCTTGAAAATAGCTGTTTCCGTTAGCGGGTTTTAGTCCTGCCAGCTTTGCCTGTGAAGCTAAATACTGTGCTGCAATTTCTAGTCCGGGTTCACCATTCTTCCTTCCTTTGAGAAGAGTGGAAGACAGAAAAAAGACATGACTTTCAAGGTCGGATGCAGTTATTACATTGGCCGTATTCTGGCCCTTCTGGGAAAGTACATTTGTCGGAAAAACTGTTGTCAGGATAATGACTATAAGAGGGAAAACCTTTTTCATTATTATTTTGTTATAGGTGATAAAATTGCCTTGAGCCAAAGTTAATAAAGATTTAAGGAATTATTTTCATAAGTTTGCAGCCTAAAGTTTTTAAGATGGGAATCAGTATATATTTCTGGATTGGATTTCATGTTTTTATATTCATAATGCTTGCACTTGATCTGGGTATTTTTCACAAGCATACGCACAAGGTTCCTGTTAAAGAGGCTGTTATATGGACCGTTGTATGGATAACTCTGGCTCTTTTGTTCAATTTGTTTATTTATTTCGAATTCGGAAAAACAAAGGCGCTGGAGTTTCTTACAGGATATGTTATTGAGTATTCCTTAAGTGTTGACAATATTTTTGTATTTATTCTGATATTCACATATTTCGCTGTCAAGCCTGAGTATCAGCATAAGATTTTGTTTTGGGGAATTTTAGGGGCGCTGATAATGCGTGCGATTTTCATTTTTGCCGGGGTGGCGCTCATAAACCGTTTTCACTGGATAGTCATTATTTTTGGTGGTTTTCTTGTCTATACGGGAATAAGTATGCTTTTTGCAAAGGATACTGCTGTTGATCCAGAAAAAAACAGTATTGTGAAGTTTTTCAAGAGGTTTTTACCCGTTACAAACACAGTGCATGGCGACAGGCTTTTCATCAGGCAGAATAATAAGACTTACGCAACGCCATTGTTTCTTGTTCTTCTGGTAATTGAATCATCGGATCTTATTTTTGCTGTCGATAGTATCCCCGCTATACTTGCAATTAGTCAGGACCGCTTTATAGTATACACATCCAATATCTTTGCTATTCTCGGATTGCGATCGCTCTATTTTGCGATTGCCGGAATTATGGGATTATTCCGTTATCTTAAGGTTGGACTCGCTTTTGTTCTCACATTTGTAGGGATGAAGATGCTTGCTGCGTACTTTAATTTTGAGATTCCAATTGTTTTATCTCTTGTCGTAATCGTCTCTATACTTGCTCTTTCCATACTTGCATCGTTAATAGTCATGAAGAAAGAATAACTCAGATCCTCCTGATAGTTTTTTGGGTTAGCTTCGATGACTTTGGTCACCGAAGCCTTTGTCATGGTTGAAGATTTGGCAAGCAGATTGGCGAAGGTGACGCCGTATTTGGGGTCACTTACAACACTTAAACCGATCTCAGCTGCGCTGAGTCCGGTTTTGTTTTTGTTGACCTTATTTAAGCAAGCTTAAAACGGTCTGCAAAAACAAAAACGGCCGCTATCGCGACCGGTTTAAGTGTTGTGGGGGTTGACGGGTTCGAACCGCCGACCCTCCCGACTTTTAGTCGGGATGCTCTGAACCAGAAGTAATCAGAGTAATGATTCTATCTCTGTTTTTCCAGTTTTTAAGTTGTTTTTCCCTTTTCATTGCGTTCTTCTTATCCAGGAACATTTCAGAGTATACAATTTCCCAGGGTTTTCCTGTAGATGAAAACCCTTTTGTGCTTCTGTTATGTTTTAATAATCTGTCATTTATATCTGCTGAAAAGCCGATATAATATTTATCAATTTTAGAAGAGTATAGAATATATACAAAGTACATATACAAAAAAAGTCCCAGAAGAGGGACTTTAATTTGTGGGGGTTGACGGGTTCGAACCGCCGACCCTCTGCTTGTAAGGCAGATGCTCTGAACCAGCTGAGCTAAACCCCCATTAATATTTTCTTTTCGAGCCGCCGACCCTCCCGACTCGCTAGTCGGGATGCTCTGAACCAGCTGAGCTAAACCCCCAAAAAGAGAGTGCAAATATAGACTCTATTTTCATTTCTGCAAAAAAAATATTAATTATTATCTTTTTATGGCATACAGATTCGAAATTATAGATGGCCTTAAGAGAAGCAGTGGGCAAAATATTTTTAATCAAATAAAAACAGCTATTAGAATCGGGTTAAGCAACCGTTGGTCAAATGATGAGAGCGTGTAATTGTTCTTAAAGCCACATTGCTTGGCCTGTTAAGTATTAAAGTGTTAATAAGTTATCCAAAGCAACCATTATTACTCTTAATAAGTCATATTAATGTGTTTAAAACACTTATAAAATAAAGTGTTACAGGTGTTTAAAAATTATATATATTCGCTTTCGCGATTAAAAGCGATGAATATCTGAAGTTCATATAG
>JBBQZN010000003.1:0-112679 GCA_038207725.1 Bacteroidales bacterium | reverse complement strand
CGACAGAGGTACACTCGCTCCGGGAAAAAGAGCAGACATAATAATTTTTAATCTAAGTGATTCAAAACCTGAAATATTAAAAACCTACCTCTCCGGAAACCTTGTCTATCAAAAAACTCAAAACCTTAAACCTTAAACCTTGAGTCCTCTCCGAAAAGGGGGATTATTTAAAAATTATAAAATTGACGAAAATTGATAAAATAGTGCAATGGAAAGTTTTCTGCGGAAAAACAGGTGTCCCACCATCTTTAAATTGATGTAGGTGGGCAAAAAAGTATTATAAGCAGGTTTTTCCATTGTATTAAACGTTCTTTGACATATTTGTTTCGTAAAGTTAAGTATCCTGACAAGGTTGATCCACAGGCATCTACAGTAAGCCCAGGTTTTTTGTTTGTTAATTCCCCGGTATTTTGATTTGTTATTTCTTAATGGGAACGCAAGTTGAAAGATGGTTGCCTCTACATTATTCCGTTTGTGTAGCTCCTCCAGCGACCGTCCATTCATCTGTCGACGCAAATGAGAAGCCCGAATAGCCAGTTGACCAAAGTAATAATTACCAGTGGGCCTAGTTATTCTCCACCTGTCTTCTTTACTGTTTTTCAGCCGTTTAACTAAAACAGCCTTCATGAACTCGCCTGTTTTGGTATCGGTGACCAGTAACCCTTCCGGGGTCATTTCTAAATCATATCTTGACTCAAAACCCTGGATACCTGTAAAAACCATGTCGATGTTTTCGCAACATTCGTCATTAGCAGGACTTTGATATGCTCCATCAGCATAAATCGTTTTAACAGTCTGTCCGGTAACTTCAATGGTAGCCTCAATGGCTGGTGCAACAAACCGAGTGTCTGGCGTGTTTGCTTTTTCAACAATAACATTGGTAATCAGGTTCAGATTGTCTTCGGAGCAGGTCTCTGTAATATTCACACTGTAACCCTTCACCTTCTGGTCCCCTTTATTACGATAAGCACTATCTGGGTCGTGCGGTGATTGTAGGCTTGATGATGATATTTCTTCTTTTGGACGAAGCTCGATCTGTTGATCTTCTGATATTTTGTATTGTTCATTAAACACACGCTGAAGCAGTTGATAAAGCTCGGTTTGCAGATATTCCAAACGATTCAGCAAATTGTAGATAAGAATACCTATAGTTTGGAGTCTGCCACTAAGTTCATCTTTAGTATTGTGATACACCGTTTTGGAAGATTCTTCCTTCATAAGCAGTTCCAATTGCTTCCTGTCTACCACAAAGAGTTTTGATTTTGCAGCCTTATCCAGCGATTTATAGAACATGCAAAGGGACTGGTGGATGATTTCGTAGCGCGTAAATATGGCAATATTGCTGCCAATGAGCTTACTGTCCATACGAATGTTGCGTCCATTTACATTAAACTCCTTGATTTGCCCTTTGGTGATATGTGCAAAAACGGTTCCCATCAAATCTTCACCATTTTGTTTTTGATGGTCATAAATCCTTTTACGCAAAAGGTAATAGGTAGATTCCACCGGCAAAGAATCGTTCATATTGAATAGTCCTAATGAACTGCGCACCAGTAAGTTAAAGCGACAATGCTCAAACAACTCAGAGTCGCTCCATCCAAAGGATTCTTTTAAAATCATCATCCCAACCAATGTTCGGGCCGGAGCATTGGGCGCACCTGTCGTGTTATTGAACAGTACACTGAAGATGGATTCATCTATACGCATCACAACCTGTTCCCGGAATTGGTTGTGCCAATGACCCTTATCACCATACTGTTTGAGAGCTGAACTCTCCAGCATGGTTGGAACATTGGTAAATGCATCTAATTGCGATTCTTTGTCTGATTTCTTAAACATACCCGATGCTTTACTTATCGAAACAAATATATCGAAAATAAATGAAAATATATATTAAGTTATTGACATTCATTTGTTTATATTAACAACAATAATACAAATACTTGAATACTTTTATAATATTAATTAACTAAATCAGTTCCTCCGACTTTTCGGAGTGGACTCAACCTTTATTCTTCCCCCATGAGTACAATTGATTATATAGTCCTGTTCGGATATTTCATCTCAATAACAGCATTCGGACTCTGGATGGCCAGAAAGACAAAGACCAGTGATGCTTATTTCAGAGGTGAACGTAAATTCAAATGGTATATAATGATTGGACAGGCATTTGGTGTCGGAACACATGCCGAGATGCCGGTAGCCCAGACAGGAGCTACATTCAGTCAGGGTTTTGCAACGATCTGGTACCAGTGGAAGAATATGCTTATAACACCTTTTTACTGGCTTATAGCACCCTTTTACCGGCGGAGTGAACGGACAACGGTGGGAGAGATTATTGAAGACAGGTATGGCAGCCGGATGGGACTTGTCTATTCTCTTTTTGCGGTATCATTTTTTGTTTTCAATATGGGAGTTATGCTTCAGGGAGCAGCAAAAGTGATATCGGTTGCCTCAGGTAATCTTATTGAACCCGATATGGTTGTGCTGGTTATGACGGTGGCTTTTATTATTTACAGTTTTGCCGGAGGTCTTATTGCAGCTGCATATACTGATTTCATTCAGTCGTTCCTTATAATAATATTGTCGGTTATGCTTATTCCCCTGGGATTAAGGGAAATAAATGGCTTTGCAGGAATGCACGCAGTTCTTCCCGATCACTTTTTTGATCTTTTCAACAGTGCAAGCGGTATCGATGGTTTTACAATTGCGATGCTTGCCGTCAATGGAATTGTAGGCATAACGGCGCAGCCTCACATGATATCTATGTGTGCCACAGGAGATACTGAGAGGGCCGGACGAATAGGTCAGACATTCGGTTCAATGGTAAAAAGACTTGTAACAATAGGCTGGGCACTTACAGGATTGGTTGTTGCTGCACTTGTTGTTAAGACCGGAGTTAAGCTTGAAGATCCGGAGATGGCATTCGGTTATGCCTGCAGCGTGCTTCTTGTTCCTGGTCTTGTTGGACTGATGCTTGCTGCTATTGTTGCTGCCAATATGTCGGCCTGTTCAAATTTTATGGTTAACACAGGAGCACTTTTTACAAAGAATTTCTATAATAAATACATAAACCAGAATGCCACTGATAAGCGGCTTCTCTGGATGGGGCGCTATTCAGGTCTGGGCCTGTCGGTACTGGCGGTTCTCTTTGCACTGAGTATCAAAAATGTACTTCATGCATTTCTTTTTACCGAGACACTTGCTGCTTTCATGGGTATAATTTTTCTTGGTGGAATTATATGGAAAAGAGCCAACAGGTATGGTGCTGCTGCAGCGTTGATTGTCTCTGTATCTGTTTATTATATAGTAAATTTCATATCTGCTGGTGAACTTGTTCTTGTATATAAATGGAAACCGGCCCCTTTCGGTATGGCGATGGCTTCGGGTTTCTTCATTTTCTGGCTGGTCAGTATTTTAACCAAGGCGGAGAATAAGGAGAAGATTGAAACCTTTTTCGATAATATGCGAAGAAAATCAGATGCAAAACAACCGGGAAAAGACGGCAGGAAGCCTCTCGCCTCCGAAACTGGTGATGATCTTCTTCTGCTTGACCTTCCAGGCTGGGGCCACAAAGCCCGCTGGACAGGGTTCTTCAGCCGCTACAGGGAAGACCTTGCCGGATTCCTGCTTAGCTGGATAGTCGTTGGCGTTCTCATACTGCTGGCCTGGTGGATTCTGCAACTATAGAAGAAGGCTTTAGGAGGCTTTAGGAGGCTTTAGGAGGCTTTAGATGCATTAGAGGCTTTAATGGGAATCAGCCTCTACACCCTCTACACCCTCCTACAGCCTCTACAGCCTCTACAGCCTTCTTATTTAACTATTATTAACTATGCCGTTTTCCCTATTTCATTTGGTATTGACTGATAGTATAATTAACTTTGGCCCGAATTTAAAATCAAATGTGATGGGAAATTTTGGAATGACTGAGATTATACTGATTCTGCTTGTCGTCGTACTTTTATTCGGCGGTAAGAAAATTCCTGAACTTATGAAAGGAATTGGTCAGGGAATGAAAGAATTCAAAAAAGCTTCAAAGCTTGAAGACGAGCCGACCAAGTCAAATGATCTGAAAGAAGATAAGTAAAAATATTTTGCAGGGAGTCATGATATTGATTATCATGGCATCCTGTATTTATTACTCTTTGTGTGTTCTGTGCAAAGCGTAATTTTATGAACTAAATATTCCTGTTTTTTCTGTTTTAGAACCATTATAATAGCTCTGTGCTATTTTTGTGTTTACAATCTATTGTGACCCGAGATTAGAACCCGGTCACTGGGTTTACTTTCAAACTAATCATTAAATTTGTTTCAGTTTCAGTTTTATATTCTCTAAATTTGGAAGACGATACCGTTCCATCAAGATTTAATAATTAAACATTCAATCAACATCTAACTGGTTTAAAGTTGTTCAAGACTACGAATGAATTTTTTAAAGCAGGGATAGAAAATCTTTCCGATTATATTATAAGTTACGATAACTCCTATATTTTTTAGGGTAATCTGAGCATTCACCGAAGAAAAATCAGAACAGGCTTTTATTGAGTTGTAGGAGAACAAAGGATTTATTCATTAAATAATGATATAATGACGTACAATCCAAATATCCATCATCGCCGAAGTATCCGCTTGAAAGGATATGATTATTCGCAGGCGGGATTGTATTTTATAACAATATGTTGTAATCATAGGGGCAACCAAGGGCGAATTCCCTTTGGGAATATTGAAAATGGCGAAATGATTTTGAATGAATATGGAACGATTGCGTATAACGAATGGATGAAATTGCCGAAACGATTTATAAATTTCGAATTGGATGTATTTCAAATTATGCCAAACCATATGCATGGTATAATTATGTTGAATACCGTAGGGGCAACCCTCGCGGTTGCCCCAAATGACGTGGTTGTAGCAAATGACGCGGTTGCCCCAATCAATGAATTTGATGGGGCACGGGTGAACCGTGATGGGGCACGGGTGAACCGTGCCCCTACGGTTGGTGATATTGTGGGGGCATACAAATCGTTGGTGGCAAATGAATGGTTAAAAATTTGCATATCAAAAAACGAAATAATGGGCAAATTATGGCAACGCAATTACCACGAACATATTATCCGCGACGAACAATCGTATCAACGCATTTCGGATTATATTATCAGCAATCCTGCAAAATGGCATGGTGATAAATTTTACACGACATGAAATTCACAGAATCAAAATCAGAACCGGTTTTTTATTGAGTTGTAGGAGAACAAAGGATTTATTTATTAAATAATGATAATGACGTATAATCCAAATATCCATCATCGCCGAAGTATCCGCTTGAAAGGATATGATTATTCGCAGGCGGGATTGTATTTTATAACAATATGATGGCGACTCTGTATGTCACAATATTCCGGTTGTTTTTTTATCCTTTCCGGGATAAGGAGAAAATTATGAATAATTAATCAATTTGAATATATTTGTTAATCGTAATCCGGGTATTAACCGGGGTACTTCTTGCCTGTTTATAATACCATAACCTGCAGAAGATGAAGAATATTTATCTCCGCTTGCTTGAAGAAGAAAAAAAGGGTTTGCCTCTTGTTCTGGCAACGGTAACAGGAGCTATTGGATCAACTCCTCAAAAACCAGGAAGTTCTGCGATCATAGGTAACCATGGACTTATCACCGGAACTATAGGGGGAGGAATTGTTGAGGGTAAAGTGCTTGAATTATCTTCGCTTGCGCTTGCATCAGGAAAATCGGGTCATTTTCAGTTCGATTTGGCACATGATATTTCAGAGGAGAGTGAAGCTATATGCGGTGGCAAGATTACCGTTCTTATTGATGCCTGTACCAGAAACAGCCTGTCAGTTTTAACAAAGATGCAGGCTTCTCTTTCTGAAAAGGCTCCAGGTGTTCTTATAACAATGGTAACAAGGAATACAGAAGCCGATGTTCTCATAAACAGATACTGGATGGCCGGTGATGAGATACCTGAACTGCCAGATGATTTCCTGAGCATTATTGATCCGGAGGTGAGGAAGATTATTGCATCAGGAGATCCGGCTTGTTACAGGGAACTTGAACTGTCAGTTAAAGATGCAGAGCCATCATCACTCTTTTTTCTTGAACCGGTTTTTCCTCCGGCTCAGCTTATCATTGCCGGCGCAGGTCATATTGGCAGGGCACTCGCTCATCTGGGATCAATGTTAAACTTCGAAGTGACGGTTATTGATGATCGCAGCGAATTTGCCAATTCTGAAAATATCCCCGATGCTGACCATATTATTGCCGGAGATATCGGCAGGGCAATGGCCGGTATTCCGAAAAATGAGAATACATATGTTGTAATCGTTACGCGTGGACATAAAGATGATGCTGCAGCGTTAAGGCAGGTAATAGCTTCTCCTTTAGCCTATATAGGAATGATCGGAAGTAAAAAGAAAATTGCAACCATGCGGAACGACTTTATCGAAAAAGGACTGGCTTCACCAGACCTTTGGGGTAAAATTCATGCCCCTGTCGGACTTGACATAAAATCGCAGACTGTAGAGGAGATTGCAATAAGCATTGCTGCTCAACTGATTCTTGTAAGAAACACTAAATGATTAGAGTATATTGAAAGGTCTTGTCGCAATAGTGCTTACAGCAGGTGAATCAAAACGGATGGGGTCGCCAAAAATGCTTCTTGACTTCAGCGGCAAATCAATGATTGAAAGAGTTATTGATAACGTATTGTGTCCTGAGATTGAGAAAGTTATTGTTGTACTGGGCGCTTATCGTGATGAAATAAAAGAAAAGCTTGAAAATAAATCAGTATTGTTCTGTAATAACGATAATTATAAGATGGGTATGCTCTCTTCAGTTCAGTGCGGAATTAGATCTTTGCCCGGTTATACTGAAGCAGTACTTGTATTTCAGGGTGATCAGCCTTTCATTAACAGCATAGTAATAAACGAATTAATAAAAGCATATACGGTTTCAGGAAAGGGATTAATCATTCCTGTTTTTGACGGAAAAAGGGGACATCCGCTTCTTATTGATAAAAGATATTTCGGAGCGATTGAGACACTTAGTCGCGATGATGGTTTGCGTTCACTGTCAGTTTTATACAAGGATGATGTTTTTATAGTTGAAACTGACGAGCCCGGTATACTAAGAGATTTTGACACAATAGAAGACTATAATAAACTAAACTCTAAAACAAGGTAAATATGGAAGAGACGATCAGGTTTTCTTTAAACGGGAAAAAAACAGAGGCACTTCTTGATACCTCACAGACCCTTCTATGGGTGCTGAGAGATCACTTTGGACTTACCGGCACCAAGTTTGGCTGCGGTATGGGATTCTGTGGCACTTGTACTGTTCTCATTGACAATGAGCCTGTAAGGTCATGTTCAATTCCTGTCAGGGATGTTGCCGGGAAGAAAGTTGTTACGATAGAGGGACTTGCACAAAAAGGAAAACTCCATCCGGTTCAGAAGGCATTTGTTGAGCACGATGCTCTCCAGTGCGGTTTCTGCACACCTGGAATGATAATGAATGCAACAGGACTTCTGCTCAGAAACCCTTCACCTACAACTGAAGAAATAAAAACAGGAATGGAAGATAACCTTTGCCGCTGTGGAGCTCATGTCCGCATAATTGAAGCCGTGCACACTGCAGCTGCAGAAATGAAAGGAGGGAAGAAGTGATGAAGAAGAATACTTTAAAA
Organism: Bacteroidales bacterium; assembly: GCA_038207725.1. Classification (GTDB taxonomy): domain Bacteria; phylum Bacteroidota; class Bacteroidia; order Bacteroidales; family VadinHA17; genus LD21. The sequence continues at coordinate 104,977 of JBBQZN010000003.1, read as the reverse complement.
GCCGAGACAACTGCCACGAAAACGGGCAGAAAAGGAATAGTACGTAGAGATTTTTTCAAGATCCTTGGAAGCGGAATCATTATCTTCTTCCGTCCATGGGGAGCTCTGGATCTGCTTGGTCAGGCTGCACAACAGGCCCCGAGAGCCCTGCCAAAGGATTATAATGCATTTCTGAGTATAGCAGAAGACGGAACAATTACCTGTTTCACCGGTAAAATTGAGATGGGGCAGGGCATCATCACTTCCCTTCCGCAGATGATGGCTGATGAACTAAATGTTCCTCTTGAAAAAGTTAAAATGGTAATGGGCGATACTGACCTCTGTCCATGGGATGGTGGTACCTGGGGTTCGCTTACTACACGCAGCTTCGGACCAAGCATGAGAGCTGCTGCTGCTGAGGCACGTGGTGTTCTTGTTGGTCTGGCTTCGGCACAGTTTGCTGTTCCTGTTGAGCAGCTTGAAGTGAAAGAAGGATTAGTAACCGATGTTAAGAATCCTAAAAACAGTGTAAGCTACGGCCAGCTCGCTAAAGGCAAACGGATTGAGAAGTTTCTCGATGTGAAACCTTCAGTTGAGGATTATACAAAATTTACTTATGTTGGTAAATCATACAAGCACAGTGATGCAGCTCTTAAAGTAACCGGTGCTGCAAAGTTTACCGGCGACTATAAGTTACCGGGAATGGTTTACGCCAGGATACTCAGGCCTCCTTCACATGGTGCAAAGCTGAAATCTGTAGATTATTCGGCTGCTGAAATGATTGAAGGAGTAAAGGTAATCCGTGATGGGGATCTTGTTGCAATTCTTCATACAAACCGTGAGAAAGCCGGGGAAGCTTTGGCTTCTATAAAAGCTGAATACACTTTCGATGAGTTGCCTGTAAATGAAAAGACAATATTCGAATGGATGCTGAAAGCCGACTCACGGGCAAATGTTGTAAGGACAAAGGGAGATCTGGAAGAGGGTAAAAACCTGTCTGATAAAGTATTTGAATCAGAATTCCACGATCCTTATCTTGCTCATGCTCCGATGGAAACACATACAGCCCTTGCCGAGTTTAAAGACGGCAAGATGACTGTATGGGCAGCTACTCAGACCCCTTATCCGATGCAGGATGCACTTGTAAGGGAACTCTCACTGCCCCTTGATAAGGTGAGGGTTATCGTTCCTTTTGTAGGTGGTGGCTTCGGAGGAAAGAGCGCCTACCAGCAGGGAATTGAAGCCGCTAAACTTGCAAAACTTTCGGGCAAGCCTGTGATGGTTCTATGGACACGCGATGAAGAGTTTTTCTACGATAATCACCATTCAGCTGCTGTAGTGAAGGTTAAATCGGGAATCGACAAAGAAGGAAACATTAAACTCTGGGATTATCATGTTTACTATGCAGGAACACGCGGCTCTGAGACTATTTATGATGTTCCTCATAACAAGACTACTGATTATTCGAGAAACCGCAATGCACCTCCTGTTCATCCGTTTGCAACCGGACCATGGCGTGCTCCGAATAACAGTACTAACACCTTTGCACGTGAAGTGCAGGTTGATATAATGGCAGCAGCAGCAGGTATTGACCCTCTGGAATTCCGTCTTAAAAATCTGAAGGATGAAAAGATGATCGGCTGTCTGAAAGCTGTTGCAGAAAAATTCGGTTATAAGGCCGGGAAAGGGCCAAGCGGAAGGGGTTACGGTATCGCAGTTGGTTCTGATGCAGGCACATGGGTAGCCCATATGGCTGAGGTAAAGGTCGACAAGAATTCAGGTAAGGTTGAAGTCGTAAGAGTTGTTGTGGCTCAGGATATGGGACTATGTGTTAATCCGCAGGGAGCATTAATTCAGGCAGAGGGCTGTATCACTATGGGACTGGGATATACCTTTTCAGAAGAGGTAGTCTTCACCGGTGGAGATATTAAAACACGCGGTTTTGACACTTATGAAATTCCCCGTTTCTCATGGCTTCCAAAGATGGATATCGTAATTCTTGACAGGAAAGACAAGGCACCACAGGGTGGTGGTGAGCCGGCTATAATTGCAATGGGAGCTGTAATAGCAAATGCCATTTTCGATGCATGCGGCGCCAGAATATACAGGATGCCGCTTACACCTGCACGGGTATTGGAAGCGTTGCGAAAATGATTTAGGAGCTTATTAATATATAAGCAGGAACAACAGGGGGAGTATGATTCCGATTATAGTCAGGATCGCTCCCCTTCGTGTTATGCCGTTTTTACCCTTAATTATAAAAAGGCCTGTTACAGTTACCAGCATTAACGCAACGCAGAATATATCACTGAAATATTTCCACCATCTTCCCGGATTATAGTGAAGGAAGTTCATCTGGTAAAAGAGGGGCCGCTTGCTTATTCTTTCAACCAATCCTTCGCCTGTCTGGCCATTTATCTGCACAAATCCTCCGTCGACGAAAATTGTAACGTTGTTTCCTCTCGGGAAATGAAAAGCTTTGAATTCAGCTTCAACCTGTAACGATTTGAGAAGCTCTTTTGCTGTCTCAGTACTGAATGAATCCTTTGAAACAGGAATTTCAGTCTTAAAACTACGGGCATCAATAATATAGTTGGGATTCCAGTCGTGCTTATGATTTAATGCGATGCCTGAGATAGCGTAAATTATAGTCAGTCCGGCAATAAGATAACCTATGTCACGATGAGTGACCCTGTTGAGTTTTGGAAAATTCATTTGATAAATATTAAAAAAGGTCAGCTGTTCACTGACCTTCTTATATAATTGGGAATAAGGTTATTTTACAACGTGACTTTTGTACTCCATTACGATGTTTGAAAGTGAAGCCTGGGCTGATAAAGCCTTTTCAGTAACGCAGCTGTCGCTTGCAGCCATTGTTGCGCCTTCAGCATGTTTTGCCACGGCTGTCCCTGTAGCAGTAGCTTCGGCAGCAGCAACTTCAGTACCTCCGGTCTTGGTTATTACTCCTTCAACGGCCACTGTAGAACCCATGAGTTCGAGAGGAAATTTAGGCATATCTTCACCTGCAGCAATAAATAAAGTTATATCAGGATTTTCACCAACAATGAATAATTTTTTTCCACTATGGGTGCAGACATGAACAACTTTACCTTCAACAATAATGCTCTTACCAACATAATTATCAGGATTCTCAACAAGTGAAGCAAATTCTACTTTTGCAGCTGCTTCAGTAGTTGAAGCCGTTTCTTTCTGGCTTTTTGTACCACATGAGGCAACAATAGCAGCAATAATTACGAATGAAAAGATTCTTTTGATCATAATGAATTAGTTTAGTTTGTTAATCTTGTATTAAAATGAATGACAATGCAATTATAGCACAATAAAAAGTAACTCTTATTACAGATCAGGTTAATACGATGTTAAATTTTTCACAGTTCCCATCCTTTTCTGTAATCTCTTATAAGAAACTTATTAGCATCCGGCAAGTTTGTAACCTTCATCCCGGCGCTGTCATATTCAACTTTTTTACCTGCCCTGAGAGCAACTGCCCCAAGCAGAATTGTCTCGGTAACAGGTCCTGCATAGAGGAAGCTTCCTGGGGCCTGTGTGCCATTTTTAAATGAAGTTATCCAGGCCGAATTGGTGTCTTGTTCAGGTGCTCCTGAAACTGGTTCTTCAACAAGCGTTTTTCCTCCGGCATAGAGTACCGGTTTTTCACCACGGAAGCCAGCTACTATTTTACCTTTATCGCCTTCAAACATCATTCCTTCTCTTTCAAGAGCTTTCCCTTCAGCATATACTTCATCGGGTGTATGAGGTCTTATTCCTCCATCATACCAGTAAAGGTCAAATGCCGGCAGCTCTTTCTGAGCAGCAAACCTGAATCTGATGCTGCATGAAAGCGGGAATGCAACATCATTTTTCACCCCTGTTGCCACATTATTCTGGAGAGTGCATGTTGTTGTTCCATAAGCTTCTGCGCTGTAAGCAGGCTTGTCAATTCCGAGTGCAAGGAAAAGCGGGAAAAGAGAGTAATGCCCCATATCGGCTATGCTGCCTGCACCAAAGTCATACCATCCGCGGAATACTGCATGCGTATAGTTAGGATGATATGGACGGTCAGGAACCGGTCCTAACCAAAGATCCCAGTTAAAATCCTTTGGTACAGGAACCTGTCCGGCAGGATTTGACTGCCATTGCGGCCATACCGGCCTGTTCGACCAGTTATGTATAGATTTGAGTGTGCCTATTCTGCCTTCTGCTATCCATTTTTTAATTATCAGGTTGTCGCGCCTGTCGCTCCATGCCAGCAGGTGGGTGCCAAGTCCTGTTTTTTTTGTGGTATCTATCGTCAGTTTAGCCTCATATATCCTGTTTGCTATTGGCTTATGAGTTACTACATGCTTCCCCTTTTTCATTGAAGCAATAGCAACAGTTGCATGAAGATGATCGGGTGTCATAATTTTTATTGTATCTATGCCCGACTCTTTTTCAAGCAGTTCGCGAAAATCCTCATAAGATTTGCATCCCTTGTAGGTTCCCGAATCTTTTGATTTTCCGTAGTACTTCTGAACAAACTCCTGACCAATATCCCTTCCTCCGGGGATACCTTTAAAAGCCTCCCCCCATGAGCTGTCGCCCAGGGCAGTTCTTATTCCATTACGTACCCCGTTTAGCGACCAGTCGACATAATCGGTCGTTAGTTTATTGGGATCGCATACTGCAACTATCTGAAGTGCCGGGTTAGCGATCAGCGAAGCCATTTCCCTCATTCCCTGAGTGCCGCAGCCTATATACCCTAGTGTAAGTTTATCGCTCGGGGCAATATACCCGGTCCCTCCCAGTACATTTCTGGGTACAACAGTTAATGCCAGGGATGCAGCAGCCGCTGATCCCAGGAATTCTCGACGATTAATTTTTCTGCTTTTTGCCATTTTCACAGTTGTTATAAAGAAGTTAGATATCGGTTAGTTCTCAATTAGGTATTACTTCGCTTCGCTCTATGCCACTATAGGCTTTTAAAATACTGAGCGCTATCCTTAAAGAAGCTCTGATCAATCTCAGTAAATATGTTCTTAACCCCGCCGGTTTTAAGAGCCCCGAAGAACTCTTTCCAGTCGACAATTCCTTTTCCGCAGGGAACTGACTTCTTGGTCTCAGCCGACCAGTCGGCCAGATGAGCTGAGATAAACCTTCCGGGGTATTTTTTGAAATAGTCGGCAGCCTTGTAGCCAATGCTTATTACAGCTACCTGGAATTGCATCTTTACAAAATCGGGATTGAATTGCTCCATCAGAGCATCATATATTATAGTATCCCCGATCTTCTCAAATTCCCCGTGATGGTTGTGAAAGCCTGTCTGGATACCTGAGGCCTTTGTTTTTTCTCCTATAACATTGAGTTCATCAGCCGCTTTTCTCCAATCGCTTAGTGTTGCTGTAGCAGGCAGTCCGAAACTTGAGAGAATAATCTGTTTCTGACCCGATTCAGCAGCAAAATCGATTCGTTCGCTGAGGTTTTTTCTAAGCTCGGCCATTCCGTAATGTGTGCTCAGAAATTCAAGCCCCGCATCGTTTATAATCTTCTTCATCTCGCGTGGCTTGTACTTCATCAGCGGACCAAAACCTGACGATTCGTATCCGGGGGGAGAGCACATCTCAACACTCTCATAGCCTATATCAGCCATCATTTTAAGGGTACCAGAAAAATCCTTAATCAGATTATCCTTTATAGTCCAGACCTGAAAACCGAGTGGCATCTTTAGAAGCTTCATACTTTCAAAGGTGCCTGAATAAGCAGGAATACGTGAGGAGAGCGCTGCTGCTACAACACCCATTGTACTTAAACTTATGAAATCTCTTCGCGATAGTCTCTTCATCTTATGTTTTGGTTTTTAATGTTGCCTTTCTCCCAAATTTACATATTTGAACTGATTACATCATGTTTTATATCCTTTTTTTTAACGAAGATTAACTTACTTAATGAAATTTTCATTCTGATCTTAAAGGATTTATTGTATTTTTATTCTGAAATTTTGTTTCACAGCTAATATGGCATACATATAAAACAATCTCAATGAAAAACAGTAGAAGGGATTTTATTCGCAAAGGTTCAGCACTGGCAGCATTATCGGTTGCAGGCATTGGCGTAACTAACGGGTTAATGGCTTCACCTGACGGTAATGAAGTGTCAGTTAAAAAAGCAACGAAGAAAAAGGAGTATATTCCGGATGCCGGGATAAAAATGTGTTTTGCATATTTCGGAGGGATAGAAGCTGAGAAGCGTAAAGTAGAATTCGGGAAACAGCTGAATGTACTTGGCGCAGTCGGAGGAATAAATCCGGGACAGGCAGGATTGAAGAATGTTAAATCATTTGAATATGAAGCTATTGTTGGGGTTAAAACTGCTTGGGAAAAGGCTGGCCTTAAACTCGAGGTAATCGAAGGTCCTCCGTCACTGGGGGAAAAGACAAAGCTTGGTCTTGAGGGCCGCGATCAGGAGATATCAGAATTTATTACTCTTATGAAGAACCTTTCAAAAGCAGGTATTGATACTGTCTGTTATAACTGGATGCCGGTTATCAGCTGGGCAAGAACTACAAGCGATCGTCCGGGAAGGGGCGGGGCTCTCGTAACTGCTTTTGATTATGAAGATATTAAGGACCAGACTCTTACCAAATATGGAGAGGTGTCGAAGGAAACTCTCTGGAAGAATCTCGAGTATTTCCTAAAAGCAGTGGTTCCGGAAGCAGAAAAGGCTGGTATTAAACTGGCTCTTCATCCTGATGATCCTCAGGTTGACAGCATCCGAGGCATATCGCGTATTCTGACAACAGGTGATGCTTTTCGAAGGGTGGCTGATATTTATCCAAGTCCGAATAATGGCATTACAATGTGTCAGGGCAACTTTGCTCTCATGGGCGAAGACATACCCGCTCTTGTAAGGGAATTTGGGAAACGTAACCTCATCCATTTTGTCCATTTCAGAAATGTCAGGGGTGGGAAAATGAACTTTGTTGAGACTTTCCATGATGAGGGAATGATTGACATGCATGAGGCGATGAAAGCATATATTGAAATAGGCTTTAAAGGTCCTTTGCGGCCCGACCATGTTCCGACTATGGCTGGCGACAGCAATGACCGGCCTGGTTATAGCGCTCTCGGCAGCCTGTATGCCGCAGGATATATCAGAGGACTTATTGAATCGATCGCTAAAAATGGATAAATCAGCAGATTTTAATCTTTCTAATAGTATTGTTATTTTATTAACAGAACAACTACAGTTATGATGAAACTTTTATTTTTACTCACCGGGCTATCTTTTTTTGCTATACAACAGGCAGATTTCCCTCAGACGGAGATTACTAATGGTTTGCTGAAAGCTAAAATCTATATCCCCGATGATGCCACCGGTTATTACAGAGGAACAAGGTTTGACCGTTCAGGAAATATGCGATCACTGACCTTCAGAGGTCATGAGTATTTCGGACAATGGTTCCCGAAATACAATCCTGAAACTCACGATGCCATTATGGGGCCCGTGCAGGAATTTACTGCACTCGACTTTATTGAAACAAAACCGGGCGACAGTTTCGTAAAAATTGGTGTAGGTGTGCTTCAGAAACCCGATGAAAAGCCGTATGCTTTTAGCCGGCTTTATCCTATGCTAAACTCAGGTAAATGGACTACTGAGAGTACTTATGGCAATGTTAAGTTTGTACATGAGCTGGATGATAAAGTTTACTCTTACAGATACGAGAAAACTATTCAGCTTACTGATGGCAAACCTGAAATGGTAATTACACATACTCTTAAGAATACCGGTACAAAAACTATTGAGACAAGCGTCTACGATCATAATTTTTTTGTCATGGATAAACAGCCTGTCGGACCAGGCTATACCGTTACTCTGCCGTTTGATATTAAAGGTGAGGGAAACGGCATTGGAACACTGGCTGAGATAAGCGGCAATAAGATAATCTTTCTTAAACAACTTACCGGAGGTGAATCGGTTTTCTGCAGTGGTCTGGAGGGTTTCGGACCGAATGCTTCTGATTATGATATCATGATTGAAAACAAAATAGCTGGGACAGGAGTAAGGATCAGCTGCGACCAGCCATTTCTGAAATTCAACTTCTGGTCGAACACAACAACAGTTTGTCCCGAGCCTTATATAAAAATCTATGCTGAACCGGGAAAAGAATTCAAATGGAAGATCTCTTATGAATTCTATACATTTCCTGTAGCTGCAGACTAATAATCAGGATAATATTTACTTACCACAGAGTTACACTAAAAAAGGAAACACGGAGTAAAACAGTGTAATTCTGTGTCTTACTCGGTGAACCCTCTACACGAAGACGCATTTTATTCCATTTGCCGGATTTAAGATATTGAAAGCGGGTTATTAAGTTAATAAGTCATTGGTTTAGTGGGTGATGAACTGGCGGAGGAAGTTTTTTGACTGGATCAGAGATGCTTTTCTGTTTTCAAGTGATCCTTCGAATGCTTTGTCTTCCACTTCTATACAGGCACAGCCATCGAAGCTTGTTTCATAAAGTGCCGAGAAGAACCTGCCCCAGTTAATGTCTCCAAGTCCGGGAAGTTTGGGGGTGTGGAAGTTCATTGGTGTTGTGAGCAATCCTACCTCGTTTATCCTGTCCCACAGGATCTTTGCATCTTTAATGTGAACATGAAAGATCTTTTCCCTGAATTCAAATACTGGTTTCGAATAATCCATCATCTGCCACACAAGATGTGAGGGGTCATAATTGAGTCCGAGGTTTTTTGAGGGAATTGCTTCAAAGATTCTTCTCCAGAGTGCCGGTGAATGAGCCAGATTACAGCCTGATGGCCATTCATTTATTGTGAAGTACATTGGACAATTCTCAATTCCTATCTTCACATTCCTTTCCACGGCATATCTTACTATTGGCGGCCAGATCTCTTTAAATCTCTCAAAGTTATCATCATCATGTTTTGCAGGATCAGCACCTATAAATGTATTCATGATACCTATTTCAAGACGTGCTGAGGCATCAATTACCTTTTTAATGTGATTAATGTAAAATTCAGATTTTTCCTTATCAGGATCGAGCGGATTGGGATAGTATCCGAGGCCGGAAATAATGACATTTTTTTCCTTTAGCTTATTCTTTATCCCGATTATCCGTTTATCATCAAGAGTATCCACATCTATATGTGTGACACCTGCATATTCCCTTTCAGCCTGGCCTGCCGGCCAGCACATTAACTCAACGCATGAGAATCCGTTATCTCCAGCAAAGTCAATCACTTCTTCAAATGAAAGATCTCCGAGAATTGCACTCTGAATACCAAGTTTAATCATGGCTTATATTCTTTTAAATTTTATAATCACAAAGCTAATAATCAAATTTTTCTATCCTTTAACAAGCTCGAATTTTTTTATGAATTCAGGATCAAAATCAACTCCGAGTCCCGGACCAGTCGGAACTTTTACAGATCCGTCAATACATTTCAGTGCTGATGTTTTACATTCAAAAACAATATCAGTCTTTAAACCTTTGAATTCATGGTGAAACAATGCGTTTGGCAGAGCCGAAACAAAGTGCATCATATAAAGAAAGCCAAGGTCGCCTCCCGACATATGTGGAGTGCACGTTTTTCCGAAAGCCTGTGCCATAAGGGCAACCTTCATCGATCTGATCATCCCTCCGAAATAGTAGGTGTCGGGCTGAACAATCTGAAGAGCATTGTTGGCGATCAGCCAGCGGAATCCGTGCAGACTGTATTCCTGTTCCCCTCCGGCAACATCTATTTTTAGTGCGTCGGCTACCCGTTTTGTCTCTTCATACCAATCGAAGTGAACAGGCTCTTCAAAGAACTTGTATCCGTACGTTTCAAGCAGCCTTCCGGCCTTGATTGCTTCATCGGCACTATAAAATCCGTTTGAATCAGCATAAAGTATCATATCATCCCCGAAAGTTTTTCTTACAAGGGGAATCATTGCTTCGGTTCTTCCGGCAGGTCCCTTTGTATGGAGATCGCTGTACATGAACATGAGACCGCCAATCTTTATTTTAAGTGCCTTTGCATTGTACTCTGCTACATCGCGTTTTATTAACTCAATAGATTCTTCTACAGATTTTTCGCGGTATTCTGTTGCCTGGTAGACAGCAACTTCCTTGTGATGAATATTACCTATTAGCTGACCCATACTCTTCCCTGCTATCTTTCCCATCATATCCAGTATTGCAAACTCAATTGTTGCAAGCGGAACTCCGAGTGCCATCCCTGAGAGTCTGAAGTTTATATTATAGACATAGGCTTTCTCAAGAATAAGATCGAGGTCGCGGGCATTCTTTTTAATAAATAGAGGCTGAAGAAGATTTGTGAAAATCGGATACAATGATTTGAGTTGTCCGCTGTGACCTACTGATATCCCTTCTGCCCCGTCAGTTGATCTCACTCTGCATAAGAAACTGTTTTTATATTTGAGCAGTTCCAGAGTTTCTATAATAACAGGGGAGGGGAAGAGTTCCCTTTTGAATACCGGGGTTTTCAGAATTTCATCAAGCTTTGAATAATCAGTCGTAGCTCTTATTTCTTTTTGCAAAGGTGTTTCTGACCCGTATACTGACATTGGAACTGATGCTGCCACGGCTCCTGTTACAGCAGTTGAAATGAATTTGCGTCGGTTTGTTTTCATTCTTTTTTATTTATAATTATGCCAGATCAATTCCAACTATCTCATAATCCTCAATGTCCTGGATCTTAAGAGTTATCTTTTCTCCTGATGCTGTGTAATCTGCTTTCGAGTTTCTCACAAGAAGTGAAACTGATTTACGGCATGCGGATCGGTGCGTGCTATTACCGACATCCCCAGCTTACGACTCCCGGCGGCGAGATAACCATAGGGATCAGTTGTACCGAGCCAGTTGCTGCGGTGGTGAAGAGGTACAGAGGTTGGATAGTATGCAACAATGCCTCCGGCACTCAGTGTGGTTCCGTCGGCATGAATCTTCTTAAAATAACTCAGCCAGAAATCAGGATCAAAAATTCCGGGATCATTTTCAACGAGTGTAAGCTGGGCCCAGCTCATTGGCCGGGTAAACCATGTTTCTTCTGCTGCTGACCCAATCTGACTGAATATCAGCGGGTCAGTAATTGCATAGGCCCCTGCAATTACTGAGGTAGTCTTAATAAAATCTCGTCTCTCCATCCTGTCATATTTTGAGAGACAAAAGGTAATTAAAATTTCTAAAACAAGAGCATGCTGTGTCATCTGGCTCGCTGCCGGAACTATCGATGAATGTAAAGTCTATTGATTATTAAATATTTTAATAATCTAATGTTATAATAACCAATAATATAGAAATTTTTTTGAAAAATTCTGAAATATTCCTCAATTTCAGGGAATATTTCCATTTACGGTGTTGTCTAATTCATAATCAACTCACTTAAATCTTAAATGTATATGAAAAATTTAATGCGTTTATTATCACTTACAGTTATTCTGGCACTTGTTGCTCCTGTAATGACAAATGCTCAGGCAGGTAAGGCAAATTTCGCTGGTTCATGGGCAGTCAATGCTGCAAAAAGTACACAGCCTGCAGGTGGCGGTGGTGGTGGCAGAATGGGTGGTGGTGACTTTACTGCTACACAGGAAGCCAATCTTCTTTCTGTTTCAAGAACAAGGACAGGACAGGATGGTACAGCTACAACTACAGTATCAAAGTACACCCTCGACGGAAAAGAGTCTGTAAACACAACCGGAAGAGGCGAAAGCAAATCAACTGCAACATGGTCAGCTGATGGTAAATCTCTTACTATCAAAACTACCAGCACATTCAATGACAATTCTATGACAACAACCGCAGTATGGGCTCTGACTGATGCAAAAACTATTTCAATTACTACAACAAGACAAGGTCAGAACGGCGAAGTGAAGACAACAGCTGTTTATGACAAAAAATAATTTCCGGTTTCCGGGATTATAATTTACAGGGACGTGCCAAAGCATGTCCCTGTTTTATTTTACAACCCGCATTTCGCTGAATTTTATAAGCATACCCCTCTTCTCATCCCACAAACGGAGAAGGAGTGATTCGAATGCTGAGAAGAATGTCAGTGGTTTTACTTCACTGAAAAGGCTGTTCTCTTCATGACAGCGCCTTAGATTATAATTGGGAATCAGAGGACTCAGATGGTGTATATGGTGATAGCCTATATTGCCGGTAAACCACGTCAGAAGTCGTGGTAATTTGAACATAGAACTTCCTTCAAGGGCAATTGTCTTGTAATCCCACTTATTTGTCTCAGCCCATTTCACATGCCTGTACTGATGCTGTACATAGAAGAGCCATACGCCATGTGCCGTTGCAATATATAATACAGGCAGCTGTATCATAAGGTATGTTTTCCATCCTATGAGTAGTATCAGGAGAGCAATGGCTGCCACAATTCCGATAGTTGTAAGATGTACATACAGCTTCTCTCTCAGGGTCATATCTTTTCCGGGAAACCTTTGAAAGATTGTAAATATAAGTAAGGGTGCTATTCCGAACAGAATAAAAGGATTCCTGTAGACTCTGTAAGCGAACTTTTGCCATCTGCTTCTTTTTGAATACTCATCAACAGTGAGGGTCATAACATCGCCGATTCCTCTTTTATCAAGATTACCAACTGTCTGGTGATGGATGTGATGCTCCTTATGCCATTTATGATAAGGAGTGAAAACAATCATTCCTGTTATAATCCCTACAACTTTGCTGAGCCTTTTCGACCTGAAAAATGATCCGTGCCCGCAATCGTGAAAAATAATAAAGATCCTGACCATAAATCCGGCTGCGGCTATTGCCAGGAGTAGTGTCAGCCAGTATGAGATCTCTATTGTCTTTATCATAACGACCCAGAGTATTATATAGGGTCCTACTGAATTTATTATCTGCCACCAGCTCTTAAGATTGTCAGGCCTGTTATACCCTGAGATAATCTCCATCCAGCCTTTCCCTGCATTTGCTTTTGTCGCGCTTTTCCCCTCCATAATTAATACAGATTCCGGATTTAACTGCTAACCATAAGCAATTCTATGGAAATCAGAATACAAAGATAATCAATTTAGCGGCTGCTGTCAGTTACAGAGCTGGTTGTTGAGTATGCTATATATCAGTAAATTTCTTAACAGCCTGATTGTTATGCGTTTATTTATTTAGTAAGTCCCTCTTGTGTTAACGTCTAACGAGTAAATAAGCAATTGCGGAAATAGCAGAGAATTTAAAATTAAACAAAACTAAAAAGAAAGAAAATGAAAAATTCAGGTAAAATAACAGGATTGGTACTTATGCTTCTTATAGCAGGTACTTTTGCTCTGAGTGCTCAGAGAGGAAACAATAATTTCCAGAGAGATGCAAGACCTCAGATAAATAGTGGTGTCCGTCAGGGAAGACCTATTGCAGCATGTGATTCAGTATTTGTCAGGGGATTAATTCCAAATCTTACAGAGAAGCAGATCGCTGATATCAAAGCCCTGGGAGTGAAACACCAGGAGGAGATGACTAAATTCAGGGAAGAGAATGCAAAAAAAGTTCAGACTATGAAAGACGAGAATCATAAAAAGTTTCTCGGAATCCTCACCGATGAACAGAAAAAGTCTCTTGAAGCGGCAACGCCTCCCAAACCATCAACAGCAAAACAAGCAGCACCGGTTGCACCTGCTGCAAAAAAGTAGAAATTATTTTCATGGCGAATGGTTAGTTGCTTAGTTAGTTCAGGCGCCCTTAAGGGCATCTTTTTTTTATTTTGAAAATCGCATAATTTTTTGAAACTTGCCCCCGGCTAACCTGAACCTCTTATGACAAGCACCTCCATGATACTTAAGGCACTCGATTTTGCCGCACGTCGCCACCGGTCGCAGTTCCGCAAGGGAGAAAAGAAGGTTCCTTATATAAACCACCCCATCGAGGTTGCAAGTCTTTTGGCAAATGAAGGTGGTGAAAATGATCCTGTCCTGCTTATTGCTGCAATCCTGCATGATGTTATTGAAGATACAGTTGATTCGGTTGTTGAACGCGACAGGCTCATTGAGGATATCAGGGAAATGTTTGGCGAGGAAATACTTTCTGTAACACTTGAGGTTACCGACGATAAATCACTTGATAAGCTGGAGAGAAAAAGACTTCAGGTTACCGAGGCAGCCCATAAATCGAATACGGCAAAAAAACTTAAGATTGCCGATAAGATCATGAATGTTCGCGACATAATAACAAATCCGCCTGCAGAATGGACCCGTTCAAGGATAATTGGCTATATCGACTGGTCGGAAGATGTTGTTGCCGGACTTCGCGGTGTCAGTCCTGGCCTTGAAGACATGTTTGATAAAACAATTCTAAAAGCAAAATCTTATTACAGGGTAACAAATTCAGGCACTTGAAATCAGATCATAAATGGCTGCATCTTAAAAACTTTAAATTATGAAAAGAATTTGTCTGATTATCTCAATATTGATCATTATTATTCCTTTTACATCTGCACAGGATCCGCTATGGAAGGGTAATGGACGCATAGTTATAAGTTCAGATGGTAATGAGCATGATCACGATGACTGGGCTGCTACACCTCTTTCACTGGCATTGATTTCAGCAAAGGGACTGCAGGATAAACTCTCGCTTTATATCTATTCTGATCACATCTGGGGAAGTAATTATGAGCATCCGGGCGTTTATGGGGTGACACCTTATGAGCAGATGAAGATAAGTGCGGTGGAGGGTGGAAGAGTGTTCAGATATAACAAAACACGTTTCATCTGTGCCGTCGATAATCCTGAAACAGCTTATGAAGCATTAAAAGATGAGATAAACAGATCTTCGGAGAATAACCCGCTTTTTATTATTGAGTGCGGACCTGTGCATGTGATAGGTGAAGCTGTATCCCGTGCTGAAGTTACGAAGCGAAAGTATGTAACAGTAATAACTATGATCAATTGCTGGAATGATAATCATGCTGATAAGCCCTATCCATGGGAGAACCATTCTGGCTGGACACTCACCGAAATAGCCGGTAAGTTCTCATCATCGTCAGGTGGAGGTCTTAAAATAGTTTCGATTATCAACCAGAACCAGTTTCTTAAAAGTAACTGGAGGGATTTTGAATGGCTTATTACAGCTCCTGAACGAAACAACCCTTATTATTCAGATGGAAGCTGGAAGTGGCTTTTCTACAGGCTCTGTATGAGTATCAAGCCTGTATCGGAAACCGAAAACTATTATGCTATAGATGCCTCCGATGCCGGCAAGGTTTTATTCCTTCTAACAGGTATAGAGAAGACTTCCCCGAAGCTTTGTTACGAAATAATGTCATCACCGCCCCATGAAACCAGTAAGCGTTAAGGAAATAAAGGATGAACTTGAAACCCGCTCTCCAAAGGAACTTAGGGAGTTATGCCTGCGGCTTTCAAGATTCAAAAAGGAAAATAAGGAGTTAATGACATACATCCTCTTTGAGTCGGCCGACGAGGAAGCTTATGTTGAAAGAGTGAAGATTGAACTTGAAGAACAATTCGCACAGGTAAACAGAAAGACTTACTATTTCATAAAAAAAGGTGTCCGGAAAGTCCTTAAGAATACTAAAAAATATATAAGGTATTCACAAAGCAAGAAGAGCGAAATTGACCTTCTGATCTGGTACTGTCAGCAACTCAGATCCTTTAAGCCATCAATAGAAAAAAACACTGCATTAAAGAATTTGTACCTCAGGCAGGTAGATGAAATAGTTGTGAAATTGAAATCACTCCACGAGGATCTCCATTATGATTATTTACAGGAGATTGATGCACTCCGGATCTGATATTTTTCATTTACAACGGATCGTATTTCATCATCTCAATCAATTAGTTACTTTTGCCCCGCTAATATCTCTATATGAAATCGTGGTTTTCCGGTGATGCTTTTGCAGTAATACACATAAGAAACTTCCGTTTTTATCTTGCATTCCGCAACCTGTTGACGATGGCCACTATTATGCAGTCGGTTATTGTCGGATGGCAGATCTACGAAATATCAAATAATGTTCTTTGGCTGGGTTTTATCGGTCTTACGGAAGTAGTTCCCCAGATAAGTATTTCACTTTTTGCCGGACACTATATTGATTTATGGAACCGTAAGAAAATAATTAATTACACCACTGTACTTCTTATATTCGGCTCAGCTATTCTGCTGATTTACAGTACAAATACCGTATATTTCTCTGAAAAATACGGCTTATACCCTGTATTCATAACAATATTCCTTACCGGGCTTGCCCGTGGGATAATGGCACCAACATTGGTCGCACTTCTAGGTCAGCTAGTGCCCAGAAATCTTTATGGCAATGCGGCAACATGGAACAGTGCAAACTGGCAGGTTGCTGCTGTAATGGGACCGGCTATTGGCGGAATGGTTTACGGCTTCATGGGAATTATTCCTGCTTATTCGCTGGTACTGGCGTTATATACAATTTCATTCTTCATGATAATGTTTCTCAAAACCGGAAAGCATGAAGCTGTTGTCACTACTGAAGGAATGCTCGCCAGAATAAAAAGCGGGATCAGTTTTGTTTTTAAAACTCCCGAACTTCTCGGAGCCTTTACTCTCGATATGTTTGCAGTTCTCTTCGGTGGAGCTGTTGCAATGCTTCCTGTTTTTGCTTCTGATATCCTTATGACGGGGCCGCAGGGACTAGGTCTGCTCAGGGCCTGCCCGGCCATGGGCGCTACTCTTATGGCCTTTGTACTTATGTTCCGCCCTCCTGTGCGTGAAACAGGTAAGGTACTTTTTATCGCAGTTTCCGGCTTTGGTCTTACTATGATCGGCTTTGCCCTTTCAAAAAGTTTTGTTCTGTCGGGAATTTTGTTGATTTTAAGTGGTGCTTTCGACAGTATAAGTGTTGTTATCAGGGGAACTATACTTCAGCTATTTACACCTGATAACATGCGCGGAAGGGTTGCTTCGGTAAACAGCATCTTCATAGGTTCATCAAATGAACTAGGTGCCTTCGAGTCGGGTGTCGCTGCAAGAATAATGGGACTAGTTCCTTCAGTTGTTTTCGGTGGTTTCATGACACTGGCGGTTGTATTCACGACGCTTAAGATCAATAAACCACTCAGGAGGCTTTCACTTAAAAATAAAATGTAGGCTTCGGCACTGAGCGAAGTCGAATCCTGCAAAAGGGGAGAATGGGTGAAGAGGAGAAAGGGAGACTCCCAGCGCCATCTTTTCGACATTCCCGATGACATAGCATATTTCAATTGTGCCTATTATTCACCGCAGTTGAATGCCTCGCGCGACAAATTGATCGAAGGGGTTAGGACAAAAAGTCATCCATGGGAGCGTACACCACCCGATTTCTTCACCGATGCGGAAACATTCAGAATGATTTCTGCTGAAATATTCGGAGGTGACTCAGATGGATTTGCCATCGTCCCGGCAGCGAGTTATGGTATCAGTACTGCTGCAAGGGCAGTAGAACCGCATCTTGGCAAAGGCGATAGTATCCTTGTTCTCGAAGAGGGATTCCCGAGTAATGTGCTTCCATGGACACGTGTTGCAGCTATTGAAATATGACGAGGGAGATAAGTAGAATTTAGCAATTTGTTAATGTATATCAACTGACCGGAAATCATTGCAGAAATTGTTTAGTCTTGCGTCTTGCGTTTTCTGTCTTGTTTCTTTTTCCTATCTTCGTTTAGTATAGCAACCCGAAAATACTATGGCAAAGAAGACTAATACCGGAGAGTGCAAGTCTAAGTGTATAGATGTGCGCAGCGGCATGGACACAGAAGCTCTTAAACAGGCAATAACCGAGCATCTGTTTTACCAGCAGGGAAGAAACATTGTGAATACATCTCTGAACGACTTATACATGGCTGTTTCGTATACCGTACGAGACAGACTCATTCAGCATGAACACAAGACGATGAATGCTGTGTTTGAAGATAGAAATGTTCGTCTGGTAAGTTACCTTTCAGCCGAATTTCTTATGGGTCCCCAACTGGGTGTTAACCTCATTGATCTGGATATTTACGATGTCATGAAGCAGGCTGTTGAGGAGCTTGGATTTAATTTCGACGAAATTATAGCGCAGGAAGAAGAGCCCGGACTTGGCAACGGAGGACTTGGACGTCTCGCTGCATGTTATATCGACTCTCTGGCTTCTATGCAGATACCTGCAATAGGCTATGGAATACGGTATGAATTTGGAATCTTCGATCAGCAGATCCGCGATGGATGGCAGGTCGAAAAAACCGATAAATGGCTTCGTAAGGGAAATCCATGGGAGAGCGCCCGTCCAGAACTTATGGTGAATGTAAATTTTGGCGGTAAAACAGAGTCAGATACCGACACCGATGGTAAAGATTACTTCCGGTGGAAACCTGCCTATATGGTAACCGGAATACCTTACGACTCTCCCATAATGGGTTACAAGGTATCTTCATGCAATTTTCTTCGTTTGTGGAAAGCCGAAGCTGAGGAATCATTCGACTTCTCCTCATTCAACCAGGGCGACTATTACAAAGCCGTAGACTATAAGGTGAAGTCGGAAAATATAAGTAAAGTTTTATACCCCAATGATGAATTTATTGAAGGTAAAAAGCTGCGGCTAAAGCAGCAGTATTTCTTTGTCTCATGTTCCCTGCAGGATATGATGAGAATACACCTGAGAACTGATGGCAGGCCTCAGGATTTTCATAAAAGATGGGCTATTCAGCTTAATGATACTCATCCGTCAGTGTCGGTTGCCGAGCTGATGCGAATTCTTGTTGATGAACATAAAGTTGACTGGGAAA
Organism: Bacteroidales bacterium; assembly: GCA_038207725.1. Lineage (GTDB taxonomy): Bacteria > Bacteroidota > Bacteroidia > Bacteroidales > VadinHA17 > LD21. The sequence continues at coordinate 86,236 of JBBQZN010000003.1, read as the reverse complement.
CTGCGTGGGATACAACATGCAACACATTCAGCTATACTAATCATACGCTCTTACCCGAGGCTCTCGAAAAATGGTCTGTTGGACTCTTCGCATATCTTATACCACGTGTGCTGGAGATTATTTACGAGATCAATGCCCACTTTCTTAAGGAAGTAAGAAAGCAGTTTCCGGGCGATGAAGGCAAATTATCGCGTATGTCGATTATTGATGAGACCGGCGGAAAATTTATCCGCATGGCGAACCTTGCCTGCGCCGGAAGTAACGCTATCAACGGAGTAGCAGCACTGCATACTGAGCTTCTTAAGGAACAGGTTTTGCACGACTGGGTTGAAATGTTCCCCAAGCGTTTCCATAATGTAACAAATGGCGTAACACCGCGACGTTTTGTTCTGCTTAGCAATCCGGGATTAAGCAAACTTATCACTGATTCAATTGGTGACAAATGGCCTGGTAAACTTGAGGAACTCATTAATCTGGAACCTTTTGCTGATGACGCCTATTTCAGGGAGCAGTTCAGGAATGCAAAGCTTGAGAACAAAAGAAATCTTGCCTCACTTATTAAGGAAAGGACCGGAATTGCCGTTGACCCCACTTCTATGTTTGATGTACATGTTAAACGTATTCATGAGTATAAGCGTCAGCATCTTAATGTATTGAATATTGTTACCCGTTACCTGCGCATAAAGCATAACCCAGGTATTGATATTGCCCACCGCACTTTCATTTTTGGAGGCAAGGCAGCACCCGGATATCATATTGCCAAACTCATGATCAAGCTCATAACCTCGGTGGGAGATGTTATAAATAATGATCCTGATGTTAAAGACAGACTAAAGGTTGTTTTCTTTCCCGATTTCAATGTTACAAATGCCCAGCATATTTATCCGGCAGCTGACCTTTCAGAACAGATCTCAACAGCAGGTAAGGAGGCTAGTGGCACCGGAAACATGAAGTTTTCGATGAACGGGGCACTCACAATAGGTACCCTCGACGGGGCCAATGTTGAGATCCGCGAGGAAGTTGGTGATGAGAATTTCTTCCTGTTCGGACTCACAGCTGACCAGGTTGAAGTATCGAAGAGCAATGGCTACAACCCTAACTTTATTTACCATCATAATGACGAGTTGCGCGAAGTGATAGACATGATTAATTCAGGGCGATTCTCGGGTGGTGATACCAACCTTTTCCGACCTATCACCGACAAACTCTTATACAACGATCAGTATATGCTTATGGCTGATTATCCGTTGTATGTAGCCTGCCAGGATCTTGTTGCCGAGACCTGGAAAACCCCTTCCGTATGGGACAGGATGGCTGTCCTTAATTTGTCCAGAATGGGCAAGTTCTCATCCGACCGTTCTATCCAGGATTACTGCCAGAAGATCTGGAAAGTGAAGCCGTTCAGGGTAAAGTGACAGTATAAGAAGAGGAGAAGTCATTCAATTGTCATTCAATGGTATAGCGATCAATGACTACCGAATGACGTCCGCCAGCCGGCGGAAAAATGACAGCCGCAGGCTGAATGACATCACTTAGTGTCAGGAACAAAACCCTGATAGCATTGTTTAATTTTAAATGATTTTTAAATAATGAATACAAAGGAAAATACAGAACAGCATCGTAAAGTTGTTGTAGTTGGTGCAGGATCGGTGGGCGCAACCTACTGTTATGCTCTGGCGCAGAGTGGCATTGCAAGCGAGATTGTGCTTATCGACAGAAATGAGGACCTTCTAAAGGGACAGGTTCTTGACCTGGTGCATGGTCAACCCTTTTTTCCCCCTGTCATTATCCGCACAGGAACCGAATCGGATTTTGCCACAGCACAGCTAGTTGTAATTACGGCCGGGGCTGCACAGAAGCCCGGAGAGACACGCCTGCAGCTTCTGAAGAAGAATGCAGATATTGTAGGAGGAATAGCTGAGAGCGTATCAAAACAACAGTGTAAGGGAGTTATGCTCATTGTCAGTAATCCGGTTGATGTGCTAACCTGGGTTGCACTTAAAAGAAGCGGTTGGGATAGAGGACGTGTAATCGGATCAGGTACCGTACTCGACAGTGCCAGGTTCAGACATCTTCTTGGGAAACATTGTGAGGTTGATGTTCATAATATCCACGCTTATTTTCTGGGTGAACATGGTGACAGTGAATTTGCTGCATGGTCGATGACTCATATCGCAGGCATCCCTGTTGGTGATTATTGCAAGGTATGCGGTAATTGTCCTGGCTGGAAGGAACAAAGAAAGGATATTGAACAGCAGGTACGCGATTCGGCGGCACGCATTATTGATACGAAAGGCTCAACATACTTTGCTGTTGGCTTGGCTCTTGTTAAGATTACAAGCTCAATTCTGAGAAATCAAAACAGTGTTCTTACAGTCTCAACTTATCTCGATGGAGAATACGGACTTAAAGATGTCTGCCTGAGCGTTCCATGTGTAGTATCGGTAAGTGGAATTGAGAGAATAATAGATACCCCACTGGCTTCTGATGAGCAGGTTTCACTCATGAATTCGGCTGATATACTTCACAAGGCCATTGACTCACTGAAACAATAGGAAACAGGATTTGGCCGAATGACATCCGCCAGCTGGCGGACAAATGACGCGAAGCAAATGACACGAAGCAAATGACAGCCGCAGGCTAAATGACAGCTCAGCGAATGACGCGCTTTGGTCCTGCGTATCATAATAATGCGTCTCTTCCTGTTGCCCGCACGTAAAAATATTGTATAATTGATTTAAAATTTATCAAATGAAAAATTCTCTTCTTAAATTCAGCGCTGTGATACTGCTGGTTCTTATTTTTGGATGTACATCAGTTGTTAAAACTCCCCCGCAGAAGGATAAACCGGCGAAAAGCGATTATTATGTGGCGGCATATATCTGGCCGTCGTGTCACAACGATTCACTGGCCATGGAAAAGCTGTGGTCGGAAGGCACAGGCGAATGGGAAGTGATTAAAAAGGGCAATCCCAGGTTCGAGGGACATTACCAGCCACGACAGCCACTTTGGGGTTACGAACTGGACAACGATCCAAAAGTGGTGGAAAAATGGATTGATGTAGCCACTGACCATGGCGTCAATGTATTTGTATATGACTGGTACTGGTATGAGGGAGGCCCTTTTCTCGAAAGCGCCCTTAACGACGGTTTCCTGAAAGCAGTTAACAACGAAAAAATGCAGTTCTACATTATGTGGGCCAACCACGATGTGAAGTACAATTACTGGAATTACCATCGTTATAAGGACAATACTGATATCCTGTGGAATGCCAAAGTTGACTGGAAGAACTATCAGATAATAGTTGACAGGGTCATCAATCAGTATTTCAAACGGCCTAACTATTTTAAAATCAACGGAGAACCTGTATTTTCAATTTTTAGCGTGAACAAACTGCTGGAAAGCTTTGGCAACGATGAGGCAAAAGCCCGCAAGGCGCTCGATTATTTCCGTGACGAAGTGAAAAAGGCCGGATTCCCCGGACTGCATATCCAGTGGAATCAGGGTGGCGGTTCAGTTATGTCGAAAGAGGCAGCCGCTAAGTTCTCCTCCAGTGTGAAAGCGATGGGCTTTAACAGTATTGCTATGTACAATATGGGCGGACGCGTTGAAGATTATATTCCTTATGGCACCAACTCAATCAAAATACGGGAACAGATGGACGCCGTACTCGATATACCGGTCTTTCCATGTGTTTCAATCGGATGGGACGATACCCCGCGTTTTCCCGAAAAAGGGATCAACGATGTGGTGCACTACAACAATACGCCCCAGAGTTTTGCAACACTGCTCTCCAAGGCAAAAGAATATGCCGACAAGCACCCCGATCAGCCCAAACTAATCACAATAAACGCCTGGAACGAGTGGGTGGAAGGCAGTTATCTTTTGCCCGACATGCTCAACGGCCTCGGATATCTGGAAGCAGTAAAGGATGTGATAATCGATGGTAAATACGACAGGTATTAACCTGGAATTGACTTAGGGAAGGGAGAAGTGGTCATTAAGTAGTCATTAAGTAGTCATTCAATTGTCATTCAATTGTCATTCAATTGTCATTCAATAGTAAAACAACTAATGACAACAAATGACGGCGCAGCCAAATGACAATATTTTTTAAGTCATGAGCAGAGGATTTGTAAAGGAAGATGATCAGGAAGAAGTTCCGATAGTACCACAGAGGGCTTATTTACCGGAAGGAGTAGCTAATTTTGTTACTCCATTTGGTATGAGTCAGTTATTGGCTGAGAACCTGATGCTTGAAAATGAAAAGGGCAATCTGACTAATATCAGCGAGAATGAGAAAAGAATCGAATTAAACTTTATTAATGCAAAATTGCAACTTTTGAATAACAGAATTGCTGAATCAAGAATAGTTAATTTAAATGAGCAAGCACAGAATGAAATAAGATTCGGTGCAACGATTACTCTCAGAGCAGAAGCATCAGGAAATACTCAGACTTTTCAGATTGTCGGCGTTGATGAGGCAGATATTTCTATGGGGAAAGTTTCCTTTGTTTCACCTATAGCCAGGGTATTAATAAATAAAAAAAATGGCGACGAGGTAATTTTAAAACAAGCCGGGAAAGATATTGTTTTTGATATTACCGGCATCTCATACATTTATGATAAGAATAGCCTTAACAAATTGCCAACGGAAAATAGCTCATTTTAAGGCAAACATATTCTCGATTAAAACCTGCTGGTTTTATAAGCACTTCATATACTATTTCGTTAAAATCTTCCAACAAATTACCATGCTGGTATGAGATTTTATGAAGTTCCTCTTTTACCTGAAAATAATTAATGAATCTTAAAATGTACTCTTTCTTTTAATATAGGAATCAAATACTATTTTAGTCCATGTTTCCATATCCTTATAGAATTCGCTTAAACCGGATTTATTGACCCACTCTGCTGACATTTTTTCAGTTTCATTAATATATACCTCTTTATTTGAAACACTTATGTTATACAAAAGTCCGATATGAGCTCTGCCTACCGGAATTGTATCATCATTTATAAATCCTATAAATTCAATATCATCTATAATACATCCATTGAGTAATCTGACTTCTTCAAATAGTTCCCTTTTTAATTCAGCTGTTAAGTATTGTTCATTTGATACCATAGGATTTCCCGGGTTCATATGACCACCAGCTCCCAGAGTGAATTTATTGTGTAATCTTTTTTCTGTTTGTCCTGATCTCCTTCTGAATAAATAATATGATTGGCTTTGCCGGACTCCGCTTATTTCCGTTTCGATGTTAGAGATAATTGCATAAGGAATTATTTGTTTAAAAGAAGGGTCTTCTTCTAATTCACTTCTTTTACGAAACAAACCATCTTGAACAATCCTTTTTAAAACCTCGCTATTTCCCTCTATCAAACCTTTTTTTATATAAGGTACTAGTTTCCATAACCTGTATGTCGGTATAGCAAATACTGACTCCTCCATATAATTTATTATTTAGGATTAAAGGTGAAACTTCACAAAGGCGATTCCTGACCGCAAGACCGCAAGACCGCATGACTGCAAGACCGCACGACAACATTATACAGCCATACTTCTTCTGATCGGCGGATGCGGATTATAATCTTCCACAACAAAATCATCAATAGTAAGTTGATCAAATGGTTTTTTTGTAATGTGTAATTTAGGCAAAGGCTTGGGTTCCCTTGACAATTGTTCGAGAATAGCAGTTACATGATCATATTTTTCCTCATTGCCATCCCCGGGAGCATTTTTATTAATCCATTCTGCAACTTCCGGATACTGTTCTCTTGCAGAAACGTTTCTTATTCTTTTTTGCACTTCCCTGAAATTTTCTTTGTGCCATTCAGTTCTCTTACCAATACCGGCATAAAAATGTGAATCTCCGAAGGTATGTATAAATGTTTTTGGAACCATTCCTGCCTCCTGAGCAATTACCTGGGTGAGAGCAGCATAACTGGCTATATTGAAAGGAACCCCCAGAAACTGATCACAACTTCTCTGGTAAAGCTGCAATTCCATTTCGCCTTCTTCATTAGCAGTTGCCTGATATAAAACATGACATGGTGGTAAAGACATTCTTGGAGTGTCGCCGGGATTCCATGAATCAACAATATGTTTCTTTCCGGTTGGTTTCTTTTGCAGACCGTCTATCAGATTTCTTAACTGATCTATTTCAACAAACTTCCCTTTTTCATGATCAAAATATTCCCATCTTCTCCATTGTTTCCCATAGATTGGTCCGGCATCGCCCCATCTTTCAGCGAACTCAGCATCCTCTCTCACTCTCTGACCATATTCCTCCATTGCTTTGTCCCAGTCGGGAGAATACTTTGCTATGCCTTCAGGAAAAATTCCTGCTTTTTTCATTCCGGGAAGATTGGCCTGAAAAGCGTCAGGTCTCCAGACGGGGGCATTATTGTCTTCAAGATATTTAATATTTGTATCCCCTCTCAGGAACCATATAGTTTCATGAAACATAGATCTCGTAGCCATTTTTTTAGTAGTCAGTAAGGGATACCCTTCTCTTAGATCATACTCGTTCTGATATCCGAATAAAGAAATTATCCCGGCTTCTTTGCTTCCTCCTTTAAAGTTTGAACGATTGGAAGTTAAAATTGCTTTTGAATGATCTAAATATTGTTGCGCCATTTTTAATTAGTTTAAATTCAATACTATGACATAAGGATAATTACGGTCTGGTAATTTTTAAAAGTAGTTATTATTCCTGTCTTTTATCAGACTATAATGTTTAGTTAATAGATAAATTATTAACAAATTGTAACAGCTATGTACCCTTTGTTTCCACAAATAGAATGCTCCGCCTGAGCTGAAATTCATTTCTAAGCATCGTTACATCCTAAACGTTACTCTATCCCTGCGCCCTGCGCCCTGTGCCCTTTACTCAGTCACTTCTTTCCCGAACAGATCATGAGGTTTTTCTATAAACCTGTCATTCATTGTACTAACAAGCAGAATAATAAATGCTATAAATGCAAATACAATAAGAATCTGGCTAACAGATGTTTTTTGAATATCCTGTCGTTGTTTTACGTCACACACCTCTCCGGGGCAGTATTGAACTTTACCCTTAAAAAAGAGGGGATAGAACTTGCATCCCAGACAAATTCCGAATGCCGATTCAAAAAACAGAAATATCAGGCAGATGAGACAGATTATACCGGTAATCACGCTAAAAGCATTTACAATTATAAAAAAGATGAACATGGATCCTGCAAGTATAATGCCGATTATCCAGGCAAACTTTTTCTGGGCCGCGCCTACATATTCCGGTGTTTGATTCCTGACAATGAGTCTTCCTATAATCAGGGTAGGGGCGAATTTCGGATTTATGAAAACCCTGATTAGAAAATCTGTCAGGAAAAGTGTTATCGCATACTTTATTGGAACAAAGTTTCCTTTAAACATTATAAACATTAATGACAGAAAGGTAGCAAGGAACAATAATCCGGCTGCTGCACGGATCTCCCTTTCATTTAAAACGGGGATATTATATCCTTCAACATTTTCACCGAATCCGATTATTTTTTTCATATTGATTTTATTTGAGTTACTGTTAATTGTCCTAAGTTCCAATAAATTTGAGGGCGTTAAAGATAGTACAACAATTCTTTTATATAATTGTTTTACATTGTATCAACTTCCCGACATGCAATTTGTCACATTACTTGCTTGCAATAATTAATTTTCTATATTTACCATCCTAATATATTACTAACCTGAAAATCTGAACTAAAATGACACTAAATCTTCTCAGAAAAGTTGCCGCGATACTTGTTGTATCTGGTTTAATGGCAACTGTTACAAACGCACAGGATCGTAACGAGGTAATAGCAGCCTATAACGAGGGCACAAAAGTTCTGCAGACTGATGCACCTGCTGCGATAAAGGCTTTTGAGAATGCGATCAGCCTTGCCGACAAGATTGGAGAGAGTGCCGCAGATCTGAAACAGAAGGCATCTGCAATTTTACCAGCACTCTACGTTAAGGTATGCTCAACTTCAATTATAGAAAAGAAACCTGCTGCAGAGGTTATGAAAGCAGCAAGGTCTGCTGTTGCTGTTTCTGAGAAATATGGTACACAGGCACAGAAGGACAACGCCGCTAAAATACTTGTTCAGGCATACAATTATCAGGCTAACGGCTATTTCGCCAAAAACGATTTTCCTAATGCCCTGCTTACATTCGACTCACTGCTTGCTATTAATCCGGGTTATATAAATGCCATCTACAACAAGTCAATGATCTACACTAAACAGAATAACTCTGACTCATTTGAGCAGACAATTGATACCTACATCGAAAAGGTGAAAGCATCAAATGATACAGTTAAGGTGAAACAGGCTTCAACACTAGCTCTCGAATATTTCCGTGGTGCCGGTTCTAAGGCCAGCCAGGCAGGGCAGCTCAGCGATGCGATTGCACTTCTGACAAGAGGATCAAAATATGGTGATAACAAAGATCTTTTCTACTATTTTTCTGATGTTTATAACAAGCAGAAAAACTTCGACAAGGGATTAGATTATGCACAGCGTGGTCTGGCCCTCGAAACAGGTGCAGCAGAGGCGAAAGCTAAATTCTATTTCCAGTTAGGTCTTGCCCAGCAGGGCAAAGGTCAGATAGCTGAAGCATGCGCTTCATTCAAGAGTTCAGCTTTTGGTACTTTCGCTGAACCTTCAAAAATTCAGCAGAAGAACCTTAAGTGCCAGTAACAAGAACTACAGAACTTTGTCAGACTTAGTGAGGAGCAGGAAGTATTTAAATAACCGATAACCGATTACCAATTTTAGGTAACCGGTTATCGGTTCTCATGCGTCTTGCGTCTCGCGCTTTAATTTCTTACACGACTCTACTTCGAAGTCTCCACCACCGCATACTTCGATACTTTCCAGAAGAGTGCAGGATCTTTTATTTCAAGTGAGATAATATTCTTATCTGCATCGCGCAGAAACTCATAAGAACTCTCAGGATGCTCAGAGATTAGCTTGGCGTTTTTTGAATTCACTGCAAGCGATTTGCTTATTGTTATGTCGATCTGAATGAATGCTTCATCAGGAAAATTTCCTGTCAGCGATTCAGTTTTACCAAGACCAATAAATCCGCCCTCTTTCGTGAGAAGACCTTTTGCTTTCAGTTCTTTAAAGGTTCCTGATACATAGAAAGCCTTGTTCATTTCATATGTCTGGGTACTTATTTTTACATTTTTGCTGGCAAGTGTATCCAGCACAACGGTCATCTCTTCATTGAGTTGTTCAATAGCAAATTCCCTGTCAACAAGTGATGTTTTCAGTTCGGCGATCTCTGTCTCATTCTCCTTCATCGTTGCTTCCAACTCAGTTATCTTAATCTGCATAACCTTCATTGTGTTGCCCGATTTCTGAAGTTGAGCTGTAAGAGATGCTATCTTCTTTTTATTCTGCTCTAGTAGTGTATTTATATACTTTATATCTTCAAGAACAAGCATCTTCTTGTCTTTTGAGATCTCAGTACTTGATGAGTTTACTGCAATTATCTTCTCTTTCTGCTTGATAAGGGCGATATTCTTTTCAATATCATCAAATGTCATTATCCATTCGCTTATAATTGAGTCGCGTGTGTTTATCACATCAGTCATAGAAACCTTTTGGGTATCCATAAGACCGACAAGCTTTTTGTGATCGCGGCTGTAAATTAAAAAGAAAGCTATCACAACGATCAGCAATATCGCGAAGCTGATCACCGATGTTGTGACAATGCCTTTTTTTACTGCTTCATCTTTTGACTTTTCTATACTGTCATTTTTCGCCTTTTCATTCGAAGACGCAGTACTGTTGTTTTCATCTGTTTTCATGTTACTTCCATTTTTGTTGGTTTCAAAACTCAAATATTGAAAAGCGCCTTTTTGTTATTCTTTATAACTTTAATGAAGGCCTTTTGGTATATTATAACTCCTTTACTGATGTACCTATTGCAAGCAAAGCAAACCCTGCAAAGAGCAAGGTGAAATTATATTCTGTAAGAAAATCTATATAAACAAAATGTCCGACTAGTCCGAGGATTCCGAGTACCAGACCAAGTATCCATACCCATTTCGAAGGAGCTGATGGTTTCATATTAAGTGGCTTAAGTCGATTAATTATAGGATAAAGATATGGTAATATGAAAATCAGCTTGTTATATTATTATTTAAATTAGTTACATTATTCACATATGTTTAGGCTCCGCTCAGCATAACGGGCACAGGGCATGTTTTGGATCCGCTAAGAATTAACTAAGCTCTATTCAGAAATTGTATGTGGGGCAATTTTTTTTATCTTTACATAAAGTGAAAGAAAAATGAAAAAGTCAGTCTATATAATAACAGTAGTACAGCTAATGATACTCACAGGCTGTTCGCAGTTGTTTTACGATAACTACCAGCGATATGATGATGAGTTTAAAAACAATACGAAAATAATCACACGTGTTCTCCTTCAGCCTGTGGAGAGAAGGACGGAGATAAGCGGAGCCTATATGATTTTTGAACGGGAATTCTCTTCCACAACCGATATATCAAAGGCTTACCTTGTTGTTTCCAGAACAATGAACAGTTTCAAAATTGAGAATAAGGGATTCCTTAAAGCTGCTGATCAGTCGTTTGAAATTGAGATTTCATCTCCCGTTTCGGAATACAGGTCAAAAAGCGAAACATCTGTTTCGAGTTATGCAAAGGTCGACAGCACCGGCGTTCATACCGGACAAACAACCGATATCGACGAAAACAAATGGATAGAAGATAAATTCATCTTTACTCTGACTGATGAGATGATAGACAGAATTAAAATCACCGACGCCATAATATTACGATTCTACTTCGGTCCTATTCCTGCCACGTTCCGTATTGCAGCATCGAAACTCAGACCTGTCCGTAAAATGTTCAGCGAGTAAGACGTTTTTTCGGAAACTGTGAAATCACTCCTCCCTCAGGTAACCGGCTACAGGATAACTGCCTCACAACTGGAACTCTCAAACCCTGACAGGATTGTTAAGCTGGAAAGAAAAGCAGAATAATTTTTTTACGCACAAGACACAAGACACAAGACCATTGAATATGACGAATAGAATTTTAAAATCAGAACGAATGAAAAATATCCTGTTTTTCCTGCTTCTCTTCACTTTCTCATGCTCACAGAAACATGTGACAAAAATTCCGGCATGGGTGCCTTATGATGAATCTGCAGAACTGGCTGTAAGCGCCGGTCATGAATCGAAGAAGATGCAGTTTAAACTTATCCAGTCAAGAATCCTGAATAAAAATGAGATATGGGCTAGGGTGGAACCTCAAATAATTAACTTTTCGGAAGAGGATTATCAGAAATTGTTACCATTGATACTTGAACAGGATATCCCTTCAATTCAGGCAAGTGTTTTGTCAGAAAAGCTTACATATGAGGAACTTACACAGTGGTATCTCTACAGAATAGTAAAATACGAAAATGATAAGGAGAGATACCTCAATTCTATAATTGATATTAATCCCGAAGCTGTAAATGAAGCACGTGCCAGAGATAAAAACAGGTCTGCTTCCGATCATCCTGTTTATGGTATGCCAGTGCTGCTGAAGGATAATATTAATGCAGATGGGATGCCTACAACTGCAGGAGCTGATGCCCTTAGTAACAATTTTGCATCTGATGCTTTTATTGTTAAAAGGATAAAGGAAAAAGGTGGTATAATTCTCGGCAAAACTAATCTGAGTGAATGGGCTAATTTTCTTTCTCCTGCCTGTCCTAATGGCTACAGTGCCGTTGGCGGTCAGACTCTCAATCCATATGGGCGCAAAAAATTTGATACAGGAGGCTCCAGTTCTGGCAGTGCAGTAGCCATAGCTGCTAACTACGCCATTGCTGCAGTTGGTACCGAAACTTCGGGATCAATTCTTTCGCCATCGAGTAAAAACAATGTGGCTGGACTAAAACCCACTGTTGGTTTGCTCAGCAGGGGAGGTATAGTACCAATTTCTGCTACATACGATACTCCGGGTCCGATTACAAGGAACCTGACTGATAATGCGATTTTTCTCTCTGCAATGTGCGGTGAGGATCTGGAAGATGCTGAACCTAAGCATAATCCTAAAGACAAAAAGTACTGGGAGGAACTTAAGACAGGAACTCTCAGCGGCTTGAGGTTTGGAGTTATGAAATCTTTTTTGAATGATTCACTATATAAACTGGCTGTTGAAAAGATAAAGTCTGCCGGCGGAATCACAATTGAATTTGAACCGGAACAGGTAAAATTTGAAAACTTCACAGCTGTTCTTAGTGCTGATATGAAAAAGGATCTTCCGGAGTATCTCATAAACTATGCCTCTGATCAGATTGTGTTCCGGTCGGTAGATGAAATTATGGATTTTAACAGTAAAGATACACTTGCCAGAATTCCATACGGACAAGGTCTTTTCACAGGAATTGTGAAACCTGAACTAACAAATGAACAGCTGACAGAGTCGAGAATAAAACTGCATGATGCCGGCAAAAGCTTCTTTGAAAAGCCAATGACAGAGCATCAGCTTGACGCCATCCTTTCGATAAATAACCGTAGTGCAGGTTTTGCTGCTGTAGCACACTACCCTTGTCTTACCGTCCCGATGGGATTCTCGAAAACTGGAGAACCATCGAATCTTACATTTATAGCCCGACCGTTTGAGGAGGATAAACTACTGAAAATGGGTTATGCTTATGAGCAGGTCTCTAAAATGAGGAAGGCTCCGGAATTGTATTAATCGAAGTTCGAAGTTCGGTCCGCCTGCTGGCGGACGGAGTTCGGAACAGCAGAGCCCTGAGCCCTGTGCTTACCCTTTATTAATAATCTCCTGCACAATCTTAGTAACCGTCCTGAAATCAATCTTACCGGTACTCATCATTGGTAGCTCCTTTATAATAACAAATTGTCTCGGAAGGGCAATATTTGGTAACTCTTTACCCATCTTTCTCAGTATCTCTGTTTTGTTAATTTCTATGGACACAGTTGCTACAATTGTTGATCCTTTCTTTTCATCTGACACCTCAACAACACAGCACGATACACCAAGGGGAAGGAATTTTTCAAGTGTATTTTCTACTTTGACAAGCGAGACCATCTCACCGCCTATCTTCGCGAATCTCTTGAACCTGCCTGCATGCCACAGGTATCCGTCCTCATCAAAATAGCCCATGTCGCCGGTATTGTACCAGCCGTCAATAAGTGATTCAGATGTAAGAACCTGATCGTCATAATATCCGGTCATAACCAGATCGCCTTTGACAAGTATTTTTCCGACTTCTCTTGTTGCACATGGCTCGCCGGTCTCGAAGTTTTCGATTTTAACCTGTACTCCGGGAATAACTTTTCCGGTACTTCCTGGTCTGTTGAACTCGAGGGAGTTTACTGATATTACAGGTGATGTCTCGGTAGCCCCGTAACCTTCGAGAAGTGTTACTCCGTGCTTGGTAATATATCCCTCACGCAGTGCGTCGGGACATTTATCAGCACCGGCAACCATTAACCTCAGAGTTTTAAAATCACCAGGTTCCGACTTATTGAGATAACCCCAGAAGAAACTGGGTGTTCCAACCATTATTGTTGGTTTTTCTTCACGTGCAATTGTACTGACTGTCTGGAAATCGAGCGGATTTGCATAGGTAACCATTGTCATACCATAGTAGAATGAAACCCAAAGATTGACGGTCAGTCCGAAAATGTGGAAGAATACCAGGTTGGCAAGAATGATATCTTCATCGCTTATCTTGACATAGGCACCGAAATTCTCAATATTCGATGAAAGGTTTTTATGTGATAATTGCACAGCTTTTGGATCTTTCTCACTTCCGCTGGTGAAGAGAATAGCTGCAGTATCATTCTCTTCTCCTTTATGAATGGTGTTCAGTATCATGTTAACAGGAAGCTTTGTTGTAAGTGCAGCTTTCAGTTTGTCAAGTGTTGAAACACTCTCCATAATGTCTTCAATCAAAACCATTCCATCTAAAAGCGGACAATTTATTTTTTCAAGCAGGGCTTTGGATGTTATAATAGTCTTGAATTTGCATTTTTTCTGGGCATATTTTGCGTTGCTCTCGGCGCCTGTTGAATAGTTAATCATAACAGGAATGCGTCCGCTCATCAGTGCACCAACAGTTGCAAGAGCGCATCCTGCAGATGTAGGTACCATTATGCCTATAAATCCTTTGTCATATTTTTTAAACTTTGAACTGAGAATCAGAGCACCTATCAATGCCCTGGAATATGTAACATTCTTTCCTGTGGTTCTGTCGATTACCGCAAATTTTCCGGCGTGTTTTTTTGCCATTCGCACGAACTGTTGATGAAGGATCATAGAGTTAAGTTTTTTAATTTGGCGCAAAGTATATTAAAACAAAATTTCGATTGCAAAATAGTGATATTTATCAGAAAGTCGAAAATTATGTAAAATAAAAGTCGAAAATCAAATTTGACGCATCGTGTACATTAATGTGGATTGCAGAGGATGATAATATATCGGTAAGCAAGCTGGTCGAAATTATGTATCTGTTGGGTAAGTTGGTGCAGTTATCTACTTACAAAAGAAAAAGGCGGAAGATTCCGCCTTTTCATGTTATTATCAGTCGACTTCTTTAAGCCTATAGTTTATAAGGCCTTCTGTACTCGTAGTTCATAAGTCTGTGTTCGCTGGCCTCTTTGTCATTAACAAATGTATAAGTAGCCGGATCCCATTTAACTGGTCTCTTAAGCTCATTTGCAATATTACCCAAACAGCATGCTCTGCGCTCTTATGCCTTCAATAATACCTTCCCCCCGGACATATTCGCCAGATAATAATCTACTGCTTCCTGAGTCTTGTTTAGTTGAAAACTTCCCTGAATCTTTATTTTCATGTCGCTGCTCATCAGTGAACTTACCTTTCTAAGATTCATCATATTTTTAAAAAGGCCATTCTCCTTTGAACGGTTTCCAAGAAAAAATCCTGATATTTTTATATCCCTGGCAATTAAGGCACGTGGATTGATCAATATCTGTTCTTCTCCTGAGAGATTGCCGTAGATTATCACCGAACTTTTGGCAGGAAGAACATCAATAATCTTCTCAAGTTGTCTGCTGCATACTGAATCGAAAAGAAGGGTTGCTTTCAGTTCAGCCGACAGATTACCAAGGTTTTCAATGAATGCCTGATTGCTGCTGTCAAGCACATATTTTGATCCGCCTTTTTTAAGAAGGTCAGCCAGTTTTGGATTTCTTACTATATTAATCACAGGTATATTGTCTTTTTTCCCCAGAAGCTCAACCATTCTTCCCAATGCACTGGCGGCTGCATTATTTATTATTGCTTTATGGTTATTCTCTTTAGCTATTTCCATAAAGCCGAGTGCTGTTAAAGGATTAACAAGAGACATTGAGCCCTGCTCATCGGATACTTTGCTGCTGAGAGGAAAACATCTTCCTGCTGAGGTAACCATATATTCAGCCCATGTTCCGCTCGCAGGGTAATGTGAAGAGCATGTCACTCTTTTACTCATCCATAGCTTTGGAAGTATTCCCTTACCGGCAGCCACAACAGTTCCGCAACCTTCGAGTCCGGGTATAAATGTTGCCAGATCATATTCCTTGTGAGCGTTTTTTATCTGTGCGAGGTCAGACGGATTTATAGGTGCTGCCTTCATCCTTATAAGTACTTCTCCGTCTGCAGGAACAGGTACCGGAACCTCGCGGGTAACAAGCGGCCCACCCTCTTTTTCAAGAAATACTGCCTGCATCATTGCGGGGATTGCTGTATTTTTTAACATAAAGCGATTTTTTCAGACATACATATACTTAATGAGTTCGACCATTCCTGACTTATACAATAAGATCTTTCTGGTAAATTCTGAATCGTTTGATAACCTGTCCTCCGATTCTTTCGCACTCTGCCCTCATTTTGACATTATCTTCCAGAACGAGGTGAAGATCGATCTGCTCCATTTTATTCTCAATGCATGCTTCGAGTGTCTTGACTGCCATTAAAACATCTATTCCCTTTCCTCTGTAGTCTTTTCTTACTCCACCCAGAAGCATAAGAAGCTTTTTTGATCTTCTGGATTGCCACAGAATCCTTAGTATTCCAAATGGAAAAAGCCGGCCTCCTGATTTAATAATAGCACTACTGAAATCGGGTATTCCGATTGAAAAACCAATCAGACCATCTCTGGCTTCGATTACCTTAATGAATTTAGGATCGAGCACCATCATATACCGGGCAGCAATTTCTTTCTTTTCCTGATCAGTAAGGGGAGTAAAACCATAGATCTCAATAAAGGTCTGGTTAAGCAGCTCAAGAACAGGTATGATAAATGGCTTAATCTGTTTTCGGTTTTTAAATTCAATTATTTTATATTCATCATTCAAAGATACCCGTGAAAGTATTTTCTGATAAATGAGAGGCATCTCTTCAGGTGTTTTTGCCAAGTAATTCACCAGGTCGCGGAGTTTTGTATATCCTTCCTCTGCAATCAGTTCAGGCATATAACTTTCGTTGGTAGGGCAAACAATGAAACTTGGATAACTGAATCCTTCAATCTGAAATCCCTGCGGATCTTTATCAGAAAATGCAAGCGGACCAACAAGCTTAACCCATGAAACAGAACCTGCCATGCTGTTCATTATGAATCTCATTGTAACGTCTGTTTATTATCCCCATAATCCTGCCTACAGTTATATTATCCTTTATTGCCAGGAAGAGTACTGTATCAGCATATTGGTATGATTTGTTCTTTTTCTCATCAAACAACTCCCACTCGTCAGTGTAAATGGGTGGTAACCAGGTGGAATCATGTTTGTGAACTTTTGCAGGGAAGTAAATAAATTTTCTTTTATCAGACTTTGATCTTACCTCTTTGATTAATATTTCACCCATAGCTGGAATTAATTTCTCTAAAGTAAAGAAAGATAGCGTTAACTTCAATGTTTTAATGAGCTGCTTTTTTTAAAAGCATTAATCTTTTTTAAAATTCTATAACCGCTAACTATTATTAAATTTGTCACCTGTTATAAGGTATTGCTTTAATAAACATGCAGACACATATAATAATTTCCCAGATATTTATACTCGCCATTGCAGTGCTGATAGGTGCTATAGCGGCCAGGTTCAGGGTGCTTACCCCTGAATCTAAAGACATGCTCTCCAAGGTGATATTCAATATCTCACTGCCTCTTATGCTCTTTACAAATTTCCTGAAGCTCGATGTCACACCAAAGCTTCTTGCCAACAGTGTAATTGTTCTGATTGTTTCGGGACTTATTGTGTTTTTCATGCTTTTCATTGGTTGGGTGCTGACTAAAATATTTGCACTAAAGGGCAGCGAGGCGGCTGTTTTTAAAGCCCATTCGATGTTCGGTAACACCATCTTTCTTGGATTTCCGCTTATAACTGCGCTTTATGGGAGCGAAGGTCTTCTTTATGCAAGTATGTTTCAGCTGATTTCAAGTTTAATAATGTGGACAGTTGGGGTGCTTGTCCTTAGTCATAGTAATGGAACATCATGGAAAAAAAGTGTAATAAAGGTTATAAATCCAAATACTATTGCAACTCTGATCGGCCTGATGTTTTTTCTGTTTTCTATAAAACTGCCACAGATAATTCTGGAGCCCTTATCTGAGCTGGGATCAGCTAACACCTGGTTATGCATGCTATATATAGGAGCCATGATGGCTTTTGCAAAAGTAGGTGGGCTTCTCGGAAGAAAAAGTCTCTACATTATAAGTTTCAGCAGACTGGTTTTTGTTCCCGCAATTCTGATCACACTGTTTGCAGTTGCCGGTTCTGTAGCCGGATTATCACCCGATAAACTTGTAACATCGGTAATAATCCTTGAAATTGCAATGCCCTGTATGGCAACTATTGTAATAATGGCAAAGGAATTCGGTTCCGACGATCACCTTGCAGTAGGTAATGTCTTTGTCTCAACAATCTTCAGTATAATAACACTTCCTCTGGTTGTTATGGCCATAAACAGATTTCTGTAGGCAGCAGGAATTTTATATTAGTTCTCAGTGAATTTCAGTACTATCGGTCCGGTGATTAGTTGCCGGGAGACTGCCATGAGTTCACGAAGGGTGTTGCACTCAATCTGCCGTACAGCTGTCTGAGTCTTGTAGTTTAAATAAACTATTTTATTGTAAATGATTTTACTCCTTCATTTGTAATCTTAACAGGTTTGATAAGTCCGTTTTCATCAAACTCCATTACATCGATACAAACCTCCCTGGCATTCCTGTCGGTCTGATTTAGTGGGCGACGGTGGTAAACAATATAATACTTATCTGTTCCCGGAGGGTTAATTACTGAATGATGACCTGCTCCTCTTGCTATTGCAGGATCCTGCTGCAGGATCTTGCCAATTCTTTTGAACGGACCGAAGGGTGAGTCGGCTACCGCATAGGCCACACTGTAATCAGGACCTGTCCAGCCGCCTTCCGACCACATGAAATAGTATTTTCCCTTCCTGATGAACATAAATGGCCCCTCAACGTAACCTTGGGGGGTTATCTCACGATATAGAGTTCCGTCTGACTGTGGAACCACCGATGTAAAATCGTCGCTCAGTTTTGCAATGTTGCAGTGTCTCCACCCTCCGTAAATCAGATAATAGCTTCCATCAGTGTCTCTGAATGCAAACTGATCGATTGGCTGGGCTCCATTATGAAATTTGTCTATAAGCGGTTTCCCTAAAAGATCAGTGTAGGGTCCCTGAGGGAAGTCAGCATATGAGACAGCTATTCCTCCTTTTTCATCGTCAGATTGTATGTCATTTGCGCCGAAAAAGAGATAATATTTGCCCGATTTTTCAATTACCGATGGTGCCCACATTGCACGTCTTGCCCACTTAATATCTGCTGTATCGACAATACGTTCATGCTTTTTCCATGTAATAAGGTCTTCTGATGAGAAAGCATCGAGGAATACCTGATTATTATAGGTATCCGAATACGTGGGGAAGATCCAGTATTCTTTGTTAAATATAATTCCCTCAGGATCAGCATACCAGCCTGGAAATACCGGGTTGCCTGAATATTGTTTTGTACTGCTGCATGCTGCAACCAGCATTAGAATGAGAAGAAGCTTCAATTTCATAACCACAAATTATTATTACAAGCTGCAATTTAAGAAAAGTACTTCGAACTCCGAACTTCGTACTCCAAACTTCCCAATTAGTTTTGCACGATAATTTTCAGTATCTTTGCGCCCAATCATCAGAGGCAACTCATTATTAACGAACCAAAATCAGTTTATGGGCAGATCGCAGGAGACATCGAACAAGAAAGAAGTAAAGAACAAAAAGGACAAAAAGAGAAAAGATAAAGAGAAAAAACGTCTTATCAAAAAAGAGTTCGGAAAGAAAAGCAGTTTCGATGACATGATTGCCTATGTTGATGAATTCGGAAAAATTTCCGCAACACCGCCCGACCCTACAAGAAAAATTGTTGTTGAAGTAGGTGATATCGAGCTGAGCGCCACTAAAAATGAGCCTCTGACAAAAAATGATTTCATCAGGAAGGGTGTTGTAACCTTTTTCAACGATTCAAAAGGATTCGGATTTATCCGCGATATGGATTCAAAACAGAGTGTCTTTGTTCATGCAAATAACCTCGAAGAACAGATCAAGGAAAACAATATTGTCACATTTGAGATAGGTAAGGGTCCCAAAGGACCAACAGCACTTAAAGTTAAACTCTTCAAGGCATAAGACCTTCTGCCTCCGTAGTTAAAAACAAATACAATAAGAAAAGACATCATCCCGATGTCTTTTCTTATTGTATATATCCAGTATCCGGGGAATTCAAAATTTCTAAATAAACTCCAGTGAAAATCAACGGGAATAGCTAAATTGCCGTTCTGTTTTTTCATATCGAATACTAATTTAACTATCAATTATGAATTTGACTTTCAGGACAATACCCATTGCAGAAGATGTTGAGCTTGTAAGGAATATTCTGGTTTCAACCGGTTTTTTCTACGATCATGAAGTTGAAGTAGCAATAGAACTGGTGGAGGAGAGGCTCGAGTTAGGTGTAGCATCAGGATATTACTTTGTTTTTGCTGAGCTTGATGGTGTAACTGTTGCTTATTCCTGCTATGGGCCAATAACAATGTCGGAAACATCATTCGACCTTTACTGGCTGGCAACTCATATTGATCTGAGAGGAAAAGGAATAGGCAAAGCTCTTCTTGAGGAGACCTATAAGGATGCAAGAACAATGGGCTGCAAAATCATAATTGCTGAAACATCCGGGAGGGAATATTATGCACCTACCCAGGCATTCTATAAAAGCACAGGATTCACACTGGAAGCACGTCTGAAAGACTTCTATTCTGTTGGCGACGATAAACTTTTCTATACAAAACGCATAGGCTAAGCAGTATTATTCGCTTATATTCAATGTAACTGCTGATCCCTTAAGACCTTTTGAAACCGCGTTGACTGTAAATGTGCCTTTTGCACCTTTTTCAGCAGCCACAATAACGAGAATTTTCAGTGTTTTGCTGTTTCCCCCGAAGGATACTCTAAGCTCAGATTCACCTGAAAGAACTTTACAGCGCAGCGAAACAGTCAACTCACCGCTCTTCTCAGTGTTAAACTAGGTCCGTATTATTGTTGACTGATTACTCCAGTCTGTTATCCCTTTACTTTTGATAATCTTGCTGTTGAGTTGCAGATCATTAATAACCCAGCTGTTGCCGGCAGTAGGTATTGAAATCAACGGTTCTTTGTATCTATTTGATTCACTGCCGTTGATACGACCTGATAATAAACACGTTATGATTATCTGAAGAAGAATGCCTGCTCTTTTCATTTAGCCTGTTCTCATTTTAATATCTGCTAAAAATACAATAAATCGGAATAGCCCAATAACTCAAAAACCCATTAACCTTTCCGGCTTTCCGCATTTATTTTTTCTATATATTAGAATCCTGTTACAAACAAGCTGACCCATGGCACAACTTAACCGTTTTTCTGTTCTTATAAGCATTCTTATTCTGGCGGCTGTTATCACAGTCTCATGCTCGCATAGTAAATCAGGTTCTTCAGCCGTAAACCTTAAGTGCGAATACCTAATAAACCCTCTTGGTGTTGATTCTCCGCAACCCCGGTTTACCTGGCAGATGTCAGACAGCAGGGAAGGTGCTGCTCAGAAAAGCTGGCAGATTATTATTACAACTGCTGAAGACAATAATGCAGGTGTTGAAAATATTGTCTGGAACTCTGAAAAAGTCAATTCCTCAGCCAGCCTTGTAAAATATGACGGCCCCGGTCTTGATCCATTTATGCGATACTCATGGTCTGTTATAATATGGGATCAGAATGGTAAAAAATCAGAAGCCTCTGAAAAAGCCTTTTTTGAAACAGGAATGATGGAGAGTAATAACTGGAAAGGGACATGGATCAGCGATTCCCGCGATGAGAACCTTAAACCTTCTCCATATTTCAGAAAAGAATTCACAGTTGGAAAGAAGATAGTATCTGCAAGGCAGTATATTGCAGTGGCTGGTCTTTATGAACTCTATATTAACGGAACAAAAGCCGGCGATCATGTTCTTGATCCGATGTACACAAGATTCGACAGAAGAACATTATACCTGACACACGATGTTACCTCATTACTAAAGGAAGGTAAAAATGTTATTGGTGTCATTCTCGGTAATGGCTGGTATAACCATCAGTCAACCGCAGTGTGGTACTTTCATGAAGCTCCCTGGAGGTCGAGACCAAAATTCTGCAGCGACCTGAGAATTACGTATGAGGACGGTTCTGTTGAGGTCATAAAAAGCGGTACTGACTGGAAAACTTCTACAGGTCCTTTGACGTTCAACAGTATCTATACAGCTGAACATTATGATGCACGTCTTGAGCAGGATGGATGGAACAAGGAAGGCTTCGATGCCTCCGCCTGGAAAGCCTCAATTCCGGTTCCGGCACCATCTTTGAACATTGTCTCACAACAAATGCATCCGATAAGGCAAACTGAAGTGATACCCGCCAAATCAATGAATAAAATCAATAACAGAACCTATGTGTTTGACCTCGGACGTAATATTGCAGGTGTCAGCAGGCTTACATTAAAAGGTGAAAGAGGAACTGTTTTGCGTCTGAAGCATGCTGAACGGATTTATCCCGACGGAAAAGCTGATCAGTCGAATATTGATGTTCATTACCGGCCTACTGATGATACTGATCCGTTTCAGACTGATATATTCATTCTTAAAGGGGAAGGAGAGGAGTCTTTTATGGCGAGATTTGGCTATAAAGGTTTCCAGTTTGTTGAGGTTACCTCCGATAAACCTGTTGAACTCACAAAAGAAAGTCTTACAGCTTATTTCATGCACAGCGATGTCCCTGTTGCAGGATCGGTTAAATCGTCTAATCCTCTTCTTAATAAGATATGGGAAGCTACAAATAACTCCTATCTTTCAAATCTATATGGCTATCCTACTGATTGTCCGCAGCGCGAAAAGAACGGCTGGACCGGCGATGCGCATATTGCCATAGAGACAGGCCTCTATAATTATGATGGAATCACTGTATATGAGAAGTGGCTGGCAGACCATTTGGATGAACAGCAGCCAAATGGTGTGCTCCCTGCTATCATTCCTACAAGCGGATGGGGTTATACCTGGGCTAACGGGCCCGACTGGACTAGCACCATTGCGATAATTCCATGGAATATTTACCTCTTTTACGGCGACTCTTATCTTCTTGAAAAGTGCTATAACAATATTAAGATGTATGTTGATCATATAACGGATATCAGTCCTGATGGCCTTACAAACTGGGGTCTTGGTGACTGGATCCCGATAAAGTCTGTTGCCTCAAAAGAGCTGACATCATCACTCTATTATTATACTGATGCTCTGATTCTTTCGAAAGCCGCTGAACTTTTCGGGAACTATGACGATAATGTTAAGTATACAGCTTTATCCGAAAAGATTAAGAATGCGATAAATGAAAAATTCCTTGACAAAGAGAAGGCGGTATATGCTAAGGGTTTACAGACCGAACTGAGTGCCCCTTTACAATGGGGTGTTGTTCCTGAAGATCTTAAACAGAAAGTTGCGGATAACCTTGCCGCGACGATAAAAGCAAATGGCAATAAACTAGATGTCGGGCTTCTGGGTACAAAAGCAATTCTTAATGCCCTGAGCGAGAACGGATACTCCGACCTTACCTATCAGCTTGCATCAAGAGATTCATTCCCCTCATGGGGATGGTGGATTGTTAATGGTGCAACTACTCTCTTCGAAAACTGGCCTCTTGATACGAAATCAGATATCTCAATGAACCATATCATGTTCGGCGAGATTGGAGCCTGGATGTTTAAATCACCAGGCGGGATATTTCCCGATGAAAAGAATCCCGGTTTTAAAAATGTATTACTGAAGCCTCATTTTGTAAAGGGTCTTGATAGTTTTACTGCGGAGCATCAGGGGCCTTACGGAAAAATTGTATCATCATGGAAACGAACTGAAGGAAAGGTTGAATATCATGTTGAAATTCCTGCAAACAGTGGTGCCACCTTGACTCTTAAGGCATCTGAGATAAGTCAGGATGGGAAGAAGATATCTGATTCAAAATCAATGAAGGTGCTGAAAAACGCGGATGGTACATTTATTGTTACTCTTCAGGCAGGTACAAAAGATTTCATAATTTCAGAATTGTAATTACTATGATTATCAGATACTTTTCTTTCATTCTTTTTGCTTCGGTTCTGCAGCTGATATCAAATAATATTTCTGCTCAGGAAATGCAATTTACACATCAGGATACTCTCAGAGGTTCCATTACACCTGAGCGGGAATGGTGGGACCTTAAATACTATCATCTTGATATTACTGTCAACCCGTCAGACAGTACAATTTCTGGTTCCAACACAGTATATTATAAAGTGCTGAAACCTCACAGTAAAATGCAGATCGACCTTCAGCCACCAATGAATCTGACAGCTGCGGTTCAGAATGGCCTTGCTCTTAGTTTTAAAAGAGAGGGAAATGTCTATTGGATAGAGATGGCGGAATTCCAGATTCCGGGAAAAATTTATTCACTGGTTATTTCATATGGAGGAAGACCGATAGTTTCAAAAAGGCCCCCATGGACAGGAGGCATTACATGGAAAAAAGATAAAAATGGAATTCCTTTCATAGCATCTGCCTGTCAGGGCGATGGGGCGAGCATTTGGTGGCCATGTAAGGACCATATGTATGATGAACCCGACAGCATGCTGATCAGTGTCAATGTTCCGGAGAAACTAATGGATGTGTCAAACGGAAGGCTGAGAAGCGTTGTTGAAGGCAAAAACGGAACAAGGACATTCAACTGGTTTGTTTCCAACCCTATAAATAACTATGGAGTAAATATAAATGTCGGCGATTATGTCCACTTTTCAGAAGTATTTAGCGGTGAAAAAGGACCCCTTGATTGCGACTATTATGTGCTTCGGGACAATCTGGGAAAGGCCGGAGAGCAGTTTAAACAGGTACCTATGATGCTGAAAGCTTTCGAACACTGGTTTGGTCCTTATCCATTTTATGAAGATAGTTATAAGCTTGTTGAAGTACCATATCTCGGAATGGAACATCAGAGTTCAGTTACCTATGGCAACGGATTTAAAAATGGATATCTTGAAAGAGACCTTAGCGGAACAGGCTGGGGACTCAAGTTCGATTTTATTATTATCCACGAATCGGGACATGAGTGGTTTGCGAATAGCATTACATATAAAGACATTGCCGATATGTGGGTGCATGAAAGCTTTACAAACTACTCTGAGAATCTGTATGTTGAATACTATTTCGGGAAAAAGGCCGGGAGTGAATATGTTATTGGCACTCGCATGAATGTAAAGAACGACCGCCCCATAACCGGAAATTATAACGTCAACAATGAGGGGTCGGGAGATATGTATTACAAGGGTGGAAATATGCTGCATACTATCCGCCAGATTGTAAATGATGATGAGAAATGGAGATCAGTGCTCAGAGGAATTAATAGGGATTTTTATCATCAGGTTGTTACAGGAGATGAGATAGAAAAGTACATGATTGAAAAAACAGGGCTTAATCTTGCTACTCTATTCAGTCAATATCTGCGCGATACAAGGATCCCTGTTTTAGAGTATTATGTTAAAGACGGCAAATTTACTTTCAGATGGACGAATTGTGTGGAAGGATTCGATATGCCCCTTGAAATAATTATCTCAGGCCGTAATGTAAATATTAAGCCGACAACAAAGTTTTCAAGCATTCCTCTTAATGATAAGTCCTCAAAGATCGAAGCTGACCCCGGTTATTATGTGACTATTGAGAATATTCCTGCCCGCTGAAAGTCTCTTAAAACTACAAGAGATTAATGCAATATTTTATGTATAACATTTATTTAATGTAATTTTAGGGGACTATTTAACCAATATCGGCTTGCCTAATCCTGCTTTTTCAAGTTGTTTTAACTGTGTTGCTGCATCACCAACAATTACATAGTACATTCTATCAGGAGTAATGTATTTGTCGGTTATAGCTTTGTGTTCTTCAATTGTCATACCATTAATGACCTCCTCATCCTTTTTAATATAGTCAGCCGGAAGATTGTATTTTGACATAGTTGAAAGCATCCCAACAAGTGAGTTGTTTGTCTCGAAACGCAGAGCATTTGACCCTTAATGTATTTTTCATATACCATTTTCACATCCTCCAGTGTAACTGCCTTGATATTCTCGATGTCTTTTTCAATATACCCCGGATCGTTGAGGAAGGTATTGTAGAAAGCGAGCTGCAACGATTTACTGAATACACTTGAAATATTGTCATAGAAACTTTTCTCTGCTGATGCCTTTACTCTTTCAATATCCCTCGCGCTTATGATGGGATCATTGCAGAGCGGGCAGCAACTTCTCCATGTGATTTTATTTCACCGAAATATTTACTTATCAGCATTTTTACTGAATCGCTATTGAAGTCCCCTGAAAGCACAAGTGTTGCATTATTCGGTCCGTAGAAATGCTGGTAGTAATTCTTTACATCTTCAATCGACGCATTTTTCAGATCCTCCATTTCGCCGATAACCTCCCAGCTGTATGGATGAGTGGCAGGGTAGAGGTTTCTGCTGATAACATAATCGGTAAATCCATAAGGTGCATTGTCATTGCTCTGTCGTTTTTCATTCTGTACAACGTTCTGCTGAATAGCAAGCAGGCGTGGAGTTACAGAATTAATGAAGAAACCCATGCGGTCTGATTCAAGCCACAACACTTTTTCGAGTGCATTCTTTGGAAACATCTCAAAATATGTTGTAACATCCCTCGATGTGAAGCCGTTATTTGAGCCGCCAACACCTTCTATTATTTTGTCGAATCTGCCTGGCTGAACGTTCTCCGAACCGCCAAAAAGAAGGTGTTCAAAGAGGTGAGCAAATCCTGTCTTTCCCGGTACTTCCCTGCTAGAGCCAACATGGTACATTATCGCATAGGAGATCATCGGATCGGAATGGTCGGCGCTCAGAATTACCTGAAGTCCGTTTGCCATCTGATATTTTTCAAAGCTGATATTTATCTTGTCAGCAACAGGAGCTTTAGCGCAAGCCTGGCTGATAATAATAACTGCCAGAAGCGTAACGGTTTTCGAAAAAAGACGCATTTTATTCATATTTAAATGTTTAACGGATGAATTGTTTTATAAAAGCTGTTCAACGAATTTATAAATAATCACTCATGCCGCAAGGCTTCAACGGGATTAATTCGCGATGCTTTATAAGAATGAACGTAAACAGTCAGCAGAACTACAGTATAAGCAACAATGAATGAGACTATGAACACCCACCAGTTAATCTGGGTCTTGTAGGCAAAGTTGTTTAACCATTTTGTCATAAAACAGATAGTTACCGGAACAGACAGAATCGCTGATATCAGAACAAGTCGGAGGGTTTTAAATAAAGTTACATTTTTTTTGAAATCATATTCTATTGAAGAAAAGCTATTCTAAAATGCAAATCTGATTTGGTACAAATAACATCGAATAATGATTAAAGTGTGGGAATAAGTCAGAATATATTGATTAATTCATAGATGTTGATTATTTTTGATTGTAATTTAGTGAGTGTAATACTAAATCTTGCGATAGTAGCAAGTGCCACTTTCGCGGCACGATTTTTTCTGAAAACTTAACACAATAGTAGTATGATAAATAATCAATTAGTAACCAGCATGCAACGAAAAATATCAAACAAATTGATAGCCTGGAAAGATAATTCCAAGCGAATGCCTCTTATTGTGAATGGTGCACGTCAGGTTGGGAAAACCTATATTCTGAAAGAATTTGGAGCACGGTTTTTTAAGCAGGTAGTCTATATTGATTTGGAAACAAACCAGTTGGCAAATTCCTATTTTGAAACTGATATCACCCCGTTGCGTATTGTACAATTTCTCGAAACATTAACCAATACCCGCATTATAGCCGGTGAAACATTGGTAATTATGGATGAAATACAAGCATGTCCCAGGAGAGTGGCTTAATTCATCTGGGATAACTCTTAAATGTCAAAAAATTAATCAGGGCTACATGCCTGTTGCAGCTTATATGGATTTAAGTGATTTCAAACTATATATGAGTGATATAGGCATGCTTACCATGAAATCAGGTATGGCACAGCAAGCAATATTGTCGCCGGTTGAAGAAGATAATGGATTTATGGGAGCGATGAGCGAAAGTTATGTGGCTCAGGCTTTAACATGTAATGGGTTTCCCTTGTATTATTGGAAAAATGAAAATACTGCTGAGGTAGATTTTGTGCTTCAGATAGGCAGTCAAGTAATTCCTTTGGAAGTAAAAAAAGGCTTTCGGACAAAATCCGTTAGCATGACGATGTTCATGAAGAAATACGATAGTCCATATTCAATCAGAATCTCCAAAAAGAACTTTGGTTATGAGAATCAGATAAAATCGATTCCATTATATGCTGTGTTTTGCATCAAATAGCTCTTGTCCATCTGCAACAGGTCAGGAATTTAAGGGTCTTTAAATCATAATTAAGCAAATTTTATGCCAATTGCTGCTTCTTCCTCTGCACTTCAGGTTCACTATTCTCCACAATCAAGTGGTTTTCTGATTGTATCATAAAAAATGCCTGATAGCCGGATTACATCTGCTATAATAATATTTTTTGTATATTTCCCTCGTCCAAATTAGTGAAAAATGAAAAGAATCCTTTCCGTTATAGTTTTAAGTTCGGTTGTGATAATTTCCAGTGCACAGGAAAAGTCATTTTTATCGGATGTTTACAGCTATCTTGAAAATACTCAGGTATTTGAATTAAATCAGATTGATGGCCATGTGCCGCTAGTCCCGTATTTAACAGTCGATGAGGCTTTGAAAAACAACCGTTCAAAAGCCGGTAGTTTTCTTTCTCTAAACGGAACATGGAAGTTTCATTTTGCTGATACACCTGAGGGTACACCCGGCGGGTTCTTTCTGGAGAATTTCAATGATAAAAAGTGGGATACGATAGGGGTTCCCTCAAACTGGGAGATGAAAGGGTTCGGTGATCCTTTATTCAGAAATATAGCAACTCCTTTCCCTCCGAAACCTCCTTATGTTCCAAAGGAGTATAATCCAACAGGCTCATACAGGAAATCCTTTACTATGCCTTCAGGATGGAAGGATAAAGAGGTATTCCTACGCATGGAGAAAACCCAGTCGGCTTCATTTGTCTGGATTAATGGCAAAGAAGTTGGTTATAATGAAGGCGGACAGGAACCTGCTGAATATAATATTACAAGATTTATTAAACCGGGTAAAAACCTAATCGCAGTAAATGTTTATAAGTATTCCGACGGTTATTATCTCGAAGATCAGGACTACTGGCGTCTGGCCGGAATCTTCGATGATGTTTGGCTGTTTGCAGCCTCTAAAACGCATATCTTCGACTGGTATGCTACAACAGATCTGGATGAAAAATATATCGATGCTCAGCTCAGCTTAAATGTGGATGTTGATAATTATGCAAGTTCCGAATCAACAGGATTAAGTGTCAGAAGTACACTTTATGACAAGTCGGGAAAGCCAGTAAAATCACTTGTATCTGATAAATTCTCTATCACTCAAGGTGGCAGGAAATCAGTAAAATTTTCAGAGAAAATTGTAAATCCCGACAAATGGTCGGCTGAATATCCCAATCTCTATTCGCTTACTATGGAACTCATTGGAAACACCGGAAAAACAATTGAAGTGATAAGCGGCAGAATAGGATTTAAGGAAACAGAAATAAGGAATCAGGCTTTCCTTCTTAACGGTGTTCCTGTAAAACTTAATGGTATAAACAGCCACATGCAGCACCCGACTCTTGGACACACAATGACTGAGGAGGTTATAAGGAAAGATTTCGAAATCTTTAAGCGCTTCAATATAAACTGCGTAAGAACTTCGCACTACCCGCCTGTAAATAAATATCTGGAACTTGCAGATGAATATGGTCTGTATATTGTTGATGAGGCAGGTGTTGAAGCGCATGCCACTGAATACGTTTCGCGCGACAAAGCCTGGGAGAATATGTACAGGGAAAGGAGCAGGAAGATGGTGCTGCGCGACAGGAATCATCCTTCAATTCTGTTCTGGAGCGCCGGCAACGAAAGCGGTGAGGGCGATAACATCTGTGCGGTTATTGATGAGGGCAAGAAGTATGATAAAACCCGTTACTGGATGTATGGAGGCAATGCCTTCTCACACCCCTGCGAAGAGATTATCGGTCCAAGATATCCACAGCTATTCGACCTTGTTACAAAGGTGTTTCTGGTACCTGATAGCATCGACCCAAGACCTTCATTTCTTGATGAATATCTTGCTGTCACGGGTAACGGGGGTGGTGGCCTTGATGATTACTGGGAACTCTTTTACAGGTACCCCAGAAGCATGGGTGGCGCTATTTGGGATTATGTAAGTACGGGAATCACTGAAAAGATCAGAAGCATCGACGATATTTCACCGGGAAATACACAGGTAAACGTGATGGGAAGAGCTAAACTTGTTGAAGGTGTAACTGATAAAGGAATCGACCTGAATGGTCATGATCAGTGGGTGGAAGTTTACAGCAGTAAGCAACTTGAGATAAGCGGTGACCAGCTTACCCTTTCACTTAAGGTTTTCCCCCGCAAGCTGATAAGCTCTTCCGGTACATTAATAACAAAAGGTAGCTGGCAGTTTGGAATACGCCAGATAAGAAAGGATTCGCTTGAGTTTTATATTACAACAAGAAATAGAAGAAAAGTTCAGGTTGCATTACCTGAGAACTGGGAAAACAACTGGCATCATGTTGTTGCACTCTATGATGGCAAAGCTGTTACAATTTCGATCGACGATAAAGTCAGTAAACAAGTACCAGTGTCAGGAAATGTCAGAAATACACCATTCCCTGTCAATATCGGACGTGATGCAGAAAAACACGGACAAGAAACCAAGGAGTATATATGTGATGCTATTATTGATGAGGTCGGAGTATTTTCAAAAATCGTGTCAGCCGATAAGTTAAAAATCCCGGCTCCTGAGATAAAAGGTCAGGCTGCACTCTGGCTCGACTTTGAGGCTATAACTGAGAAAGGCGAGTTTTTCAGTTACGGAATAGGTGCCCGCACTTACGGTGCTATCTGGCCCGACCGCCGTCCGCAACCTGAGATGTGGCAGATGAAAAAGTCGGGACAACCGGTTTCAGCAAAACTCGTTTCAGGTTCGGATAATGAAGTGGAAATCACAAACCGCTATCTCTTTACAAATCTTAAGGAACTGGATATCCGCTGGATCCTTGAAGAGAATGGAAAGGAGATTTCCACAGGTTCAATGGAAATAAATCTCGATCCGCAAAAAAACGGAATCTTCAAGGTTCCCTTCGTCAAACCTTCAATAGCA
This sequence comes from Bacteroidales bacterium, assembly GCA_038207725.1. Taxonomy (GTDB): domain Bacteria; phylum Bacteroidota; class Bacteroidia; order Bacteroidales; family VadinHA17; genus LD21. The sequence goes on along the minus strand of JBBQZN010000003.1, from coordinate 55,322 downwards.
CCGGGTAAGGAATATTCTCTCATAGTAAGTTTCAGACAAAAAGGCAAAAGTTTCTGGGCTGAGCCCGGTTTTGAAATTGCCTGGGACCAGATGGAACTTGCAAGGTCGGCCACGGTTCTTATGACCGCTTCTCCATCGGGTTCTCCCTTAACTCTTATTGATGAAAAAGGAAAACTTACTGTTTCAGGATCAGGTTTTGAATATACTTTTGATAAGGCTACCGGTTCACTGTCCTCTGCAAAGGTTTCAGGAAAACAGGTTATTAAGGGTGGTGAAAGCCTTAGTTTGTGGAGAGCCCCTCTTGCCAATGAAACCGACGACTGGGCCTTCGGTAGCTCAAATAGCCAGCATAAAACAGATGGTTTTGGACGTATGGCTTCAACAGAATGGTATTCAACCGGACTTGATAAAATGACCTCTCAGAATGAAAGTTTTAGTGTAACTGCAATCAATCCCAAAAGAGTTGCTGTTGAAATAAGAAACGTTGTATCAACAGGAACAAAACGAGGCGCTTTCTTTTGCCATTATGTTTACACTATTGCAGGAAACGGGGAGATGAAAATCGAACATACAATTACTCCGAACGGCGATCTTCCTTCGTGGCTGCCACGCTTAGGAATGAACTGGATCCTCGATAAAAGCCTTTCTGATGTGAACTGGTACGGAAGGGGTCCGCAGGAGAACTATCCTGACAGGAAATCGGGATACAGAACAGGCATTTACAAATCAACGGTGAATGATATGTATGAACCATATCTTATACCTCAGGATTACGGACTAAGATGCGACAACAGGTGGGTGAGGATGACCGACGAAACAGGAACAGGGCTTGAGTTTTCGGGAGATAAACTATTTAATTTCAGTGCCCATCCTTATTCGGTCGATAACCTTACCAAAGCACTCTATACTTATCAGCTTCATCCTTTCGATGGCATAACATTCAATTTCGATTATGCTACAAGCGGGGTAGGGTGCACGGCACTTTCTGTCTTTTCGGAATACCAGGTGCTTCCTGTAAAATTCAGTTTCACGACAACAATAAAACCTGTAATTAAAAAATAGAATCTTATTCTCTTAACTCCATCACATTATGTTAAAAACATTTTCTTTACCTTTAATGGTTCCGGATAATTTTATAGTTACATGGATTTCCTTAAAACCTCAGATTTATGAATAGTGATTATTCATCCGATACAGGACCATCGTCTGAAGAAACAGTATTATACAACAGTGCCGTAAGGGAGTTCATTAAAAAGTTAGGGGATAGTACCCGGGAGGAGCTCGATGCAATTATTACAAGATATATCAATTATAAGCCTGAAACTGTTGAAGCAGCATTATATGTGGCTGTGCAAAAAGGATATCTTTCCTATGACCTGAAAGAAGAACTTCTTAGGCAGATTAATTCAAATTTTGCTATACACCTTAAGGGAATCAAGGTCAGAAAATGGGAGTCAGCAAATGCATTTGTAAAATATGTTGCTCATTATGATGATGAGACAATTTATGGAATAATTGAAGATACCGGGGGAATAGTAATTGATGTCTACCATGCAGTTCTGCTTACGGCGAAGGAGAGGGAACTGATATCGGCTGATGATTTTGAGCGATTCTATTCTGCGGCGATTGGTGCTACTCTGTCGGACAGGGAAATAGAAAATCAGGAGTTTGAGAGATTCATTAACGAAATTGAGGAAAGCGGACCGGAACTTACTGACGATGAACTTGAGGAAGAGGCTTCAAAATTATGGAAGTGTCCTAAATGCGGTGAGATGGTTGAGATGGAACTTGCAGTTTGCTGGAATTGTGAAGCTGCATCTCCTGAGGAATTGGTACATCCGGGTGTAGAAGAAGTACGAAAAAGTATGTCCGTAAGCAGTACGCCCGGCTATGTAAAAATCGGGTTCATTCTGATGATTGTCTCAGTCATTATTTCTTTAATGGGTTTAGATACATTTTCATCATTAAACCATACCCATTACGAACGGTTTGTCTTCGGCGGTATTTTTTTCCTGGTAGGTCTTTTCTTTCTGGGATATGGCCTCTTCAATAAAACAAAATCAGAATAAGAATATTGTAACTAATCAGTGGTTGGAGACAGAGAGGTGAGCGTAGAGCGTAGAGATGGAAAGGCAGAAGACTATTTTGGACGAGGAATTCAAACTTAGGACTCCCGGCTTCGGACTTCGGACTGATTAGATCCAGAATAATAAGTCAGGCCGGTTCCCGAATTAAACAGTTAATCGCTTTGCCCTTAAAAAACCATAAATTGTAACAATTGTTACAATTACTATCCCCGCTCCGGCGGCTATGACGATAGATTTGTAATCATCCTGCCGCTTAAGTATTATTCCTGCAAAAGCCCATATTACCGGTAGTCCGATAAATGGATTATTAATGGTGAAAATTGTCATTATCACAATCAGGGTGCCAATTCCTACCATTATGATTGTCCAGTTTTCTTCAGATAATCCGAACCCGTTCCAGCTGTAGTTTACTAAAAGTGCCGTAACATTGGCTATAGTTGCAATACAGATCCACCCGAGATAGACTCCGAAAGTTGCCTTAATTAATCCAGATGGTAAATCACGTAAAATAGCATTTATGTAGATAAGCGATGCGAGAATTGCTGCCATAACCAGAAGTGACATTGGCAGTTTGCCGTAGTGCCAGAACACAATCCAGATCCCGTTAAGTATACATGTTGCGGCAAAAAACCAGCTAATCCTCGCTATCGAAAGCTGGTTTTGTCCGGTAAACTGAACAACACAATAAGCAGCAATCAAAAGGTAGATTATTCCCCAGATTGAGAAAGTGATTCCGGCAGGGACGAAGAGGTTTGGAAATGAGTCAGAAAGTTCACCGGTTGTTTTATTGTTCAAAGGCAGAGCATTGGCCAGGTAGTTCATCACTATCATACCGGCGAACAGAATCAGATTGAGAATTTTTAACATGGCTTGCTTTTTGGATATGTATTTTCAAATATAGTGAATCCCTGGTTTATTCAATCTTTCTTTTTTATGCTGCAAAAAGAAGTATCAGAAGCTGGGCTATAAATATTCTGAGAAACATCACAAGCGGATAAACCGTTGCATAGGCTACTGCCGGGGCTTCTGACTGCGCAATAGTGTTGGCATAGGCAAGGGCTGGTGGATCGGTCATGCTTCCCGACAGGAGTCCGCAGATCTCCAGATAATTTCTTTTCAGAAAATACCTTGCTATGAAACCGACAATCAGCAGAGGAAAAAGAGTTATAATGGCTCCATAACCCATCCATATAAATCCATCGCCGGAAAGGAGTGTGGGGATAAATTTCTGTCCGGCAACCAGTCCGACACTCGCCAGGAAAAGTACAATGCCTATCTCGCGCAGCATAAGGTTTGCACTCGGTGTTGTATATGAGACAAGCGAGAATCTGTATCCGTATTTACTTAATAGAATTGCAACAATGAGTGGTCCGCCGGCAAGTCCCAGTTTAATAGGATTGGTGATTCCCGGTATCAGTATAGGTATGCTTCCCAGTATTACGCCAAGAAGAATCCCGATGAAGATAGGAACAATGTTCGGTTCATTGAGTCTTTTTATTGAGTTGCCAAGCTGTTCTATAACCTTCTCCATCGACTTCTCATCACCAACAACAGTGAGCTTATCACCCATCTGCAACCTTAGATTAGGTGTAGCAACAAGTTCTATCCCCGATCTGTAAACTCTTGTTATATTAATATTGTAGCGGGTCCTTAACCTTAGTGATCCAAGGTCTTTCCCGAAAACATCCCTGTTGGTAACCATCACCCGCCGTGAAATCAGTTTTCCGGATTTTGCGGAGAGATCCATTTCACTCTGAACACCAATCTTCTTAACAACCTCAGGAATATAACCTTTCTGCGTAACAACCAGTATTATATCATTTTCGTTAAGTGCTGTCTCTGCCGACGCAAGTAAAAGTTCACCGTTCCTTAATACCCGTGAAACAACAAATTCGCGGTTAATTACCTTCGATATTTCAGGTATTGTCAGGTTGAAGACTGCCTGATTTGTTACCTGTATACTTATCTTCTCGGGCAGCGATTCTGTAGGGTGTTGATCCTGATTAAAGAGAGTCAGTTCATCATTTATGTTTATTGCTGAAACTTTTCTGATGAGGAGCATCGTGATTATAATTCCCAGAACTCCGAAAGGATAGGCTACAGCATAACCCAGACCGATTTCAGGAACCTGAATGCCAGGTGTCGCTGAACTTAGCTGATTAACTGCCTGCTGTGCTGCTCCCAGTCCCGGAGTATTTGTAACAGCTCCCGACATAACTCCCACAAGCATGGGGAGTGACGTTCCTGTAACATAATGCAGGACTAAAGTTATTAAGCCTCCAAGCAGCACTATCGCCATTGCCATTAAATTGAGTGAAAGACCACCTTTCCGGAATGATGAAAAGAAGCCCGGCCCAACCTGCAAACCTATTGAAAAGACGAAGAGGATGAGACCGAAATCTTTTACGAAATCTACAACCAGATGATTTGCCGAGAATCCGAAATGACCCATTGTAATTCCTGCAAATAGTACGAACGTTATACCGAGAGAGATCCCAAAAATCTTAATCTTCCCGAGTAAAACTCCAACTGCAATAACTATACAGTAAATGAGTATTGTATGTGCTACACTTTCTTTAAAAAGCAAATCATTAATCCACTCCATATTTCTCCCGGTTAGTTTTCCTTTTGCCCTTGCCCCGCGCCATTCATGATGAGCGTAGCCGAAGCAAGATTCTAATTCAGATGTAAATGTAATTCAAATCAGCATATTTTCATGAGTCAATCCTTCAACAAACTATTTACACCTAATTGCCCTCCTCCTTCGCTACAGCTAAGTTGACGCTTCGGATCTCTCGGCTTTGCGTCCTGCGTCTTGCATCTTGCGTCTAGCGCCTTGCTACGCCCATCCCTGAACAAATCTTTAATTAGATTGTTTCTAAATAAGACAGTTATAAAAATTTGAAAGAGGAATGAGAAAGACAGTAATAATAACAGTAATTGTGGTTGTGTTAACCTCCCTTGGATTAACACTTTTTGTGCGTATGACTACTGTTAACAACAGCGAACTGATGAGCCTGGCTGTTGTAAAGAATGGCGATTTTGAAATTTCTGTTTCAAAATCAGGTGAGGCCGCTTCCTCGATTATAAAAGAAGGCTTTATCTTTTACGGTTTTCTCAGTCGTCGTCCGAAATACGTAACCTGAAAAGCAATCTTGCACGTCAGCAGAGAAAAGTAGATGATCTTCAGCAGGTACTGACTGCCTTTACAATAAAGGCTCCTGCCGATGGCATGGTTACCTACAAGAAGGACAGAATGGGAGTAAAGATCAAGACAGGTTCATTCATGAATCCGTTTGATCAGGTTGTTGCAACACTTCCCGACCTCTCATCCATGATTTCGAGAATGTATGTTAGCGAGATCGACGTCACAAAGATTAAACCCGGCCTGAGTGTTCAGATTTCAATTGACGCATTTAAAGACCGATCAATCACAGGTAAGGTCGCATCAGTCGCAAATATAGGGGAACAGTTTTCAAACTCCGATTCAAAGGTCTTCGAAGTACATATAAGATTAGATAATAAGCCAGAAGACTTGAACAGGAGCTCACAATAAAAGATAGAAGGCTTCTCACAGAACTCAGTAATACAAAAGATGAATTCAAAATATCAACAGGTTCTTCAGGGGCTGCAGGTTCTGATGGCGGACTATAAGCAATTATATCACTTTAATTCAAAAGTTTGATCAGACTTCATATATTTACCGTTTGACTATTAAGTTATTCTGCGGTAAATGGTATACGATTACATAATAATTGGTTCCGGATTCGGTGGTAGTGTGGCAGGTCTCCGGCTTTCGGAAAAGGGATACAAAGTTCTTATACTTGAACAGGGAAAAAGATTCAACCCTTCCGACTTTCCGAAAACAAACCTGAACTTTCCGAAATATCTCTGGGTCCCTTTTCTGCGATTCTTCGGTTTTCAAAAACTTTCGTTCTATACAACTGCAAGTATTCTGAGCGGTACAGGCGTAGGTGGCGGAAGTCTTGTTTATGCCAATACACTATATATTCCTCCCGACGCATTCTTCAACAATCTCTCATGGCAAAGATTTGGTGACTGGAAAAAGATTCTGGAGCCTTTCTATGATAAAGCATCGTTTATGCTTGGGAGAAAAAAATACTCGAAACTTAACATAGAAGACAGGATGCTTGAAGAAGTTTCAAAGGATATGAATGCACATGATACTTTTGAAGCTGTTTATGTTGGAGTAAATATCGATGGTATTGAACAGGAGTCTGATCCGTATTTCAATGGCCTCGGACCAATGAGAAAAGGATGTATCGAATGTGGTGGCTGCATGGTAGGATGCAGGGAGAATGCAAAAAACACTCTCGACAGAAACTATCTCTGGTTTGCTGAAAAACTGGAAGCAGTGATCCTTCCTGAAACAAAGGCAGAACGCATTACATTTAATGATGACGAATATCAGGTTGAAACATATTCAGTTACGTCGTTTTTCAGAAAGAAGAAAAAGGTATTCAGATCAAGAGGAATAATAGCAGCTGCAGGCGCACTTGGTACTCTTGAACTCCTGCTCAGGCAAAAATACAAATACAAAACACTTACCGGCCTCTCAGATACTCTTGGTCATGAGCTGCGAACCAATGCCGAAACTCTCTGTGCCGTTTCATCTGCCTCTGAAAAACTCAATAATGGTCTAGCTATTACTTCAGTATTCAGTCCCGATCCTTTCACTCATGTTGAAATTGTTAAATACCCCGACAAATCAAATGCGATGAAGTGGTTCTTTGGATTGTCGGTGGGAGGCGCATCAAACGCCGCAGTAAGAAGCTGGAAACTGTTCATCAAATCAGTCTCACATCCATGGCTGTTTCTGAAGACTGTCTTCAATTTTAATTGGTCAACAAATATGGTCATATTTCTTGTTATGCAGACAACTGACAATGCAATGAAGATGGTCTGGAAAAGAGGTATATTTGGAGGAAGAATGAAGATCGATAACCGCGGAAACAAGAGAGTGCCCGCCTTTATTCCGATAGGACAGGAGGTAATGGAACGTTATGCACGCAAAGTGGCAGGCATACCGCAGAATATTCTCCTTGAGGTATTCTTCAACAGGCCTACAACAGCCCATATTCTTGGAGGGTGTCCGATGTCGGAATCAGCCGCAAACGGAGTTGTTGACAGTATGCTGAGAGTCCATAATTATCCCCGCTTTTATATATGCGATGGTTCAGTCATTCAGGGAAATATAGGTGTCAATCCGAGTCTTACAATCGCATCAGTGGCAGAATATGCTATGAGCCTTATACCTGAAAAAGAGGGATTTATTGAAACTGAATTGTCAAAACAGCTGAGTAACCTTGAAGAAGAATGGAAAAAGAAGAGATCAGGCTTATAATTGAGACGCAGAAGAAGTTCTTTGCCACTCATAAGACTTTTGACGTCTCATACAGGATTGAGATTCTGAAGAAACTCCGCTCGCTGATTATTCTCTATGAACCAGAGATTATGGCAGCACTCTATGCCGATTTCCGAAAGCCTGAGTTTGAGGCTATGGCTACCGAATCGAGATTTGTAATTAAGGAGATTAATTATCTGATCAGGCATCTTAAGAATTGGGCAGGAAGAAGAAGAGTGAGTACACCTGTTGTTCACTTTATCGCGAAAAGCTATATTCAGCCTCAGCCATACGGTCAGGTGCTGATTCTTTCGCCCTGGAATTTTCCTTTTCAGCTTGCATTCATGCCTCTTGCAGGTGCAATTGCTGCAGGAAATTGTGTCATACTCAAGGCATCACAGCAGGTTCCGAGAACCTGTGAGATTATGAGGAAAATTCTCGAAAATTTTCCACCTGAACTTATAAAAATGGTTGATGGTGACCATTCGGTGAGTGATTTCCTTCTCGATCAGAGATTCGACTATATATTTTTTACGGGAAGCCCTGCAGTTGGGAAAGCTGTAATGAAAAAAGCGGCCGAACATCTTATTCCTGTATCACTCGAACTGGGCGGAAAGAGTCCCTGTGTTGTGACTGCCGATGCCCACCTTGAATTTGCTGCACGGAGAATAGCCTGGGGTAAATTTATAAATGCCGGACAGATTTGTGTAAGTCCTGATTACCTTCTAATCGATAAAAAAGTTGAAGATCGTTTCCTTGAACTTATTCAGAAAGAACTTAAGTCATTTTATGGCGATGATCCCCGGCAAAGCGATCACTATGCCAGGGTTATAAGTTCCCGTAGTGCAGAGAGGCTTGCAAGCATGATAAAAGGAGGCAAAATAGTTACAGGGGGAATTACTGACGCTGAATCGAAATACGTTGCCCCTACAATAATAAGAGATGTTAAGCCCGGAGATGCGGTGATGGCTGAGGAGATTTTCGGACCGGTACTTCCCGTAATATCATTTACAAATTTTGATGAGATCTTCCCGATAATTGAACAGCACCCTAAACCACTTGCAGCTTATATCTTTTCGGGTAATAACAGAAATATAGAAGAGTTTATTAAGAAAACTCAGTCGGGTACTGCCGCTGTTAATGAAACTGTTATGCAGATAGCATCTTCAACACTTCCTTTCGGAGGCATAGGCCCCAGCGGAATTGGACGCTACCATGGCAGGAAATCGTTCGAAACCTTTTCAAATATGAGGTCGGTACTCCGGAAATCAAATCTTATTGATATTTGGCTACGTTATCCTCCATATTCTAAATTCAAAACAAAAGTCGTAAGCTGGCTTATGAGCCTCTAAAATTTATTCCCGCTCCATATGTAAGTTCCAACAGCACCGGGCACAAGTCTGAATGATGCTGTCTCACCTCTGAACTTAACTGTAAAGGCATTTGCCGAAAAGGTGTTATTGGCAACAATCATTACAATCTTTCCATCAGGTCTTCTGAATGTCACCCTGATTATTTTGTTCAATGTTGTTTTCATTGATGACGGGAGTTGCCTTTTTCCAGAACATGAGTTTATCCTTTATTCTGGCATAAATAGTTTTCCCGAGAAGTGCTATTCCAATATAGAATGTCACTTCTCCGGCTATTACAAGTCCTGTAATGATTCCCGCTTTCTTACCTGCTGCGAATTCCATAAAAGGTACCAGCGCTATCAGGCACCAGATAAACACACTTGTAATAAGTACAATATAACCAATCGTTTTCAGCATAAGCAAAAGCGGCAGGGATTCTCTAATGAAATGTTTGTAAATCCGTAATACTATTCCAGTATATTCCTCATATACTCAATACACTTTGTTACCTCTTTTATCGGATCAGAGCCATGTGGGATAGCATACTCAAGTTCAAGATCAACATTGATAGGCCATTTTTCTTTTTTCAGCAGAAGGAGTATGTCAGCAATTGGTGTTTCTCCTTCGCCGAATGGCTTATTGGTATTTGGCTGAGCATGTTTCGGACCTGTTTTGTCCTTCATGTGGATGCTTGGAATTTTGTCGTGATATTTAATAATCACTTCATTGGGGTGCAATCCTGTTGATCCGTAGTAGTGTCCGGCATCGAGGTTGAGACGGTTGGCAGGTGAATATCCAAGATATTTGTCAATATCGAACCCCGGCATGCCAAATTGGCCGTGTGTATGATATATTGCGAGACTGTTATACTTTTCTGCAAATTTTCCAAGACGTTTTGATGCTTCATCGGTAAACTCATCAGTTATTCCGTAGGCACCAAGTGCTATCGCTGCTTTATAAGCGTAATCAATTTCCTCATCAGACCATGATGATGGTACAAATTTGGCGATATGAATATCCACACCTGCATTATTATACATTTTTCTCACATCAGTATATTTCTGAATTGGCAATGAGAGTCTCCAGTTTTTCTGTGCCTCTCTGAGTTCCTGTGCTGCTTTAGCCCTCGCTTCTTTTTCCTGTTCCGGAGTTTGTCCGGCTACCTGCTGACGTGGTTTTGCTTGGGGTATACCAAGGCCTTCTTCAAGCACGCTTCTCATTTCAAGCGAGTTAACGCCTGACTGAAGTACGTAGTCAAGTGTCTGCTCAAGTGAGTGAGGGATGCTCCTGTAGCAATAGGTTGTTAGTCCGAGCTGAACTCCCCCTACCTTAGAATTAGGCTTCTTGCTTCCTGATCCTATTGCGAAGGTATGGTTAAAAGGAATCATAGCAGCAGCTGCACCTGCGCTGGCAGTGGCTATGAAACGACGTCTTGAAAATGTGTTATTTTTCATAAATATGTGTTTTGGGTTATTTCAGAATTAGCGTTTCTATTTTTTATTAAATATACTGCTTTTTCATAAATACGCTTTTTCTTTTAAAAAAAACTTGGTATGGCTTTTGTTATACTACTTTTGTTCTTTAATCTTAAATGAAATGAAAAAGTTAATTATTACATCGATACTGCTGGCATTCATTGCCGGAAGTACAGTAGTGAAAGCCCAGAATCAGCAGGAGGAGAGGCTCGGACTGCCGGGAGATAATCTTAACCTTTATGGAGTCATGAAGTTGTTCCGGGAATCGGAGACACTTGAAGGCTTCGAAAAAGCACTTAATGATGAAAAATCAAAAATCAACAACCTTGACCTTGACGGAAATAATTACATTGATTATATAAGGGTCATTGATAATGTTGATAATAACGTTCACACAATCGTGCTTCAGGTTCCTGTAAGCAAGAACGAAAATCAGGATGTTGCCGTATTTACTGTACAGCGTGACAATGATGGCAAAGTATTCATTCAGCTTATTGGTGATGAAGACCTTTATGGAAAGGATTATATTATCGAACCTATCTATGATGACCAGATGGCTCAGACTCCTAATCCCGGTTTTAAAGGTAACGACAATGCTGGTGCCAGAAGGGTAACAGTTGTGCATACAACGGCCTATGAAACAGCTACCTGGCCGCTTGTAAGGTATATTTATCTTCCCGGTTACATGGGATGGAGATCTTCATGGTATTATGATTATTATCCTTCATACTGGCAGCCATGGACACCTTACTACTGGGATTACTACTACGGATTTCAATATAACTGGTACGACAATTATTACAGTCACTATCGCAGGTGGAACCAATACCGCTATTCAGGATGGAACGACTACTATTATGTTGGTCACAGACAGCGCTCGGTATATGTTTATTCAGGAATTCAGAAAGGAACATATAAAGCAACTTATTCACGTCCGGAACAGAGAAGAGACGGAGAGGCTGACTTTGCAAAAATGTATCCTTCACAAAGCAGACGGTCTACAGAAGCCACTCCTGCAAATAGAAACAGCAATACCAATAGAAACAGCAGGAGAACTACAGATGAGAGCTCAAAAGGTGTTCCTGCACAGAATGCAGGTACATCCAGACGATCAACAGAGACTCAAACAGTGAGGACGTCAACTCAAAAGTCAACTCCTCAGAGTAATACAAACAGACGTTCTACTACAACTGCTCCGGTAAGTAAGTCTTCAACAACTCCGGCTGCAACTCAGCGAACAGAGTCACGTTCATCAGCAAAATCAACGAAGGCGGTTAAGGCTCCTGCAAGCACTACTACACGCCGTAGTTCCACAACTACAACGACGAATCCTGCTAAGAAGAGTGAAAAAACAGAAACAACAAAATCTTCACGCAGGTAGAACAAGCTGATAAAGTTACCTTACCACCCAGTCCCCGTTTCATCAGGGATTGGGTGGTTTTTATTTTATATCTTTGGCCCCTTTCTGATAATGAACTTAAGCTTTCATAACTTGTTATTAATATAAGAATTGTATACAAAAGCAATCAACGATTTTAAAATGAATAAAACAGCACTGATAACGGGATCATCAAGCGGGATAGGATATGAATTTGCAAAAATATTTGCAAAAAACGGAAATGATCTGGTATTGGTTTCATTGGATAAAGGGAAGCTTGATGATTTGAAAAAGGAACTTGAAGAGAAGTATAAAATTAAGGTTTATGCTATTGAAAAAGACCTGGTTTTGCCCGATTCCGTGAATGAGGTTTATGATGAATTGCAGGAGCAGAAAATTGAAGTTGATTACCTTGTAAATAATGCCGGATTCGGTGATTTTGGTCTTTTTGCGGATTGTAACTGGGACAAGCAGGAAAAAATGATAGGTCTGAATATTACCGCCGTTGCTCATCTGACAAGACTCTTTCTGCCGTACATGATCGGGCAGGGGGGTGGTAAGATTCTGAATGTCGCATCAACGGCATCTTTTCAGCCCGGACCAACAATGTCGGTCTATTTTGCAACAAAAGCTTTTGTTCTTAGTTTTTCAGAGGCTTTAAGCAATGAATTGAAAAACAAGGGTATAACTGTTACGGCACTTTGTCCGGGTTCAACTGAAACCGGATTTCATGAAGTTGTCATGGGCGATCCCAAACTGCTTATAGCAAGGAAAAAATCATCACCGCAGGAAGTCGCTGAATATGGTTATGTTTCGATGATGAAGGGAAAAACAGTTGCAATTCATGGATTTAAAAACAAGTTTCTTGTTACAATGACAAGGTTTTTCCCAAGAGATCTGGTTGTAAAAGCTACCAGAAAGATTCAGGAAAAAAAGCATATAAAAAATATTTAAGATTATTAACATGCAAACAATACTAGGAGCAAACGGAACAATAGGTTCGTTACTCGCAAAGGAATTGAGGAACTATACTGACAAAATACGTCTTGTCAGTCGTAATCCCAGGAAAGTTAATGACACCGATGAACTCTTTGCTGCTGACCTTACAAAACCGGGAATGGTTGATAAGGCTGTTGAGGGTTCCGATATTGTTTATCTTGTGGTAGGACTTCAGTACAATGTTGATGTATGGGAGAAATCATGGCCCGGGCTTATGAAGTCAACCATTCAGGCTTGTATCAGACATAATGCACGACTGGTATTCTTCGACAATGTATATATGTATGATAAAGATGCCATACCTCATATGACTGAAGACTCACCTGTTAATCCGCCAAGCAGGAAAGGTGCTGTGCGAAAGCAGATTGCTGAGATGCTGATTAATGAAGTAAAGGCCGGAAAACTAATGGCTCTCATTGCCCGTGCAGCTGACTTCTATGGTCCCGGAAATGAAAACAGTTTCGTGACATCAGTTGTTTTTAACAATTTCAAGAAAGGAAAGGCAGCTAACTGGTTTTCATCAGTCGATAAGAAACACTCATTTACTTATACACCCGATGCTGCCAAAGCAACAGCTCTGCTTGGTAATACCGACGATGCCTATAATCAGGTGTGGCATCTCCCTACTGATAAAAACCCAATTACCGGCCGCGAACTCATTGCAATCTTTGCAGAAGAGATGAACGTAAAGAACCGGGTATCTCCCATGCCTGCCTGGTTGATAAAGATTTTGGGCATTTTTATCCCTGTCATGAAGGAATTTCCGGAAATGTTCTACCAATACGACCGCGACTATTTCTTCGACTCCTCAAAGTTTGACCATAGGTTTTCTTTCAAAACCACAACTTACAGAGAAGGAGTGAGGATGATGGTAAGATACTAATCCTTGTGTCTTGTGTCTTGTGTCTTGAATTACAGTATGTTGCGTTAGGTTCTTGCTTCCTCGTTAATTAAGACTACCTTTGCCGCCAATAAAAAACTATTTAAACAACAATAACATCTTTTTAAAACTTAATTTATTTTAAATGCATTTTGAATCATTAAACATTATTGAACCCATCCTTAAATCATTGAAAGAGGAGGGATACACAATACCAACCCCGATACAGGTACAGGCAATACCGATCGTTCTTAGCGGAACCGATCTTATAGGATGTGCACAAACAGGAACAGGCAAAACGGCAGCATTCGCAGTGCCGATACTTCAGATTTTAAGCAATAACAAATCATTCGAAAGAAAGAGAAAAATAAGAAGTCTCATAGTAACTCCCACAAGGGAACTTGCAATACAAATCGAAGAGAGTTTCAAGGCATATGGCCGTTATACCGGTTTAACATGTACCGTCGTATTCGGTGGTGTTAATCAGAACCCTCAGGTAAATTCATTGCGACAGGGTGTTGATATACTCATCGCTACTCCGGGAAGACTTCTCGACCTCATGAACCAGGGATTTGTTTCTCTGAAGGATATTGAAATATTCGTTCTCGACGAGGCCGACAGGATGCTCGATATGGGTTTCATACATGATGTGAGAAGGATAATTTCTGCGCTTCCCCAGAAACGTCAGTCACTCTTTTTCTCAGCAACAATGCCTCCAGAGATCGTCAGACTTGCAGGTTCAATCGTGCATAAACCGGTAAAAATTGAGGTTACTCCATCCGCTACAACAGTTGATATTGTTGACCAGTTCGTGTACTTTATCGACAAGGGAAACAAGAACTATCTGCTAATCGATTTGCTGAAGGATGAGAAGATTAAAACTGCACTTGTTTTCACACGCACCAAATTCGGTGCAGATAAGGTTGTAAAGGTCCTTAAGAAGAAGAATATAAGTGCTGAAGCCATTCATGGAAACAAGGCACAGAATGCACGTCAGAAGGCGCTAACTAATTTCAAGGCCCAGACAACGCGTGTCCTTGTTGCAACCGACATCGCCGCACGCGGGATCGATGTTGATGATCTGGGTTATGTTATCAACTTTGAGATCCCAAATATTTCAGAAACTTATGTCCATAGGATCGGCCGAACCGGCAGGGCAGGGGCAAGCGGTATTGCAATTTCATTCTGTGATGCTGAAGAAAAGGCTTATCTTAGAGATATTGAAAAACTCATCTCAAGGAAAATACAGGTAGTTGAAGATCATCCATATCCGATGATTGATATTCCACTTTCAACACTTCCTACTCACCCTGCTGCAAAAGTACCATCACGTACTCGCTCCAGGAACCTTTTCCCCGACAGGCGTAATGTCAGGAGATAGGATCATCTTTTAAGTATGTAAAGTCTTTACATAATGCTTTCAGGATCTCATATACTGCTGTTTGACGGCTATTGCAATCTTTGCAATGGCCTGGTGCGCTTTGTTATGAAAAGAGACACTGATAAAATAATATTGTTCCTTGCACTCTCCTCCGAAAAGGGCAAATATCTGCTCGAAAAAGCAGGACTTGATCCTGCAAATACCGATTCTGTTGTATTCTTTTCAGATGGTAAATGCTTCCTGAAATCCATGGCAATTCTTAAGTTGTTTAGAGTTATGGGAGGCGGATGGAAGTTGTTTTATGCATTCGTTGTCATTCCACGTTTCATCAGAGATTCTATTTACAACATAATTGCTAGGAACAGACAGCGCATTTTTGGCAGGAGTGAAACATGCATGATTCCTGATACCGGAACGGACAGCAGATCAGGGAGGCTGCAGAATTAACATTTTTTACGTTTTTATTTCGTCTATTTGTTTCTATTTTGCATAAATACAGCTATTGGTATATTCCGCTTTAATTTTTTATGCTGATTATTTATAAATTCCAGAAATGAAAAAAAACACTGTTATTTTATTAACACTGCTTCTCTGTCCGTTATATATGGCCGGAAGCACTATTCCCGGACAACAATCTGATCCGAAAGTACGCCTGAATCAGTTGAAAACAGAAGTGTCAGCCAACCTTAGCGGAAACCTATTGCCATACTGGTCTTCAAAAATGGTTGATAATGTTAATGGAGGATTCTATGGTCGGATCAATGGTCAGGATGTTGTTTTTCCAAACGACGTTAAGGGAGGTATTCTGAATGCCAGAATTTTATGGACTTACTCAGCAGCATACAGAGTTACCCGCGACACTTCTTATCTCAGACTCGCAACAAGGGCCAAAGATTATATTCTGGTGCATTTTATCGACAAAGAGTTCGGAGGAGCTTACAGGAGTGTAAAAGCTACCGGTGAGCCTTCAGATACACGTAAACAGACATACACCCAGTCGTTTTTCATTTATGCAATGGCAGAGTTTAGTCGCGCAACAGGTGATAAGGTTGCACTTCAGACAGCGAAAGATATTTTTGAATGTTTTGAGAAATACGCCCTTGATAAAGAATTTAACGGCTATTTTGAGGTCTTCACCCGCAACTGGCAGCGTTCTCGCGACAGACTCATAGGTGAGAAAACGGAAGCTGATGAGAAGACAATGAATACCTCACTTCATCTGATGGAGGCTTATGCAAATCTCTATCGCGTATGGCCCGATAAAAGGCTGGAAGCACGACTGAAAGATATGGTTGAAATATTTCTCGGAAAGATCGTTGACCAGAAGACATTTCACCTTATAGTCTTTATGGACAAAAAATGGACCCCTACTTCTACAATTGATTCTTATGGCCACGATATTGAGGCATCATGGCTCATTTACGAGGCAGCCGGACTTCTTAAAGACAAGGCTTTGCTATCGCGGGCAAAAGAGACCTGCGTGAAAATCGCAGATGCTGCTGCTGAAGGCATAATGGCCGATGGCAGTATGATCGATGAAAAGAACTATGCCACCGGTGAACTGAGAACAAGCCGCAGTTGGTGGCCACAGGTTGAAACAGTAGTCGGATATCTTAATGCTTATGAACTTACCGGCAACATTAAATACCTCGATTATTCGATAAATAACTGGAATTACACCAAAAAGTATTTTGTAGATAATAAAAACGGGGGCTGGTATCCGTCTGTAAATTCCGAAGGATTGCCGGGCAGAGGCGACAAGGGTGGTTTCTGGACATGTCCCTATCACAACGGCCGTATGTGTCTCGAAGTCATCGAAAGGGTAAGTGCTCATTAGCAGGTATCTTGTAATTAAACTTGCATTATTATTTGAAAATAGTATTTTAGCTTCATTATTTGTAACCGTCAACCTTTATTTCAATTAATATGGAAAACAAAACACGTCGTGATTTTATAAAGAAATCACTCTTAACCGGTGCAGGACTTATTGTTCTTCCGGAGATTGTCAGGAACTCATCATTTGCAATGGGTTCTCAGAACAAAAAGATCCAGTTTGCCCAGATCGGCTGCGGCCGTCAGGGAAGTGTAGATTATGCTGGTACAATGCGTCATACTGACCTTTGCCGTATGGTTGCAGTTTGCGACATCGACTCTTTAAGGACAGGTATTGCCAAAAAGAAAATCGAAGACTTCTATAAAACGAAGGGAGAGACAAATGTTGACATAAAGGTATACAGTGATTTTCATGAATTGCTTGCCCGTCCCGATATCGATGCCGTTATAGTAAGTGTTCCCGACCATCAGCATGCCTATGTTGCAATTTCAGCTGTTCTTGCCGGTAAGGATGTCTATGTACAGAAGCCGCTAACATATTCAATATCTGAGGCAATAGCTCTTCGTACAGCTGTAAGGGCAAAGAAAAGGATACTTCAGACAGGAAGTCAGCAGCGTTCGGAGAAACCATGGAATACCTTCAGAATTGCCAGCGAGGCCGTTCGCAACGGACGTATCGGTAAGGTACACACTGTATCAATAGGTATAGGTATTGACAAAGTTAAAGGAGAGAAATTTGCACCACAGACAGCTCCGGCAACTTTCGATTATGAGCGCTGGCTTGGTGCTGCACCACAACAGTCTTACAATGAATTCAGATGCCACCCTCAGAATAGCATCGATGGACGTCCGGGCTGGATCACAACCGAGGACTTTGGTCTGGGTATGATAACCAACTGGGGTGCCCACCATATGGATATTGCGCAGTGGGCTCTGGGAATGGAATTGAGCGGACCTCTTTCGGTTAATGCAAAGGCTGAATTCATGAAAGATGATGTATGGACTGTTCATACAAAATATCATGCTGAGATGATGTATCCGGGTAATATTAAACTTATTCTCGATGATAAATTTACAAACGGAATTCTCTTCGAAGGATCTGAAGGAACTGTTTTCTGTGCCCGCGGTGCAGAAAGAGTAACTGCCAGCGACCCTGAAATGAAAACTGATGATAAAAAAGGTTCGCTATGGGCAAGTAATGAAAAGATCCTCTATCCAAGAGTAGGCCCCGAAGGTAAAACATGGATGTCTAGTGCAGATCATTACCGTAACTGGCTTGAGAGCATAATCAGCCGCAAGGATCCTATAGCACCGGTTGATCATTCAGCACGCAGTCTTGAAGCTTGCGCCGTTGCATGGATAGGAATGAAGCTTGGACGTGAACTCAAATGGGATGCGAAAAAAGAGATGTTCAAAGGAGATAAGGAAGCAAACGCAATGCTTGCCAGAAAAGCCCGCAAACCTGAATATGATGTAGCCCTTCTTCTGAAAAAAGCAGGAATCGTTTAGATTAGTTCACAATTGTTAAAATAAAAGTAGAGCCGCATTGCATTGCGGCTCTACTTATTTAATGCAATGCGGCTCTACTTATTATCATAATAATGTATTATGCTGCAGGAGCGGCGGCTGGCATTCCGGCCGGACCTATATATTTTGATTCACCCAATCCAAGGATAGGTATAAAAACAAAGCCAAGAAGGAGCAGTCCGATTGTAAATCCTTCACTGTGACCGAAACTCCTGACTTCGACAATGCGTCACCCTAAAAGCTCTCCCATAATTTCTCATCAAAAAGCATAGCGATAGATTTGTGTTTCGGTGTTAGAAGCATTGTTTTGGTTAATATGGTTCCACTTGTTGGTAATTTGACTTTTATTGTTGTTATGGTTTTGGCAATGTTCAATACTTTGTCAACACTTAAATCGATGCCAATTATTTTCAATACCCTTTCAAGTTCTTTATATACTTTGTATGCCACAAAGCAGATACAAACATGGGCCTCAATTCTGCGTTGCGTAAAGTGGAACATTGGCCGCATTTCAAGTGTTCCTTTGGTTATACGATAAGCTCGCTCTATTATCCACAATCCGTTGTACTGTTCGTAAATTTCTTTTGCAGGAAGTGATGTGTTGGTAATGTAACCTTTGAGCCCATCCCATTTTTCATCTTCTCTGATTTTTTCCTGATTGATTTTAACTTTCACATTGTCAGATATTTCTAAGAACTTATTGTAACCTCGCTTATTTATATTTTCTTTTGTGATGTTTCCGCTCTGATATGCTTTCTGCAGACGTCTCACACCTTTTTCTCTGTTGTACTTATCCTTCTTAGCTCTTTTTGTCGAATACCCAATAATTAATCTAATCCCTTCTTTTGTTGTTTCATTAAACGCCCCATCCTGCTTTTGCAATGATAATATCCATCGTCTTATCACTTTGGTTTCACTTTTTATTCTTGCGCCGATAATATATTTATAACCTCCTGATTCTAATAGCGCTATGTTTGATTTGTTCATTAAACCCGAATCGGCTACAACTATAAAATCATCTAATTTAAATCGTTGGACAAAATCCTCTATTATAGGAATCATCGTCCTGCCTTCATATTGAGAACCATTGAAAAGCGAGTATGAAAGAGGATAACCTTCTTTGCTGACCAATAATCCTAATACGACTTGTGGCTGGCTGTGTTTGCCATCTTTAGAAAATCCTGCTTCTCGAAATTCATCACCATAATCTGATTCAAAATAAAGTGTGGTTACATCATAAAACATTAAACCAATTTTGCCGCCCAAAATCTTTCTTGTATGTTCTACGCTGATTTGCTGTATTTTATCCTGCTGAGTGCTATGCAGTTTATCCAAATAGCGATAAATATTATGAAGTTGGACATCTTCATCGAAATAAGATTTTAAATAATCTACCGTCCCCGATTTACTCATGGGCTGACTTAAACGGGCTACTACCAAATGCTTTAGTATATCGTCATTTATTGAATCAAACCCAGTGGTTTTGAATACCTGGTTCAATATCAGCTGAGTCCCGTTTATTAGGATCTTTTCTACGTTGGACAGTAAATACTCTGTAACTTGCTTCTCCTCGAGTTCCTTTGCCGCTTGCTCAAAAACATCAGAATTACCACAATGGATATCTATCCATTTTTTAGCTTGCCGACATAATGATTCTATCTCCGAATTGTCATTGCTTACGCCAATAGTTACCAGTTCTCTATAATCACCTCTGCTTTTATCTACAACCACAACGCTGGTTGTTCCTGACCGATTTTTCTTTTTGCGTATGAACATACACAAAAATACTACTACTTTTGATTGCGTCACCCAAATGGGTGACGCAAAATTTACAATTTATTGTGGTTGAATTAGTTACAAAACTTACGATTTGAAGGTGTCGAAGTCAGGAAGAAGGAGCAGTCCGATTGTAAATCCTTCACTGTGACCGAAACTCTTTGACAAAAGGTTCATGGCCCAGATTGCAAAGACCAGGTTTACAAGAGGAATGAGCATCAAAAGCAGCCACCACCATGGTTTTCCGATTATATCGAGCAACACAAGAATGTTGTAAATCGGAATCAGGCAAGCCCAACCGGGTTTTCCGGCTTTTGTAAAAATCTTCCACATCGAAACGATCATCAGAGCAATAATCGCCACGTAAATAACTACTGCAGTTCCCATAGAATCAGGTATAAAAATCTCCTACTCGTAAGGCTTTTCGGATCCGCCCCGTTTAAAAGTGGTCTCTGGTCTCCACATTTATTCTATAAATATATAAAATATTAAATGGACATTTCTGCGTAAATGATTTATTTTATTAGCATTATATGCTGTTTTTTTGTTTAAACAGCTTACTTCCATGGCGGCTTTCCTCATCCTGCCTGCTGTTAAAAAAATATTAAAATTAAATAAACTTTGGAAACTATTAAACTAAAAATAGTTTCCTGTGTTTTATTTGATATCTTTACAGCATGATTGAGGATTTTAAAAATATACTTTCAAAGGTTCGCGAATTATACATGAAATATGGTATAAAGAGCATAACCATGGATGATGTTGCCAGTGAACTTGGCATATCAAAGAAGACCCTTTATCAATATGTGGCGGATAAGGATGAGCTTGTAGGGAAATTTATTGATAATGAAATTGAGATCAGGCAGGAGGAAATTTGCCGCTGTTTTGGTTCTGGATTTAATGCAATTGAGGAACTGTTTGAGATCTCATTGTTTATGAACAAAATGATGAAAGACCAGAATCCGGCAACCGAACACGACCTGAAAAAATATTATCCCCAGCATTTTCAGAGAATTGTTAAAGTGCGACGCGAACGGATGTACAATTATATTGTGCTGAACCTGAAAAAAGGCAAGGAGGAGGGATTGTACCGCACAGATCTTGATGAGGAGGTAATATCAAAACTTTATATTTCCAGAACGGAGAACATTCACGTTAGTGAGATGTTTACTGTTGAAGAATTTACTTCCATAAAGCTTTTCATGGAATTACTTACTTATCATGTTCGCGGAATTGCAACAGAAACGGGTATTGCTGTTCTCGAAAAAAAATTAAAAGAAATAGAAACACTTAAAAATAAATAATTTATAGTATGAATCTGTTACGAAAAAGCCTGCTGATGTTTCTGATTTCAGGAATTACCCTGTCAGTAAGCAGCCAGGCAACAAAAGAACCATTAAAACTTACAATTGCACAGGCTCAGGCTTTTGCACTTGAAAACAACCGTACGGTACGATCAGCTAAGATCGATGTAGACATTGCAGATAAAAAAGTGTGGGAAACAATTGCAATGGGTTTGCCCCAGCTTGGTCTTGCAGCAAACTATCAGCACCAGTTTGTTGTACCACAGCTTAGCTTTGGACCTTACCTCGATCTTAACTCTCTTCCGGCAGGAAACGTAACTAAAGACGACCTGCTTGGAGCATATAAGCCTTCCCCTGCAGTTTCGCTCGGTGTAAAAAACAATACAACTTTCGATTTTACACTTTCTCAGCTCATATTCAGTGGTGAGTATATTGTTGGACTACAGGCTACCAGAGTTTTTAAGGAGATGTCTGAGAAAACGCTTATCAGAACTGAATCCCAGACAAAAGAAACAGTCGCCGGGACCTATCATCTTGTTCTGGTTTTACAGGAAAATGTCATATTACTTCATGAAAGTCTGAAAGTTATTGACCAGACCTGGGGTGATATGGTTAAGATGAATCAGCAGGGTCTGAACGAGGTCACAGACATTGAACAGGTAAGGATCACCAGATCTAATCTGCAGACTATGATAGCATCTCTCGAATCGCAGAAAGAGATGTCAGTTAAACTTCTCAAATATCAACTGGGAGTTGATTTTGCCCAGCCTGTTGAGCTAAGCGACAGTCTGCCTGCCGTTCTTATTGCCGGAAATATCCAGTACCTCACTGAGCCACAGTTCAATGTCAGGAACAGCATAGATTATCAGCTGGTAACCAATCTTGGAGATGTATCGGCTTTAATGCTCAGAAGGGAACAGTCGAAAATACTCCCGACAATATCAGCATTTTACCGTCATCATGAACAACTTAACACTCCTTCTTTCAACTTCGCCGTTAAGGACCTTGTTGGTGCATCACTTACACTTCCTATATTTTCGAGCGGTCAGCGCTCTGCAAAAGTAAGTCAGGCAAAATTTGATGTCGAAAAATCACGACTGAACATTGAGAGTGCAGAACAGGGACTTATGATGGAATATGAAACAGCCTTAAGCAGCTATCAGACAGCCCATAGCAACTTTACTACTACTAAAGAGAGTATGACTCTTTCTAAAAGTGTGTTTGACAGAACTGTTATTAAATTTCGCGAAGGAGTTGCTTCAAGCTTCGAACTAACACAAAGTCAGAACCAGTTTTTGTCGTCTGAGACAAGTCATTATGCTGCTGTGCTCACGCTGCTGAATGCAAAGGCAAAACTTGACAGGATCCTTACTAAATACTAATTGTAATAAGAATATTTTTAACGACTAAATAAATCACAACAGATATGAAGAGCATCAGATTAAGTATAACAGGAATAGCAGTTTTGGTTCTAATGATCGGCTGCAGTACAGATAAAAAAGCGGAGCTTGAAAAGCTGAAACAGAAACATACAATTATCACGGAACAGATAACAGCACTCGAAGATGAATTAAAAGCCGAAATGAAGGGCGAGGTTAATCAGGACGAATTCAAATTTGTTGGTATTACACCGGTAAAAGCCGGAATATTTGACCATTATATAAAGGTACAGGGCAAGTTGGATGGTGATCAGAATGCCGCCGTTTTTGCCGAAGCACCGGGAACAGTTACTGCAAGATATGCCGACGTTGGTAATATTGTAAAAAAAGGTCAGGTACTTGCACAGATCGACGACCAGCAGTACATAAGCCAGTTGGAAGGACTAGAAACTCAATATAATTTTGCACTGGAGATGTTTGAAAAACAGCAGAGGCTGTGGGATCAGAAGATCGGAAGTGAAGTCCAGTATCTTCAGTCAAAAACAACTAAGGAATCTCTAGGGCGCCAGATCGCATCCCTGAAACAGTCAATTGAGAAATTCAGGATCAAATCTCCTATCGATGGCACAATTGAGGAGTGTAACATTAAGATAGGAGGTGTTGTTTCTCCTGATCCGCGTCTTGTTGCATTCAGAGTTGTTGCGTTCAAAAATATGAAGGTTACTGCTGAAGTATCGGAAGCATACTCTTCACGGGTTTCTAAAGGCGACAAACTTCTGATAAACTTTCCTGATGCCGGAAGACAAGTTGAATCAGAAGTTTCATTTGTGAGCAATTATATTAATCCGGTAAACAGAACCTTCCTTATTGAAACCCATATTAATGGATCTTCATCGGATTTTAAGGCTAACATGATAGCTATTATTCAGATAAATGACTACCACAATGAAAAATCCGTTGTCGTTCCACAGAATGTTATACAAACCGATGAAACAGGTAGTTATGTGTATGTTGTAAGAAGTAAAGATAATTTCAATGCCGCTTATAAGCAGCCGGTTACAATAGGTAACAGTTACAATGGTGTTGCCGAAATTGTAAAAGGCCTGGGTGAAGGTGATAAAGTTGTGTCAACCGGATATCAGGAACTGATAGATGGCGAATTCATAAGGTTTTAATTCTCAGCTTCTATTTATAAATAAGTGATTTAGAAAAAGATTCATGGAAAAGAAATATAAAGAGTTTTTTGCTACCAGCTGGGCAATTGATAATAAGATCAGCGTATATGTTCTGGTATTCATAATATCCGTTTTCGGAATTATTAACTATTACACTATTCCTAAGGAACAGATGCCCGAGATAGTTATCCCGAACATCGTTGTAAACTCTATCTATCCCGGTACTTCACCTGTAGATATGGAAAACCTTGTGACAAGGCCTCTCGAAAAAAATCTGAAATCAATAAGCGGTGTGAAAAAAATAACATCACGTTCGGTACAGGATTTTTCAGCCATAATTGTTGAGTTCAATACAGGTATAGAGATAAAGGATGCAAAGCAGAAGGTAAAAGATGCGGTTGATAAAACAAAAAAAGATCTCCCGACCGACCCTTCATTTATTGCGCCTTCAATAATGGAGGTAGATCTTTCAGAGGTGCCTATTCAGTATATTAATCTCTCGGGCGATATACCATTAGACCGTCTTAAAAATTATGCTGAAGATCTTAAGGATAAAATTGAAGGACTGAAAGAGATTACACGTGTTGAAATAGGAGGGGCGCTTGACCGCGAAATCCAGATCAACATTGATATGTATAAAATGAAGGCAGCAAGCCTTACATTCAGGGATGTTGAACAGGCTGTAAGCTTTAATAACATGACTGTATCCGGAGGTAATATTGACCTTCAGGGGATGAGCCGGTCGGTAAGGGTAATTGGTGAGGTCAGAAATATTGATGAGATTAAGAATATTGTAATAAACACATCAAGTGGCGCGCAGATTAAGCTAAGAGATATTGCTCTTGTACGCGATGGATATAAGGATCCTGAGAACTTCGCAAGATTCGATGGTAAAAATGTTGTAACACTTAACGTTATTAAGAAAAGCGGACAGAACCTTCTCGATGCTTCTGAACAGATTCAATCAATTATTAAAGGAATGAAGAAGGATAAGTTCCCTTCAAATCTTTTTATTGAAGTTACAGGCGATCAGTCACGTTATACCAGAAATACTGTTAATGAGCTCAATAATACAATTATTATAGGTTTCATTCTGGTAACAATCGTACTCATGTTCTTCATGGGGCTGGTGAATGCGATATTCGTTGGTTTCTCCGTCCCTCTCTCTATGGCAATTGCCTATATCTTCCTGCCCTGGATAGGTTTTACAATGAACATGCTCGTTATGTTCGCATTTATTTTTGCACTGGGAATTGTTGTTGATGATGCCATAGTTGTAATTGAGAATACTCACAGGATTCATAAGAAAACGAGAATGGATATAAACCATTCCGCCAAAGCTGCAGCAGGTGAGGTTTTTATGCCTATACTTTCGGGTACGCTTACAACGCTGGCTCCTTTCTTCCCTCTTGCTTTCTGGCCCGGAATTGTGGGTAGTTTCATGGTTTTTATCCCTGTTACTCTTATTATTACACTATTTGCTTCACTTATCGTTGCCTATATCTTCAACCCTGTTTTTGCAATTGATTTTATGAAGCACGACGACGAGGATCGTCCGGTTGCCCTGCCTAAACTTTTTCTGATTACAGCAATAATTACAGGCGTTGCCCTTCCATTCTATTTTATAGGATTTCCGGGGATAGCTAATCTCCTTATTTTCATTGCTATATCTTTTTTACTGCATAATCTTTTCGTGTATAAAGTACTCAGGAGATTTCAATCTCACTTTTTACCTGCCATGATGCGCAGATATGAGATGCTCCTAGTATGGGTTCTGAAAGGAAAACGACCGGTATGGATACTTTGGGGTATGATAGGACTCTTTGTTTTTACGATGGTGCTTAATAACATTGTAAAGCCTAAAGTAGTTTTCTTCCCCGACAGTGAGCCAAACACAATAAATGCCTACATTAAAATGCCGGTTGGTACTGATATTAATATTACTGATTCTGTTGCACGGATTGTAGAGCATCGTATAGCTCGTGTCCTTGGTGAAAATAATCCGCTGGTTGAGTCTGTTGTAACAAATGTGGCATTTCTTGCTTCTGATAACAGTTTTGATAACTCAACAAAATCATCTAATCTGGCTAAAATTGCAGTTAACTTTGTTGAGTTTAGCAACCGTAAGGGAAAAAGTACCGGTGTCTATATGAACCAGTTACGCGATGCTCTCAAGGATATTGCCGGTGCAGAAATTGTTGTCGGTAAAAATGCAATGGGACCTCCAACAGGGAAACCTGTTAACATTGAAATATCAGGAGAGGATTTGAAGAGCCTGTCACAAACATCCGAAAGGTTTAAACGGTTTGTTGATTCTTTGCAGATAGGTGGAATTGAAGAGCTTAAATCAGACTTTGCCTCCACAAAGCCCGAACTTATAATAAGGCTCGATAGAGAAAGAGCAAATTTCGAAGGCATAAGCGCCGCCGTGGTTGGTGATGCTATCCGTACAGGACAGCTTGGTAAGGAGATCTCAAAGTTCCGCGAAGGCGAAGATCAGTTCCCTATAATGCTCCGATTTGAGGAGAATCAGAGAAAAGATATAGAACAATTGCTCAATCTTACTATCACTTACAGAGATATGAACTCGGGAATACTCCGTCAGATTCCGCTTTCTGTAGTTGCCGGAATTGATTATGTGAACAGCTATGGCCAGATAAACAGACTTAACCTGAAAAGGGTTATAACAATTTCTTCCAACGTTATCGATGGATACAATTCCAACGAAATAAATACAAGGCTTCGCAAACTTATTCCTCAGTTCTCAAAGGCATCAGATATTGATATCCGTATAACCGGCGAGCAGGAAGATCAGATGGAGTCAATGATGTTTTTGTCAAAGGCACTTATTCTCTCTCTGTTCCTGATAATGTTCATCCTTATAACCCAGTTTAATTCTATGGGAAAGGCTTTGATAATAATATCAGAGGTTGTATTCAGCCTTATCGGAGTACTTCTCGGTTATATGATCTTCGGCATGACTATTTCAATAATAATGACCGGAATGGGTATCGTTGCACTTGCCGGTATTGTTGTAAGGAACGGAATACTTCTTGTTGAATTCACTGATGTACTCAAGGCTCAGGGAATGAGAACAAGAAGGGCTATAATCGATGCCGGAAAAACACGTATCACACCTGTTGTTCTTACTGCAACTGCAGCAATTCTTGGACTCATACCACTTGCAATAGGGATGAATATAAATTTTGGTACTCTTCTTACAGAACTTAATCCGCATCTCCATTTCGGTGGCGATAATGTGATGTTCTTCGGACCACTGTCCTGGACAATCATATTCGGTCTCAGCTTTGCCACTTTCCTGACACTTATACTTATTCCTGTAATGTATTTTGTAATGTATTCGGGAGGTGTTATGCGCAGACGCCGTAAGTCGCTCAGGGCAGCATTAAAAAGCTAAGCGGAAATTCATAATGATGAAATTAAGACAGTACGTTCTGATTCTTCTGGTCTTTGTGCCACTTTTATTATCAGCACGTACTGTCTTTGTTTCTGATTATCAGAAAATTATAACCATTAGCGGATTCGTCCGCGACAGCCAGACAAATGAGTACCTGGCCGGAGTTACTGTTATAGATAGCAAACTGAGGAGCGGAACTTCAACCGATAGCAGGGGATGGTTTTCATTCTCAGTTCCTGCAGGTGATTACGATCTTCAGTTCTCATATATCGGTTACAGTTCAGTTATCGAAAAGGGACACAGCGACCGGAATATAACACTCAGTATTTCACTTGTTTCGGTAGAGACTCCACTTGGAGAAGTTTTCATCGAGGGAAAACGAAGCGACAATAACGTGAAAGCTACTGAGATGAGCATAGTCAAACTCGACATAAAAACCATAAGAATGGTGCCCGCATTTCTGGGTGAGATAGACCTTATCAAGGTTCTTCAGCTTCTGCCCGGAGTACAGTCTACCAGTGAAGGATCATCAGGTTTCAGTGTCAGGGGAGGTAGCGCCGATCAGAACCTGATTCTTCTCGATGATGCAACAATTCATAATGCTTCACATTTGATGGGATTCTTCTCAGTCTTCAATAATGATGCTGTGAAGGAGATTACCCTGTATAAAGGCGATATACCTGCAGCGTACGGAGGCAGGCTCTCTTCACTTCTCGATGTAAAGATGAAGGAGGGTAACACTAAAAGGCCCGTTGTGACTGCCAGTATTGGTACGGTTTCAAGTAAACTTACCATTGACGGACCCCTGATAAAGGATAAGACAACATTTCTTGTTTCAGGGCGCCGTACCTATGCCGATCTTTTTCTTCCTTTTGCAAAAGAAAAGGAGATTCGTGATAATAAGCTCTTTTTCTATGATCTCAATATGAAAATGTCGCACGTTATAAACCCCGGAAACCGTCTCTATTTTTCAGCTTATGACGGACGCGATATATTTAAAAACGATTTTGCACGCATAGGCTTCGGAAACAGGGCAGGCACATTGAGATGGAACCATCTCTTCAACTCAAAGATCTTCATGAATATCAGCCTTATTGGTTCGCGCTATAATTATGAGTTGGGAACAGCAGGTGAAGAAATAAATTCATTCACCTGGAAATCAAAGATAGCCTCTTACTCTTTTAAAACTGACATTACTCATTATATTACAGATAATCACACTATTAAGTATGGCATAGCGACAATCTATCACAACATTGACCCAGGTAAAGCGTACAGTAATACCGGCGGTACTCCTTCAGGTGAGTTTGTCCTTCCCGGCGAGCATGCTCTTGAACATAGCCTTTATGCAACTGATGAATTCAAATCAGATGGTAAACTCTCTCTGAAGTACGGGTTAAGGGTATCTTTGTTTCAGAATATTGGTCCCGGTGAATTCTATAACTTCGATAATGAGTATAAACCTTTACAGAAAAGCGTTTACAAGAAGGGCGATATATTTAATACATATACAAGTTTTGAACCCCGTCTTGCCTTTACTTACCTTCTTACAGACCTTATGTCTCTGAAGGGAAGCTATGCTCATACCTCCCAGTTTCTGAATCTGGCTCAGAACTCTTCAGCAGGCACACCGCTCGATATATGGTTTCCGGCCACACCGAATGTAAAGCCTCAGCTGTGCGATCAGTTTGCACTAGGTTATTTCAGGAATTTAAAACAGAATATGTTTGAAATATCTGCAGAGGTATATTATAAGAAACTTGAAAATGTTATTGATTTCCGCGATCATGCACAACTCCTTCTGAATCAATATCTCGAGGGAGAACTTCGCATTGGGAAAGGCTACTCTTACGGACTTGAGACTATGATACGTAAAAATGAAGGAAAACTATCGGGATGGATAAGTTATACATATTCGGGAGCTTACAGGGTTATTCCGGATATCAATAATGGTAAACGTTACAATGCTCCTTATGATAAACCTCATTCATTAAATATTGTTCTGAACTGGCTTATATCCTCCCGTCTGACATCTTCAGTAACATGGGTTTATGCAACAGGCATACCGGTAACTTTTCCGACAGGAAGAGCTGTGGTCGGAAATTCAATTATCCCTATCTATTCAAACCGGAATGATTACCGGATGGAAGATTATCATCGTCTCGATATTTCAGTAACTCTTAAGGGTAAGCAGAAAGAGGGTAAAAGATTCTATGGCGAATGGAACCTTTCTGTATATAATGCATACAACAGGCATAACTCGTGGTCAATAAACTTTGAACAGGATTCTTCCAACCCTAATGTGACTTATGCAGAAAAGACATATTTATTCGCAATAATTCCTGCAATAACCTATAATATTAAATTCTGACAGATGAAGGCTATAAAGATTATATTTCTGGTAATTTTTCCTGCTTTCATGCTGTTTTCATGTACAGAGAGGATAAACATTGAGCTTGACGAGAGTTATTCTAGACTTGTTGTCGATGGGTCAATTACAAACGAGAGTAGTTTTCATTCTGTTACACTTTCAGAAACATCAAGCTATTATTTTAACCAGCCTCCCTTGATGGTGAGTGGTGCAGGGGTATCGATTTCGGATGGTTTGACAACATGGTTTCTTGATGAATCAAACCTTGGTGTGTACCGTACAGCATTCGCATTTAACGGAGTAGTTGGTAAAAAATATACCCTTAAAATTGAACTTGATACGCCAATTGGCGGATTTAGAAATTATACGGCTTCATCGCTCCTTAAAGCCACCCCTCCGATAGACTCCCTGAGACTGATCTTTCATCCCGACTGGTCGAAGGATGGTTTATGCGAGGTAAATGCATTTATACAGGAACCTGAGGGAACCGATTATTACCGGTTTCTGATATCCAGAAATAACGTCATGATTACCGATACTTTATATGAATGGTATGTTACCGACGACAGGTTGCTGGCTGGCGGTTATAACTCCGGTGCAACAATCGGAATGCTCAATCAGGGTGACCTGTCTCAGAAAATAGAAAAGAGAGATACAGTTACTGCTGAGATAAACGGAATTACACAGGAATATGCCGAATTCATATCTCAGGCACAGGAGGAGCTGCGTGGATCAAACCCACTCTTCAGCGGCCCCCGGGCAAATGTAAAAGGAAACATAAGCAACGGAGCCATCGGTTTCTTCTCGGCACACTCAGTCTTTCGCAAGTCAGCCATAGCCAGGTAGCAAAATCAATAAATCTTTGCGCATAAAAGTTTTTTTCTTATTTTTGATTAAAAGAATCTGATCATGAAAAGAAGAAAATTCCTTGAAATGACTACCATGGGTTCCGCTGCCCTTGCATCATCTGTTTATCTGCCATCAATTCAGGCCGACAAGAAACTCAGGATTGGTCTTATAGGGGCCGGCTGGTATGGAATGGTCGATGTAAAAGCCGCCCTAAAGTCCGGTGCAGTGGAAGTTGCAGCACTTTGTGATGTTGATTCGGATCATCTCGGAAGCTGTGCCACTGAACTTGAAAAACTTCAGGGAATGAGGCCGGTTCTCTTCAAGGCATATCAGGAGCTGCTTGATATGAAGGGACTTGATCTTATTTTTATTGCAACCCCTCCTCACTGGCATGCCCTGCAGTTTATCGCGGCATGTGAAAGGGGATATAATATTTACTGCGAAAAACCTCTCGCTTACGATATCAGGGAAGGTGTTGCTATGGTTAATGCTGCTAAAAAGGCAGGCAATATTGTGCAAATCGGTTTTCAGCGCCGCCAAAGCGCAGCTTTCATGAAGGCAAAGGAGATAATTGCATCAGGACAAATAGGAACAGTACGCCAGATAGATGCCCGTATTCACTATATTCCGGGACCTCAGAATAATACAATTCAGCCACCACCGGCAGCACTCGACTGGGAACAGTGGTGCGGTCCGGCCCCAAAGCTTGAATACCGTCAGAATATTGGTCATAAGGAATGGAGGCTCGAGAAGGAATATGGAAATGGTCATCTTGTAGACTGGGGAATTCACCACATCGATATTATCAGGAAGATAATGGATGAGAGTATGCCGCTTGAGTTTTATTCAAAGGGAGGAATCTTCGAAATGAAAGATAAGATTACTACCCCCGACACACTCACATCATCAATGACATTCAGGAAAGCTCAGCTTACATGGCAGCACCGGCTATGGGGTAATGGTGATGTAAACAGGGAATTCAATAACGGGATCTTCTTTTATGGCGATAAAGGAGCACTCTTTGCCGAAGACTCAAAAGTGGTTCTCTTTACCCCTGGTCGCGATGGAAAGAGAGAAGACATTTCAATTCCAACTCCGCTTATGCAAGAGAATCATGTTGCCAATTTCATCACTGCTGTAAGAAATAAAGACAAAAACATGATCAGCTGTACAACTGAGGATGCATTTCAGTCAACAGCCACTGTTCAGCTTGCTATGATCTCGTATTATACCGGCTCGCTTGTCAAATGGGATCAGGAAAAGAAAGAGATAATCGGAAATCCTGCTGCTTCAGCCCTGCTGAAACGGGATTACCGTGGTAAATATATTCATCCCTGAGCCCCTTCGAATGATGTGCCTATAACAGAAACCCCAGCTTATCTGCCGCATACGTCAATACTAGCGCCAGTGTGAATGAGATCGTCGGGGCTATTATCCACATAAGGAAAAACTTCCTAACCTCTGTCTTCCTGAAGATATGATTTGGACCAAGCTTGGCAACACCTATTCCAAGTATGGCAGCAACATTCAACTGCACAAGCGATGTAGGGATACCCTTCGTTAGTGAAGCCGTCAGCAGAAGGCTAGCTGATACAAATGCTATTATAACGGCTTCAAATTTGCCGAAAAGAACAATCTCTTTTCCGGTGTTATTAAGAATTTTCTCCCCGAAAATAGAACTTCCTATACCAAAATTTGGTGCTATCATTAGTGTCGAAAGTATCATTATCAGTATGAAGTTTTTATCTACCGATATATTCAGTTCGTTGGCAGTCATCGATGCTATCGGTCCTGAAGCATTGGCAACATTATTTGCGCCGATAGTGAAAGCGACATATAATGACATTAAGAGTATCAGTCCGTTCCATATTGGCTTCATATTCGCATTCTGTGCCCTCGATTGGGTCAATCCCCTCCGCCGCATCGGCCTGTAAATATATCTGCCGGCAAGGAAACTGATAATAAAAGCTATTACAGGTAAAATAAACCAGGCGGGTAAAATTACAAAGAACAATTTATCCTTATTTAAGACACTGAAATAGATTGCAGGGGCTACTACAGCAAGTACCGTTGACTGACTTGTCGATTGAGGAATACCCGCCAGATTAGCCACAAGAAGTGATATTGAAACAGAAAAAAGGATAATCGAAACAATTGGAAACGACATCAGCTCGTGTGGAAGGATCTCCTGTCCCATGGTTGTAGCAGTTCCTTTTCCCGCAAGAATGGCACCTAGAAATACCATCAGTCCGAATAAACCGGGAATCCATCTTTTCCTGATAATATTTGACCCGTATGCTGCTGAAAATGCCGGCCCTGTTCCGCTTCCTCCCATATTTATCGCCAGAAAAATCGCAATAATAAAAGGTACCAGCAAATGACTTAATAGTGGTGATATCATGGCAAAAAAATAGATTCAAATCCTCTCCGGATTTCAGGTCCAAAGTATATAATGCCTATCTTTAAAAACTAAGTAGTTTGACTTAATCGGGATGTGTATATGATACCATTTTATTATCAGTCTTTTATGCAGTTACCACCTACAAATAAACAGCATTGAACAGATTCTTTATCTTAATATTATCTCTGTTACTGACAGTAAATGCATCTGGTCAGAACTTAATAACAGGCAAGGTTGTTGACGCCGGAACAGGTGATCCTCTTGCATTTGCCAATATCATATTCAATAACGATCAGTTCATGGGTGCCAGATCTGATATCGACGGCAAGTTCTCACGGAGAAAATCCGGCAAACAGTCTTATCCGTAAAGTAATTGCGAATAAAGAGATTAATGATCCGGAAAAAATATCTTCTTTCAGTTACACATCATACAACAAGACGATTTATGACCTAATCTATGGCGATGAGAAGAGGAAAGACAGCCTGACTATCTCAAAAAGACTCTCAGGCGGACATCTGATGATTATGGAATCGACAACAGAAAGGAGATTTATCCTCCCTGATCTGGATGAGGAGACTGTTACGGGAACAAAAGTATCGGGTTTTAACAGGCCTTCATTTGTTTCATTGGCTATTGACCTTCAGCCCTTCTCTTTTTATGGCGATAATATAAAACTTTTTGATATAAATTACCTTAATCCTGTAAGCAGAAGAAGTCCTGAAAATTACCGTTTCACTATTGTTGATACTCTTTTTCAGGATAATGATACAACCTTCATTATTTCATTCACGCCGCATAAGGGTAAGAAGTTTGACGGACTTACCGGTGTTCTTTACATAAATACAAAGAAATATGCAATTCAGAATGTTATTGCCAACCCTTTTGAAAAGGGTCTCATTGGTCTTAAAATTCAGCAGCAATACATTTTACAGGATGGGAAACACTGGTTTCCTCAACAGCTGAACTATGTACTTACTCTGACTGACTACCCGGCACAAGGCGTGGGGATAGTTGCAAAGTTTCAGGGCTCTCCGTTATACTACCTGGAATATATCCCTTGCCAATACAATAATTTCGCCTCAGTTTACGGTTGGCTTTCAGGATTCTATCGGAAACAAGCCCATCTATATCACAAGTGAACTGTCTGTATATATGAAGTTTGCCTGGAAAGAAAAAATAGTCAGATCGATGAATCAGAAGATCAGCATGGGGACAAAGTTTCCCATAATTTTTGTCTCATGGAAAAAAGGAATCAACGGTTTGCTGGACGGAACTATGGAATATAATAAGATTGAAGCTGCCATTGCACAAAAGATCTCAATCCGGAAAGCAGGCACTACTAACTACAGGATAGAAGGTGGATTTGCCGACAGGGCACTTCCCGCAGGTATGCTCTTCACCGGCGAGGGAAGCTATGATAAAAAACTTCCATACAACTTCGCAAATTCTTTCCAGACAATGGCTCCCTATGAGTTTCTTTCCGACATATATGCAAATGTGTTTCTATCTCATAATTTTGGCTCATTACTTTTCCGGACTGGTAAATTTGCACCCTCTGTTACAATACATAACAATTCCGGCTGGGGCACACTTAATCACGAATATTCAGGTGCACTTACCGATTTCAGAACAAAGGAAAAGTTCTTCTTTGAGTCAGGATTTCAAGCCGACAATATCATTAAAATGAACTTTTCGAATATCGGCTATATCGGATTTGGTGCAGCGCTCTACTGCCGGTATGGCTGTTACTCATATCCGGTATTCAAGGATAATCTGGCACTTAAGTTTACAATTACTTATACAATTAAATAGCATCTTTAAATCAGCTTTTATTTATCTGTACTTGTCATGCTGAGCGTAGCCAAAGCATACACCTTGCCTTGTGTCTTGAGTCTTGCGTCTTTCCCTGCCTTCTGATTTCTTAAAAAATCATAAATATTTTACATTGAATATAAAATTGAAACCGATATCCACGATAATTGATAATTTTAAACATTATTCATTCATAAAACAGGTTTGATGAAAAGGCTAACTTTTACAATGTTCATGGCACTGGTGACTGTCTTCAGTTCTGCCAGCCTCTTTTCCCAAAGTACCCTCACAATTGAAAAGATTATGCAGGGAGAGAAATTCACAGGATACTCACCCGATAATATTCAGTGGGCTCCGGCGGGAAATGTACTCTATTTCAACTGGAATAAGGAGATGGCGAAGAACCGCTCACTCTATGTTGTTTCTGCTGACAATAGAAATCCTGTTAAAGTTACTCCTGAAATTCAGAAAAACCTCCCCTCATCAAATGGTACCTATAATAAGCTTAGGACGAAGATGGTCTATTCGAAGGATGGAGACCTCTTTTTGCTCGACACTAAAACTCTTGCAGTAAAACAGATAACCTCTACAACAGAACTTGAGAGCAATCCTCTGTTTAATGCTGCTGAGGATAAAATAATCTTTTCAAAAAGTGCTAATCTTTTCTCGTGGGACCTCGCAACAGGTGTTCTTGTTCAGCTGACAGACATCAGGCCTGGCAAGGAGAAACCGGAAGAAAAACCTTATGCAAATGCCCGTGATAAATGGCTCTATGATAATCAGATGTCACTTTTTAAAGTGCTGGCTGAAAGAAAAGAGAACAGGGACCTGCTGATTAAAGAAGGAAAAGCCCTCGAACCGGTAAGACCAAAAGTTATATATACAGGTGGAGGCCAGCCCCGTTCAGTTGAGCTTAATCCTGATAATAACTATATTACATGGCAGACCTTTACTCCGGCTGAAGATAAGAGAACTATTGTGCCTAATTATGTTACCGAATCAGGTTACACTGAAGATATTCCAACAAGGTCAAAAGTAGGCAGCAACTCATTCATGTCGGGCAATGTAAATATCTACGACATCAGGCGCGATACTGTTATCGTGCTTCGTACCGATGATATTCCCGGACTAAGCGATAAACCCGATTATGCAAAGGATTATCCCGCTATAAAACCTGATAAAAATGCCAAACCCGGCAAGGAAGAGAAAAGATCTGTAAGGTTCAACGCACCTGTCTGGTCTGACAATGGCAGCTCAGCAGTCGTTGATGTCTTCTCCGATGACAACAAGGACAGATGGATAATGCTCATCGATCTTAGCACTGGTGGACTTAAGCTTCTTGACCGACAGAACGATAATGCATGGATAGGTGGACCCGGTATTGGTTACGGAGGCTCAATAGGCTGGCTTCCGGATAACAAGACAATATTCTTCCAGTCGGAAGAGTCGGGTTACTCTCATCTCTATACACTGGATATTACAACCGGAACAAAGAAGGCAATTACTTCGGGCAAATATGAGGTCTATGAAACCAGCCTGTCCAACGATAAAAAATCATGGTATTTCTTATCTAATGAAGTAGATCCGGGTATCAGGGAACTATACAGGGTATCTGTAAAGGACGGTTCCAAAACAAAGCTTACAAATTTTGAAGGTGGACTCGAATCATACATCTCACCCGATGAGAAGTATTTTGCATTCCGTGTCTCCTGGGCAAGCAAACCATGGGAACTATATCTCCTGGAGAATAAAGACAAGGCGGTTCCTGTTAAAATTACAGAATCGCTTACTCCTGAATTCACCTCCTACAAGTGGAGAACACCCGAATTCATAAAGTTTAAGGCCACCGATGGTACACTTGTACCGGCCCGTCTATATAAAAATGAGAAAAGTACCAATAAAGGACCGGCTGTAATATTTGTACATGGTGCGGGATACCTTCAGAATGCACACAGGTGGTGGAGCAGTTATTCGAACGAATATATGTTCCATAATTTTCTTGTTGATAATGGTTATACTGTTCTCGATATTGATTACCGCGGAAGTGCCGGCTATGGCCGCGACTGGCGTACTGCCATCTACAGGTTCATGGGAGGGAAAGACCTTGATGATAATGTTGACGGTGCGAAGTACCTCGTTGAACAGTGTCAGGTAGATCCGTCCCGGATTGGTCTCTACGGCGGCTCATACGGAGGTTTCATTACACTTATGGCAATGTTTACAAAACCCGACGTATTTGCTGCAGGAGCAGGTCTGAGGTCCGTAACCGACTGGGCTCATTATAATCACGGTTACACCGCAAGTATCCTCAATACTCCGGTTGCTGACTCAATTGCCTATGCGAAGAGTTCACCGATATATTATGCCGAAGGGCTCAAGGGCGCTCTTCTTATGTGTCACGGAATGGTTGACGATAATGTTCATTTTCAGGATATTGTAAGACTATCGCAGAGGCTTATTGAACTCGGAAAAGACAACTGGGAACTGGCTGTCTACCCGGTTGAAAGACATGGTTTTGTTGAGCCTTCAAGCTGGACAGATGAGTACAAGAGAATTTATAAGCTATTTGAACTGAATCTGAAAGCCCGTAAGAAGTAAGATGCATATGAAGCGATGAGCGTAGAGCGGGAAGCGTAGAGTGTAGAGCGGAGAGCAGAGAGCAGAGAGTGTAGAGCATAGAGCGTAGAGCGTAGAGCGTAGAGCCTAGAGCCTAGAGCGTAGAGAAGTGAGAAGAGGAGAAGGGGAGAAGAGGCGAGGGGGAGACGGGAAATTAGAATAAATTTGCGATTTGGAAGACAATAATTTGGAACGATTTTTGTTGTTAAATAATTAACAATGAATATAAAACTCTGACCTATGCGTTACATTGCTATCCTTCTCCTTGCAATTATCTGTTTCTCGTGTAATAAAACAGATGACGTCTACAGACCCATTGACATAACTGTTAAGTTGAACGACGATGTCTCGCCACTCAAAGCCGAGTTTTCTATTCCCGGTGAGTATGACTTCATTGAATGGACTCTCGAAGGGAATACCTCAATGAATGATATTAATATTAACCCTACTACCTGTGTATATAATAGGATTGGTCCGGCGAGGATCAAAGTTATGGCATATAATAACTCTACAGGCAAAAAGGTAACTGGCTCTGCTGAAATTGTTATTCCCAGGGTTGCCCGAAGGCTTAAGTTATCGGGAATCTCCTTCCGCGATGCCGAAAGCGCCGGCAGGTTTAACCAGAAACAGCTATCTGTTTCACTTGTTAGTCAGTTTAACGGAAAAGCAAGTGAGAAGATAATTACATTGCCAGCACGGAGAGTAACTCAGAGTGATACAATATTTTTCCCCGAGACTGTTATCTACGACATCAACGGTTTCGAAACCGGGATGATGAATATGCACTCTGTGTATATTAAAGTAAAGACCCTGCCTGATAACACTCAGATATTTGGATCAAGTTTTAGTGTTCCATTTGCCTATTTCGCAATGCATGCCCATATGCCCGATGTTATTCAGCTGTTTAATATAAGTGCCGGAAATTCAGGAGATATATTTATCCCATGCGACTGGCTGCCTCAATAACTCTGAGCCATGAGCCCTTTGCCCAGTGCCCTAAGCCATTTTACTAATAATTACCTCCCATGGAACCAAAACACTTCACGCAGACCGGAAAATTTTTAATAGCATTACTTGTGCCGCTTATCGCTGCTACACTGGTACTGATTGTGCTGTTTGGATTTAAGGAACTGATACTCCTTGTCACACTCGGTTTTGTAGCTGCTACACTAATAATCTGTCTGCTGATATTTTATAAACTGGCAATTACAATCGACGAAAATTCGATCTCATTCAGACTTGGTGCCGGACTAATCTCGAGGAGATACCTGTTGTCGGAAGTCTCGTCCTGCAAGCCTGTAAAAAACAATATTCTCACTGGTATAGGCATTAGACTGACATCCGATGGGTGGCTCTATAATGTTTCAGGACTGAGCGCTGTAGAACTCACATTTAAGAACTCGCGTTCGAAAGTAAGGATAGGCACTGATAAGGCTGCAGAGATATCAGAGCTCGTAACCCCATTGCTGGCCGGTGCAAATGATGATTATCACCAGTCTGAATCTGAACGAAGCTTTTTCATTCTGGCGGCTGCGATAATAATTCTGACACTTGTTATCCCCGCTGTACTTCTCCTCTCCGGTACCCGTGATATTAAAGTACTGGCAACGGAATCAGATCTTACGGTAAAGGGAGTTTACGGTCTTACAATCAACTATGCCGACATAACGCATTTAGACACCCTGTTGAGTTTGCCGCGAATAAGGCTAAGAACTAACGGTTATGCCTTTTCAAAGACATTAAAGGGAAACTTCAGACTTGACGACAAACTGAAAGCAAAGTTATTTGTCAAAAAAGATGTCCCTCCATTTATCTTCATCAAGACCGACTCGCAGAACATCTACCTCAACTTCCGCAATCCGGCCTATACAGTCGAACTTTATAACAGAATAAAACCGGGATTAGGGAAGGAAGAGTAAGAATGGAGAAATGTCATTAAGTAATCATTAGATGGTCATTCAATTGTAAAATAATCAATGACAACCGAGTGAAGGAACATTTTATGCTATTAAGGAAAAACCAACCAGGTCTGATTAGGATATAGTTCAGAGGCTAAAATAGAATATAACACAAGGAGTTACAC
Organism: Bacteroidales bacterium; assembly: GCA_038207725.1. Lineage (GTDB taxonomy): Bacteria > Bacteroidota > Bacteroidia > Bacteroidales > VadinHA17 > LD21. Next base: position 15,860 of record JBBQZN010000003.1, on the reverse strand, counting down.
AATGATAAATGATATCAACTTTTTTAAAAATGCAGTTAGTTCTGATATTTATATTGGGAGAGGAGCAGGTAAGAAACTTTTGCATGACCTTGATAATGCTCAAAGATCAGTGAAAATCATTTCTCCTTTTCTTAGTCCAAACTATGTTGAGAGACTAATTCAGCTAAAAAATAAGGGTATTGATGTTCATTTAATAACTTCGGATGAAATTGAGGATTATAGGACGCCAGATAAAAAAAGCATTATACCACAATTGATTAGACAGGTAAGGCATACTGATGAAATTAGAAAAAGACGCCGCGATAAATGGATAAGAATTAATAAATGGCTCTTATCTGCATGGATTTCAATATTTATTATTTCAATATTTTCTTTTTACATATTTAAGAAAAGCATTTTATTAGAAGGCACGTTAGTATCAGTAATATTGTTCATAATTTATATTTCTATAGAGTCATATCTCAGAAAAAGAAGAGTCTATTCCTACACTTATAATGAACTATTTCCATATAAAGTCTTTATCTCTCCGTACAAAAGTCAATTGAAGGGATTAAGTAAATATTATATTCATAGTAAAGTATATGTAATTGATGATAAAATAGCCTATTTAGGTTCGATAAACTTCTCAAAAGGCGGACTTGAGTACAATTTTGAGACAAGAATCAGGATTACAGATAAGGATACTATTGTTGGTTTAAATAATATGTTTGATGACTTGTTCTATAATGATGATAATAATTTTATATCTACCGATTCCTGGGGCAAACAAATATATAATGAACCAGTAAATTAGCAACGCATAACTCGTACAGTATGGGTAAAATATTTGTCACGGTTTAGTAAAAGCTCACAGACCCGAACACCTTCGTTCAAGTCAGTTTTTAATAATAAACTTGACTTGTGTTTGTTGATGGTGTAACTTTACTATCTGAACAATATTATGTGATATGAGAACAGGCAACCCTGTCGACGGCATGTATTTTTTATTACTGGCTATTCCTTTTGTTCTAAGTATCTGGTTTGGTGATCAGTTAAGAAAAAGCATCGTGTCTCATCTTGCTTTAGATAGTCATTGGAGCCAGTCTGTTTCAGCATTTGTTGGCATTTCAGTTGAAATCCTGATAATTTTAACCAGTGTTTCAACAGGGTTTTTACTGGTAAAACTGATTTAGTACATTCCTGAATCATCTGCCAGACGACCACCTTTGTGTCCACTCCGAATAACGAAAATATTTTAAAATGACTTTTCGAAGTGGGCTCACCTATTAAAAACCTGATTTATTTTACTTTGACCAGGAATTCAAACTTCGGACTTCTAACGCCATTTGAGGAAAGACCTGCCGGTACAAGGATAATCATGAGAATAAAGTGAAAAAGCGAAAAAGTCTGAATTGATTCTTATTTTTATCCCATGGAGAGTTATCTGAGAAAGTTAATCGACGGAGGTGAAAATCAGTATCTCGATTTCAAATTCTGCGTTTCCGACAGCCGTAAGATTGCCCGTACACTTTCGGCATTCTCGAACAGCGATGGAGGCAGGCTGCTAATAGGAGTGAGGGACAACGGAAGCATCGCAGGTATCAAGTCGGATGAAGAGTATTATATGGTGGAGACTGCTGTAGAGCTTTTTTGCCGTCCGGCGATTGAATTCTCAATAAAACAGCATGTTACCGGAGGAAAGACAATACTTGAGGTCATTGTTAAAAAGGGCGACAAAAGACCTTATCAGGTAAGAGATGAAACAGGAAAATGGCTGGCATACTTCAGAAACAACGATCAGAACCTTGTTGCAAACAAGATTCTCCTGCAGGTATGGCATAAGGAAGAGAAGCCTTCGGGAGTGATAGTTAAATTCAGCAAAGCAGAAAATTTGCTGCTTGAATATCTTCAGAAAAACGGGTCAATTAGCTTGTCAATGTTCAGGAAAATTGCCCGTCTGCAATCAAGAAAAGCAGAAGCTATAATTGCAAACCTTATTATATTTAAGGTACTAATTATGAAAACCTCGGAAAAGGGTTTCAGCTATGAACTCAATCCTGATGATTTGAGGATGACAGCAACATGAATCCATGCAGCACTTTGTCTGCATTTTCCGCAAATACCAAGTTCTTTTCCTGTCCGTACAAATGAAATGCTAATTAAATTCGACATATTAAATTATTTATTCTTAAACACCCGGGATAACCTGGTAGCATATGGTTTTATGCCATTAAATCCGGTGGTGATAGGAACAGTATGGGGTTTGCTTGAATTATTGGCAGGAGGAATAGTTGGTTCAATTCTATATAAAGAAGTCGGGAGATAATTAAGATCTGATCATGTGCTGCAAATAATGAATCCGTTTTTTTATATTTGATGCCTGTATATTTTAAAGACATGGCTAAACATACATTAACCCGAATCATTCTTATTATTCTTCTTGTTTTTCAGTCACATGAGAATATTGCAGCCCAGCAAAAAAGCCGTATCGGGATCAATATCACGACTAATATTTTATCATATTCGTATGTAAAACCCGAAATAGGCCTGGTGTTTGAACGGCAGTTTACTGCTCACAGCGGTATTGAAGCCAATCTGAATTTCAGAACATTTGCCCGTGAGTTTTATACCGGTTCAGGTGGTGGTTCATCTGTCTATCATCTTGTTAACGAAAGGTATATTACAATTCCGGTTACTTATAAATACTATACTAAAATTGTAAATGCCAGTCTCGGTGTTTCCTATGACTATTATTTAGGGTGGAAGGAGCAGTACCTTTCACAGGGACTGGTCTCTTACTGGCCCGGTGCCGACTACTATATCGGAGCGATCGGTAAGATAAGCAGACAATTCGCCCTTGGTGAGAAATTTGTTCTCGAACCCGAGGTTAAATTCAATATCACATTAGTTCCCTACGACAAGTATTACTTTGGTATCGGACTCGTCGGCAAGTTCGACCTTTAGTTTTGTTATTCCCTTCTTTAAAAAGGAAGATTATCCTGCTTTTTTTCTATTATTGCTGACGACAAGCGAACAGGTGTAATAACTATCTCATTATCGCATTCGGGACAATAATAGATTTCGCATCCGGCAATGCGATGGTAACTGGTTCTGGTACGGAAAGCAGGGAGGGGAACGGTTTGTCAAGCTATGTAGGATAATGTTCGACTATTTCAGTAAGGAGAGAAAACTTAATAACCTGATATGGGTGCTGTTTATTACCTCAAGTTACAACTTAAAGATTTCTTCAGAAATAAGCATGGGCTTAAGCTTGATATCTGCAGAAAAACAATCGATAGATCTGAATACCTTGCCCTGCTTAAAAAATGGGGATTACATTAGAAGAAGTATTATCTGATTTAAAAAAGCTTGTAACTTTACGCCTTTGCGCCTTCGAGGCAAAAAAATAACTTTTCGGAGTGGGCTCAAGATCTAATTGGCAGACATGGATAGAATTAATCAGTCCTGACAAATTGATAAATAATAAAATATGACTTAAAAATGACATGCTTGAATTCCATTTCATTAAAACCAGGATTAAAGAAGTACAAGGCATTACTTTTAAAACCATGAAGAACGCATTCCTTTTTAACTGTTTACTAATATTTTTGACAGTTGCTTGCAAAACAAACAATGATGGTAAAACTGAAATATTACAAAAACACCGGAATAAAATTATAAATGTTGGAGATAAAATAATTGATATAAAACCTGAGATCCTTTTCGGAAATTCTGTCTTATACATTATAGATGATATTTTAATTGTTAATGAAGTTTCACCTCAAGGGGAAAAGGGCATACATTTGTTTAATAAAAATACTTTTAAGTACATTTCAAGCACAGGAATCATTGGAAGAGGGCCAGGAGAAATAGCGGGCTTAGGAGGAATCGGAATTGACAGAAAAAATAGAATTTTATGGGTACAAGACTTTGGTAATAAAGTAATGTGGAAATTTCCCTTAGATAGTATTCTGAATAATGAAAAGTATAAACCCAAAATAAAGTTAGAACTAAACTATGATTCATTTATTGAAAGATTTGATTTTTTAAACGATAGCATAGTTCTGGGTGTTGCAGTTCAGATACTTCCAAATTATTCTTTTGTGAAGTCAATGTCAAAATTCAACCTTAATAATAGTGTTATTGAAAAGTACGGCTATGCGCATCCTAAAGCTGTTGGAAAAAATTCAAGCTCGGTATTTGCACTTTCCATTGAAAACAACTTTTATGTTAACTGCTATTATTACAATGACTTATTAACAATTTGTGATTTAAATGGAAACCTCCGACATAATATCTATGGACCTGAAGGCTTGAACAATAAGGATAATATTAATTCATATTTCTTTGGTGTCGACCTCTTTGGTAAGAATATCATAACATCATATATCGGAGATGTAGGACTAATTAATGATGAAAATGGACCAAAAGGAAACACACCATCAAAATTTATTGTTTTTGACATGGAAGGAAATTATAAAAAAACTATTGAGACTGATTACAAATTTACCTACTTCTGTGTTGACGAAGAGAATAAGAGAATATTCGTATATTTCAATAGTAGGGTCGAAGCATTGGGTTATTTTAATTTAGATTTTGATCCGCTATTATAACATGGATTTATCACCGGCACAACTTCACATCGTGACACTTTCGTCTCTCCGCTCTCCGCTCATGTCTCTACGCTCTCCGCTCATCTCTGTCTCTCTGTCTCTACGCTCTACACTCTCCGCTCATCTCTCTGTCTCCGTCTCCAATACTTATACCACTTATTACTTACATTTAATTCAATAATTTACTATTATTACACATGCAACTTGACGAACAAATTTACCTCTTACTGCAGGAACATCTTGATAAATTACCCATAGGTTTTCCAAAAACCAAATCGGGGGTAGAGATAAAAATTTTACAGCATCTTTTTAATATTACTGAGGCACAGCTGGCACTTTGTCTTAGTCTGGGATCTGCTTCGGTGTTAACAATACAAAAAAGGTTAAAAAGCAAGTTTAATAATGCTGTTGAACGTGACAGGTTAGTCGCTATTCTCGATAAAATGTATTTAAGTGGTTCAATTAACCGCTCAAAGAATGAGCCATATAAATATAGTAATGCCATGCTGGCAATTGGAATGTTTGAGAATCAACTGGGACATCTGAATAAAGAATTCATGCAATGGATGCATGAATATTTTGATGAAGGTTTTAATGATGAATTTTTCAGAAGTTCTTTGCCCCAGCTGCGAACCTCTCCTCATATGAAAGCAATTGTTCCTGAGTACAATATTGCTACTTACGACAATATGCGCAAAATTGTAAAAGAGACCAGGCAATCCATTGCCGTTGCCAATTGCGTTTGTAAAGAAGGAGAGGCCTTGCTGGGTAAGCCATGTAAGCAAACCAAAAATATTGAAGTTTGCATTTCTTTTGGTGCATCTGCATATCTGGACAGGGGACAGGCAAGAACCATTTCAAAAGAGGAATGCCTCAATATTATGGACAGGGCTGAACGCGAAGGACTGGTTTTGCAGCCGGGAAACTCATTGCAACCTTTTTGTATTTGCCTGTGCTGCGGGTGTTGCTGTGGCGTGCTTACCTCTGCAAAAAAATATGATAAGCCATCAGAACTAATCGGACATAATTTTTATGCTAATGTTATTAGTGAGGCCTGTAATGGATGTTCAGTATGTGTTGAAAGATGTCAGATGGATGCCATTCGCATCGAGGATAATAAGGCAGTGATAGATACTGACAGGTGCATTGGCTGTGGCCTGTGTGTCACTAGTTGTAAAAATGAAGCAATGCATCTGATCGAAAAAAAGAAGAAAACCATTCCTCCGCGGAATGCAGTTATGTTGTATCTGGGAATCCTCAGCGAAAAGGCCGGCAAACAAAAAATGATGGGTAATATGTTGAAATTGCTTGTAGGAAAACAATTGTAAATCCTTGCAGGTTTATTCCCGACTGCCCTCAGATGGGGCGTATATTATATCTAAAAGCATATAACTTTCAATAGACAGTTTCTTTTATACGCAAATGCATATATATTAAGAAAATTCACTATCTTTATATTCAAAAGCATATAAAATGAACCGATTAGCGGAATTTGTAAAAACAAGACGAAAAAAACTGGGCTTTACTCAGGAAGAGTTTGCAGATAAAGCCGGGGTTGCTTTGACTGTTATCAGAAAGATTGAACAGGGTAAAGATAACTTGAGCTTATCAAAGGTAAACCAGGTATTGATACTGTTTGGTCATGTTTTAGCTCCAATAAATGAAAAAGATGCGACAGGGAATAGTGAAATATAATAACGAGATCGCTGGTGTTTTGACAGAGGAAGACAGTGGAGGATATTTATTTGTTTATGACGAACTGTTTATTCAAAAAAATCCCAAACAACACATAACCTTTCAATTGCCCGTATCGCCGCATCCATACAGAAGCAAACAGCTATTCCCGTTTTTCGACGGACTGATTCCTGAAGGCTGGCTATTGAATATTGCAGCAGAAAGCTGGAGAATAAACAAAAAAGATCGGATGGGACTCCTGCTGGCTTGCTGCCAGAATGCTATTGGTGCAGTTGGTGTTCACCCGGTAAATGAGCATCGAGATGAGTAACTGTTTGTTTTGTTATAAGGAGATGGATGCAAATACTGATGGTGATTATCACCCACAGTGTATTAAAGTATTCTATGGAACCACAAAGGCTCCTGTCTTACCTTATCGCTTATCGGATATGGAACAACTGGCTAAAGAAGCCGCACTGTTGTCAATAACGGTCCCTGGGGTGCAACCTAAACTATCGCTGGGATGGATTAAGACCGGATTGGAAAATGGTCGCCAAAACCGTTTAACCATTATGAATGTATTGGAAGGTCAATATATTTTAAAACCACAAAATGCGAAATACAAACAGATGCCGGAGAACGAACATCTTTCAATGAAACTGGCAGAGTTGTTTAACATAAATGTGGTGCCTTCAAATATGATTCGGCTGGCATCGGGTGAATTGTGCTACATAACCAGTCGTATAGACCGTAAACGAGACGGATCCAAAATCCATATGATTGATTTTCTGCAAATTCTTGAATTAGAAGATAAATACAAGGGCACTATGGAAACGGTTGGAAGAACTATCGGTGATTTGTCGGTAGATACCTTGCTGGATAAACTTCGGTTTTTTGAACTGGCCGTTTTTAACTACATCATTGGCAATAACGATATGCACTTGAAAAACTTCTCCATGTGGCTATCAGAATCAGGCTGGAAACTTGCCCCGGCTTACGACCTGTTGAATGTAAAAATGATCTTACCAGGAGATAATGAAGATATGGCCTTGTTGTTTGGTGGTAAAAAAGAAAACTTCAACAAAGGTTATTTCGATAGGATTGGTGTTGTTTTGAAACTAAATGAAAAACAGATAAATGCGGTATATAGAAGGCTGGGTAAATGGTTACCGGAAGCTGTCAAAAAGATAGACATGTCTTTTTTAACCGAAAATCATAAAACAGAATATAAAGAATTGATCACTAATCGTGTTATGCTATTTGTCACATAACCTGGCAACAACCTGAAAAATGCCAGCAAATAAATTTTTATATGTCGGAATACTGGGAATCCATATTTAAAGCCAAAGGTACAATGTGGAAGTTTTTCCCTTCAGATTCTGCTATCAGCTCTATAGACCTTTTTAAATCAAACAAACTTAAACACATACTTATTCCGGGATTCGGATATGGCAGAAATGCCAGATTATTTATTGATAATGGATTTAAAGTAACCGGAATTGAAATATCTGAGACAGCAATTGCGCTGGCAAGAGAAAATGGTTTGAATTGTCTTGTTCATAATGGCTCTGTGACATCTATGCCTTTTGATAATGAAAAATATGATGCGATTTTTTGTTACGCCTTGATTCACGTTTTAAATAAACCTGAAAGACAAAAATTTCTGAATGCTTGTTTCAATCAGTTAAAGAATGGTGGTATAATGGTTTTTATTGTTGCTTCTAAACAGACAAGTATGTATGGAACAGGCAAATATCTCAGCAAAAACAGATTTGAGGTTTCAAAAGGATTAAAAGTATTTTTCTATGACTCAGAAAGTGTTTCAAAAGAATTCTCATCCTTTGGTCTGATTGAGTCTAAAGAGATAGACGAACCGATAAAGTTTATGCCAAATCAGGAAGCAATCAAAATGCTCTCTGTGATCTGTAGAAAATAAACTACACTTACGCTAAAGCTCCCGTGTACTGAGTGATGTTGCCTTGCGGTCCTGCAGTCCTCAGGTCATGCAGGTCAAGCAAGTATCTTCACTCTCCAACTTTTTTCTTGTTTCTTCGTCTCTCCTCTACGCTCTCCAAGTCCCTTCAGCTACCCTTCTCCCCCTCGCCTCTTCCTTGTTTCTAGAAGGATCCTCAGAACTTTATCTGTTTAATTCTCGTTTTCAGGATTTTAATCCTTTCAATGAGTTCTTCAAATGTGAGTGACTCCTTGTAAATCATATTCCCCCGCATTTGATTATAATCCTTCTTCCATTCTTCTGTTAATTCTTCTGGCGGAATGGGATTTATTTTCCCGGGGACATGGTTTGAATAATCAATACCCCGCAAAGGTGTTATCGTTTTACGGTGTTCTACTATGTGCTGATATAATTCATTGTCATGCAGGATATTAATGCAGGAAGGAGTATCCATCAGTTTTTCAATATCATATAAATGTCTGCTTAACCTGCCAACCCTTATTTTGTTTGCAGGCTTTTGAAACTCTTCGTGTAGAAGGAATATCTTTTCCATGAATGTTCTCTTAGTTTTTTTACCTGCGATGGTGTCATGCTCTCCCCAAAACCCAGAAATTTTCTGTCAAGTGCAAGGTCTATATCTTCAGATAAGCGGTCAATTAATCCCCAGGCTTTACTTAATGAGGTACCTCCTTTAAATACCATATGAGCTCCGGCATCCATTCCGAAAACCATTTCCAGTGTGCGGACCACCCACCAGTTCTTTTCAACAGCGGCAACTGGGAGTCCAGTATTCTTGCTAACTTCACCGAAGACAGAAAGTTTCTCTTCCCTGTCAATTTCGCTCCAAAGTTTTACGTATGAGTTATACATTATTTGTTATTAACTAATGCTTTTCTCATTACTATCCTTATCCATTCCGGAGCGAGACGAATATCGTGTTCCAGATAGAGAGTCTTTTCTTTTGCAAGCAGTTCCAAAATTTTATTTTCTTCATCGGGAGTAAATTTACCTTTCCCAATGGCTTTTAATGCCTGAATTACAAGTTTGCTGATTGTACCTAAAGCAGATACATTCCTGGGTGTGGTCTTCTTAAACTTAATGGTTTGTTTGCCAAGGATTATTTTTCGTTCGGCTCCGTCTGTCAGATAAACAATTTTCAATGGAACCTGGGTAGACAATCCCAGGGCATTAAGGGCATAACTGCCTGTTGGAACAATTCTTACTTTGTCTCTGCGTGCAATTGCCTGAGCAACCTCCTCGACAGCCGGAAGGACTAAACCAAATAACTCGCTTTTTTTAGGCCGTGTATATATACCTGTAGCAACTCTTGTCAATTCACCTTTATCTGCAAGGCGTTCAAGTGCTTTATTAATGGTTTTGGCATTCCCAAACCCCAGAAAATTCTCAACGCAAAAGAGCGAACCCCTTCCGGCTTTTTTAATTTTCTTAAGTATCAGTGATTCAGTTGATATTTTCACTTATATATTCAAATTATAACTTTGAATTACAAGAAGCTTTTTTATACATACAAAAATATTTTTTTGACTACTCCTCATGCCTGACTCCTGATGCCTTATCTCTTCTTTTCTTCCCTGTCCGCCTCACGCCTTACTCGGCTCTACGTCCCTTCGTCTCTTCTTCCCAGCTCCCAGCGCCTTTCTTCTAAAGCCTTCCCGATAGTCATCGCGAGCCTGACTACCAAAAGTGTTTATTAAGTCTCAGAAAAGTTAATAATGTGTACTTTTATAAACATAATGATCTTAATCCAATGAAACAAAAGTAATAAGTTCTTGTGCTACCCGGACGGTTGATCCCGGTGACAAATTGCAGAGCATTTGAAAATAATCACTTACTAATTCCGTTGTAATTTAAAAACAATCCTATATTTAGTATACTTTCACGGCCATGAAACTTTTACATAAAACGCTTTTCATTCTGATACTGGTTTTTGCCTTAAGAATCATTCAAAGCTGTGGTTGCCCTGATGACCCACATTTTTTCGATTTTGAGAATATCTCTATCTTAAATCTCGATAATTCTAAGGATTATGTAAGATCAGGTTCAACTGATGCAATGTTTAGTTCAGCAGTTGCATTTGAAATAACTATCTCAGGGAGAGGGGAGTTTGCTTCTCTGAAAAGAGCTATTCTTAGTTTAGGGTTTTCTGAAATAACTGCAAGCGATAAATGTCCTCTTCAATTTAAATCAAACCAGAAGATCAGTAAGATTACAATCATTACCATGGAAGCAATTTCTCCTGAGATTCAGGCAAACACAGATGTTACAGATATCTTTTTAGGTATAGTACCATTTCATTCATCACCAACATTTCTATATGAACCACTTGACAATATATACCATGCAATTAATCCAGAAATCTTTATTGATAATACTACCTCGTGTTTTCAAGTGGTTTGTAATAGAAATATTCTAAATGATAAAGCACAGTTTACTATTAACATTGACCTTTCTGATGGTCGTACTCTTACAGGCACCACGAATCTTATTACATTAACCCCAAGCTTCTAAAGTTAAGAGAAAATGACGGCCAGAACATCCATATTAACAATTGGACTTCTTTTTGCTTTTGCTTTTAAAGTTCCGGCACAGGATAAGTTAATTGAGAAATACAAGGTTTCATTATGGTTTGGAGTAAGGGATGTGAGCAGGGACAGTTTAAAGAATAACGATAACCTCGACTTCATGAATTATCTCCATTCGTCTCAAGACATGGCGGAGTATCAATATCTTGGCATTTCGACTCACCTCTGGTTTCGTGGCGATTGGGAAGCCGACATAAAAATTGCTATGTTCGATGGATTTGCTCCTGACAATATTAATCTCAAAGCGCAATATTTCCCTTTGAAAAACCTTGGTTTGTCTTTAGGATTTTATAGTTTCCCTCAGTTACTAAACGACTTCAGTACATATCACAGGATTAATGATGTTGGTTTTTACGGAGATCTTGATAACAACTTCAGACAAAGGTCTATTCATGAAACTGGCTTAATGGTTGGTTTAGTCCTTCCCATAGATTATCGATTTTTTCATTGTGCTATCCAACTCAATGGTGGAATAAGTTCCATGTCTACTTTTAAGGAGACCGTGGATCAAAAGCAGATTAACTCAAATCTTCGTAGAGAGATCCACTACAAAACACTAAAGTCGCTGGCTCCTTTTCTATTCCCTGAAATCGAGTTTAATATTGACTGTTTTAACTTTAATAATGTAAAATGCGGTATTCAGATTCAGTCTAACTTGTATTTTGTAAATAGATCGATCGATTATAACAGAACTACTTATGAGTGGACGATTATTTCTCCGGATATCGAACGAATAGACAATCCGATACATCACTTTGAAAAATGGGAATTGGATTTTGGGATTTATTTAAGATGGTAACAATTACCCCGATCAAGATATGTTTCATCAAATAAATTTCCAGGCATAACACGGACGGTGCTATACAGCGCCAAATTTCCTATACCTCATCCCCCTTCTTCAGATAAAACCCCACCACATTCAAACCTTCACTCTTTCTGTTTCATTACCTGAACGCCCTTTGTCGTTCTGCTTCCGACAGGATTTATCAGCGAAGAATTAAAAAGCACAACTTTCTTAATGCTGCTTACCGTAACCAGATCGATATCATTATCAATATGTTCGATAAAAATAAGTGGCGATTCGTTACTAAACGCATTAAGGAGTTTCTTGCGTTTGGTTTCTGTTTGATAGCTGTTCATCAGTATCTTACCTATCTTCCCGTTTTCAAATGCAACTATCAGAAATCCTTTGTATAGTTTATCACCGGTAATATAAATTGCTTTTTCGCCTTCTTCAAAATCAATTCTGTCTAAGGCCTGGTGTATATTATAGATATCTTTTTTCGGCACTTTATAAACATTGCATAATGAGGTAAATACCAGTACTTCATCGGAATTCAAATCATTTGAAAATTTTACAGGCATTTGATTCAACGTAGTTGCCATGATTAATACACTTTTGTTTAGAACTTAATTTATCTGCTAAAGATAGAAAAATCTGGTCTTCCCTCATTCCTCATTCCTCCTCTTTCCAGCGTCTAGTGTCTAGCACCTTTCGTCGAGAGCCGTTTTATCTTGTGCACTTCGGCGTTGCTCAGTGTAAACCTTTTGTCCCCGCCTAAGCGGGATCTTCGCTTCGCTTCGACTTTTGTCTTAATTCTTCCCAGCACCCATATTTTCCCCCATTTCCCATTGCCATTCAAAATCTTCTTCTTAAATTTCGTCTGCAATGCACCCTGGCGATAAACATTCTGTTGAGTTGGTCCATTTTCATGTGACTGACGGGGCGAAAGCATGTAAAAAATAGTTTGATATGACGACACCATATTTAATAGCAAAATTGCCCAAAAGTATTGGAATCGCAATACTCCTGACCGTTTTATTCGGACCAATTGGACTATTCTACGCTAGCATATCTGGAGCACTGATTATGATTCTTGCTCCAATATTAGTTCTGGCATTTTTTCTTGCTGGCGTTTTGCAAAACAATTCAGTTTTAATGAATTTGTCATTAGGACTTTTAATAGCTTTTGTACTGACTTATTGGCTGATTAATATTATATGGGCAGTTATAAGCGTGATAAGTTTTAATAAAGAAATTGAAGATGAAAACAGAAGACAATTTGAACTATGGGATAGACTAAATGAAATAGACCTAAATCAAATTGTAATTAATGTCAATCAAAAATCTTCTAAAATAGATGCATCAGGACAAGAAACAACAGTTTCATCTAAACCAAGTCTACAAGAATGGGCAAAAAAGAATCCAGGCAGGTCGATCAATGACTACTATTCAAAATTCGGCAGGTAATAAATAAATGCATGGAAAAAAGACTTAAGAACAAAACAATTGACAATATGGTCGTTTTGTACAATCTCAGCCGAAAAATGAAGAGAAATGCCCATAAGAAAAGTTTAAGCATCCAGTTTACGAAAAAGTGAAACTATTGATGCATTAACATGGAATCTCTGATCATACTCATAGGAATTCTTCTTGTTCTAATAGGGATGTTTGGGCGTCGGGTTTCCAGGAAAAACTTTGAACGCTGTCGTAGCTATTACCGAGACGAGTATCTCAAATCGGAGGAATGGAAGCGAAAACGCTTTGTAGTGCTTAGAAGAGACAATTGGCGTTGTGTGTATTGTGGAGCAACTGCAACCCAGGTCCATCATAAGAAATACGCAAGACAGAACATCGGAAAGGAGCCCATCTATTGGCTTGTCTCCGTCTGCAAATCATGCCACGAATCTCTTCATAATTGAAGAAGCCAGACCTCATTCATAGCATTTTAAGCGTCTAATGTCAATTTTCGCCCCATCACGCTTTTCCCAGTCTCCCTCTCGGCTTCCCAGCGTCTAGCATCTAGAGTCGAGCGTCCTTGTTTTTTATTTCCCATTCCTCATTGACATTCCAATTCTTCTTCTTAAATTTCGTCTGCAATGCAATTTTTGGCGGAAAAGATGTGAGGTGCAAAGCAAAAACAATTGGTTTTAGTTGTTTTGTTGGTCGCTTGTTATGTGTCAGTCTGAGCGTAAATTTGATTGAATGTTAGGATCAATTTATTAATTGTTTGAAATAAGTTCATTTTACTAAAGCACTGTTAGTGAACAATAACTGATTTGAAAAGTACTTGTTATCAATTTTTAGTAATCGTATAACTATATTAGCAATAAGGTTGGTAGCACAAGATATCTTTGACAACAAATAAGATTGTTAATAACTGCATATTTTCTGTTAATATGTATTGACAATTTGCCAATATTTTACCTTTATGGGAGTACCGGAATAGTTAAATTTGTCAAAATAAATAAACCTATAAGTTGATTATATGGAATTTGTTCGTATATTTGAAGGCGAAGACAGTTTACTTACTGTAAGATACTACGGGCAAGATGAAGACGAATTTGCAAAAATATTTAACGAATAAACTGATATTAAATACCTTGATGATTTCTTTTCAACCAATGAATCAGATTTAAAACGTCCACACTGGGAAGGTATAACTATAGAACAAGCGATAATTGAGACACGTCGAGAAGCTTTAAAATTTAGAGGACATCTTAAAACAATGTCGTCAAAAACCAAAAAAGAAAGAATATCAGTATTTGCTCGACTTTTTCAACCACTTAGTTATTTTGATGCAGAACTTTCATACCTGAATAAGAAAAAAGTTTATGGATTACGTAAAAAAACCTGGCTTAGACTATATGCAATTAAAGTATGTGATGATATGTTTATTATTACAAAAGGTACTATAAAGTTAACTGATAGAATGGACGAAAGGCCTCATACATTAAATGAACTAAGGAAAATAGAAAAATGCAGACAATATTTAAAAGAAATAGGTGCAACTGACGATGATGGTATATTAGAATTACTTGAACTTTAACTATATGACAAAAAATAACTTGACAAATAAAATAAAGGGGTTAATTTCTGAAAAATCTTCATCATGGTTACGGGATGCAGAATATTATAAGGCAAATAAGGAATGGTTGGATAAATCGGCACTTATTGCAGTCAAGATATTAAGTGCTCTTAGAAACCAATCTCTTTCTCAAAGAGACCTTGCAGATAAAATAAATGTATCTCCTCAGTATATTAGTAAGGTATTAAAAGGAGGAGAAAATTTGTCATTGGCAACAATTTGTAAAATTGAAAAATCACTTTCAATAGCGCTAATTGCAGTTCCATCCAAAAAAACGCAAGTATCGGATTTTCATTGTTGAAGATTTCAACTGAACAATTTGCAATTATTGAAGATGGTTTTAATGAGAAAGGCAACTTAATAGTTCAGACCTCTCTAAGATATGCAGCCGATGAAAAAAATAAATTAATTGTTGTATTCTCCTCTTTCTCATTTGAATCGGAGCAAAAGCCTTTCTTGATAATTGAAGCTTCATGTCAGTTTAAAATAACTGATGATGCTTGGTTGAATATGCTGGAACATGAATCTAATATATTGAAAGTGCCAAAAGGATTCTTGAGTCATTTAGCTGTTCTGACTATTGGTACTACTCGGGGAATTCTTCATGCCAGGACCGAGGGAACCTGCTTTAACAAATATGTAGTACTAACTGTTAATGTGACAGAGATTATTAAAGAGGATGCAATTTTCAGCTTCAGCATTCAACAAGACAATCAATCTAATCAGAATAAATTGTCCTAACCTTTATTAAAAGCCTAACTGCTGGTACGTACAATAAAGGTAAGTTGTTTGTCATGCTTTTGCCAGGAAGCCCTATCCGGATAGTTTCTATGTCAAATTAGAAGTATCATAATTATTTAAACCTTCATTTCTATCCCAAGTGCAAAAATCCGGGTAATTAACATGATTATTTACTCAGAAGAACCGAAATAATAATCTACTTGCTTACCTTTATGAGATGGTAGATGTCCATAATAGGGAAACGAGAAGTTATAATATGAGTCGCATTAAGGACAAGGATACTAAGCCTGAACTTCTTATAAGAAAGTATCTGTTTGCTAATGGATTTAGCTACAGATTAAATGATAAAAAATTACCGGGTAAACCAGATTCTACCTAAATATAAAACCGTGATTTTTGTAAATGGATGCTTCTGGCATGGACATGA
>JBBQZN010000002.1:0-114609 GCA_038207725.1 Bacteroidales bacterium | reverse complement strand
CTTGGGGGAGTGGGTATTGGCCTGGCCTCAAACCTTTCGCCGATGTATATCGCTGAAATTACGCCGGGAAATGTCAGGGGCAGATTTGTATCATTAAACCAGCTGACTATCGTTATCGGGATTCTGGCTGCACAGTTTGTTAACTGGAGAATAGCCGAACCGGTTCCTTCAGGGGCAACTCCTGCTGACATAATGAATTCGTGGAACGGACAGACAGGATGGCGCTGGATGTTTTATGCATGCACTGCCCCTGCAGTAGTATTCTTTATGATGATGTGGTTTGTTCCCGAGAGCCCGCGCTGGTTGGCGAAAAGAGTTTCAGATCAAAATAAAGCACTTAAAGTACTTACAAAAATAGGAGGTGCTGAGTTTGCTGTGTCGGAACTGAATTCCATAAAAGAAACACTCAGTGATAAAGCAGAGAAGCCGGGGTTTAATATGCTGAGAGAACCAGGCATGAAAAAAATTCTTATTCTTGGTGTTGTTCTGGCAGTCTTTCAGCAATGGTGCGGCATAAATGTAATTTTTAATTATGCTCAGGAAATATTTTCAAGTGCCGGATACAGTGTCTCGGATACCCTTTTCAATATCGTCATAACGGGCAGCGTGAACCTTGTCTTTACTTTTGTAGGGATCTTCACTGTTGACAGACTGGGAAGAAAGGCACTTATGCTCATCGGTGCCGGTGGACTGGCTGGAATGTTTGCTGTGACCGGTGCTATGTACTTTTTTCATTTGCAGGGTTTACCGCTGCTAATAATGGTGGTTTCAATAATTGGATGTTTTGCAATGTCTCTGGGCCCTGTGACCTGGGTTGTGCTTTCTGAAATCTTCCCGAACAGGATCCGCGGACTTGCCTTATCTATTGCAACCTTTGCGCTTTGGGCAGCCTGTTTTGTACTTACGTATACTTTCCCCTTGCTTAATAAAGTACTCAATGCCTCAGGCACCTTCTGGCTCTATGGCATCATCTGTGTTTTTGGGTTCTGGTTCATCCTGAAAAAACTCCCCGAAACAAAAGGGAAATCACTTGAAGAGATTGAAAAGGAATTGGTAAGAAATTGAGCATGTCTTTCTAACGCAGAAAACCCATTCTCATCCGAATGTTAAAAAATGCTAAAGTTCACTTCTTCTTCTCAAGATATACTACAGACAATTAGCAAGTTAGGTGTGATATCAAAATATTCGCTGATTCAGGGGCCGGATTTTTGAAAGATAATTTAATTACCTTGACGTGTTGAAATATTGTGGGGACAACCTGCATTCCATTTCCTCGAATTATTGGATTACATATATAATTAATAGTAACTGAATATGAAAAATTCAAAGCATCAAACAGATAACGGGCGTCGAAATGCGCTCAAAATGATGGGTCTAGGTTCAGCTGCTTTCATGACAGGCGGTTTCGGAAGTTTTTCTCCTGCTCAGGCTCAGGTGCAGGATAACCTCAATAAGCCTCCGGTAGGCTTGCCTCCTGTAAAGATCAAAAGTGTTAAAGCAATAGGAACAAAGCCTGGTGGTTCTAACCTGATTGTAGTAAAAGTTGAAACAACCGAACCCGGATTATACGGTTTGGGTTGTGCCACCTTTACCCAGCGCGCCGAAGCTGTTGTAACAGCTATAAACAGTTATATGCCAGATTTCTGCGTCGGACGCGATGCCGATAATATTGAAGATATGTGGCAGGCATTTCATGTAAGTTCATACTGGCGGAACGGGCCCGTGTTAAACAACGCCTTAAGCGGTCTCGACCAGGCTTTGTGGGATATAAAAGGAAAAAGAGCCAACATGCCGGTTTATCAGTTACTCGGTGGCAAATGCCGTTTTGCTGTTGATTCATACGCCAGCGCAGGAGGCGATACCCCTGAAGCAGTTGCTGACAGTGTGCTGAGATTTATGGAACAGGGCTACAGACATGTGAGGATTCAGCAGGGAGGTTATGGCGCTCTTATGCTTGCCACAAAACCTGACTTTAAGGATGCAGGTTTCGGAATGCCAAAAGATGGTTTCATGGACGATCAGGCTTACCTGAGATCTGTTCCGAAAATGTTTGATGTTGTAAGAAAAAGATGCGGCGAGGTAGTGGAACTATGTCACGACATACATGAGAGGTGCCAGCCTATGGATGTTATAAATATGTGCCGTAAACTCGAACAGTATAATCCTTTCTTTATTGAAGATCCCGTATCACCCGAAAATATGAACTGGTTTAAGCAGATCCGTTCCAGCACAACAGTTCCTTTTGCAATGGGAGAACTATTTAATAACATTAATGAATTCGTTGATCCGATTACAAATCACCTGTTCGACTACATCAGAATTCATGTTTCACAGATCGGGGGAATAACTCCGGCTATGAAAGTTGCAAGATTAGGCGAGTGGTTCAATGTAAAAACACTATGGCACGGACCCGGAGATGTTTCTCCGGTTGGTCATGCCGCACAGGCACACATGGACCTTGCATGCTGGAATTTCGGACTTCAGGAAGGCCCCGGAAATTTCTCAGACAAAATCCGTGAGGTTTTCCCCGGTAGTCCCACAATGAAGAACGGTTACGTATTTGTGAACGAAGTTCCAGGGCTGGGTGTAGATATAAATGAAAAGGTGGCTGCAAAATATCCGATTGATAATAATGCGGGAAACTGGACTGTAAGGAAAAGAGACGGTACTATTATTACTCCATGATAATAAGATGATGAGGGCCTGTAAGGGCACGCAGTCACCGTGGAATTCCTGATTTGTGGAATAAATAGTAAAACTGAAATGCCATGAATAGAAATGATTTTGACATTTTTAAGCTGAAAGGGAAACTTGGCAGAATCAGGGACTGGATGAATTCGCATCACGTGCCGCCAAAACTGCTCTTCTTCCTGATGGGAATTATCTCAACTATCTGGTTCATTTTAAGGGTATTGCCAAAACCATCACGAGCAACTTATCCATGCATGCAGGTAGCAGCACCTTTCATGTCAGGATTTGTTGTTTATCTGCTCTCACTGGGTGGTATTACACTTGCTCTGAAAAAGGCTAAAAAGAATCTGGTACATGCAAGGTACTTTGCAGCGTCCTCCTTTTTTCTGGTAGCGGTAACTGCAATGGTGGTCACACTTATCAAAAACGACCAGTTAGTTTTTGCAGGTATGCAGATCTCCGATAAACTTGGTCCTGATGACGGACCAAATCAGCCTTTTGGTAAGCCGCAGGGAGTAAATCCTGGACGAGTTGTATGGATATGGAACCCCGATGCCACTAACGAAAACTGTACTACATCCTTCGAAACACAGGACTGGTACTGGAAGCCTGAGAATATTAATGAAAAGGTAGTCGGGAATATGTTCAGCACGGCCCTGAACAAACTTACAGGTAAGGATAAGGTTGCAGATTCATGGGACCTCCTTTTCCACTCTTTCAATGTTAAAAAGCTGAACAAGGATAAGGGATATGTCAAAGGCGAGAAGATCTTTATCAAGATAAATCAGGGAACTGCACGCTGGCTTCTTACACAGGAAGAGAAAGACAAAGGGTATTATTATCCGGCAACACTTAAGCCCGGGGAGGAAAGAAGAAGAGTAAGCCTTGCACCTACAGAAACAAATCCCTATGTGGTAATTGAATTATTAAGGGAACTTGTTAACGAAATGGGTATCAGTCAGGAAGATATAACTGTTGGTGATCCTATGACCGACATCTACGGCCATAATTATGATATCTGGGTTAAGGAGTTTCCGGGTGTTGCCTATACCGATAAATTCTCGCCGAAATTTGGACGTACAATGATCTACCCTACTGCCACAGAATTGATTTTCTATTCCGATAAATCACAGAAAGATAAACTTTATGATGTTCTGGAAAGGGCCGATTACCTTATTAATCTTTCGAATTTTAAACCACATATTTCTGCCGGGATCTCATTAACTGCGAAAAATCATTTTGGTTCACAGGCAAGTCCTACTGCAGCTCATCTGCACTATTCACTTATGTCCCGCGGATCAAGACCTAACAATGGGGGTTATCATAAGTACAGGGTTCTGGTTGATTTAATGGGAAGCAAGTACCTCGGACAGAATACACTTATATATATAGTAGATGGATTGTTTGGGGGTGGCGCAAGTGAAACAAAGGGCCCGGTAAAATATTTTATGGCACCCTTTAACAATGACTGGAGCAGCTCGGTTTTCATGTCACAGGATCAGGTTGCTCTTGAGTCAGTTTGTTACGACTTTCTGAGGACTGAATGGAATGGGATAAATAAACATAATGCATCAAACAATCAGATTGAAATTGGGCCCAGCTGGAACGGAGTTGACGACTACCTTCACCAGGCAGCAGATGCATCCAACTGGCCTGCAGGAATTATTTACGATCCCGACAACAGCGGAAAACCATTAGCAAGTCTTGGTGTTCACGAGCACTGGAATAACGATAAGGAAAAACTTTACTCGCGCAACCTTGGCGGCGGAAACGGAATAGAACTTGTTGCCATACCGGAGACACTAATTAAAAATAAATAAGATACAGTTATATGAAAAATGCCATTTCTTTTCTAATCCTTTTGTGCTTTGCCGGCCAGTTGCAGGCACAAACTAAAACAAGCACAATGTACAATCTGCTTATTGGAACTTATACAACATCCGCAACCAGCGATGGGATCTACTGTTATAATTTTGACACTCAGACCGGGGCTGTAATTCTGAAGTCAGCATTGTCGGGAGTTGAGAATCCCTCATATCTGGCAGTGAGCCGCGACGGGAATAATGTTTATGCAGTGAATGAGGGAAGGACAGGGAGTATCAATTCATTTTTGTTTGATAAGGCTTCAGGTATATTGACTTTTCAGAATAAGGTCAGTTCAGGAGGGTCAGGCCCGTGTTATGTGTCTGTTGATGATAAGAAAAAGTTAGTGTTTGCCGGCAATTATAACAGCGGAAGTCTGGCTGCAGTATCTTTGAAAGAAGATGGCTCCTTTGGTGCTGAGCCTCAGTTCATAAAGCACGAAGGAAGCAGCATTGATAAGGGCAGGCAGGCAGGGCCGCATGTACATTGTACTGTGCTTTCACCTGATGGCAAATATCTGTTAACCTCAGATCTGGGTACCGATAAGATCAATATTTATAACATCGATCCGGCAAATATCACTCAGCCACTTAGTCCGGCTGCGCAGGAATCTGTTTCTGTTAAACCCGGGAGCGGACCAAGGCACCTCACATTTCATCCTGATTCAAAAACAACCTACCTGATTCATGAAATGGGATCAATGGTAACTGTATTCGATTATAAAAACGGCACGCTGACTGAAAAGCAGACAATTACAATGCTTGCGCCTGATTTTAAAGGCAGGGTGGGAGCAGCTGACATTCATGTTTCAGCTGACGGCAGGTTTCTTTATGCATCAAACAGAGGCGAGGCAAATGAGATTGTAATATACTCAATAGATAAAAAGGGCATGCTTAGTTTCGTTGGCCGCAGCTCCTCTCAGGGAAAAGGTCCGCGTAATTTCGTTATTGATCCTTCAGGGAAATTCCTGCTTGTTGCCAATCAGGACAGCAATGAGATTGTCTTTTTTAAGCGCGATCCGAAAACAGGATTAATCACCCCGACTGATAATAAAATACAGGTGAACAAACCTGTATGTCTGAAATTTGTTGCTCAGTAGTTATTTTTAATTATCAGTTTAATTGTAACTTGGTACAGAAATCTGACTATAATTTAATAAGGATTCTGTATCATGTTATATTTTAAACTGTTGAAGTATGTGAAAAAGCAAAACTGGAAATTGAAGATAGCCTGAAACGACTTCAGACTGATCATCTTGATATGCTTAAGATCCATTCGGTTGATTCGCCTGAAGATGTGAACATAATCCTCAAAAAAGGAGGCTTGCTCGATATCATCTCAAAATATAAGGAGAAAGGAATTACACGCTTTATCGGTTTCTCGGGACATGCAAATGCTCAGGCTCTGAAGATGATGATCGACACCGGCAGGGTATCATGATGGAGTCAGGAGCTGATCTTTCGTTATGTTCAGATTGATCCGAATGTTAAGGTACTTGCCACAACTACATTCACTGACAAAGCTGCATCATGGATCGGAGGAAATGTTATTCCGGAAGCATGGAAAAAAGTATATGGGAATGGAAGAGTCTTTTTACTCTTCACTTGGTCATGTGGCCGCCGATTACAGTGTGCCGCAGGCTTTTTTGCGCCAACAGGCGCAAGGTTTGCTTTGACTTTGCGGAGAGAAAGGGATTCGAACCCCCGGTCCCGCTTCTCGCGGGACACACGCTTTCCAGGCGTGCCAATTAAACCACTCTTGCATCTCTCCAAAAACAGGGGCGCAAATTACAAAAATATTTTCAGAAACTGACCTGTTATGAAATTTCTCCCGCGAGTGAAATTTTAAGAGCTTCAGCTACCTTGTTGCGTGATGAAAATCTTCCAAGAAGATGCATCAGCTTGGTTACCGATGCCTCTGATGTTATGTCCTTCCCGCTTATTACTCCTGCCGCAAGCATCTGTCTGCTGGTTTCATATAATCCCATCTCAACAGATCCGCCATGACACTGGGTAACATTAAGTATAATACCGCCATTCTCAATGAAATGTTTCAGATCATCAAGAAACCACTGATACGTAGGAGCATTACCCGACCCAAATGTCTCAATAATGAGCCCTCGTAATCCTTCTGTCCTTATTATAGACTGAACTAACTTCCGGTTAATACCCGGATAGAGCTTCAGTATTGCCACGTTATTGTCGAAAGCCTTGTGTAGTTTTAGTTTCTGATTAATACCGTGATAGCTTATGAGATTGCTAAAGTATTTTATATGGAGACCAACTTCTGCAAGAGGCGGATAATTAGGTGAATAAAAGGCATCAAAATGCTCGGCACTCATCTTCGTTGTCCTGTTGCCGCGGGTTAGCTTATTGTCAAAATAAATACATACTTCAGGTACTGCAGAACGATCATTTTCAATTGCAGCAGCAATCTCAATTGCAGTAATAAGGTTCTCCCTTCCATCGGTTCTCAAAAGACCTATAGGCAGCTGTGAACCTGTAAGTATAACCGGTTTTGAGATGTTCTCCAGCATAAACGAAAGAGCTGAAGCTGTGTAAGCCATTGTATCGGTTCCGTGAAGCACCACGAAGCCATCAAACTGTTCATAGTTATCTTCAATTAACTCTGCCATTTTAACCCATACTGCAGGATCAATGTTCGAAGAGTCCTGAACCGGATCAAATGAGACTGAATGAAGGTCATATCCGAACTTTCTGAGCTCCGGCACATGATCGGAAATATGTCTGAAGTCGATCGGAACAAGCGATCCTGTCTCCGGATCGTGAACCATACCTATCGTCCCTCCGGTATAGATTATCAGAATCGAAATCTCTTTTTTGGTTTTCATATGTGTCGGTCAGATTTTGAAAAGCCGTGTCGAATTATTGTATGTTATTTCAGCGATCTCTTCTTCGCTTGTTTCAAAGAGATCAGCAAGCATTTTGTTTATTATGCAAATATAGGAACTCTCATTCCTTTTTCCTCTGTACGGTACAGGTGCAAGATAAGGAGAATCTGTCTCGAGAATGAGATTTTCGGGGCCAAATTCTTTGAGCACTTTGGCAAGTCCCGAGTTTTTAAATGTTACAACTCCGCCTATGCCAAGCATAAACCCCATTTCAATAGCTTTTTCGGCTTCCTTTATTCCACCCGAGAATGCATGAAGCACTCCTTTAAGATTTCTGCCTTTAAACTCATCCAGAACGGAAAAAACTTCCGGAAACGAATCTCTCGAATGTATTGCAACAGGAAGATCTGTGGCCAAGGCAAATTCAATCTGTCTTCTGAAAGCAGTAAGCTGCTCATTTATAAATGTTTTATCCCAATACAGATCGATGCCTATCTCACCGATTGCAATAAAATGGTGAGTATTAAACAGTTTTTCGAGTTTTTCAAGTTGTGAAACATAATCTTCCTTAACTGAAGTAGGATGGAGGCCGATCATTGAATAACACTTTCCGGGGAATGTTTTTTCAACTGATAGCATTGCATCAACTGAATGAATATCAATATTCGGCATAAGCATCTTAATGATGCCATTCTGAGTTGCCCTGTTTATTGCCTCTTCCCTGTCTGAATCAAACTCAGGAAGATAAATATGTGTGTGTGTATCAATATGCTGCATCAGTTAATCCCGGCATCTGGTACTTATAAATATCAGGCAAGTTAAATCTTTTTTGACAGAGTAACAATTTGGCACCTTTTTCAGCATGCCTTGTATACATTTCCCGGATAACACTTAACATTGTTTTTAAACTCCATCTGAAGAAGCATGGATGATAATACATGAACAGGAAATCCTGTTGTACGGCAGATTACATCAATTGTCTGTTCTCCCTCACTGACAAGAAGTTCGTAGATTATCTTTTCGTTTTCATCGAGGTCGGAAAAGAGAGTTTTCTGAACCGGGGCTTTTGTTTTTTCGCTTCTCCAGTTCAGAAAATATTCTATATCATCAGATGATTCTACCAGCGAAGCCTTATTGCTTTTTATCAGGCTGTTGCAGCCGGCCGACCACTGGTCGTCGGGTCTTCCCGGAACAGCCAGAACATCCTTGTTGTATGAATTTGCAATATCTGCTGTTACCAGTGCTCCCCCCTTAATTCCTGACTCGATAACCAGAGTTGCGTCGGCAATGCCGGCAATTATTCTGTTTCGCTTCAGAAAGTTATTCCTTTCGGGAAGTGCATCAGACAGGAAATCACTAAGCAGCCCGCCATTTTTTGTCATCGTCTTAGCCGTTGATGCGTGAATGGCAGGGTAAACTGTTTTGAATCCGTGTGCCAGCACGCCTATTGTCTGGAGGTTATTTGCTATTGCAGCTTTATGGGCAGCTATGTCTACACCGTAAGCTAGTCCACTTACAATAATCAGGTCAGGATGCCCTGCTGCCAATCCTCCAATAATTGAATCGCAAAGTTCTCTGCCTCTTTGTGTGGCATTACGTGTACCAACTACACTTAATATTTTTGAAGCGTTCAGATCACTTGTTCCTTTGAAGAAAAAAACCACGGGCGAGTCTTCACATTGTCTTAGTCTGAATGGATAATTGGAGTCGAGATAAAAGTAGGTACTTATATTATTATTGCTTACATACTCAGCCTCTTTCTCAGCATCATCGAGGTATGATCTTTCACTTATATATTTAGCAATTCCTGATCCTATTCCCGGAATTTTTACAAGATTCCGGAAAGGCTCATGAAATATTGCTTCAACACTCCCGAAATAAGCTACCAGTTTACGGGCGCTGATATCCCCGATGCGGGGAATGAGACCTAAAGCAATTTTATGCTTAAGTGTTACATCTGACATAGCACGAAAAATGAGACAGCTAAAGATAAAAAAAATAGAGGCACAATGCTTCGTGCCTCTACAAAAATTATCGTATCAGAAAATCAGATCACACCCATGTCGAGCATTGAGCTTGCTACCTTAAGGAAACCTGCAATATTTGCACCTTTCACATAATCAACATAGCCATCTTCTCTTTTTCCGTGTTTAACACACTGACTGTGAATGTTGATCATTATCTCATGAAGACGGTCATCAACCTCCTGACGGTTCCAGCGCAGTTTCATAGAATTCTGAGTCATTTCAAGCCCTGATGTTGCAACGCCACCTGCGTTTGATGCTTTTCCGGGAGCGAAAAGAAGTCCGGCTTTATGTATAATTTCAATAGCCTCCGGTGTACTAGGCATGTTTGCACCCTCGCAAATACAGATACATCCGTTGCTTATAAGTTTATTTGCATCGTCTCCGTTTAGTTCATTCTGTGTTGCGCAAGGAAGTGCAATATCAACTTTAACCTCCCAGGGCTTCTTACCTTCATGAAATTCAGACCCTTCAAATACTTTTGCGTAAGGTCTTACTATATCTTCATTTGAAGCACGAAGCTCAAGCATATACTCAATTTTCTTTTCAGATATTCCGTTTGGATCGTAGATATAGCCATCAGGTCCTGATATAGTTACAACTTTTCCGCCGAGTTCGGTAGCCTTAAGGGCAGCGCCCCAGGCAACGTTTCCGAAACCGCTGATAGCAACTCTTTTGCCCTTGAATGATTCGCCACGTGTGGCAAGCATCTCCTTGGCAAAATATACACAACCAAAGCCTGTTGCCTCAGGACGAACAAGTGATCCGCCCCAATTGGAGCCTTTTCCTGTAAGAACACCTGTATGGTCTCCGGCAAGTCTCTTGTACATTCCGTATAGATAGCCTATTTCACGACCGCCAACGCCAATATCGCCTGCAGGAACGTCAGTCTCAGGACCAATGTATTTCCAGAGCTCAAGCATAAAAGCCTGGCAGAACCGCATTACCTCAGCATTTGATTTTCCTTTTGGATCAAAGTCAGAACCACCTTTTCCGCCACCCATAGGAAGTGTTGTCAGTGCATTCTTGAAAATCTGCTCAAAACCAAGAAATTTGAGAATTGAAAGGTTCACGCTGGGGTGAAATCTAAGTCCACCTTTATATGGACCGATCGCGTTGTTGAATTGGATACGGTATCCGAGGTTTACCCTTACGTTTCCCTCATCGTCAACCCATGGAATTTTAAATGTAAGAACGCGATCAGGTTCAATGATCCGTTCAATGATATTAGCCGATTCAAACTGCGGGTTCTCATTATAAACCACTTCAATCGATTCCAGAACTTCCTTTACTGCCTGTAAATACTCAACCTCGCCCGGATGCTTTTTCTCGAGGTTGTTCATGATTTTATCTACGTTCATTATTCTGATTTATTAATTAATATTCAGTGTAAAAATTAATTATTCAAATTTGGGGGTTTTAAAAATAATTATAAATGATAAAACTCATGTTATCAAATGATAACCTTCACGGCCGTGGTACGCAAGAGTCAAGTGATCTGAAAATTTTAGCCTTCTCCTTCTTTGTAAGTATGCTTATATAAATCGGAGGATACTGGGCAACTCCCTCCTTGAATTTCTGGTAGAGAATCAGATTCTGATTCAGTCCCAGATAGCTTTTTTCAATCTTGTATCCTGTAAATGTTGCCTTGTTAATCTCCACCGAATTTTTTCGCCCGCCGAAAATCCCTGAAGTGAAATAGCGGAAAATAATAAAGTCACCATCATCGGAAAACCTTATATACTGGTAATTAAGAATTACAGGGAGAAAAACCAGAAGGAGGTATATAGGTGCAAGAATCATTGTCCATTCCCTGTCGCTCAGTCCGAAAATGGGGTATTTGATTATTTCAGCAAAATAAGTCATAATTATGTAGGCAATGAAAATGACATTTACCGCGAATAATTTGATTCTCAGGCTGATTATTGATTTCCCGTTGTCGAATGTCATACTTTATGTTTTATGTAAAATTAGTTTGTTTTTTCCAATTTACAATCATGTCGCCATGGCATGTCACTACCTCTTTGTTTTGAAAAATTTCACAAGTAGCTCCCTGCACTCATTTTCAAGAACACCACCTGTGACTTTTGTTCTGGGATGCAACAGTTTGTCAGATATCGAGGAGAATCCCTTCTTTTCATCAGGGGCTCCGTAACAGACTCCCGTGATCTGACTCCATCCTAGTGCCGAAGCGCACATTGCGCAAGGTTCGAGTGTAATATATATAGTACAATCAGTCAGATATTTTCCTCCCAGCCAGTTTGTTGCAGCAGTAATAGCCTGCATCTCCGCATGAGCTGTCGGATCTTTTAAGGTTTCGGTAAGATTATGTGCCCTGGCAATAATGGTATCGTTGCATACAATAACGGCACCAACAGGAACTTCCTGTTTTTCAAAGGATTTTAACGCTTCTGCAAGCGCCGCCTTCATGTAGTATTCCTCTTTATTCGCGATCATGATTCATGTTACTGAGCGATAAAAGTAGGAAGAAAATTGCGATTTGTCTTTCTTACATCAATCTGATTATTTTCTTACTTTTGCTGAAATTTAAATAGTAAGAGATGTACAGGACACATACATGCGGCGAACTGAGCATGAGAAACAGGGGTGAAGCGGTAATTTTATGCGGCTGGGTTCAGAAATCACGCGATCTGGGAGGGATGACTTTTGTTGATCTTCGCGACCGTTATGGTATTACCCAGCTTGTTTTCAACATGGAAACAAACAGTGCTCTCTGCGAACAGGCACGCAAACTCGGTCGCGAATTTGTCGTTCAGGCTAAGGGTATTGTTACTGAACGAAGCAATAAAAACCTGAAGATGCCAACCGGCGAAATTGAAATTGATGTTACTGAACTTAATATTCTCAATAAGAGCGAAATACCTCCTTTCACAATAGAAGAAGATACCGACGGCGGTGAAGAACTCAGAATGAAGTATCGTTATCTCGACTTAAGAAGAGCGACTGTTAAAAACAATATAATACTGCGTCACCGCGTTGCACAGGAGGTTCGAAAGTATATGGATTCGATTGGTTTTGTTGAGGTTGAAACGCCTGTCCTTATCAAATCTACTCCAGAAGGTGCGCGCGACTTTGTTGTTCCTTCAAGAATGCAACCCGGTACTTTCTATGCTCTGCCTCAGTCGCCACAGACACTTAAACAGCTTCTTATGGTTGCCGGTTTTGACAAATATTTTCAGATTGTAAAGTGTTTCAGGGATGAGGACCTCAGAGCCGACAGGCAACCCGAATTTTCTCAGATCGACTGCGAAATGTCGTTTGTTGAAAGAGACGATATCCTGAATACTTTTGAAGGTCTCGCCAAGTATCTTTTCAAAGAAATCAGAGGGATAGAATTCAGTGAACAATTTCTGAAGATGCCGTATAAAGATGCTATGGAGTTTTATGGTTCAGATAAGCCCGACCTGAGGTTCGGAATGAAATTTTCAGATATTACACAGATAGTTAAAGGGCATGATTTTGCCGTGTTCGATTCATCAGAGTATGTTGGTGGAATATGTGCCGTAGGATGTGCTGATTATACAAGAAAACAGCTTGACGAACTTACTGAATTTGTGAGGCGTCCGCAGATTGGGGCAAAGGGAATGGTATATCTTCGTTATAATACTGATGGAACCCTTAAATCGTCGGTTGATAAATTCTATTCTCCTGATGACCTTAAAGTGTGGGCCGAAAAACTGAACGCAAAACCCGGTGATCTGATTCTGATACTTTCAGGCGACAAAAGGAGGACCCTTTCAGCCCTTTCTGAATTAAGGCTTGATATGGGTAACAGGCTGGGATTAAGGAAAAGAGATGTGTTCTTCCCGCTTTGGGTGGTTGATTTTCCGCTTGTTGAATGGGATGAAGAATCGAAAAGATTCTTCGCAATGCACCATCCTTTCACATCACCGGTTCCTGACGATCTGAAGCTGATGGAAACCGATCCGGGCAAGGTGAGGGCTAATGCTTATGACCTTGTAATTAATGGCGTTGAGATAGGCGGCGGATCAATAAGGATCCACGATGCTACGGTACAGCGACTAATGTTCAAGGTGCTGGGATTTTCTGAAGAAGAGGCTTCAGAGCAGTTCGGATTCCTTCTTAATGCATTCAAATACGGAGCTCCTCCCCATGGCGGAGTAGCATTCGGTTTCGACAGATGGGTTGCAATGTTTGGTGGCCAGGACTCTATTCGCGATTTTATTGCATTTCCGAAGAATAATTCAGGAAGAGATGTGATGCTCGAAACGCCCTCACAGATATCAGCACAACAGCTTACCGAACTTAATCTTATAATAAAGCCGCTTACAAAAAACTGAAAACCGGCTGAAAACGTGATTTTTATTTCTTGAGGGTAATCAGAATTACGCCATTGGCTCCTCTTGCACCATATATTGATGCTGATGATCCCTTAAGTATTTCTATCGATTTTACCATGTAAGGCTGAATGTCATCAACACCCGATACAACAGCCCCGTCGACAACAAAAAGAGGTTCAGAGCTAAGCATTATAGAATTTGCCCCCTGAATCTTGACTGATGTTCCATTTACCTGTACACCAGGCTGTCCGCGAAGCATATCATATACATTTCTGTATGAGGCATATTTGCTTTCTGTTCCGTCAACTTTATTTACAGGTCCCATGAGGTCTCTCTTTTTAACAGAACCATACCCGATATTTACTTCTTCTTCAGACTTTCCGGCCTGATAATTCTGATTCTGTAATGCAGATCCTCCGAATATAAAATTGATCGTGCTTCTTCCGGAGATAGCAACAGTTGAAACTCCGTTAAAGAAGGTGAGTATTGAAAGAGAATCAGCATCGGGACGAACCTTGATTTTAAATTTCCCGTTGTAGTCTGTTACTGCATTGGTTTTGTTTCCGTCAATCAGAATAATTGCGCCGCCAATAGGTCGCTGCGCGGCATCAGTTACCAACCCTGTGACAGCTATTTTCTTATTGGCTTTCTGAGCCGATGAAGGAACATATGGTAACAGGAATATAAGGACCAGATACAACAGATTATTTTTCATTTTTTTATTCATTTTATATTTATGCAATTTACATCTTAGCAGAGAGAAGAACAAATAGTTGATTCTTAAATGCTACTGCCTATCAGTGTTGCCGATGTGCATTTCTCTATAACAACGTTGACATAATCGCCCTTATTGCAGCTATTAGCCGGAAAAACAGCCACTTTGTTCTGGGAAGTTCTTCCTGACATCTGTTCTGATGATTTTTTTGAGACTCCCTCAACAAGCACCTCAAATGTCTTGCCAATATCGTTTTTCTTTGCCTTTAATGAGAGTTTATTCTGAAAAGCGATCATTTCACTCAGCCTTTCCGATTTTATTAGCTCAGTAACATCATCCTCTAATTTTCTGGCAGCCTTTGTTCCGGGTCTTTCACTGTATTTGAACATGTAGGCAAAATCAAATCCCGCCCACTCCATCAGTGAAAGTGATTCTTTATGATCCTCGTCTGTTTCTGTGCAGAAACCAACTATCATATCGGTTGAGAGGGAACAATCAGGGATTATATTCTTTATAGCAGTAATTCGTTCCATATAATATTCCCTTGAATACTCACGGTTCATTAATTGGAGAATGCGACTGCTGCCACTCTGGGCTGGCAGATGGATATGCTTACAGATATTTTCATGCCTCGCAATTGTATGAAGCAATTCGTCCGAAATGTCTTTTGGATGAGATGTGGAAAATCTGACCCTCAAAAGCGGACTTATCAGGGCCACTTTTTCAAGCAGTTGCGGAAAGCCGGTTGTTTCAGAATCAGCTTTCCAGTTATACGAATCTACATTCTGTCCCAGAAGGTTAACTTCCCGGTAACCATTATCAAAAAGCTCATTTGCTTCTCTTAATATTGACCAGGGATTTCTGCTGCGCTCAGCACCGCGGACATAAGGAACCACACAATATGAACACATATTGTTACAGCCTCTCATAATGGAAACGAATGATGAAACACCGTTTTTGTCCATTCTAACCGGCGAGATATCAGCGTATGTCTCCTCTCTTGAAAGCAGAACATTCACAGCCTTGTGTCCGGCTTCGGCCTCAGCCACCAGCAGCGGAAGCTCGCGATAAGCATCCGGACCCACAACAAGATCAACAAGTTTTTCTGTTTCAAGAAGCTTCTCTTTGAGCCTCTCAGCCATGCATCCTATAATGCCGATCTTAAGTTCTTTATTGAGTTTTTTAAGATGACCAATATCCTTCAAACGTCCCCATATACGCTGTTCCGCATTATCGCGTATCGAGCAGGTATTTATAAGAATAAGTGATGCGCTCTTTATGTCTTCAGTCGGAACATAGCCTGCTTCTTCAAGAATGGAAGCAACAACCTCACTGTCGGCAATATTCATCTGACAACCGTATGTTTCTATATATACTTTCCTGTTCATTCTTTTTCTCCCAGTCTCCCAGTCACCCCGTCTCTCATTCTCCCCCTCTCCCTTTCTCCCATCTCCTCTTCTATTTCCAATTCCTGCACAAAAGTATAAACTATGACTGAGGTTTGAAAGAATTATTTAATTTTGCATTCTGTGTAACAAATATATATAATATGTCAGGTCATAGTAAATGGTCAACCATTAAGCGCAAAAAAGGGGCTATTGATGCAAAGAGAGGGAAGAAGTTTACCAAAATTATCAAGGAGATAATTATTGCTGCCAAGGAAGGTGTAAGTGATCCTGAATCAAATGCACGGCTTCGTCTGGCTATACAGAATGCCAAGGGTGCCAACATGCCAAAAGACAATATCGAAAGGGCTATCAAGAAGGCATCGGCTGCTGATGCTGAAAGTTTTGCCGAGACTACTTTTGAAGGTTATGGACCATGCGGTGTCGCCATTTTCGTTGAATGCCTTACCGATAATAATAACAGAACAGTTGCTGCTGTGAGATCATCCTTCAATAAGCATGGGGGAAACCTTGGAACAAATGGTTCCCTTAGTTTTCTTTTCGACAGGAAAGGGATCTTCTCCATTAAAAATGAGGGCTTTAAGCTTGAAGACGTTGAGCTGGAAATGATTGATGCCGGGGCAGAGGAATTTGAAGTTGATGGTGACACTATTACTGTAACCTGTGCCATGGAAGACTTCGGCAGCGTAAACAGAAAGCTTAATGACCTCGGAATTGAACCTGAAGAAGCCGGACTAAAGCGGATTCCGAATGATACAAAGAATGTCGACCTCGACTCAGCAAAAAAAGTGTTGAGGCTTATCGACACTCTTGAGGATGACGATGATATCCAGAATGTCTATCATAATCTTGAAATGACTGATGAACTGGCTGCAGAGCTTGGCTAGATAGCCTGTTCTTTAATACCCTGTTCCATGAAAAATCTGTTTTCGTTTTTGTTTCTTCTCTTCCTGCTTTCTTCCTGCAACAAAAAGGAGAATGATGATCTCCTTTGGGAAAGATCATTCGGTAAGGGCGAGGCTCTCAGCATAAAAGCTTCTGCTGACTCAGGGTTTGCTGCCTGCGGATCTGTGGCGGGAAAGCCTTACTTCGTCCGGCTTGCAAAAGACAGAACTATATCAATTGAGATAAAATCAGATGCTCAGGGTCTTTTCAGTTCATTCTGGTTCGATGCCAGCGGATACATTAATGCAGGGAATTCTGCGGGTAAGATGCTTGTTATGAGGCATAGCCGCTCTGGTGACGTACTATGGGAAAAGACAATTGATGCCGGATACCGTATCGACAACACTACTATTATATACACCGGAAACGGTAAGCTTCTGGCAATAGGCTCCGCAAGTACTGATACAACATATAATGGTACTACAGGAATCCTTTTTGTAACAATCGATACTACCGGACAGATTCTTTCGCAGAAAAATGTGACCGATACCAGGTTTGTTGCAGCAGGACCAGCCGTAATTGATGCTTCCGGAAATATTTATCTGGCACTCACCCGGAAAAATACAGGTAGTAAAACAAGAGCAGCTGTCGCAAAATATAATAATCAGTTTGCAAAGTTATGGGAGACAGAACTCTACAACAATCCTAGTTTCGGGGCTTCGGGCAAAAACATAATTATTAATCAACAGGGGACACTTTTTGTCACAGGTCAAACCGAAGTTACCTCCGAAACAGGTCCGGTAAACAACTCCTTTGTGACCTCACTTACCGGAACCGGAGATGTGAACTGGAAGAAATATCTTGAGAATGCAAATACCGGAAGAGATTTGCTGATTAATGATGCCGGTGATGTTGCTATGCTGAACCGGAATTGTTGTATAATCAGATATCTCAACGCTTCTGACGGTGCCGATGCCGGAATACTCAGGCTCCTTGGTCAATGTAATTCAAAGGATACAGATGTCCTGGGATCATCGTTCAAGCTAAGCTATGATAAGAATTTATTGGTGGCCGGATCGAGGGGTGGTAATTTTTTCATAGCCTTAAAGGGTTCACAAACAGCGATATAATAAAAGGTAATAATAAAAGGGAAGAATCCGTTTTTATTCTGTCGGGTAAATGTTATTTTTGCGCCATGAACAGGAAGTCTTTTATTTTAGCTCTATTTCTTGTCTTCGTAACGGGAATTCTTTCCGCACAGACCTTTGTTAAGACTGCTGATCTCTTTAAAAAGCAGGTGAATAATTCTCAATCCGGTAATTTGAATATCATACAGAATCCTTCAATCGACACTCTTATAAGCCGGTATATCCTTATGAATAAAAATCTGGCTGAAAAGAATAATTATCTGGGCATGGATGGTTTCAGGATTCAGATTTACGCCAGTTCAAACAGAAATGCAAGGGATGAAGCTAACAAGGCCAGAGCTGAGTTCATGGGTAAATTCCCCGATGTTGAAACTTATTTACTCTATGCTGAACCCGGCTATTTTAAAATAAGAGCAGGTGACTTCAGAACAAAAACCGAGGCCACTGCAATATTTCTCATTGTAAGTAAGGAATTCCCTGATGCCTATCTGGTTCCGGATTACATCAACTTTCCCGATCTGATTAAAAAATAGTTATGAGCGACAGCGTAAAACATGAATGCGGCATTGCAATGTTAAGATTGCGAAAGCCGGTGGACTACTATATTAAGAAATATGGTACATGGAGTTACGGACTTCAGAAAATGTACCTGATGATGGAAAAGCAACATAACAGGGGACAGGATGGAGCGGGTATCGCAGGTATCAAAATGGATGTTCTTCCGGGAAACAGGTATATTTTCCGCCAGAGGTCAAACATGGCAAACCCTATAAAGGAGATATTCAGTCTTATCTATCAGGATATTGATAACATTACACGTACAAACAAAGAAGATTTTAAGAATCCGCAGTTTATTAAGGATAATGTACCTTTTGCCTGCGACGTTTACCTCGGACACCTCAGATACGGGACATACGGGAATTACAATATAGATTATGTTCATCCCGTAAGCCGCGAAAATAACTGGAAATCAAAGAATCTGGTTATGGCAGGAAACTTTAACCTTACTAATGTTGGCGAGGTTTTCAGCAGCCTTCTGGAACTTGGACAGAATCCGGTTGATTTTTCCGACACTGTAACTATACTGGAAAATGTTGGCCATCGTCTCGATGAGGAAAATGAAAGGCTTTTCAGAAAGTTTAAAGAGGAAGGATTCACCAAGAAAGAGATCTCCCCGATGATTGAGCAGAATCTCGATGTGACATCAATACTTAAAAAGGCGAGCCGTAACTGGGATGGCGGGTATGCCATGGCAGGCATGATTGGTCATGGCGACGCATTCGTTATGAGAGATCCTTCCGGAATAAGACCGGCATTCTATTATATTGATGATGAGGTAGTTGTTGTTGCCTCGGAAAGACCAGTCATTCAGACAATCTTCAACGTAAGAACTAAGGATGTACTGGAACTTCCGCCTGCCGCTGCCCTCGTTATAAAAGCAACGGGTGAAACAAGTGTTGAGCAGATAAGGGAGACAAGTGAATTAAGAAAATGCTCTTTTGAAAGAATATATTTTTCGCGCGGAACTGATAAATCAATATACAGGGAAAGGAAGAAACTTGGAGAGCTACTTACAGCTCAGGTGCTTGAATCAGTTAATCACGATCTTGATCATACCGTTTTTTCTTATATCCCCAATACGGCTGAAAGTGCTTTTTACGGATTGATCAAGGGAGTGGAGAACTACCTCAATCAGGTGAAAATTGATCATATTTTAAGCAGGGGCAGTTATCTTACCAGAGAAGAACTGGAGAAGGTAATAAATCAGCGGCCGAGGGTAGAAAAGATCGCTGTAAAAGATGCAAAACTCCGGACATTCATTTCAGAAGATAAGGGTCGCGATGATCTTGTCGGACATGTTTACGATGTTACCTATGGTGTAATCAGACGGGGTGTCGACAATCTTGTTGTTATTGATGATTCAATTGTGAGGGGTACCACCCTTAAGAAAAGTATAATAAGAATACTCAATAAGCTTGATCCTAAAAAAATTGTTGTAGTGTCCTCAAGTCCTCAGTTACGATATCCCGACTGCTATGGAATTGACATGGCTAAACTTGGTGATTTCATTGCCTTTAAAGCTGCCGTTGAGCTGCTTAACGACAGAGGGATGGAGTCGAAAATGAAGGATGTTTATGAGCAGGCTCTGAATGAGTTGAAAAAGCCGGTTACTGAGATGAGAAACGTTGTTAAGGAAATCTATGATCCTTTCACAACTGAGGAGATTTCGCATAAAATTTCGCAGATGCTTAAATCTGACGAAATAAAATCAGAAGTAGAGATTGTTTTCCAGTCTGTTGAAGGTCTGCATGAAGCTTGCCCCGGACATACCGGCGACTGGTATTTCACAGGAAACTATCCAACACCAGGTGGAAACAAGGTAGTAAATCAATCCTTTGTCAATTATATGGAAGGGAGAAATGTGAGGGCTTATTGATTTTCGTGATTAAACCATTTAATCTCAAAATCATGTTTGTAGGATGATAGGTGCCTGTTTATCTTCTCAACATAAATGTCTCTCAGAGTTATCATTATTCCTGTCTCTTCAACATCGCCGAATTTGTGGTTGATAAATGTGCCGAAGGTGCGCATTGTAGGTGAAAGTCCCATATAGGCATTGATAAGAGGCGGAATGTTTTCATTAAGATTTCTTACCTCTCTCGATAATATTTTATAGTTTTCCTTATATCTCCATCCTCTGAAGAGTTTCTTCATTTCATCGTAATGGATATCAATACTTGCCGGATCTTTTGGCACAACAAGTTTGTCAGGATCGTTAAAATGTCTGTTCAGAAAGTAGAGAATCATATTTCTTGCCTTTGGATTAAAATGAGGATACATTGTAACCTTTCCAAAGAGATATTTGAGATGGTGATTGTCGATTATGATTGCCCCTAAGCCATCCCAAAGGTTGTCGAGTGCAAACAGACTTTTTCTTCCCATCGCCCGTGACTGATAATCGGGTTGAACAAATGACCTGCCAAGCTCCATCAGATGAGGGTAATACTTTGATAGGAATTTGTCAGAGAAGTTAAAATACGACGATGAGGCAAGTTTTGTAATATCACAATGGATGCAGCCTTTTAAAGGGAAGTAATAACGGTAACCTCCAATGATCTCTTTATTCTCAGGATCCCATACAATAAGCTGTTTCTGAGGATCAATGGGGGCGGTATCAAAGTCGTCAATGTCAATAGCCTTACCTGTTCCTCCGCCTGCCTGCCGGAATGTAATTTCCCTTACCCTTCCCACCTCCTGCATCAGTATTGGCGATGTGTTATTATCAAAAATATATACCTCATTGTTGCCGTTATTTGTAGTGCGCAGAAGTTTCTCGCTAGTCAATTCGGCGATTATCTGATCCTTCGGCAACTGGTCAGCAATTGGTTCCATGAGCAGGATTTAAAGAGTATTTATACCAGTAAATGTAAAAAAAAAAGCAATTTACTTCTTTTTTTCTGATCAAAGGCTATCACTAAATAAATGATTTGAGCTCATACGATTTCGATTTTACCCAATCAGCCCATTCCGGGTAAGTATGGCTTTTGTCAAATGTCTGCCAGGGAATTGATGCGCCGAAAACAAGACTTATCTCTTTTCCTTTCTGCCTGAACATTTCATCTGGCAGATACAGCATTTCAATGTTGGTTTTGATGCCTATTGCTTTTCTGAAGTTTGAGAGGTTATAGAAGAAATCAGAATTTCTGCCTGAAAAAAATGCCGGAATCACATCTCTCTTATGTTGAATTGCCTTGGCAATAAAGCTTTTATGCCATATAAGGTCGTTAATAACTCCTTTCTTTTTTCTGGAACAGAGTCCAGCAGGAAAGTAGAGGATCTGGTTATCAGAAGCGTAAGCCTCCTCGATTTTAATCGCAGCATCTCTTCCCTGAAGACCATGTTTGTTGACAGGAAGGAAAATGCCGGAAAGATTGTCGATGACTGTAAGAATGTCGTTTACAGGGAATTTCAATCCTTTATAATACTTCGAAAGTTCGTAGATGAAAACGAGTCCGTCAAGCCCTCCAAGCGGGTGATTTGAAACAAAAAGATGCCTTCCTGATTGCGGAATATTCCCACTTCCGTAAATGTTGTATTTAATTTGAAAATGGGATAAAAAAGTACCAATGAGACCGGCATCATGAAGATGCCCGAATTCCTTCAGGAAAGCATTCAGATCATCCTGATGCACAATCCTTTTAAGCCAGTTTATTAAAAAGCGTGGAATAACTCTGCCGAGTGCTGCATTTTTTGAATAGAGGATCTTTTCGACATCTATTTTCTGACCGTTATCTGCATTCTCTGTGGTTATCATTCTTTTCGAACTGAATCTTATTGAAGGTCCAAATTTATTAAAAATTACTCAATTAAGTAACTCTACCGCTAATACTGTACTTATCCCTTTATGCTTCCCATTCTCTACGGTTAGTAGGATGCCTGATTTGCAGGAAACAAAAGTTATTAACAAAAATGGAAAAAAGTGGGGGAAAGTGGAGTGAAGTGGATATTTTTTATATAATTTAGCCCTTTATTATGAAAATGCGAGGATGGCCACATTTATAGGTGATTACACGTGCAGAGCTGATGTCAAAGGTAGGATTATCCTGCCCATGGCATTCAAGAAGCAGATGCCTGCCGATGCACAGGATCATTTTGTGGTTCGTAAAGATATTTTTGAAAACTGCCTGGTGCTCTATTCTATCGAGGACTGGAACAGGCAGCTCGATAAAATCAGGAAGAAGATAAACCCCTACAACCGTGAACATAACATGTTCCTCAGGAATTTCTTCAAGGGTACTGCCGAGTTGTCGCTCGATACAAGCAACAGGCTGCTCATTCCCAAAAGACTGATGGAACTTATCGGTGCCGAAAAGGATGTTGTTCTTGCCGGACAGGATGGACGAATTGAAATATGGGCCGCTGATGTCTATGAAAAGATTGATATGGCACCTGTAGATTTTGCCAATCTGGCTGAGAAACTGATGGGTGAAAGTATAAATGAGCCTGAAATATAATGGTTTACCATATACCCGCACTGCTCAATGAGAGTATTGAGGGGCTGAATATCAGGCCCGGCGGGATTTATGTCGACGTAACATTCGGCGGGGGTGGCCATTCAAAGGAGATTCTTAAAAATCTCACAATAGGAAAACTGGTGGCATTTGATCAGGATGAGGATGCCGCAATTAACGCTCCTTCGGATGACCGGTTTATTTTTCTCGATCAGAATTTCCGCTTCCTGAAAAACAACCTGCTCTTTAACAAGATTGAAAAGATCGACGGTCTCATTGCCGACCTCGGCGTCTCTTTTCATCAGTTCGATGAGCCTGAACGCGGATTCACTTTCCGACAGGATGCTCCGCTCGATATG
This sequence comes from Bacteroidales bacterium, assembly GCA_038207725.1. Classification (GTDB taxonomy): domain Bacteria; phylum Bacteroidota; class Bacteroidia; order Bacteroidales; family VadinHA17; genus LD21. The sequence continues at coordinate 91,333 of JBBQZN010000002.1, read as the reverse complement.
AGGATGAATAAAAGCAGCAAGGTTACTGCTGCCCACCTTCTCAACACTCTTGAAGAGTCGGGGCTTGCCGATATTCTCTACATGTACGGCGAACTTATAAACTCACGTCGGATAGCTAAAGAGATCGTTATGGCGCGCAACTCAAAACCGCTGAAAAGTGTAAATGATATTGTTGATGCTATTGGAAAGCATGCTCCCTTTCGTCAGGAACACAAATTTTATGCGAAGGTATTTCAGGCATTGCGTATTGCGGTAAATCATGAGATGGATTACCTGAAAGAGATGCTTGAACAGGCTTTGGAGCTACTTAATCCGGGCGGAAGGCTTGTGGTAATAACTTATCATTCACTTGAAGACCGGCTTGTAAAGAATTTTATGCGGGCAGGAAATTTTGAGGGAGAGGAGAAAAAGGATTTTTATGGTAATGCCGAAACTCCTTTCAGGCTTATAAACCGCAAAGGAACGACTCCTGATGATGATGAGATTGCCAGGAATAACAGGTCACGAAGTGCAAGGCTAAGAATTGCAGAGAAGATATAGAAAATGGCAGCGGTAAAGGAAAATAAAAAGAGTAAGGTAACAACGGGAAGCTTTCTGAAGGAGCTTCTCAGCGGAACTATGGTCACCGAAAAGATCATACTCCAGAACCTTGGCTATGTGACTCTTTGCACTTTTCTGGCAGCAGTTTATATCGCGAACAGGTTTCACGCCGAAAAAATAACAAGGGAATCCACAAAGATCTCGCGTGAGGTAAAAGATCTCAGATCCGAATCACTCTCGACTTCCGCCGACCTGATGTATGTGAGCCGTCAATCGGAGGTCTACAGAATTGTCAGGGAAAGGGGAATTAACCTTGAAGAACTTAAAACACCACCATATAAACTACTTGTTGACAGAAAGTAAGAACAATGGCAGTAAGGGACGAAATAGTATGGAGAAGCGGCGTTGTATATTTTGCAATAGCCGTTCTTGCCCTTGCCTTACTTGTCAGGATCCTCATCCTTCAGTATGTTCAGAGAGGAAAATGGACTGACATGAGTGAGAAGTACGTTTACAAAACAGCTCAGGCCACTGCAAACAGGGGCGATATCCTTACCAACGACGGAAGGCTTCTTGCAAGTTCTGTTCCATACTACACAATTTACATGGATACCCGCAGTTCGGGAATGACAGCTGCAACATGGTCAAACGGTATCACCGGATTGTCGGCAGGGTTGTCGCGCATCCTTGGTGTAAGGTCAGCCGCCGGATGGAGACAGGTTATTACAGATGCCCGTAGAAAGGGCGACAGGTATTTTCTTATTCAAAGAAGAGTCGATTACGAGTCGCTAAAGAAACTTAAGGAGCTTCCTATATTCCGCGAAGGTCAGTTTAAGGGAGGAATGGTTGCTCAGGCAGAAAACCGGCGCATACTACCAAATAGCGATATGGCTGCCCGTACTATAGGATACCTCAATCTTGGCAGTGAGGGAAATGAAGTTGGTGTTGAGGGAGCTTTTGATAAAGAGCTCTCCGGAAGAAACGGTGTTGTTGTAAAACAGCGACTGACCGGCGGTGACTGGATCTCTGTAGATGCTGCAGGTACGGTTGAGTCGCGCGATGGAAATGATGTTGTTACAACTCTTGATATTGACCTGCAGGACGTTGCCACATCTGCCCTTATGAACCAGCTGAGGAAACACGATGCCCATCATGGTTGCGCCGTGCTTATGGAGGTAGCAACAGGTGATGTGAAAGCGATTGCAAACCTCGAAATCGGCAGCGACGGAGCTTATCACGAAACATATAACTATGCCATAGGTGAAAGTACCGAACCGGGCTCTACATTTAAGCTTCCTGCCCTTATGGCTGCACTTGAGGATGGGGTTATTGACACAGGCGATATAGTTGATACAGGAACCGGAACAGTAAAATATTACAATAAGATAATTCGCGACACCAAAGAAGAGGGTTATGGCAAAATTACAGTCAAGGAGGTATTTGAGAAATCTTCCAACGTGGGTACCTCAAAACTGATCTACGAAAACTATAAAAAAGACCCGCGCTTATTTGTTAACAGGCTTTATGCCATGAAACTCAACCAGAAGCTTGATATTCAGCTTAAGGGTGAAGGCGATCCGCTTATCAGATACCCCGGCGATAAGCTCTGGTCGGGACTTTCCCTTCCGATGATGTCACACGGCTATGAGGTTCAGATGACCCCGCTTCAGATTCTCACTTTCTATAACGCGGTAGCAAACGACGGCAAGATGGTGAAGCCCCGGTTTGTAACAGCCATAAAGCGTAACGGATCAGTGGTAAAACGTTATGAGACTGAGGTCATAATTAACTCAATAGCATCACGTTCCACAATCAGAAAGGCAAGGAAAATGATGGAGGGTGTCGTTTCTCATGGTACCGCTACCAACCTTAAGAATGCAAATTACCAGATAGCCGGAAAAACAGGCACCGCCCAGATTGCAAAAGATAAATCGGGTTACAGGTCAGGTTCCCGAATCTCATACCAGGCGTCATTTGTAGGTTATTTCCCTGCCGAAAATCCGAAATATTCATGCATCGTTGTTGTTAATGCCCCGTCAAATGGTGTCTATTACGGTAATCTGGTGGCAGGTAATGTATTCAAAGAGATTTCGGATAAGGTATATGCAACAAGTTTCTTTCGTGATTATGTATCTGAGAATAAAAAAGATTTGAAAATAGTTGCTCCGGAAGCCGGTAACGGTTACAGGGAAGACATTAATGAAGTTCTCAGAAACCTCGATGTTCGTTACCGACGCACTTCCGGCGAAGACTGGGTTGCCACACGCGAAAGCGGTGATACAATAAGACTTGCAGGCATTAAAATTCAGGAGGGACTCATTCCGGATGTACGCGGTATGAGCCTGCGCGATGCAATTTATGTGCTTGAAAACTCAGGACTCAGGGTTCAGTACAGCGGAAAAGGAAGGGTTCTGAGACAAGCACCACAGCCGGGTGCAAGGTATTCGGAAGGATCAGTTGTTTCACTTGATATGAATATGTAGAATGATGAAGATTGATGACATACTGAAAGGTATTGATGTTATCTCAGTAACAGGGGAGAAGGGTAAAGTGATTTCAGAAATCGTTTTCGATTCAAGAAGTGTATCCCCTGGCTCTCTTTTTGTAGCCGTTAAAGGCTACAGCTCCGACGGACATACTTATATAAATCAGGCTGTTAAGTCGGGTGCTGCAGCTGTTATGTGCGAAACACTTCCCGATGTGCAGGATAAAAAAGTATGCTGGATAAAAACTTCAGATTCGGCAAAGGCCCTGGGCCTGGCAGCTTCGAACTTCTTTGGCAATCCTTCCAGTACACTGAAACTTGTAGGGGTCACCGGTACGAACGGTAAAACAACTATTGCAACGCTTCTCTACAGAATGTTTACCGGACTAGGATATAAGTGCGGACTCTTCTCAACTGTTGTCAATTATATTAATGGTAAAGAGCTTGAAGCCACTCATACTACACCCGACACGGTACAGCTTAATCGTAATCTGGCCGAAATGGTAACTGCCGGGTGCGACTATGCATTTATGGAGGTGAGTTCACATTCGGCCGACCAGAAACGTATTGCCGGACTACAGTTTGTAGGAGGGATATTCACAAACCTAACACATGATCATCTCGATTATCATAAGACCTTTGATAACTATCTGAAAGCCAAGAAGAGTTTCTTCGACTCTTTGCCCGTAGGAGCCTTCGCACTTGTAAATGCTGACGACAAAAATGGCAGGGTAATGCTCCAGAACTGCAGTGCAAAGCATTATACTTTTTCAGTGCGATCAATGGCTGATTACCGCTGCGGACTTATCGAACAGAGTTTTGAAGGGATGGGATTAAGGATGCAGGGCGAGGAGGTATGGACAAGGTTTATCGGCGATTTTAATGCCTCAAACCTTCTTGCCGTTTATGCGGCGTCAGAACTTCTGGGAGCATCAAAAAAAGAGATCCTCACAATTCTGAGCGATCTGCATCCTGTTGCCGGACGTCTTGAATCGGTAAAAACCGGAAACGGTATTTCAGGCCTTGTCGACTATGCTCACACTCCGGATGCTCTTCTGAATGTGATTGATACAATAAATAAAATCCGTGAGGGTGGCGTACAGCTTATTACTGTTGTGGGCGCAGGCGGCGACAGAGACAAGACAAAGCGTCCAAAGATGGCTGCAATATCAGCTGAAGGAAGTACCAAAGTGATACTCACATCAGACAATCCACGCACCGAGGATCCCGAGATGATTCTTAATGATATGGAAGCAGGTATTACTCCGGATCTGAAACGTAAAGTGCTGAGAATAGCCGACCGCAGGGAAGCAATCCGCACTGCAGTTATGCTTGCACAACCCGGTGATGTGATTCTTGTTGCCGGCAAAGGTCATGAAACTTACCAGGATGTAAAGGGTGTGAAACACCACTTTGACGACCGTGAGGAATTGAAAATTGCATTACAGACAAAATAAAGAGCGAAAAGATGCTGTATTATCTGTTCGAATATCTTAACACACTTAACTTCCCCGGGGCAGGGATGTTCAATTATATTTCATTCCGTTCGGCAAGTGCAATAATCACTTCACTGATAATCTCATTGTTAATTGGCAAGCGGATTATCCTTCTTCTTCAGAAAAAGCAGGTTGGTGAGCTTGTCCGCGATCTGGGCCTCGAAGGTCAGTTCCAGAAAAAAGGAACACCTTCGATGGGTGGTATAATTATTCTTGCATCTATTGTAATACCAACACTGCTATTCGCAAAACTGCATAATATTTATGTCATCCTCATGCTGTTAACGACAGTTTGGCTGGGGCTTATCGGCTTCGTTGATGACTATATCAAGATATTCAGAAAGAACAAGGAAGGACTAGCCGGAAGATTTAAAGTAATGGGTCAGGTCGGACTTGGAATCATTGTCGGACTTACTCTTTTCTTCAGCGAGGATGTTATAATAGTTGAGAAGGTTAGTGTTAATGATTTAACAATGAGGGAGAAGACTGAGCTCCTCGATCCGACATCACCTTTCATGGGACAGTCAGAGATTGCAATGGAACGCAAATCAACAAAGACAACAATACCATTTATCAAGAATAATGAGTTTGACTATTCCTGGCTTGTCTCTTTTGTAGGTGAAGGTCTTCGTCGACCTATGACCTGGCTGGTGTTTGTTTTGATTGTGATTTTCATTGTTACAGCAGTATCGAATGGCGCAAATCTGACCGATGGTCTCGACGGACTTGCCACCGGTACATCGGCAATAATTGGGGTTGCACTTGGAATACTGGCATACTTGTCGAGTAACATAATATATGCCAGTTACCTGAAAATAATGTACATACCGGGTTCAGAGGAGCTTGTGATATTCGCCGCTGCATTCATCGGTGCAACAATCGGATTCCTCTGGTATAATTCATTTCCTGCCCAGGTTTTCATGGGCGATACAGGCAGTCTGGCACTCGGAGGAATCATAGCAGTTTTTGCAATAATAATAAGGAAGGAATTACTGATACCTATTCTCTGCGGAGTTTTTCTGGTTGAAAACCTTTCTGTAATGATGCAGGTATCATGGTTCAGATACACTAAAAAGAAATACGGAGTGGGCAGGAGGATCTTCCTCATGGCACCGCTTCATCACCATTATCAGAAAAAAGGTTTTCCCGAACCGAAGATCGTAACACGGTTCTGGATTGTGGCAATAATACTGGCAGTTATAAGTATAGTGACGCTTAAGATCAGGTAGAAAGATGAAGAAGATTGTAATACTCGGAGCGGGAGAGAGCGGAGCAGGATCGGCAGTGCTGGCAAAAAATCATGGCTTCTCTGTCTTTGTCTCCGATATGGGGGAGATAAAAGAAAAGTACAGGGAGATTCTCAGGAAAAACAATATTGAGTTTGAGGAAGGAAAACATAGTGTTGATATAATCCTTTCGGCCGATGAGGTTATAAAAAGCCCCGGGATCCCGGATAAAGCTCCGGTAATTGTAAGACTTCATGAGAAAGGCATACCTGTTATATCTGAAATTGAATTTGCAGGCCGGTATGCAAAGGGGATGAAGATCTGTATCACAGGAAGTAATGGAAAAACTACTGTCACAAACCTGATATACCATATTCTTAACAAAGCAGGAAAGAATGTTGCAATAACAGGTAATGTGGGTAACAGTTTTGCAATGGCTGTTGCAGAAGGAAACTATGATTATTATGTAATTGAACTCAGCAGTTTCCAGCTCGACGGAATGTATGAATTTAAGGCTGATGTGGCTGTTCTCATGAACATTACACCCGACCATCTCGACAGGTATGATTACAAGCTTCAGAATTATGTTGACTCAAAGTTCAGGATCACCCAAAACCAGACTAAATCCGATTATCTCATTTACTGGGATGGCGATCCGATAATCAGAACTGAACTGGCTAAGAAAGAACCTGGCATGACACTTCTTCCTTTTTCCGACGAGGTAAAAGCTGGAATGACAGCCTATATCGATAACAATGAATTGATTATTGATTACCCATATAAAACCAACCTTATGACAATTCACGAACTGGCGCTCAAAGGGCGTCACAACACGTACAATTCAATGGCTGCAGCCATTGCAGGTAAAGTCCTTGGTATCAGAAAGGAGGTTATCAGAGAGAGTCTTGCTGATTTCCAGGGAGTAGAACACAGGCTCGAGCCTGTAATAACAGTTTGTGGTATCAACTTCATTAATGATTCAAAAGCCACAAACGTAAACTCAGTATGGTATGCACTTGAGTGCATGGAGAATGATATAATATGGATAGTGGGTGGTGTAGATAAGGGAAATGATTATTCTGAGCTTTTTCAGGTTGTGAAGAAAAAGGTAAAAGCTATAGTATGCATGGGGAAAGACAATTCAAAAATAATTGAGGCTTTCAGGGATAAGGTTGCGACTATTGTTGAAACATCGTCAATGGAAGAGGCTGTAAGGTCATCGTACTATCTGGCTAAGAAAGGTGAAACTGTACTGCTCTCACCGGCATGCGCAAGCTTTGATCTTTTTAAGAATTATGAAGACAGGGGACGTCAGTTTAAACAGGCAGTAAGAAACTTATAATCAATTCAATTATGCAGCAGGGCTGGCTTACAAAGACATTTAAGGGCGACAGGGCAATATGGGGCCTTGTCGCTCTCTTTATGGTCTATTCACTGCTGGCTGTTTACAGTTCTTCTGTTGGTGTGGCATTTAACAAGTACGGAGGCAATACAACATATTTTCTCAGGAGCCAGTTCATAATGCTGGTTCTTAGTCTTATTATAATAGTTGTTGTCCACTACCTGCCTTACAGAATATATTTTTCAATGGCCGGACTATTCCTGATTGTGGCAGCCGGCCTTTTAGTGCTCACATTTGTCTTTGGCTCCAGGGTTAACCAGGCCACAAGGTGGCTTGTAATTCCGGGTATTGGTTTAAGCCTCCAGACTTCCGACGTGGCTAAGGTGGCTCTGGTAATATATCTCGCAAGGTCGCTGGCAAAATATCAGGATAGGTTGAATGATTTTATACTTGTATCAAAATATTTCATGATTCCGGTTGCAATAATATGCGGACTCATAATGCCTGAAAACCTGTCCACTGCAGTTATGGTATTCGGGATAAGTATTGTAATTCTTTTTATCGGCAGAGTGCCGCTTAAGTTTTTGCTTGCCTATATCGGTATTGCTGTGGTAGCCATTGTCCTTTTTGCAATGGTACTGACAGTTGTCATGAAATCGAACAGGGTTCAGGTATGGAAAAACAGAATAGAAAATTTTGTTTCCGGAAAGGAAGATCCCGATGGCGATTACCAGTCAAACCAGGCCAAGATTGCAATATCAACAGGAGGATTGTTTGGCAAAGCTCCGGGGGGAAGTGTTCAGAGGAATATGCTTCCTCAATCAAATTCTGACTTCATTTTTGCAATTATTATTGAGGAATATGGATTGCTTTTAGGTGCAATTCCATTAATCCTTGCTTACATGATATTATTATTCCGGGGAATTACAATTGCAAAGAAATGCGAAACAGCCTTTCCTGCCTTTCTGGTCATGGGCTTGATAATCATGATAGTAGTGCAGGCAATGCTCAATATGCTTGTCGCTGTTGGTCTCTTTCCTGTTACCGGACAGACACTTCCTATGGTAAGCTGGGGGCGTACATCAGTATTGGTAATGAGCTTTTCAATTGGCGCGATTATGAGCGTTTCAAGAGTTGTAAACGGCAGGATTAAAAATGAGGAGCTTCCCGAAGAGGAGGTTTCTGATGAAGGAGAAAAAATTTATGAGTCAGCAAAATCATAAAAGGGTAATCATTAGCGGCGGCGGTACCGGGGGGCATATCTTCCCGGCAATTTCTATTGCCAATGCTCTCCGAAAAATTGATCCTGATACAGAAATCCTTTTTGTTGGTGCCGAAGGGCGGATGGAAATGGAAAAGGTGCCTGCCGCCGGGTATAAAATTGAAGGATTGCCAGTGGCAGGACTTTACAGGAGTCTGACATTAAAAAACTTTACTGTTCTCTTCAAACTTCTTAAAAGCCTGAGGAAGGCAAAGAGAGTTATAAGGGAATTTAAACCGGATGTTGTTGTAGGTGTTGGCGGTTACGCCAGCGGACCGGTACTTCGTCAGGCAGGTAAAATGGGAATCCCGACGCTCATACAGGAACAGAACAGCTATGCCGGAGTTACTAATAAGTTGCTCGCAAAAAAAGCCACCAGAATCTGTGTGGCATATGATGGCATGGAAAAATATTTTCCTGCTGAAAAAATTATAAAAACCGGTAATCCGGTGAGGCAGAATTTTGATAAACTGAAAAGTATAACGGATGAGGCTTTCTCATTCTTCAACCTGAAAAAAGAATTTCCTGTTATTCTCGTTCTCGGCGGATCACTGGGAGCAGGAAGTATAAATAATTCATTATCAGGAAGTATTGAGGTATTGAGAGATTGTGATTGTCAGTGGTTATGGCAGACAGGAAAGCACTATTACGAAAACGTAAATGCCCTTGTATCGCTTTCCTTCAGTGAAAATATTTCAGTGCATGGTTTCATTAACAGAATGGATTATGCTTATGCTGTTGCTGATATAATTGTGTCACGAGCCGGTGCAGGAACAATATCAGAGTTGTGTCTTGTGGGAAAACCTGTAATTCTGGTTCCTTCACCCAATGTTGCGGAGGACCACCAGACAAAAAATGCCAGGGCGCTCTCTGATAAAGAGGCAGCAGTTATGATTACAGATGATAAGGCTGCTAAAACACTTGTTAGTGAGGCAGTAAAGCTTGTTGCTGATGTTAAGAGAAGAAAAATATTGTCGGAAAATATACTTAAGATGGCCGACAGGGATTCGGATTTAAGAATTGCCGAAGAAGTTTTAAAGATAGCAGGTAAATGATTGATTTTAAAAATATAGAAGGGATTTATTTTGTTGGTATCGGCGGTATCGGTATGAGCGCCCTTGCGCTTTATTTCAGAAAGGGCGACTTTGTAGTTTCGGGTTACGACAGGTCACCGTCTGCCGTCACTGATTCACTTTCCGAAGCAGGATGCACTGTGTCGTTCGATGATGATGAAAATACTATCCCTGAGCTATTCAGCAATCCGGCAAAAAGGGAAAGAGTAATGGTCGTTTATACTCCCGCCATACCTGCTGAAAACAGAGTTATATCATTCTTCAGAAACAATAAATACATTCTTTACAAAAGATCAGAGATTCTGGGAGCTATTTCGGATAATACAGATACACTGGCAGTTGCAGGAACACATGGCAAGACAACAGTTTCAACGATGACAGCTCATCTGCTGAAGCAATCACCCATTGACTGTTCTGCATTTCTTGGGGGTATTTCAAAAAACTACAACTCCAATCTTCTTACCGGCGAAAGCAGGTTTACTGTTATAGAGGCCGATGAGTTCGACCGGTCGTTCCATCGCCTCAAGCCGCTTATGGCAGTTATTACTTCAATGGACGCTGATCACCTTGATATTTACGGCGACCGGCAGACCATGGTTGAGGCATATAATATTTTTTGCTCCAAAATCAGAAAGGGAGGAACACTTGTGGTAAATCACCAGATCAGGAAGGAGATAATTGTTCCTGAAGGAATTAAATGTTTTACTTATGGTATTGAATCACAGGCCGATTATAATGCATTCAATATTAAGCATCTTAAGGATTATTACAGCTTCAGTGTCAGAACACCTGATACGGTTATAGAGGATATTCACTTTGCATTTCCGGGAATAATAAACATCGAAAACTTCACGGCAGCTATTGCTTTGGCCCTGAATTGCGGAGTTTCGGGGCCAGAAATTAAGAAGGGTGTTCTTCTGTTTCAGGGTGTAAAACGCCGTTTCGACATAAGGATAAATGAGCCGGGGCTTGCATATGTTGATGATTATGGACACCATCCCGAAGAGATAAAGGCATGTATTATGTCGCTCAAAGAGTTCTTCTCAGGAAGAAAAATAACTGGAATATTCCAGCCACATCTTTTTTCACGTACCCAAAATCATTATGAAGGTTTTGCTGCCATTCTTGATGAACTTGATGAGGCAATAATTCTTCCGATATATCCGGCAAGGGAGAAGCCTGTTGAAGGTGTGACTTCAGAACTTATACTGAACAAAATGAGGCTGCCAAAAAAGAGAATTCTCAATAAATCGGAGATCCCTGATAAGCTTGATATAATGAATATAGATGTTCTGCTCACAATCGGAGCAGGTGATATTGATACTCTTGTAGTTCCGATAGAGAAAAAGCTGAGGGAGGCAAGACTGGCATGAGGCTTGTAAAAAACATATTGTTCTTCATTCCTGTATTATACCTTATTATAATGCCGGGTTATCTTGCTGTTATAGTAAGATCGAAACCGTGCGGGGGTATAGTAATTGACCTGAAAGACTCTTCTGATTATCATTTTGTTACAAAACGTCAGCTTCTTAATATGGCATATGGTAATGGAAGGATCCTCGGAAAGCCGGTAAGTGAAATTTCTGTTGATGAGATAGAAGGAAGAATAAATGTTCTGAGGGAGCTGAAAGTTGCTGAAGCCTTCGTTACCGTTGACGGTATTGTACATATTTATGCTGATCAGAGAAATCCGATTATGAGAGTCATGCCTGATAACGGAGGTGATTATTTTGTTGATGAGGATGGGGTTGTTGTCCGCCGCAGAAACCTCTATACCCCTCGTCTGCACATTGTCGGAGGGAATGTTAATATAAGTTCCGCAATGCTTAGTGGTGTAAGTGTACTCGACACAAGTATAAAGAATTCAATTCTAAAGGATATCTATCATATAGTCAATTATATAAATGACGATGATTTCTGGTCGGCACAGATTGATCAGATTTTTGTCGATAATAATGATGAGATAGATCTAATCCCGCGTGTTGGTAATCAGCTTGTTCATCTTGGAACCTCCGAGAATTTTGAAGGGAAGCTGAGAAACCTTGCGGCATTTTATGATAAAGTTCTTCCGGAAGTAGGCTGGAATAAATATTCGGTAATAAACCTTGAATTCAGGGATCAGATAGTTTGTAAAAGAAGATAATCAGAAATAACCATAATTACGTTATGAACAAAAAAGAGCAGTATGTAGCAGCTATCGACATCGGGACCACAAAAATTGTGGCAATAGTCGGTAAGAAAAACGAGAATGGCAAAATTGAAATTCTCGGACTCAGCAAGGCCCTCTCAAAGGGTGTAAAAAGGGGTGTGGTGCTTAATATTGAAGAGACAGTAACCGCCATCCAGACAACCGTTGATGATGTTCAGAAAAGATCAGGTATAATGTTTACCGAAGTCTTTGTGGGTATTGCAGGCCAGCATATCAAGAGCATGAAAAACCGCGGTTATATAACACGCGAAAATTATGATGATGAAATCCAGAAGGAGGAGGTCTTCAAGCTTATTGAGGATATGCATAAAATACATATTGACATAGGGGAGGAGATAATTCATGTCATCCCCCAGAACTTTATAGTTGATAATGAGACAGGTGTAAAGAGTCCGATAGGTATGTGCGGAAGAAGGCTCGAAGCCAATTTCCATATTGTTATCGGCCAGGTTGCTGCTGCAAAAAATATTGAAAAGTGTATCAGGAAAGTAAACCTGACAGTTAAGGATATGATACTCGAACCTCTCGCTTCATCTGATGCTGTTCTTACCGATGATGAAAAAGAAGCAGGTGTTGTTCTTGTTGATATTGGTGGTGGTACCACAGATGTTGCTGTTTATTACGATAATATAATCCGTCATACTGCTGTGATACCTTTTGGCGGAAACGTGGTTACAAAAGATATCAAGGAGGGTTGCGCAATACTGCAGAGACATGCTGAGCAATTGAAAATTCAGTATGGTTCAGCTCTTGGCGATATTGCACCTGAGGATAAGGTAGTTGCAATCCCCGGGATCAGCGGGCGTGAACCTAAAGAGATCTCATTCAAAAGCCTGGCATACATTATTCAGTCGCGAATGGAAGAGATAATTGATGCTGTAAACTTTGAGATTCAGAATTCAGGATACGCCGACAAACTTGCTGCCGGTGTTGTTGTTACAGGTGGAGGAGCGATGCTTAAACATCTGCCGCAACTGATGAAATTCAAGACAGCAATGGATGTAAGGATTGGTATTCCTAACGAACATCTCGCAGGCTCAGCAAAGAATGAGATTAACCAGCCGATGTATGCAACAAGCGTCGGACTTATAATGAAAGGTTTCGAATATCTTGAAACCTACAAAAAGACGTTCAATGCAGGCAGTAAAGAGGATATTGTTCAGCCGAAAGTTGCTGCTCCGCCTGTTAATGATCTGACAGATACTGAGGAGGAAGAATATTCTGCTCCTGTCAGGGAAGAGGAAAAAACTCCCCTTACTGAGAAGATCAAGATTATGCTTTCAAGAATGTTCGAGGTTGAAGATCAGCCTATTAAGTAATGAATGAAGCGTTGTTTGCAAATAAGTGCATTTTTAAACAATTAAATAAAAAAGCTATGTCTGACGATATAATGAACTTTGATCTGCCTGTTGAGAGATCGTCGATAATTAAGGTACTCGGTATCGGTGGCGGCGGTAATAATGCTGTCAACCATATGTTCGAAAAAGGGATCCGCGATGTTAATTTTGTAGTCTGTAACACTGACCACCAGGCACTTGCAAAGAGCCAGATCCCTATTAAGGTTCAGATAGGTGAATCACTTACTGAAGGAAGAGGCGCCGGAAGTAAACCTGAAATTGGCAGACAGGCAGCTATTGAGAACCTCGATAACGTTATGGATGCACTGTCGGGAAACACCAAGATGGTTTTTATAACTACCGGAATGGGAGGAGGAACAGGAACCGGCGCAACACCTGTTATCGCAAAAGCCTGCAAAGATGCCGGACTACTTACAATTGCAGTAGTAACAATTCCTTTTAAATCAGAGGGAAAGGTCAGGATAATGCAGGCCATTGATGGTGTTACCGAACTGAGGAAAAATGTAGATTCACTGCTTGTTATAAATAATGAAAAGCTCAGGGAGATCTATGGTAACCAGTCAGTGTCGACAGCATTTGCAAAAGCCGATGATATACTCACTACTGCTGTTAAGGGTATAGCTGAGATTATTACTGTAACAGGGTATATAAATGTAGACTTTGCCGATGTTGAGACAGTTATGAAAGACTCAGGAGTGGCAATAATGGGTATGGGAAAGGCATCAGGAGAGAACAGGGCAATAAAAGCTATTGAGGATGCTCTGGCATCACCGCTTCTTAACTCGAACGATGTAACAGGAGCCAGCAGTATACTTATTAATATTTCCACAGGGAGTGGAGAATACGAGCTTACAATGGATGAGCTTGGTGAAATTACCGATTATATGTACGAAGCAGCATCTGATGATGCGTTGATAATAAGGGGATTGTCAAAGGACGAGACTTTGAATGAAGAGATCAGTGTTACAGTTATTGCCACCGGATTTGAATCGGGAAGTATCTTCCAGCCATATAAGCCTAAGAAACCCAATAAAGTAGAACTTCTTTCTCCCAGAAATGCAATTCCGAACAGGATTATTCCCGAGATCGGCAGCGATGTATTCTCTGTTCATGAAAAAGGTAAAAAATCAATTATTACTGATTTTGAAGAGGAACAGGGTACTATTGATTTCAATCTTGAGCACAGCGAGGAGATGAATGAGATAAGGAGCAGGCGCCATGGAAATGAAGATGAAGGAGGGGAGAAGCCTGATGCAACACTTCGCAAAGTGAAGCACATGCAGAACCTGCTTAAAAAAGAGGGTCTTTCAAATAAAACAATGAAGGAGAATATTGACACCTTTGAAGATGTTCCGGCTTATGTGAGAAGAAATATGGCAATCGGTGTCCCCGACAGCGCTGCCGACAGCAAGCTCTCAAAGTTCACCCTTACTTCAGGTGATGATGATGAGCCAGTGCTTAGGGAGAACAATGCATATCTTAATGACAATGTAGATTAGCTTTCCTTTTTCTATATTTGCTGTCGATGATAAGATATCTCTCAATAGCATTTCTGTTCATTCTGTCTACAGTCATTTCTGCCCAGAAAGCAGATTCTGTTAAAGCATCCCGGGTCTTCAAACAATGGACTCTCTCGAATGATTACTCAGAGGAGATCATTGTCCCGCTTGATACTGTTTTTTCACTTTTCAACCGCTATCGTCTTACTGATAAATATTCGCCTTTTAATGCATCTTTAGGCAATTACGGTCTTCCAATCTATCAAATCAACTTCTTCGACAGGATAACTGATCCGGATAAATTCCTCTACGCTCACTATTATCCTTTCATGTTTCTTCCTGATAAGCCTCTTTTTATGAATACCCAGGTTCCGTATACCGAACTTGACTGGTCATTTGCGGGCCCCAGGCAGACATCAGAGCAGACATTCAGGGTGCGGCACTCGCAGAGTGTGAACAGATACCTGAATTTTGGTTTCATTTATGATATTGCATATAGCCTCGGTCAGTATAATTATCAGCGTTCTGAAGACAAGATGTTTATGTTTCATTCTTCATATACCGGACCGAAGTATAAGCTCTATTTTGCTGCCGGAGTAAACACCCTTGTATCATACGAAAACGGAGGAATAACAACCAAGGGACAGCTCGATCAGGTTGACACCAGGGCAGTTCCTACCAAACTCGGCAACCTTAGCAAGGCAACCAGCACACTGAAGAATAAAAACCTGCTTCTGGTGCAGAAATATACAATCGGAGGAACATCATCCGCTACCGATTCAACGAAGACGGAGACGACAGGCTTTCTGGGATTAAGCGGAACTTTTTCTCATATTTTTATTATCGAGAGCAATAAGCGCTCTTATTCCGATGCTTATCCGGAATCAGGTTTTTACGATACGATATTCATAAACAATACTGTAACCTTCGATTCTTTATCTGAAAGAAGTGTTAAAAACAGCATCAGGTTCGATTTTACAACCGATGAAACAAGGAAATTCAGATTAGGAGGTGGAGTTGGAATCAGGAACGAAAATTTTAAATATTATTCAATAATTCCTGTCCCTTATCTTCTGCCTGCCAATAAATCATTATGGTATCGCAGTAATAACGTACTGGTAGGAAGGCTCTACAACAATATAGGCGATAAATTCCGCTGGCTTGCAACAGGAGATTTATATTTAACCGGTTACAGGGCAGGTGATTTTAATCTCAATGGTGAGATCTCAAAGTCGTTTGACTGGAAGAAGGGCAGGGCATCATGGCTCTTAAACGGAAGCATGATGAACCGGCAACCTTCATTCTGGTATGAGCATTGGGGCGGTAACCACTTCACATGGAAAAATAATTTCAGCAAAGAGTTCCGGATTGATATGGGTTCTTCTTTCAGTTATCCTGCCAGAAAAGCCAGTCTGAGAGTTAATTATGCCCTCATAGACAACTATACCGATTTTGATACACTGGCAATGCCGTCGCAACATTCAGGTGGATTGTCTGTCATTTCAGTACTGGCAGGCAAAGAGGTAAAGGCCTGGAAATTTCACCTTGCAACCGATGCGCTTATTCAAAAGAGCAGCAACGCTGCGGTACTTGATCTTCCGCTTGCCACGCTGCGAACAGCCCTGTATTTTGAACATCTCTTCAGATTTGAGTCAACAGGAGGGAAACTTTATTTCCAGATTGGCGCCGACGCAACGTATCATACTCTCTATCATCCTTATAACTACTTGCCCGCTACCGGAAGGTACTACCGACAGGACATCAGTACAGGAAAATATCCCTTTGTAAATGTCTTCATTAATTTTAAAGTTAAACGGACAAGGGCATTCATTATGTTCGATCATCTGAACTATAAAATGATGGGTTCGAAGATCTCCGACAACTACGATATGATACCCGATTATCCTATGAATACAAGGATGTTACGCTATGGCTTATCATGGACATTTTATGATTAAAAAAATAGTTGTATCTTTGCACTCGTTTTTATAATGAGTGATTAACTAATACAACATCTTTGATAAAGAAGCAATTAATTCTAATAATACTTCTGGTAACAGCACTTTTATCGTGCTCTGAAATTCACAAATCTTCCGAAAATTCCGATTCAGGCAAAGTTTCATTCGACCTCGACTCTATAAGGAGCAGGGGAAGGCTGATAGCGGTTACAGATTTTAACTCCACGAACTATTTTATTTATCGCGGAGAGCCAATGGGATTCAATTATGAACTATTGAAATCCTTTTCTGACCATCTGGGACTCGATCTTGAGCTTATCACTGAGAATCATCTTGATCATGCTTTTGGCATTCTTCAATCTGGTGAAGCTGATCTTATGGCTATAGGACTTACTATAAATGCCTCGAGAAAGAAAGATATGAGTTTTACGGTACCGATTGATGAAACCCGTCAGGTTCTTGTGCAGAAGAAGCCCCGCAACTGGCGCTCTCTTACTGCAGATGTACTTGATAGTCGTCTGATCAGAAATCAGATGGATCTGGCAAAAAAGACTATTTATGTCCAGAAGGAGTCTTCTCATTTTGAGAGACTGACATCACTTTCCTCTGAGATTGGAGATTCGATTAAGATCGTTGAGGTCCCTTACGAGTCTGAGCAGCTGATACAACATGTTGTGAACGGAGAGATTCAATATGCAGTTTGTGATGAAAATGTTGCACTTGTAAATGCAACTTACTATCCTGATATAGATGTAAGTACTCCTTTGAGTTTTCCACAGAGCCTTGCATGGGGCGTCAGAAAAAGCAATTCTGATCTTCTGCTGCAGGAACTTAACAAGTGGATAGTTGCTTATAAGAAAACAAAATCATATGCTCTGTTGTATGCCAAATATTTCAGGAATGCAAGATCAAGCACAATTATTAAAAGCGATTATTATGCCCTGAATACGGGAAAGGTGTCTCAGTATGATGAGCTTATAAAGGAATACAGCGACAGTATAAAGTGGGATTGGAGACTACTTGCTGCACTGATTTGCCAGGAGTCAAGATTTAATGCCGATGTACGGTCGTGGGCCGGGGCTTATGGACTTATGCAGATAATGCCGGGTACAGGGGAAAACTATGGAATTGATATAACCAAATCGCCACGTAATAATATGAAGGCCGGAGCACTTTATATCAATCGACTTCACGAGATATTCGACCCGAAGATTGCTGATGAATCAGAGAGAATAAACTTTATTCTGGCGTCTTATAATGCTGGTCCCGGACATGTTCTGGATGCCATGCATCTTGCTGAAAAAAATGGGATGGACCCTCAGAAATGGGAAGGAAATGTTGCACTCTGGCTGCTTAAAAAGTCTGAGCCGCGTTACTTTAATGACGCTGTCGTTAAAAGTGGTTATTTCAGGGGCACCGAGTCGGTTGCTTTCGTTTCTGAGATCCTCGACAGGTATGAGCATTACAAGAATATCATACCGGAGCAGCAATTGAGGTAATCTGTGTTAATGCAGGAGGCTGGATAATGACTCTGACTTTCTGAATATTGTAAGCAACTCATTCAGGATCATTGCTGTTGCACCCCAGATAACATTTCCGTCATAATCAAAATATTTAACTTCGATCATCTCACCCCTGATCTCAAAGGGCTTTATCATTATGATTGACGGATCTAAAAATCTTTTGAGTTCAGCATTAATAAGGAATACCACCTCTTCCGGTTGAAGGTTAAAGTGAGGTTTCTCATCTATCCAGCCTACTACCGGTGTAACAAACATATTACTCACATGGATGAAAAGAGGAGTAAGTGTACCTAATACACTTATACCTTTGGGATCTATTCCTGTCTCTTCTTCTGCTTCACGGATTGCTGTTTGTAATATGTCCTTATCTGAATCCTCTTTTTTACCTCCGGGGAAGCTTATCTGTCCGCCATGTACCCCATCGTAATTATGGCGTTGCATAAAAACAGTATGCACCGATCCATCTTCAGGATACAGAAGTATCAGGACTGCTGCGACACGGGCATCCGGACCGGGTACCATGGGAAAACCCTTTATCATCCTGTCAGATGAAGCCATCTCCCAATGGACTTCAGTTCCCGGAAGTTTCTTAGCAAGTTCTTGTTTTAGTATGTCAGCAAACTTATTCATATCTCAATGCTTCTACCGGATTCTTTTTGGCCGCCCGCCAGCTCTGCCAGAAATCCACCCCTAAATCCCCCAAGGGAAACTTTCAATTCTACTAGTTGCTTCTTTTCTATAATACTAATGACATCATCAATTTTATTTTCAACTTCTGAGTTAGTAAAACTTATTACCTTGATTATATATTTTCCCATTTCTTTCATTTTTTTAGAGATATTGGTTACTTAAATAGCCCCCCCTGGGGGTTGGGGGTCATTCATATCGCAACGCCTCCACCGGGTTCCTCGTTGCCTCCCTCCAGCTCTGCCAGCTTACTGTAATCACTGCTATAACAAGCGCCAGAAAACCGGCTAAAGCAAATATCCACCAGCTTAATTCCGTTTTATATGCAAAGTTTGAAAGCCATTTGTGCATAATGTACCATGAAATTGGTAAAGAAATTACAAACGCAATCCCTACCCATTTAATGAAGTCTTCATTCAGCATTATCAGTATTTCTGAGATCCGCGCTCCATTAACTTTACGGATCCCTATTTCTTTCACGCGTCGCTGACAGCCAAAGATTGAAATAGCAAGTATGCCCAGACTGCATACCACTATTGCACATCCTGCCAGTAATGTGAATGTTCGACGGAATCGTAGCTCAGACTGGTACATATTCTCTATCGCCTTATCAAAAAAACTTACCTCAATAGGGAAAGATGGTGAAAGTTCCGAGCATATTTTCCGTATGGCATTTATGGTAGTGGAAAGCGTTTTGAAATTGTTTGTTTTTATGTCTGTAATGCAATAAGAAGCATAATCGTCATTTCTTATTGCAAGTGATGAAACAGGCACATTTACGGATTTATAGTGAAAGTCTTTTACTACACCAACGATTTCAGCAAGGAAGGGCTCCTCATGCATCATTCCTTCCAGGATTTTTGCTCCAATTGGATTTGTAATTTTATTTTCGCGGAGGAATGTCTCATTCACTACAATTTTCTTTTTATCTGATGAAATACTATCGGAATAAAAACGGCCCGTGACCAGTTGAAGTCCTAAAATTTTAAAGAACTCTTCATCAGCACTAAAGGTGTCAAAATTTATTTGTTTCTTGTCTCCGTTCAGATCTATTTGTGAACCCCAGTATGATATGATTTTCCCCGGATAGTACTGCGAAAATGAGATCTTTCTGACAGAGGATTCTTCCTTGAGAAGGTTTCTCAGAACATCTTTCTTCTGGTTTAGCTGATCAGTAAGTTTGATGCCAATAATATTGTTCTGTGAAAACCCCAGATTATCACTCCCGAATCTAACCTGTTTCTGTACCAGGAGAGTAAAAGCAATCAACACTATAGCTATTGTAAACTGAATTATCACAAAAACACCTCTGAATGAAAAGTTAGTCCTGTTGCGACTCAGGGATTTTTTCAAATTATCAACAGCTCTGGATGAAGATATTTTTATAGCCGGAACTATGCTTATAATTATACTCAGAATCAGGATGATAGTCAGTGATAAAATAATAAACACGGGAGTATAAGTCAGACCGGAATTATAATGAATACCTGTATACCTGCTGATAAAAGGTGTTATGGAGATGACAATTTCTATTGCAATTATAAGGGCAATAAAAAAGAAGAGAAATGATTCTAAAAGTATATTGAGGAATATGTTAGAACGTCTGGCGCCCATTAGCTTCATTACACCTGTTTGTTTGATTTTTTCCTGCCATTGGGATGTAGATATGTTCAGAAAATTGATCAGTGCTATAAATAGAACAAGAAATGCTACCATTGCCAGGATCAGGACTTTCTTCTTATCTCCTGAAATAAGAAAATTACTTCCGAAAAGGTCAAATTTTGAAAAGTAAATTTTCCTCAGGGGAGTCAGAATTACGTTTTTATAATCTTTCTGATCTTTTTCAGGGAAGACAGACAGGATGGTTTTTGTAGTTTCATCACTATTTGCGCCACTTTTCAGAAGAAGAAATGTCTGGAAATCACACCATCCCCACTCCGTATATTCTCCTCCGTTCTCCTGTACTATTTTTCTTGTGGCTATGGATGTTAAAGCGCTGAAGTTAATACAGGAATTTGCTTTTGGATCTTCAATTACAGCTCTTACTGTAAGAATTTTATCGTTGTTAAGCTTAATGATTTTACCAACAGCTTCCTCTTTCCCGAATAACTTTTCTGAAAGAGTTCTTGTAATCACTATTGTCAATGGTTCCTGCAAGGCAGTTTCAAGATTTCCTTCAACCGGAGTATATGTAAAAAGTTTAAAGAAACCTTCATCTGCAAAAACAAGGTCGGAAGTGACCGGTTCTTTGCCTTCAACCTGGAAAACAGGCGGCTCCCATGTTCCTCCAACCCTTACAGTTGATTCTACCCCCGGTACATTCATGTCAATATGTTCCTTCAGGACTCCCGGCGTATAAAAATGATCTGCTAATCCATATAAATAGACCCGTTCTCCATTCTTATGAAAGCTATCCGTTGTAAGCTCGCTGTAACAATAAACAGAAAGGATAATTACCATTGAAAAACTCATTGCAAGACCTAGCAGGTTTATGATATTTGTAACCGGCTTCCTGATGAAATTCCGAAAAATTGTTTTGAATAGATATTTCATTTGATACTTTTCGTTTATCGTTTTTTGTTTCTCGTTTTTCGTTCCTCACCACTCACTCCTCACTCCTCACTCCTCATACCTCACCCCTCAATCCTCACTCCTCACCCCTCACTCCCGAAGCCTTCTTACTCATACCTCAACGCCTCCACCGGATTTCTAGTCGCTGCCCGCCAGCTTTGCCAGCTTACAGTCAGAAGCGCAATAATAACTGCAGATACTGCACCAATAGCAAATATCCACCAGCTAAGTTCTGTTTTATATGCAAAACGTTCAAGCCATTCTTTCATTAGGTAAACTGAGATGGGAATAGAAATTATAATTGAGATCAACACCCATTTAATGAAGTCTTTATTCAGTAAATACAATACTTCAAATATTGAAGCTCCGTTAACTTTTCTTATACCGACTTCCTTTGTTCTTTTTGCTATACTCAGAAGGGCTATCCCGAATAGACCCATTACAGATAAAACAGTTGCCAGAATTGAGAATGCTCCGATAATTTTAGACTGGTTCTGCTCATTGCCATAGAAATCTTTTATCTGCTCACTTAGATACGTGTTCTCAAATATTGTATTTGGTGAAATCTGGCTGTATAATTCACGTAATCTTTTTATTATAGCTTCGTCGTTTAATCCGTCTGTTTTTATTGCTATTAACCCCATCTTCGCCGGATTCTGCTGGAGAATAACCATTGGCTGAATCATTGTATGCAGAGAGTGTGCATGAAAATCTTTTACAACTCCCCTGACTGTAAATACATTTAAAAATTTCTCTCCTGCCTTTATCTTATATTTTAAAGCACTCGATTCATTTATTAATACATCAGGTGCATCAGATTGTTTGTACATCCCAAACGATGATCCTTCAATTATCTCTATGCCAAGCAAGTCTGTCATTCCTTCACCTATTATCAATCCATCAAACCTTATCTTTTCACCTTCAGCAACGGCCAGATTTATTGGTAACTCTGCATCCATTGGGGGAATAAATGAAGAACCGGCTGCCTGTATTACGCCTGGTATCTTTTTCATTTCATCGCATATCGCTGAAAAAGAATTTTTAAGCTCTGGTGAGTTCAGGTAACTTATAAGTATATTCTCAGTTTTTATGCCTTTAAATCCTGTAAATGAGTACTTTATCTGTTTGGAGACTGATACTACACCTACAACAAGAATAATGTATACAGCGAAATGGAATATCAGAAAGGAATAGTTCCACCGCCCTGAGCCCGATTTATTTGCAGCCTTTCCGGAAAGCAACAGAATTGGTGACACTCTGGAGTAATTATACCCTATCATAAAGCCTGACAGAGTTCCTGTAAATAGTACTACAAAAATGAGCAAAAGCCACATAAGCGGGTTAGTGAAAATTTCCGGGTTTAAGGTTTTGTTAAGTGTATTATTTATAAAGGACATGCCATAGTCTATAACAAACCAGGCAGGAATCAGACTAAGAATCGCAACTAAGTTAGCCTCGAGAATTATTTGTTTCCTGAGTGTTTCCTGAGAAGCTCCAAATACTTTTCTGGTGCCTAATTCTCGGAGCCTTTCAGATGTGCCTGCCCGTGTAAGTAGTATGTAGTTTATTGCTGATATCAACAGAATTAATATTGATATTGCTTCATAGTATATCAGTTCATCAGAATTGCCCTGCCTCATAAAGCCTCTTCCTCCAAGTGTTGCCGAATTAAGATAAATGTCTGTAACCGGCTGGAAAGAAAACGAGGCATCTTTAATTTTTTCATTGTTAATGAGTTCCTTGTATTTTTCAATTTTTAGTGCAAGATTGTTCTTATCAGCATTTTTATCCAGAACTATGAACGAAATGAATTCTCCGTTAGCCCAGTTCAGATTAGTATTGCCCTCATTGCCAAAATCGCCAAGGAAGCTCTGGAAAAGCTTGTACATTCTTTCAGATAGTTTTATATCTGCAATGAATTCGGGACTGAGAGTTGATGTGGATGGGAAATTTTTATAGACCCCGGAAACAGTAAGGTCAACAAAATCATCATTAAATTTTACTGGTAATACTTCGCCCAGCGGGGAAAGATTTCCAAAATATTTAATCGCTGTGTTTTCTGAAATTGCAATCTCCGTTGGTGAATTGGAATGGGTGCCTGAAATAAATGTTATTCCCATTATCCTGTAAATTGACTGGTCGGCAAATCCGAAATTATTAACCTGTACCATCTCATTCCCGGGAGCGCGCATTTGCATATTGTAGGCCTGATAGTAACGGAAGTAGTCGATAACCTCTGGAAAATCTTTCTTCATACTCTCTGCTAACGGGTAATGAGTTATGCCAGACTCGCCAAGTACTATTCTGTAGACATTCCTGTGATCAGGAATAAATCTGTTAAAAGATTTCTCATGAATAATTAATGCCAGCAACAGGATAATACATCCTAATCCTATCCCTAAACCGAGTATGCTGATAATTGATTGAACCTTCTTTCGGGTTATACTTCTTATAGCAAATTTTAGATCTGATATAATCATGGTGTTAATGTTTTTTTCTTTTAATACTATAATAATGCCAGATTTATATATGACAGATAATCAATGCTATAATAGTTCAGGTAAACAATTAAAGTAAAAATATTTTACGATTAAGTGTAAAAAAAATATACGAAGTATTGTCATTATATTTCATATTGAATATCTTTGGTATTATGAAACAGACAGAAAACATACTGGTGATCGACGATAACAAAAGTATACTAAGCACTCTTGATATACTGCTTTCTCCATTGTTTAAAACAGTAACAACGCTCTCTAATCCAAACCTTATTCCTGCTGAACTGCGTAAAAAAGAGTACAACCTTGTAATCCTTGATATGAACTTTCAGGCTGGGGTAAACACTGGTAATGAGGGATTATACTGGTTGGGAAAGATCAGAGAAACAGCTCCTGATATTTCCGTAGTAATGATAACTGCATATGGTGATATAGACCTGGCTGTAAAAGCACTTAAAGCAGGGGCATCTGATTTTGTACTTAAACCATGGGACAACGAGAAGCTGGTAGCTACGCTGAACATAGCTCTGCAGCTTAACTATTCAAAGAAGGAGGTTAAGGAGCTGAAGGAACGTGAAACCGGATTAAAGAAAGAGATTAACCGCGATCAGAAATTCATTATTGGCTCATCTCCTCAGTTGCTGAAAGTTTTAAATATGGTCAGAAAGGTTGCAAAAACTGATGCAAACGTTCTCATTACAGGTGAAAATGGTACAGGGAAGGAACTTATTGCACAGGAGATACATCGTCTCTCACACCGGGCGAAAGAGGTGCTTGTAAGTGTTGATATAGGATCTATAAGCGAAACTCTTTTTGAAAGTGAATTATTCGGGCATGTTAAGGGTGCATTTACCGATGCCCGTGAGAGCAGACAGGGAAAGTTTGAGATCGCTGATAAGGGCACTCTTTTTCTGGATGAAATAGGCAATATCTCTTTCCATCTTCAGGCAAAATTATTGGCTGCAATTGAAAACCGTCAGATAACGCGCATTGGCTCAAATCAGATTATTCCAATCGATATCAGGCTGATAAGCGCTACAAACAGGAATCTTGAAAAGCTTGTTGGGGAAGGGTTGTTTCGCGAGGATCTTCTCTACAGGATAAATACAATTCAGATCGAGCTTCCTCCACTTAGAGAGCGTGGTGATGATATTATTATTCTGGCAGAATTTTTTCTTAAAAAATATACGTATAAATATGGGAAACCCGACATAAAGATAAATCAACAGGCACACGATAAACTTCTTAATTATTCTTGGCCGGGTAATATCAGGGAGCTTCAGCATACTATAGAAAAGGCAGTAATCTTAAGCGAATCGAATGTACTTAAGGCTGATGATCTCTATCTCAGAAGTGCTAAGATGCCGGGGAATAATTTCTCTGTCTCCACACTTGAAGATATGGAGCGCAAGATGATAAGGCAGGCTCTTGAAAAGAACTATGGAAATTTCACCGCAGCTGCGGAGGAGCTTGGTGTTACAAGGCAGACACTCTATAATAAAATGAAAAAATCAGATCAATGATCAGTAAATACCTTTATGTAAACATAATAATCAGAGTCTTACTCCTTGTAGTTTTCTGTTCATTACTCGGGTATTTTCTCTTCGTAGATTACTCTGTCAGGATTGCAGTTATATCATTGATAACTATTATTATATTCACATTAAATCTGATATCTTTCCTGAATACTACAAATAAAAGAATCAGATTCTTCTTCGATTCTGTCCGAAATGATGATTCGAGTCTTTCATTCCCGGTTGATATCAAGGGATTGGCATTCAGCGAGTTATTTGAAAGCATGAACAGGGTTAACCGGCAGATCCAGCGGCTAAAGATTGAAAACAGGCAACAGGAACAATATTTCCAGATACTCCTCGAACACCTTGCAACCGGTATAATTACTTATGATAGCAAGGGCCATATAATGCATGCCAATTCAGCGGCCAGGAGACTCTTGTCATCTGAGGTTCTTACACATCTCAGCCAGATTGAGAGAATCGACAAAAAGCTTTATAATGCAATTAACAGCATTAAGCCTTATGAAAGAAGGCTGGTTGCAATGAATAACGAACAGGGTGAAATACAACTCTCACTTAAAGCTACTTCATTTGGAATAAAAGAGAATGAGCTTATAATACTTTCAATTCAGGATATCAAGCATGAACTTGACGAGAAAGAGTTAGAGTCGTGGATGAAGCTAATAAGGGTACTGATGCATGAAATTATGAACTCAATTACTCCTATAACATCACTCTCGGAAAGCCTGTCAAAAATTTATTCTGTAAATGGTGAACCTGTAACACCTGAAGAGGTTACATCCAAAGCCATCGAAACAACTCTGCTGGGTCTGAATGTAATTAAGGACCAGGGAAAGGGTCTGATGTCATTCGTTGAATCATACAGAAAACTGACAAGAGTACCTGAACCAGAAAAGAAATTATTCAAAGTATCGGAGCTTTTGGGCAGGGTGAAGGTTCTATACGATTCACTTGAAAAGAATCAAAAAGTTGAATTGTTGGTATCAATCGAAAATCCGGAACTAGAAATATTTGCCGATCAGAATCTTATATCGCAGGTTCTGATTAACCTTCTTAAGAATGCTTTGGAGGCAAATGAAGAAAACCCTGACACGAGGATTACAATTTCTTCAGGTACTGATATTGACAACCGGCCTGAACTATATGTAGCAGATAACGGTCCGGGAATCTCTGAAGAAAAACTGGAGGAGATATTTGTCCCGTTTTTTACAACAAAAGAGAAAGGTTCAGGTATCGGATTAAGTATATCGAAACAGATTATGAAGGTACACGGAGGGAAACTGAAGGTGCGATCTGTCCCCGATAAGGAGACATTATTCTGCCTTAGTTTTTAATCATATTTTATAGCTTTCACAGGTGTTATCCTGCTAGTTAGCTGAGAAGGAACCAGAAGCATCACTACAATTGCTGCCATAGTACCGGCATTGAGAAGAATAATATGAATCAGTTCCAGATTAACAGGCATAGTCTTTATGTAATATGATGAAGGATCGAGAGAGATAATACCTGTTTTGAGCTGGAGGAAAGCAAGCCCAATTCCGATAAGATTACCCCAGAAGAGTCCCTTGGCAATAAGGTAGGCTGCCTGGTATAGGAATACTTTTCTTACTGTTTTGTCGTCTGAGCCAAGGGCCTTTAGTATGCCAATCATATTTGTTTTCTCAAGGATAAGTATTAGTAATCCTGAGATCATATTGAATCCTGCCACAACAAGCATAAGTATGATAATAATAATGACATTTACATCCTGGAAATTAAGCCAGTCAAAGATCTGGGGATACCTGGTCCTGATGTTCGTTACCTTGAATTTGGTATCATCTTCTGCTATTTTATAACCGATCGCATCCCTTACTGCTCCGGTCATCTCATCAAGTTTGTCAAAATCATCTATAAAAATTTCGAACCCGCTTACCTGATCATCTTCCCATCCGTTAAGCCTCTTAATATGTGCAATGTCGCAGAATACATAGATCTTGTCAAATTCTTCGAGGCTTGTCTCGTAGATTCCGCTTATAATAAATGATCGCATACGCGGTGGTTTCTGTACAAAAAGCATTTTTATGGTATCGCCTGTTTTGACCCTGAGCATCTCCGATATCTTTTTGGAAATAATAACCTTATCGGTTCTCACGGTGTCTGTAACATTAAATACAGAGCCGTCAATCATATTGCCGGCAAAGTAACTCCAGTCAAAATCACTTCCGATACCTTTAAGCAACACTCCCTGAATCTCCTCTTCAGTCTTGATTATTCCGGCTTTGGTGGCAAATACCTCAAGATGTCTTATGCCGGGGATTTGTTTAATCTTCGGGATGAATTCCTGGGTGTCGCTTACCGGAGTAGTTTCATAAGAGATATTTGAATCAAAATTCATTACCTGAATATGTGAACCAAAACCAACAACCTTGTCGCGGATCTCCTTCTTAAACCCCGTAAGGATCGACACGGCAAGAATCATCACGGCCAGACCTAGTGCAATACCTGTGATGGCAATTACATTTATCGGTCTCGAGAAAGATGTCTCCGCTTTTCTGCCCTTAATGAGCCTTTCTGCTATAAAGTATGGTAAATTCATATTCAGTATGAGGTCTCAAATTTAAGAAAATATGCTTAATAATGTGCTTAACCTCTACGAGGTATTGCTTCCTTTCATCTTTCGCCGTAGGCGATAAGGTATTGCAGCCGGATTTAGAAAAATTGAATATTCCTCGTAGAGGATACGGAAGTTTCTAATTAAGAAACTAAATTTACATTCTAAAATTAAAGAACAATGAAAAGTTACCTGTCTTCTCTTGTCATAATTATTCTGACACTGACAACTTCTGCTGCATTTAGCTCTAAAAAGTCTCCTGTTCCCGGTTCATACCAGTTCGAGTTATACAGTGGTCTGATAGAAGGCAAATCAGTTGCTGTTGTTGCAAATCAGACTTCAATGGTTGGCCCTAACCATCTTATTGATAATTTTATTTCTGCCGGAATAAATATCAAAGCCATTTTTGCTCCTGAACACGGGTTCAGAAATATGGCTGATGCAGGTGAGCGTATTGATGACTCAAAAGATCCTGTAACAGGAATACAGCTGATAAGTCTTTACGGCAAGCATCAGAAACCGACACCAGCCGATTTGTCGGGAATAGAAGTTGTTATTTTTGACATACAGGATGTAGGGGTTCGTTTCTATACCTATATGGGAACAATGCATTATGTTATGGAGGCCTGTGCTGAAAATAACATTAAGTTCATTGTTCTTGATAGGCCTAATCCAAACGGATTTTATGTCGATGGAAATATTCTTGATACAGCATATTCCTCATTTGTCGGAATGCACCCTGTTCCTATTGTCCACGGAATGACAGTTGGTGAATATGCCGGTATGATAAACGGAGAGGGGTGGCTTAAAGGTGGTGTGAAATGTGATTTAACTGTTATTAAGTGTAAAAATTACACTCATAAAACACTTTATCAGCTTCCCGTAAAACCTTCACCTAACCTTCCGAACCAGAACTCAATATATCTCTATCCTTCAACATGTTTCTTCGAGGGCACTACTTTGTCGCTTGGAAGGGGTACCTCATATCCGTTTCAGGTTTTTGGCTCACCACTGCTTCCCGACAGAGGCTTCAGTTTTACGCCTGAAAGCGTGCCGGGGGCAAAAAATCCTCCTCTCCTCGGAGTGAGATGCTATGGTACCGATCTGCGTAATGCTGTTGAAAAAGGGATTGTTCCGAAACCTATAATCAGACTTGAATATGTTATTGCCGCATACAATGACTTTCCTGAAAAGGATAAATTCTTTACTAAGTATTTCGACACACTATCAGGAGGCCCGGTGATAAAAGAACAGATTCTGAAAGGTATGAGTGCAATGCAGATCAGAGAGTCGTGGAAACCGGATCTCGAAAAGTTTAGGATGATAAGGGAGAAATACTTGTTATATAAGTAGTTGTCTTGCAGGTCTTCCAGGTCCTGCAAGACAGGAAGTTATTGAAAGTATTTTATTCCCTCTAAAGCCTTTGTAGCATCTACAGCTTTTATAGCCACTAAACCTTCTAAACCCTTCCCGGATAGACTTTCAGCGCCTCCGCCAGTACCATAACGGCACTCTTAAGATCCTCTATTTTAAGAACGTAAGCAATGCGTACCTCATTTTTACCCGAACCGGGTGTAGAATAGAATCCTGATGCCGGAGCCACCATTACTGTCTGGTTCTTATATTCAAAATCTTCGAGAAGCCATTGTGCAAATTTGTCAGCATCGTCAACAGGGAGTTTTACGACAGTATAAAAAGCACCTTTTGGTTTGGGACAATAAACTCCGGGGATCTTGTTAAGTGCTTCAACCATATAATTCCGGCGGGCAGTATATTCTTTGTTTACCTCCCTGAAGTACTCATCGGGCGTATCTATGCTTGCTTCGCCTGCAATTTGTCCCAGTCCGGGAGGAGAAAGGCGTGCCTGGGCGAACTTCAGTGCAGTTGAAATAACCTCCTTGTTTTTTGATATCAAGGCGCCTATCCTGACACCACATTCAGAGTACCGTTTTGATACAGAATCAAGCATAACAACATTGTTCTCAATTCCTTTCAGATTCATTGCAGAGAAGTGTTCGGCACCATCATAGCAGAATTCGCGGTAAGCCTCATCTGCGAAAAGGAACAGGTCGTGCTTCTTTACTATATCCTGAAGTTTAATCAGTTCCTCCTTTGAATAGAGGTAACCTGTAGGATTATTCGGATTACAAACTATAATTCCCTTTGTTTTAGGAGTAATCTTTTTTTCAATATCCTCGATGGGAGGAAGGGCGAAATCTTCTGTTATATATGATTTTACAGGGACAATTTTAATCCCGGCAGTAGTGGCAAATCCATTGTAATTTGCATAAAAAGGTTCAGGAGTGATGACCTCTTCACCCGGGTTTACACATGACATAAGCGCAAAGAGGATTGCCTCAGAACCACCCGTTGTTATCAGCATCTCGGTATGATCTATATTGATGCCTATTTTCTGATAATATCCTGCAAGTTTTTTCCTGTAAGATTCATTGCCTGCTGAATGGCTGTATTCCAGCACCTTAAGGTTGATATTTCGAAGTGCATTAAGTGCAACCTCAGGAGTTGGGATATCGGGTTGTCCGATATTGAGATGATATACTTTTCTTCCTTTTCGCTTTGCTTCCTCAGAGAAGGGAACAAGTTTCCTTATTGGTGATGCCGGCATTGCTTTGCCTTTGTCGGATATTGATGGCATGGCTCTTGTTTTTATTATACGAAGCAAAAGTAAGCAATTTGAATATCGTAAAATATGATCAATAGCAGTTTGTTGGATAAATCGCATGAAACATAAGCACATTTTTTGATATATGGCTTATTCCGGCGCTCTGCAGCGTAATATTCAAATTTCATGTATCTTGGCATTCAAATTATTAAAAATGAAAAGATCTCAGGCTTCAGGAATAATAATTGTCATACTTCTCTTACACTTAAACCAGGGAGTCTCAGGGCAGATCCCCGGATTTAAAAATATTAAGTGGGAGAGGGAGAAGATTGCTCCAGGACTGGTATGGAAATCGTCTCATTGTACCATTTACGATACTGTCCCCCAGAACATTAATATTCTGATAATTAATACCGGGAAGAGAAGGATGTCTCTCTGGTATAATTACAAAAAGAACACCCCGGTCAGTAGTCAGGCTATTGAGGCGCAGGCTATTGCAGCAATTAACGCAGGGTTTTTCAATATTCAGTATGGAGGTTCTGTTACATATATAAAAGCCGGAGGGTTGATTTCAGAGCCGGATACAGCAACAAGGTGGAAACAAGGAACCGACAGGAACGGATCTTTACTGATAGATGCCAATGGAGAAGTGACTATCTCAGAAAAAATGTCAAACAGCTGGTATGATTTTCATACAGAATATCCGGATGTCCTTGTAACAGGACCATTATTACTTGCCGGTAATACTAAAGTTCCTTTGTCCTCATCATCTCTTGTTAAAACCAGGCATCCCAGAAGCGTTATCGGAGTTGTTAATTCACATAAGGTTATTCTGCTTACGCTTGACGGGAGAACCGATCAGGCTGCAGGAATGAGCCTGCAGGAAGTTACCGACCTTATGATTTCTCTTAAATGCAGCGATGCTGTTAATCTTGATGGCGGAGGTTCAACCACATTGTGGATTAAGGATAAGCCCTTTAATGGCGCCGTTAATATGCCTTGCGACAATAAATTATTCGACCATTCGGGTGAAAGATCTGTATCAGATGTCCTCATTATAAAATAAAAAGGGTCTTTTCATCCCGCTCGTCGCTCACCGCACATCTTAAGCCTTTATTTTTAGCGCCGGTGTCAACCACCGGTTTCTATTTTATTTCTACTCCGGCGCTAAATTGTTTTATAGATGTCCGTTTCCTACAAATAAGTCGCCCATACTGGGCTGAAGAAATATTTAATAACTCCGTCAATTGTCTCACCGCGTTACGCTCATCGCTCTCCGCTCTCCGTTCATCTCTTCGTCTCCCAGTCACCCCATCTCCCCATCTCCCCGTCTCCCTGTCTCCCCGTCCCCCTTTCTCCCATTCTCTGATAAATAGTATGGTAAATTTTCATATTTTTGCAGTTCTATTTTTAACAACAAAGACAGATCAGCAATGGAGATTCCTTCAAAATACGAGCCCGGGAAAGCAGAGAACAGGTGGT
Source organism: Bacteroidales bacterium (assembly GCA_038207725.1). Classification (GTDB taxonomy): domain Bacteria; phylum Bacteroidota; class Bacteroidia; order Bacteroidales; family VadinHA17; genus LD21. The sequence goes on along the minus strand of JBBQZN010000002.1, from coordinate 59,374 downwards.
ACAGTTACTGGATGAAAAACGGTTTCTTCAGCAGCACTCCTGATGCGAGAGAACCTTATGTAATTGTTATCCCTCCGCCCAATGTAACGGGTGTATTGCACATGGGTCACATGCTGAATAATACAATACAGGATGTACTTGTACGCCGTGCCCGAATGCAGGGTAAAAACGCATGCTGGGTTCCGGGCACCGACCATGCCTCAATAGCAACTGAAGCCAAAGTTGTTGCTAAACTTAAGTCGGAAGGGATAGATAAAAAGGATCTTACCCGTGATGAGTTTCTTGAACATGCCTGGTCGTGGACAAACAAGCACGGGGGTATAATACTTGAGCAGCTTAAGCGACTGGGCGCATCATGCGATTGGGACCGCACTCTTTTTACAATGGATGAAAAGAGATATGACTCTGTAATTAAAGTTTTCGTCGATTTGTTCAACAAAGGGCTGATATACAGAGGTGTAAGAATGGTTAACTGGGATCCTCAGGCAATGACTGCCGTTTCTGATGAGGAGGTTAATTACACAGATGAGAAATCGAAACTCTATTATGTCAGGTATAAGATTGTAGGTGAAGATGGCTGGGTTATGGTTGCAACAACACGCCCCGAAACTATTCTCGGTGATACTGCTGTTTGTGCCAACCCGGATGATGAGCGGTATAAACATCTTAAGGGCAAAAAAGTAATTGTTCCGATGGCAAACCGCGAGGTGCCATTCATCTTCGATAGTTATGTTGATCCGGAATTCGGAACAGGGTGTCTGAAAATCACACCCGCTCACGACATAAATGACTATGAGATCGGACTCAGGCACAATCTGCCCTCCATTGATGTTTTCAATGAAGACGGCACGATAAGCGAAAGAGCCGGAATGTTTGTCGGGATTGACAGGTTCAAAGCCAAGGATCTTGCTGAAGAAGAACTCAGGAAATCGGGCAACCTGGTGAAGGTTGAAGATTACAATAATAAGATAGGACGTTCGGAACGGACAAATGCCGTTATTGAGCCGCGACTTTCATTGCAGTGGTTCCTGAAGATGAAGGATATATCTGTGCCGGCACTCGATGCCGTGATGAATGATGATGTTCAGATTCATCCGGCCAAGTTTAAGAATCTCTACCGTCACTGGATGGAGAATGTACGCGACTGGTGCATAAGCCGTCAGTTGTGGTGGGGCCACCGTATACCGGCATATTATTACAACAATACTGAATTTGTTGTTGCAGAAAATGTTGAAGATGCACTTATCCTTGCAAGGCAGAAGAGCGGCAATAATTCACTCGTTGTGGCAGACTTGCGACAGGATGAAGATGTTCTGGATACCTGGTTCTCATCATGGATCTGGCCGATTGTTGCTTTCGACGGCATAAACAATCCTGATAATGAGGATATAAAATACTATTACCCTACAAACGACCTTATCACAGCACCTGAAATCCTCTTTTTCTGGGTTGCCAGGATGATCATATCGGGATACGAATACAGAGGAGCTAAACCATTCAGTAATGTGTATCTGACCGGACTGGTTCGCGATCAGCAAAAAAGGAAGATGTCGAAATCGCTCGGAAATTCACCCGAACCAATTGATCTGATTGAGAAATATGGTGCCGACGGAGTACGGGTTGGTATGCTGCTGTGTTCACCAGCGGGTAATGATCTGCTTTATGAAGACTCACTTCCTGAGCAGGGAAGGAACTTTGCCAACAAGATCTGGAATGCATTCCGGCTTGTAAAGAGCTGGGAAGTTGATGGTAAAATTGGGCAGCCTGGGTCTTCTGCAGTTGCTGTAAAATGGTTTGATGAGATGCTGAAGAAGTCGCTGATTGAAATTGATTCGAATTTCAGAAAATTCAGGATTTCAGAATCCCTCATGACAACCTACAAGCTTTTCTGGGATGAGTTCTCAGGCTGGTACCTCGAGATAATTAAACCTGAGTATCAGAAACCCATAGATATTAAGACCTTCAATTCAGCAATTGCTGCATTTGAGAAACTAATGATGATAGTTCATCCGTTTATGCCGTTCATTACGGAGGAAATCTGGCAGATGCTTGGCGAACGTAAAGACGGGGAAAGTCTGATGATTACGCTCATGCCTGAAGCCTCTGAATATGATGAAGCCCTGCTATCGGAGTTTGAATATGTCAAAGAGATAATAAGTGCCGTTCGGAGTGTTCGCAAAAGCAAGGAGATACCTGTAAGGGATCCATTGAAACTGATGATACGTTCCGGTAAAGACTCATTCAATAGTGAAAACCTTTCTGTTTTAAAGAAAATGTGCAATCTTTCTGAAATCACATTTGTTTCAGAGAAGCAGGTGGGAGCGCTCTCGTTTATGGTTGGAACTACCGAGTATTTTATTCCCATCGAAGGGAAGATTGATGTTGAGGGCGAACTTAAGAAGATAGCCGGAGAAATAGAATACCACAGGGGATTTCTTATAAATGTGATGAAGAAGCTCGGAAATGAAAGGTTTGTTCAGAATGCTCCTGCCAGCGTTCTTGAGCTTGAAAACAGGAAGAAAAGTGATGCTGAGTCGAAGATAAGATCACTCGAAGAAAGGATCAGAGAGTTGGGTAGTCTGTAAATTCAGACCGCACGACTTCTTGTAAATTACGGCATAAGGATTCTGACAAAATAATTCTGTTCAACAGCTACGAGTTCCCAGTTATCGTTTAGGATCAGATGCCAGCCTTCGCCTGAGATGCGGTTCTTCTCTTCCTTCAAGCCTTTTGCGGTGATCCTGAGGTATTTAAAACTGTTTGAAACGAGACAGCCACCTTCATCAACAGTGAGTTTTCCCCAGTTGTCTGAGATTCTCATTGAACTGTACAGGGTTCCCAGTGTATCAAGGGGATGGACGTTTTCAGGTTCAAAATCAAAATAGGGGCTTTCAAGTTCAAAAAACACAACAGGTTTTTCAGTGAAGGTGCTAACAAGATCATGGACACTGTTTTTTATTTCGGACAGCCTTGCTTCCTCTTCCCTGTTAATTGCATCAATGTCATAATTAATTGCCAGACTGCCTGCGACATCTCTGCATATTTCCGGAAGTTCAATATTATATAGTTCCTGGACTTTTTTCCCAGGATCATAATTATCGCTTGTAATTGTTTTGAAATCAAATCCTTTATCGTACATGAGAGAAGCATAAAGTGCCCCGTGTATAAAGCCGTATGATCTGGCATATGAAGGCATTGAATATACGCGGTCGAGATTCTCAAAGAGCCTTGTCCTGAATTCTTGCTGAGAATTTGTGCAAAGTAATGTATAGGTGAAGGTTGCAAGTCCTTCATAAGTTTCAAACCGGTTCTCCTCTGTTGCATATTTACTGTAGAATTCTCTGTTCGAACCTCTGAATATGAGGGCATCACGTATGGCAAGCTGTCTCTCTTCATTCCCTGAAGCAATAGCTTTTCTAAGTGCTTTCCACTCGAGCTTTAACCAAACCCTGGCCTGCTTGTCATCCATTATCGGAACGTTAAAGGTTGCCGGAGGGATTCCCTTTGATGCCTGAAAACTGTGATACAGGCTATGAATTGCACGGGATTTTATTCTGTATTCATCCTCTTCAGGAGGCAGTGGAGCCATAGAAAAATGAGTTCCGCCAAAAACTACAGGAGCATTATTTATGATCAGCCCTATAGGATAGATTCCGGTGTAAATTCCATCTTTCCCTTTAAGAAAGCCTTCCTTGTCGCTGCTGTTTGATACTATTTTGCGGCTTGGGCGATCGACAAGCATTATTGGCCCGTAAAGATTCTTTCCCCACAATTTCCCGTTATCGAGATTGCATATTGTTTCAATACTTTTGAAGTATTTTGTTGCAAGCTCATTGGTGAAATAAGTCTCAGTTGGTTTTTCCCTGCAGCTTATTAGAGAAAGTAAGAAAAGAAACGAAATCCATTTTTTCATTATGGGAGGTTTGTCGCCCCGAAATTAGTAAAATTATTTTCAAAATGTCAAATGAAATGACTTTACCTGACAAATGCAGTTCAGAAGACAAGATTTTTGTCAGATATTTTCATGATAAAGATGTTTATCTTTAGCCTCTTGTTTAACTCCATTGACTTAATTATGAATAATAACGATGTTCTGTTGAATCCAAATGAGCTTGTACAGTTTCTGAAAAAGCCATCAGGTGAATTTACACGCGAAGACATAATAAAATTTATCGAAGCTAAGGGAATAGGCATGGTGAATTTCAGATATGTGGCTGATGATGGCAAGCTGAAATCACTTAATTTCGTTCCTTTCAGCAGAGATCACCTTGAATCAATTCTTACTGCCGGCGAGCGTGTTGACGGCTCAAGTTTGTTTTCATTCATCGGATCAGGCTCAAGTGATCTTTATATTATTCCGCGCTACAGAACAGCATTTTTAAATCCGTTTACAGAGATCCCTACTCTCGAAATTCTTTGTTCATTTTATGATAACGAAGGCAAAGCCCTTGAGAGCGCTCCCGAAAACATTCTCAGAAAAGCATATTCACGTTTCACAAAAAAAACCGGGCTCAAAATGAAGGCTTTCGGAGAGCTTGAATATTACATTAAATCATTTCACGATGAACTCTATCCTCTTGTAGACCAGAAAGGTTACCATCAGGCCAGACCATTTGCGAAATTTGAAGACCTCAGGATTGAAGCTCTTCTTTTATGTGCAAAGGCAGGATGCAAAATCAAATATGGCCATTCTGAGGTAGGAAGTTTTACAAAAGACGGCGAGGATTATGAGCAGCATGAGATTGAATTTCTGCCTGTTGAAATCGATGAGGCTGTCGATCAGCTGCTGATAGCAAAATGGATACTGAGAGCCCTGGGGGCTGAAAACGGAGTTGAGGTAAGCTTCGCTCCAAAGATCACTGTGGGAAAGGCCGGCTCGGGGATGCATATTCATATGATGCTTGAAAAGAACGGTATAAACCAGATGGTCGACAATGGAAAACTCAGCAATACTGCCAGAAAAATGATGGCAGGAATACTCGATTTGTCAAAGGCACTCACTGCATTTGGCAACACAATACCAACATCTTATCTCAGGCTTGTTCCTCATCAGGAAGCTCCTACGAACATTTGCTGGGGTGACAGGAACAGATCGGTGCTGATCAGGGTTCCGCTAGGATGGAATGGTGCCATGAACATGATAAGGGATGCAAATCCGGCCGACAAAACTGAATTCAGGGATATGCCTTCAAAGCAGACAGTTGAGTTGAGGTCGCCCGACGGCTCAGCCGATATTTACAAACTCTTTGCCGGACTTGTTGTTGCCGTTGAACATGGACTTGAGATGGAAAACGGACTTAAGATGTCTGATGATCTTTATGTTAATTACAATATCTTCAAGTCGCAGGGAAATTCAGAAAAGAAGGTTCTTGAGTCTCTTCCGGCCTCATGCTGGGAATCAGCTGAATGTCTTGAGAGTCAAAGGGCTTATTTTGAAAAGGATGGGGTGTTTCCTGCAGGAGTAATAGATAGTGTTATTACAAAACTCAAGGCTTTTGATGATAAGGGACTAAGTGAAAAGCTATATAACAGGAATGATGAGATAAGTAAACTGGTTAAACAGTTTCTTCATTGCAGCTGACAGTGTGATTCCTCTCTTCGTCGTCTGCTCTGGCCGCTTTTATGCTTACATTCAGCTCAAAGCCGATCAGTATCGCAATTGAATTAAGATAAAGCCACAGCAGAATTACCATCAGGGTACCTATTGACCCGTATAACTTGTTGTATTGTCCGTAATTGTTTACGTAGGCTGAAAATCCCAGTGAAGTAAGTATGAATAAAACAGTTGCCAGCGTCGATCCGGCTGTGAAAAATTTAAAATCTGTTCTTTTTGCAGGCACAAGATAATAGAGTAATGAGATTGCTATAAAAAGCAATGTAGCTATAAGGAGCCATTTCAGAATTATCAGCAGGTATAGTACAACATATCTTTCAATAAGATGAATTTCAACCAGCCTGTTGATTGCATACTTTCCAAAAATCACCAGAAATCCCGAAATGGAAATCATTGCAACAATAATTACAAGAAGAATTACTGCAATTTTCCTCTGGTTGAGCCACGATCTTGTTTTGAATGTATGCGCCGATACAACAAAGGCATGTATCACAGCATGAATCCCGTTTGTTGAGAATATTAGAGTTGCAAAAAACATTATTATAAGAAGTCCCCCGCTCTTGTTTGTGACAATATCGACTATTGATGTCTCCATGAAACTGAAAGCATTTGAGGGCAGAATGCTTTCAAACAGCCTGATGAGTTCACTCTGGAAGTTAGGTATCGGTATAAAAGGAATTAGTGTGAAGAGGAATATTGAGGCAGGCAGTAGCGCCATAAGCAGGTTAAATGCTATTGAAGAAGCCCTGGTGACAAGAACACCTTTCCTGAATCCTTTCACAACAAAAGTTGCAACATGGCTTATGGGTACACCGTCAAATCCCGGAAGTACCAGTTTATTGGTTTTTTCCCTGATAGCTACACCTGTAATTGCCTTAAGATTCATTATTTACACTGCTTTTAAACTCATATCGATACTCCTGATATGATGAGTGAGTGCACCTACTGAAATATAATCAACACCACATTCGGCATAAGCTCTGATTGTTTCAAGTGTTATGCCTCCTGACGATTCTGTCTCAAATCTGCCTGCGATCTCTTTAACTGCAGTTTTTGTGTTTTCCACACTGAAATTGTCAAGCATAATCCGGTCAACTCCTCCTGTCGATACAATTGTTCTGACATCCTCCAGGTTCCGGGCTTCAATTTCTATTTTCAGATTGAGATTGCCTTGCTTTAAATACTCTTTTGTTTTAGTGATTGCATTTACAATACCTCCGGCATAATCGATATGATTGTCTTTCAGCATTATCATGTCGTACAATCCCATCCTGTGGTTCATGCCTCCGCCTATTCTTACAGCTTCTTTTTCTAAAAAACGCAACCCTGGAGTCGTTTTTCGTGTGTCCAGCACTTTTGTCTTCAGTCCTGACAAAACACTTACATATTCTCCTGTACTTGTAGCTATGCCACTCATCCTCTGCATGATGTTTAGCACAAGTCTCTCGGATTTAAGAATAGTTTGCTGACTTCCGGAAAGAAAGAATGCGATATCGCCGGGAGCTACATGATCTCCGTCGTTAAGCAGAAATTCAGTTTTCAGTTCCGGGTCTATAGTCTCAAAAAGTACTCCTGCAACCCTTATGCCGGCAAGAATTCCTTTTTCTTTAATGATGAGTTTCGCTTTGCCAGCAGCATGTGCCGGAATACATGCAAGCGATGAGTGATCTCCGTCACCAAGATCCTCTGAAAGGTTTTTTCGAATAAAATCCCTGAGAATTCTATTTTCCATTGTCAGCTTCGATACGTATCTGGTGAATTAAGAGTTCGCCGTCGACTTTTTTAAGAAGAAAGGAGACTCTGAAATCACCTTTGTCTGTCTTCAGATTCCCGATAGCATACTTAGCATCATTCTTTGCACCCTGGTGGCGGATTACAAAATCTTTTGTCTTGTATTCGCTGAAGAAATCTCTCAGAATAGTTTCAGCCACATCTTTTTTATAGAAATCCTCCTTATCCAGAAGAAGAAGTTCAACTGTCGGGTTCATATACTTTGATAATTCTGCAGCATTCCCGGCCTTAAGTGCAATCGAAATTCCACCGGGGATACTGGCCTGGTCCTGTCCGCTTAAAGTCAAGCTGCTTAGGGCAATCAGAACAACCGGTATCATATTTACAGATTTCATTTCATTTCAGTTTAAATATTGCTATCCAATTGTAACAATGTATGACAAAATTAGTTTAATTTGATAAGAAATCATCATCCGGCAGTCATTATCGTGTTTTTATGAAGATAGCTTTGTTACAGGTCGGGAAAACATCGGATAAGAATATCTCTGAGGTCTTCGATCTTTATTCAGGAAGAATAAGGAAATATTCTGCTTTTGAGCTTATCACTGTTCCGGAATTGAAGAACACAAAGAATATGGCAATCACTGAGCAGAAAAAGATGGAGGGTAAAAAGATTCTTCAGATTGTTGCTTCAGACGATTATGTTGTACTGCTTGACGAGAGGGGGAAAGAGATGAGGACAGTCGAATTTGCCCGCTGGATGGAGAAGATGTTTATGCTTACAGGAAAAAGAATCGTTTTTGTTATCGGTGGGCCGTGGGGTTTTTCGGATGAAATATATGAAAGAGCCGACTCAAAGATTGCGCTTTCAAAACTTACATTTCCTCATCAGCTGGTACGATTATTGTTCATTGAACAACTTTACAGGGTTTTTACAGTGATTAAAGGAGAACCATATCATCATGAATAGAAATAAGTGCTGAGATGAAAGATTCGCGTTACAGACTGATACTAATTATAATCACATTTGCAGTAATTTTAATGGCAATCGTTTCAGAGTCACGTTTCTTCAGCGATTTTGAGCACAGCTATCGTACTAGGATATTCAATAAAATGGTTTCTGCCCGTGAGCAGGTTCTTGAAAATTGCCTCGAAGCGATGAACCCAATAATAGCCAGTAAAAATCACCATGGATCAGTAACTGAGAATGACCTTTTCAGAATAGCAGAGCAGAACAATATTACAATACTGGAATATTTTGATAACAAGCTCGCATACTGGTCAGATAATCAGTACTCCGTACCGGAAGTTCTGAGCGATTCCCTGTTTTTCAAGCCATTGATTTTTCTTCAGAATGGTTGGTTTCTGACAAAAACCATTCAGAATGATAATGAAAAGATAATCGGCTTGCTAAGGATAAGAACCGATTTTGGATTTGAAAATAGCATAATCAAAAACGGGTTCGGCGATGAATTCAGGGTCCCGGGAAATGTTGGTTTTTCACTCAATCAGCAGGATTCTGAATTTCACGTTTTTGATAAAGATGGTGACTTTCTCTTTTCTCTGATATTTCCGGAAGCAAAAAATAACAGGGATCTCATTTTCATCTCAGCTGTATTATGGAGCGTATTATTCCTGCTTCTGATTCTTCTAACCCTCAACCTTGTCTCTTATTTTGTTAAGAAGAATAAACCAGCGCTTGCAGTGGGTGCCGGGATCTCATTTCTGGCCTTTGCTTACCTTGTATTTCTCATTGCCGGCACTCCGGGAATATTGCTGCAAACTGAATTATTTTCACCATACAGAATCTCTTTTAATCAGCTGATTCCTACTCTGGGGCATCTCTCAATCCTGAGTATTATTTCCGGAATCTCGGCATACATATTTTTCAGGTATTATCCTCACCCGGCACGATCAGTTCCTGAAGGATTTGCCGGGTTTATGATAATTACTGCATTATTGACTATAAGCATTACTCTGTTTCTTTTCCCGACACTAATTCTCAGGCAGCTTATACTCGGGTCGGGGATAAATTTCGAAGCCTATAAGGTTCTTAAAATAAGTTCGATGAGCATTGCGGCTTTCTCGACTTTCCTTATGCTGATGACACTGCCGGTATTGTATTTGCTGAAAGTTTTTCAATATCTGAAAAATGTCAGAACGGGCATGATTCTTCTCTCTTGTCTGACTACACTTATTGTTCCTGTTACACTGTTATATAATGACATACAGTCTCTTGTTCCTTTTCAATTACTCAGTGTTCTCGTCACTTATCTTTTATTTATTGCAGTCAAAAGGAGAAGCGGGGTAATTAATATTTCTATTGTTCTGTCGTTGATTTTCGGCTTTTATTCACTATATCTGATAACGGTTCATTCAGAGGGAAAAATTACTGAAAATATCAAAATAGAGGCAGTCTCCTTTTCAACGGAAAACGACCCCTCAGCAGAACATCTTTTACTCGATATCTGGCCTGTTTTTTCAGCCGATACTACCTTGTCGGAAATGATGAATATGGAGTACTTTGATAAGGTCAGGTTTGATAGAGTCTATGAATATCTTCAGAGTAACTATTTCACCGGTTACTGGCGTAATTTTAATTTCAATCTGATCCTTTGCCGTAATGATGAATCGCTCGAGATCGGCTCGGACACCAAAGTTTATGAGAATTGTTTCAGCTTTTTTGAGAAGAGAATTCGTAAAGACGGAATCAGGCTTACAGGGACCGATTTTTACTTTCTCGATAATCAGGGAGGACGAGCGTATTATGTCGGGAAACTCGTTTTTAAAACAGAAAGTGGCAGTTCAAACGGACTATTTATTGAGCTCTACAGCGATGTAAATGTTTTTCAGGAAGGATATTCTGAACTGCTTCTCGATAAGAAATTTCATGGACTTGGCGGACTTAAAGATTATTCATTTGCAAAATATCTGAATGGTGAAGTTGTTCTCAGGAACGGTGATTTTCCTTACAACCTGAGTGATACAGATTATGTTGAGGAAAATTCAGATTTTAAGTTTTTCAATTCGGGTGGATTCAGGCATATTCTCTATAAGAACGGTAATGCTACAGTGATAATCAGCAGGCCGGAACTCACGTTTTCTGATATAGTTATCTCCTTTGCATATCTGTTTGCATTTATATTTTTATTCTATAACCTTCTGCTTCTGATAGTAAGAAGACCAAATCTGAAAACCATTTTTAACTTCAGTTTCCGGCAGAAACTACAGATCTCATTTATAGGGATTCTTCTCTTTTCTTTTTTACTCATTGGAATCGTCGTTGTTACGTTTACAATCAATCAGTATAAAGTGCGTCACTCGGAGAACCTTAAAGACCGGCTTAATTCAATATACCTTGAGATTGAGGGTAAAATAGGTGGTGAAAAATATCTCACTTCAGCATGGACAGCCCCTAATTATGCTACGATAAATGATCTTCTTATAAAGTTCTCCAATATTTTCATGACAGATATAAATCTGTATGATCCGCATGGTTTCCTCATTGGTACCTCGCGGCCCGAGATTTTTTCAAGAGATCTTACAAGTGAGAGGATAAATAATCTGGCACTTATTAACCTTACAAGCCTTACAAAAACGGAATATTATCAGAATGAAAAGATAGGGAATCTTGAATATATTTCGGCATATACACCATTCTATAATACTGATAATAAGGTTATAGCATACCTGAATCTTCCCTATTTCAGGATGCAGAGTGTTCTGGCGCGTGAAATCTCAAACGTGATGGTTGCGGTAGTTAATTTTGCCTTGCTGTTTATTGTTATAACAATGTCGCTGGCAGTTATAATAAGCGGAAGATTAACAGCACCTCTGACAATGCTCGGCGAGGGTCTGGCATCGGTAGGAGTAGGTAAAAAAAGTGAACATCTCTCATATAAAGGAAGCGACGAGATAGGTGAACTTGTGAAACAGTATAACCTGATGGTTGACGAAATTGAAGAAAGCAGCCATAAGCTGGCAAATTCAGAGAGGGAATATGCCTGGAGGGAGATGGCAAAACAGATAGCCCATGAGATAAAAAACCCTCTTACACCGATGAAGCTCAATGTTCAGCATTTGCTTAAATCGTGGAAAGACAAGGCTCCCGGATTCGATACCCGTATTGAGAGCTTTACAATTAACCAGATTGAGTATATTGATAATCTTTCTACAATTGCAACTGCCTTTTCATCATTTGCAAAGATGCCCGGTTCTAATCCTTCTGAGATTAATCTTATTGATCAGCTTAATACTACATTACAGCTTTTCAAAGACAGCGACAATGTTGTTTTCAATGTAAAATGGCCCCATGAAAGTAAAATTATAATTCAGGCCGATAAGGAACACTTAAGCGGTGTATTCTCAAACCTGTTCAAAAATGGCATACAATCGATTCCTGCCGGCAGAGAGGGCGTGATAAAAGTCGACCTTGAAGTAAGGGGCAATAGGGTTATTATTGCAATTTCCGATAATGGATGCGGAATCCCTGAAGAGCTTCATAGTAAAATGTTTACGCCCAATTTTACAACCAAATCCTCGGGCATGGGACTTGGGCTCTCCATTGTACGGAAATACCTCGAAAGTGCAGGAGGAACAATATGGTTTGAATCGGAGCCCGATAAAGGAACAAGCTTCTTTGTGGAACTGCCCTTAAAGTACACTGTTGAGAAACCCGGACAAGCACTTTAGAGCCCCAAAATTATCATTGAATAATTCAATTAAATAGCTATATTAGCAGTTCATTTAAGCGCTGATGGCAGGCAGTTGGTGTCGAAATATTAAGAAGCTAACACTCAGTCTGTTAATTCTGTATGGATTAACAGCTACCCTCTTTTCGCAGGATAAGAATATCGGCGGAGTTATAAATGTTTACCGCCGCATTACAGCAATTGGTCCGGGTGCCAACAATGTTACACTTAACAGGGTTGATTCATTATCAGTAAATGATACTATTCTGCTTATTCAGATGCAGGGGGTTGCAATAGATACTGATGTTGATCCATATGGAGCAGGAGTTGCCAACCTGCTTGGAACTCCCGGAGGTTACGAATTTCTGCTCATACAATCCATAAATACTTTTACGAAGGAAGTTGTTTTCAAGAATAATATTCTCACATCATTTGATATTAGGGGAAACGTTCAATTAATAAGAGTTCCTTTTTATAATTCGGTAAAAGTTACATCAACTCTTACTGCAAGGCCATGGAGCTTTGATGAGAAAGTGGGAGGAGTTGTTGCAATGATTGTCGGAAGAAAGCTCAGGCTTGAGGCAAATATAGATGTTTCATTTAAAGGTTTTTATGGGGGAACAGATACAATTGGGTTAGGATTATGTGTCGAGAGTAATGTTCTTTATAGCAAAGATGCTTATCCAAGAACCTGGTTAAATGCAGGATATAAGGGTGAGGGTTTGGCAACTCATGATGCCTTGTTAAATCCCCTGTATCCATCTCTTTCAAAAGGACAGGGGCGAAACTTTACCGGAGGAGGTGGCGGAAATGGAAAGTTTGCAGGTGGAGGAGGTGGATCAAACTGGGGTATTGGAGGTGAAGCAACGCCTGAAAAATATTCAGAGTGTCCTGGCACCCTTTATGGGGGTGCAGGAGGCAGCTCAATCAATAATCCATTTACTTTAAATGGAATATATTTTGGAGGTGGGGGCGGATCATCTACTCATTATGATGGTTCTACTGAATCACATGGAGGCAGAGGAGGAGGAATAGTGATAATAATTGCTGATACTTTGTCTGGAAATGTTAAGTTAATAAAAGCAGACGGAGGATCGGCCCCTACTGCAGGCAATTTCGGTGGAGGAGGCGGTGGTGGAGCAGGAGGTTCAATTATTATTTCACGACAAAGTTTCACTTCAGGTGTAAATGATTCACTAAAGGTATCTGTTAAAGGTGGAAATAGCGGAGCCAGTAATGGCTTGCATGGTAATGGAGGTGGGGGCGGTGGCGGAATAATTTGGTTTAACAAGAGCTCAATCCCCGGGAAGGTGCTTACTAATGTTAGCTATGGGGGTGGAGAAATTGGATCTTCAGGCATAGTAAATTTTGACTTCAGTCCGAAACTTAACGGATTCCTCTTTAACTCAATCAGATCAGATGTTACACTTAATCAGGTAGATTCTATCTGTTCGAATATGCCTTTTATTAAAATATCGGGTACAATTCCTGTAGGAGGAATAGCGCCGCATACTTTTAAGTGGGAAAGCAGCACAACTTCAGGAACTTCAGGATTCGCAGATGCTGCAGGAACTTTTGCCCAGATTACTGCACAGGATTATTTACCTGGCATTATTACCCAGACAACCTGGTTCAGAAGAACAGTTACTGATGCCAATATCATTGAACCGCTTATCGATATTAGTACTGCAGTCAAAGTTATAGTTCATCCATTTATAAAAAAGAATGTTGTTATCCCTGAAGATACGATTTGTTATGGTCAGAATCCACCGGCATTTACTTCAAAAGAACCATTACAGGACGGCAACGGAAAGTATGCATTCAAATGGGCAGCAAGCATTGATAATACTGCATTTATTCTACCTGCCGGCAATACCAGTGAAGGATATACCCCACCTCCTGCACTTACAAAAACTACATGGTACAGACGTACAGTTACTTCGGGAAGATGTGTCGATTCATCTGCAATTGTGAAGATAACAGTATTAAAGGACATCATAAATAATAATATATTCTCCCCGCAAGAGATCTGTTACGGAACAAATTTTGCAAATCTTACTGCTACAACAGCCCCAACTCTTGCAGAGGGGGATGGCGTATACAGGTACAGGTGGGAAACCAACCTTAACAGCGCCGGCTGGGTCACAGCTCCGGGTATAAGCAATGCTGCAGGTTATAACCCTGTTGAGCAGCCTGAAAAAACGCCTTATAATGATAACATTTTCAGAAGAGTTGTTTTATCGGGTAATAACGATGTGTGTGTCAGCACAAGCTCCACGGTTACTCTTAAGGATTTTCCGACAATAAAAGGTAATACTATTTCATCTATTCTCCCGATATGCTCGGGCTCAACACCACCAATTCTTGTCGGTTCAGGAACACCGGTTCTGAAAGGAGGAAATGAGGCATTTACATATGTCTGGCAGGACAGTTCCAAAGCAAGACCGGCATGGACACCAATTGCCGGGGCCACTGCAGAAGATTACCAGCCTCCGGTACTTACCGATACAATACGCTACAGGAGAATAGTAACATCAACGTTATTAACTTCAGCATGTTCCGACATCAGCAAATCTGTAATGGTTGTTGTTCATAAACCAATCTCAAACAATATCGTTACCCGCAATGCAGGGGGTGCTGATACCATAATATGTACCGGCGGACAGGTTGAACTTCTGAAGGGAACAATTCCAAAAGGAGGAACCGATATTTTGGGAGATTATACATTTCAGTGGGTAAAGTCACCTGATAATTCAACCTGGAGTGATATAAGTCCGGGTGGTACAACTCAGAGCTTTACCCCGCCTGTTCTTTCAACAACTGGTACACCACTAATACAATATTATAAACGCAGGGTTTCATCGGGGTCTTGTCTGAATAGTCTGAGCGCATCCCGTATAAAGGTTACCGTACTGCCTGTAATCAGCAATAATACGATTACCATTCCTTCCAAAGTATGTTATAATACAATACCGGTACCATTAAATACACCGGCTCTTACGGGTGGTGCCGGCCCGGGTACTTATGTCTACACCTGGGAGCAGAGCACCAATAGCGGAGCAACATGGATTGCTGCAGTGGGAGTGACAAATACTACAACCGGAAGCCTTCAACCGCCTGCGCTTACAACTGAGACAATGTACCGGCGTACCGTTAAATCGCTTGGTTTTGAATGTTTATTAAATACATCAGCTCCGGTTACTATTGGCATTAATCCATTACCAACAGCTTCAATTACATCAACTACACCGCTTGTAATTTGTTATCCGGGAACAACGGTTCCTCTCGATATAAACATAACAGGGATTGCCTCTCCATGGAAAGTAATTTTAAAAGAAAATACAACAGCAGGTTCAGTCAATACAGTTATCACAAATAGTGCGACTCTGACTGTTACTCCCACAACAACAACCGGACTTTCATCATACTCATATACATATACTCTTGGCTCAGTTGAAGATGCAAACGGCTGTCTGGCAACTTCATTGCTAAATTCCAGACCTGTTACGGTATACAAAACTCCAGTTCCAAATGCAGGCCTTGATGCAGATACCTGCGGCCTGGTTTATAAATTAAGGGCTATCCCAACTGTTGGCATCGGTTCATGGACTAACCCTGCATCAGTTACTCCATTAACCAGCACCACGGCAAAAACTACAGTTACGCTTTCTCCTTTTACCGGCAGTAATGCCGAATACTGGTTTGTATGGAAAGAAAATAATTTTGGTTGCGCCGGAAAAGACTCCGTGAAAGTAAGGTTTGATAAAGCGATAACTTCAATTGATGCTGCCGGTCGCGATACTACATTATTTACATTCACAAATATCATTTATCTGAATGCCAAGCCATTGGAGGCATGGGAGACAGGAACATGGGCTCTGGAGAGCGGTGAGGGAAGCATATCTGATCTTTCGCTTGCATCATCTTCCATTTCAGGTCTGGCAGCCGGAGTGAATACTTTCAGCTGGACAATCAAAAATGGTTCCTGCTCACTTAAAGATTTGATTGATATCAGTGTTTATGATATTGTTGTTCCGGAGGGTTTCTCTCCTAATGCTGATGGAGTAAATGATATTCTGCTTGTAAAAGGCCTCGATCTTAATAGTCAGACAGCTGAGATGACAATTGTTAACGGTGCCGGCTCAGTTGTGTTTTTAACAACAAGCCAGGACTGGAAAGACTGGGATGGAAAGGACTCAAGGGGGAAAGATGTTTCTGAAGGCACATATTTTTATATTCTGAGGTTAACTTCAACTGACCCGCAAAGTCTGAAAAAGGAAAAGAAATTGAGTGGTTTCGTAATTCTCAAGAGATATTGATGAGAGCGACACTAAACAGATGTGAAGGCTATAAAAGCTATAGAGGCTATAGAGGCTTTAGAGGCTTTAGAGGCTATAGAGGCTATAGAGGCTTTAAAGGCGGAATCAGATTAACCTTACTCTTTATCTTTCTTTCTGTATTTCCAAGTTTGCGTGGACAGGCTGTTCCCGATACAAGCGGAATAAGTCTGGTATACCCTGTCTACAGTCAGTATCTGCAGAACGGCCTGATGATAAATCCTGCATACACCGGGACAAGAGGCTCTCTGAGCACATTTTTATCGTATAGGAAGCAGTGGATAAACACTCCGGGATCGCCTGTAATTCAGTCTATTTCACTTCATACACCTATGAAAAATGATAAGGTTGCCCTGGGTCTTATGGCACAGTTTATGCAGTACGGGGCTACAAGATCAACAAGTATTTATGCAAATTACGCTTATCATATAAAGTTGGGAAAAGGGAAACTCTCTTTCGGACTAAAGGGTGGAGCAGACATGTCAAATACAACTTACAGCAAGGAATTTATTGGTTCATTGACTGTTTCCGACGGATCAGATCTCGTTTTTGCTTCAGATGACAAGTACGTTCTCGGAAATGTGGGCGCAGGTGTTTATTACTTCAGCGACAAACTGTTTGCAGGTGTCTCGGTACCCACATTCCTGAGTTACAGGAAGACAACAAGGGGCAAAGTTCAGCCATATCACAGTTTCAATAAATATGACTTCCTTATTTCGGCGGGCGGACTGATAACATTTTCTCAGAACTTTAAATTCAAACCTTCAGTCTTAATTGATTTCGCTCCCGATAATGCCGGGAAGATAAACCAGCTTGATATAAATGGTAATTTTATTATTGCCGATCTTTTATGGATCGGCGGATCGTGGAGAACAACTGAGGAGGTTGCTGTAGGCATATTACAGGTTCAGGTGAATCCCAAACTAATGTTTGGTTTCTCATACGATATTCCTTTCGGCAGGATGAATGGTTATTCAAGTGGATCAACTGAATTTATTTTACGCTATGAGTTCGGATCAAAAGTGAGTGCGGCAAATCCGAGGTATTTTTAGATTATGGGAAAAAGGTTTATACATATTATCTTTGCTCTTGTGCTGATGCTTGCTCTGCCAGTAAATTCCTATGGACAAAAGGCGTCAATTTACAGGGTGAAAAGTATTTCGCTTAACACAAACTCCTTTAGTGAGATATCGCCGGTAATAATGAAGGATGGGATTATATTCTGTTCAGATATGCGTTTTAGCGCCATAAAAGACAGAACCTCTTTCGAGGGGACACGTCTTTATAATATTTACATTGCAGAAAGAGAAGATACTGCGAATTTTAAGAAGCCGTCAATTGTAAAAAGTGAGCGTAGTCCGCTCTTCAACAGTGGTCCACTGAGCATTTCAGCCGATGGTAAAACAGTTTATTTTACAAGTGAAACAGAAACAGGGAAAGCATCAGGGAAGAGAAACTTTAAAAACCATAACGGAATATTTATTGCAGATCGAACAGGCAATGAACTTTCATCACTTCGCCCGTTCAAATACAACAATACTCAGTACCAGGTGGCTCACCCGTCAATAAGTGCCGACGGAAAATATCTTTTTTTCGCGTCAGATATGCCAGGCGGGCAGGGTGGTTCTGACATTTATTACTGTGAAATGATTAACAGTGAATGGTCGGCACCTGTCAGCCTGGGCCCTAAAGTAAACTCTGCCGGAACAGATAATTACCCTTTTATGCATCCTTCAGGCAAGCTCTATTTTTCCTCAAACCGTCAGG
The DNA here is from genome assembly GCA_038207725.1 of Bacteroidales bacterium. Classification (GTDB taxonomy): domain Bacteria; phylum Bacteroidota; class Bacteroidia; order Bacteroidales; family VadinHA17; genus LD21. Next base: position 41,234 of record JBBQZN010000002.1, on the reverse strand, counting down.
GCGGAGCCGGTGGTCTTGATGTTTACTATACAATGCTTACATTTGGCAGCTGGGATGATCCTGTTCTGCTTCCCGAACCTATTAACTCATCATCTGACGACTTTGCATTTGTAGCTCAGGATGACCTTCAGAAGGGTTATTTTGCAACAAACAGGCGTGCCAGTGACGATATATATGAATTCAGATCAACTATTATCAGAAAAGCTGTCTGCGACACTCTTGAAGAGAACAGTTACTGCTACAGGTTTTTTGAGGAGAACGCGGTAAAATGGGATACCCTTCCATTCAGATATGAGTGGACATTCGGCGATGGGGCCAAGGGAATTGGATCTGTTGTTGAACATTGTTATAAAGGTCCGGGTACTTATCTCGTTCAGCTCGATGTAGTGAACCTGATAACAAAAGAGACCTTATACAACGAAAAATCAGATACTCTCGTTCTTGCCGATATTGAACAGGCCTACATCGAATCGCCTGACAAGGTAAATGCGGGTCAGCCTATTTCACTCGACGCTGCAAAAACAAACCTGCCGGGCTGGAATATAGGACAGTACTACTGGAATCTTGGTGATGAGACAGTTCAGATAGGGAGTAAGGTGAATACTAAATATAATAAACCCGGGGTTTATTATATTCAGCTTATAGTTACAGAAGAAGCTCAACCGGGGGGTACTGCCAGAGAGGCGTGTGTATCGAAAAAAATAACTGTAATCCTTCAGCCCTGATTTTGAAAATAACTAAATTTGAAATGAATGAATTTAATTAAATCAATATATAAAGTTCTTATACTCCTTCTGGTCTTCGGATTTGTTATTGTAAACAGATCCTCTGCCCAGCCTGTTCCCGGAAAGGATGAGAATATTCCTTTTCTTGTTACTTTCGGAAAGGATGGTAAAATCTCATGGGGTGACGATGATTTTAATCAGATCTATTTCTTTTCCATTCTGAAAGATTCGAAGCAGCAGTTTTATATCAGGGTTTTTGACCCTGATTGCGGTGGACAACATGATGAGATTCAGGGAGAATTCAATACTAAAACGACATTTACAGTTTACGGAGGGACAGGTGTTGATCCCGACAAAAATGAAGAATCGAAGGGATTTGAAAACGGGTTGAATTATAAAAAAGGAAACCTTCTGGCAGCTAAAATTTTCGGACAGGAGGCCCGCTATGATAATAAATATTACACTTTCGGCCCTTTCAATCCGGCTGAGGGTGATTTCAACGAGAAGTGGAACAGTTATATCTTCAAGATAGTATGCGAAGGGACAAGCGGAGATGACGGTAACCTTTACCGCTATTTTCTCAGCAGTAATCCTGATAACAATATTCCCATAGAAGGCGCAAATGCTTTTACTTATGAGTATACTTTCAGGATGTGGAATGATTTTAAAAGCGTAGCCCATATTTATCCGTTTGTTGATACTGGCATAGTGTCAATAAAGCAGAGAAATTTTGACTGGGATAATGACGGAAAGATGCTGGTTGTTTCAAGATATAAACAGGGGATCCCGATTCCGATTTCCAATGAAGCCGATTGGAAGGAATCGTTGATTCCTATCGAGCCTGCCGAGATTAATTCATCCCTCGACTTTCAGTTTCACAAAAGACAGGGAGAACTTGTAAAAAACAATAATGTTGTCATCACACTTCAGAACCAGCGGGGTGATGCTCTTAAATTCTTTAGTTCACCTATTGGCGGAGTTCCGGTTTATGTTCCCAAGCCAAAATACGAAAAGATCCCTGCAAAAAAATAATTTGTCACTGTGATGCACATAAAATCCTCCATGAGAATAGGTTACAGCACAATATGCTGCTTGTTTCTGTTTTCCGGTTTATTAAGTGCGCAGACATACAGCTTCAAAAATTATGGAGTTGAGAATAATATTCCAAGCGGTTTTGTTTATACTATTAATCAGTCAGATGACGGATTTCTCTGGGTAGGAACCAGTAATGGAATCTCACGGTTCGATGGCTTCGATTTTTTCCCTGTTAACTTTCCGGACTCTTCATATAACAGGTATCCTACTTCAAGCATCAGGGATAAAACGGGTTCAATCTGGTATGGGTGCAGCGATGGATCAGTTTTTTATGAGAAGGAAAACCTGCTGGTAAGAGTCCCGCTTAATAATACAAGAAGCATCAGCGAAATCCTTGAGGGACCTGACGGACATATATATATCATTCCTCAGGGGAAAGCAGTTTTTGCTATTAATACGGGTAATCCGAAGGAAGTATCAACCTTTTATTTTGCAACTGATCCGGTTATGTCTTCAGGAATCATTGCAAATTCAGGTTCACTATACATAGGAACACAGGAGAATCTGCTAAAATGCAGGTTGGTAAAGGATTCGGTAATTATTGACGCTGTAATTGAAGGTTTTGATTATTCTGGTATAACTGCAATTCATGCTACCAGCGACAGTACATTATTTGTTGTTGGTACTGAATATAATGGCTTATTTCACCTTGACCTGTCGAATAAAACATCTCCTCTTTCACGCATAAAGGGACATCCTGAATTAGAGACATTGAGTGTTCAGTCATTGAGTGCTGATTATGATGACAACCTCTGGGTATCGACAAAGGGATCAGGGGTTTATCAGCTTAAATTATCTGAGAACCACATGTCAGTAATCTCTATGCGTCATTATGATACTAAAACAGGATTAACAGCCGACTATGTTAAAACAGTAATGCAGGATATGGAGGGAAATTACTGGATAGGTTTTTATGGCGAAGGAATATCAATACTCTCTTCTTATGCCTTTGGGTATTATACACCGGGGAAAAACAGCAGCGAGAACAATATAATTTTTGCAGGATCTTATCAGAAGAACTATCTTCTCGGAACTCCTTCCGGTTACCATATCTTTGATGCTGAAAGCGGTAAATCAAAATCATTTACATTACTCACTTCACAGGTAGGAAATATTGAAATAAATACATATTATATTGATAAATCTGAAACGCTGTGGATAGGAACTGCTGGTAAGGGGTTGTATTACAAACCATTATCAGGAGGAGTAAGATTATTTTCAAGGTCAGAAGACACAGGAACAGACGATATAAAGGATATTGAAATTGATGGTCAGAATATATGGCTGGCAACCACGTACGGAGTTATTGTACTTGACAGATCTTCGGGTGCTGAGAAACAACGGTTTGATATAAACAATGGTTTGCCGCATAATAGCATCAGCAATATTTTCATAGGGAAAGATGGCATTGCATACATTGCTACCGAAAGCGACAAGCTTATTTCAATTAACCGCGACTTTGAAATCACAATGGGTACTGCAACAATGTCGGGAGGTACAATGAATAAGCAACTTGCTTTCTCTGAAGGAGGAAACGGCGCTATCTGGGTTGCCACAAAGGGTAATGGAATATTTGAATGTTTTAACGACTCAATATCTGCTATAAACAAGGCGAACGAACTGATGTCGAACTATTGTTACAGCATTCTTGCTGACAGTGAAAATAATATCTGGGCAGGTCACGAGAAGGGCTTTTCAAGATTCAATGCTGCAAACGGGATGATGCGCATCTTCGGAACGGAATATGCCAAGGGTGGTGTCTGCAACCCTGGTGCTCTGTATGAGTCAGCCGACAATAAAATCTTTATTGGCACCACGGAAGGGCTGATAATTTTCGACAGCAAAAAGGAAAGCAGGAAGAGTATTCCCCCTTTTAACAGCATTAACAGCATCACAATTGACGGTTATATTTATCCTTACCAGAAATCCTTTTCTCTTCCATACAAGAAAAGATATGATATAAAAGTTTCATACACAGGGATAAGCTTCAGATCTCCTGATAAAGTGTACTACAGCACTTATCTCGAAAACTGGAATGATGATTTTACAACGATGAATACAGAGAAGGAGCGATTTTATCCGCTCTCTTCCGGTAAATATATATTCAACCTGATTTCAGTAAATGAAGACGGCCTTTCTCAGGAAATGCCTGTGACGTTTGAGATAATAATTAAGGCACCGATATGGCTGAGATGGTGGTTCATTATCTTGTCTATTGCCGCACTGGCAGGAACAGTGATGCTTATTATAAGGGAAAGAGATAAGTCGCAGAGGAAGATTCAGGAGTATCTGGAAAGTGAACTTGAGGCAAGAACAAGCGTGGTAATGAAGCAGAAGGGAGAGATTGAGCTGCAGAATATTGAGATCACTGACAGTATAAATTACGCTAAAAGGATTCAGACAAGCATTCTTCCTGATATTGCAAAGCTTAAAGAGGCTTTCAGGGATGCTTTTATCCTGTTTCATCCACGTGATATTGTGAGTGGTGACTTTTACTGGTTTGATAAGCTTGAGGATGATAAGTTTATCATTGTCTGTGCCGATTCGACGGGACATGGTGTACCCGGAGCATTTATGTCAATGATAGGCTCAACATTGCTGCAGGATATAGTTACACGTCAGCGTATTTCTAAACCATCCACTATTCTCAATATGCTCGACAAGCAGATCTTTTCAACCCTTAATCAGAATGTGGAACTGGGTGTTTCAAATGACGGCATGGATATGGTTGTTTGTGAGATTAACGTTAAAACACGATACATCCGGTTTGCATCAGCCATGCGTCCTATTATTATTGTCCTTGACGGTGAACCATATTATATTAAAGGCAACAGACTCTCAGTAGGTGGTGAATCAGCAATCGAAAAATTCTTTGACGACCAGGAATATTATCTGAATGAGGGTGATACTGTGTATCTCTTCTCTGATGGATTCCCTGACCAGTTTGGTGGTGCTGATGGCAAAAAACTTAAGATAGCACGATTGAAGAAACTCATTGAGCAGGTCTCAAAGCAGCCAATGAATGAGCAAAAGGATATTATCTCTGACTTCTTCTTCAAATGGAAAGGCACCCATGAACAGGTTGATGATATCCTTATGATGGGGATAAAAGTTTAGAGAAGGGGCTTTTTATAGAGGTCGTTTCTGCTAACTATTATTTCACTCGTCGATTCCACATTACTTTCATTATCAGCCCTGTCTTTCAAAAAGAATTCATATTGTATTGTGTCGGACTGATTATAAAAAAGGTACAGAAATGTGACAGATATTGTTCCTTTCAGGATTGTGTTTACCCCTTTTCTTTCCATATAAGGAATCCTGTACGATGATGGACGAAGCAGGTCGTTGGCCGGTGCCGGTACCATTGAACCACCAGATTTTCTGTAAAGTGTAAAGAAGAGGTTTGTTGTATCGGTTGAATATCTTCCCGGCACGTTAAGTCCAAGATCACCGTTGCCGTCTTCAAAGTAGAACTTAAGCCGCCCGCCTTTGTTTATGTTTCCGAGAATGTCAGTTGTGTCGAAAATCTGGAAACTTGTGAATTCAATTCGTGGAATATCAGGTAGGTGCTCTATCTTTTTGCATGAGTTCAGAAAGAGAAAGAGGGAACCTGTTATAAGTAGAAGCTTAAATAATCTCATGTTCTTAACCGTAAAAGAAAACCTTCAACAAAAACCACACCAAATATGATTATTTTTTTCTTAAAAAGATTCTTATTGGTACCCCGGTAAAATCATATTTTTCCCTGAGCCTGTTTTCCAGATACCTTTTATAGGGATCTTTTACATACTGTGGCAGGTTGCAGAAGAATGCGAAAGCCGGTGTATATATCGGAAGCTGTGTGACATACTTGATTTTAACATACTTCCCTTTCAGTGCGGGTGGCGGATTGTTTTTAACAACCTGCAGCATAACCTCATTGAGCTCGGAAGTTGATATTTTTCTGTTTCTGTTCTGATTAACACGGTCAACAAGCTCCAGAACCTTATGAATCCTCTGTTTATTAGTTGCTGAAATAAAAAGAATAGGATAATCAACAAATGGCGCTGTTTTTTCTCTTATATCTTTCTCAACCTGAATAGTAGTATTGTTATCCTTTTCCACAAGGTCCCACTTATTTACAAGTACTATCATCCCCTTGTTATTTTTCTGGATCAGTCCTAATATGTTGAGATCCTGAGATTCAATTCCTCTTGTGGCATCAATGAGAAGAAGACAGATATCAGAGCTTTCAATAGTCTTAACAGCCCTCATAACGGAGTAGAATTCAATATCTTCGCTTACTTTACCCTTTTTTCTCAGGCCTGCAGTATCAACCAGTAGAAAGTCGTGCTGGAATTTATTATACCTTGTAAATATAGAATCGCGTGTTGTTCCGGCAAGAGGGGTAACTATATTTCTTTCCTCTCCGAGAAGTGAATTTACAAGTGATGATTTTCCTACATTCGGACGACCAACAATTGCTACTCTCGGCAGATCAGGTACAGGCTCGGGCTCAAATGCGGGAAGGCATTTGACAACTTCATCAAGAAGTTCTCCGGTGCCGCTTCCATTCATTGAGCTTAAGGGGAAGTAATCTCCCAGTCCCAGGTTATAAAACTCAGTGGCTTCAATTAATCTTTCACCATTATCAACCTTATTTACAACGAGCAGCACTTTCTTATCTACTCTTCTGAGCATAGCTGCAACTGAGGTGTCAAGTTCATGAATTCCGCATGTTACATCGACAAGAAAAAGTATTAAGTCTGATTCTTCAATTGCAAGCAGAACCTGCTTGTTAATTTCTTCTTCAAAAATGTCATCGGAGTTCATAACATAACCTCCGGTATCTATTACCGAGAAGTCCATTCCGTTCCAGTGCGACATGCCGTAGTTGCGGTCGCGGGTTACTCCGCTGACTTCATCAACAATGGCTTCTCTTGAATCAGTAAGCCTGTTGAAGAGGGTTGATTTCCCAACGTTGGGTCGGCCTACAATGGCAACAATTCTACTCATAAATGATTGTGAAATTTATCTTACCGGTATCCAAATCTCTTGAGCGCAAGAGGTTTGTCACGCCAGTCTTTTGTTACTTTTACATATAATTCGAGGAAGACTTTTTTCCCGAAGAAATCTTCCATATCATGCCTTGCCTCGGTTCCTACTCTTTTCAGCATTGATCCCTTATGGCCAATAATAATTCCCTTCTGACTGTCACGGGTAACATGAATAATAGCCCTGATCTTTAAAATAGTCTTTTCATCTGAGAAACTCTCTATTTCTATTTCAACCGAGTAAGGAATCTCCTTCTTGTAATTTGTAAGGATTTTTTCCCTTATTATTTCTGATGCAAAGAAGCGTTCATATTTATCGGTGAGCTGATCTTTCGGGAAGAATGGCTCACCTTCGGGAAGTTTTGCAAGTATATTGGTAAGAAGTCCGTCGAGATTAAAGTTCTTAAGTGCTGATACAGGTATTACCGGCGACCCGGGAAATGCCTTATGCCAGTTTTCTACAACTTTTTCAAGTTCTTCCTGCGTTGAAATATCAACTTTGTTTACAGCAATTATTACCGGAATACCCGACTCCTTTATTCTGTCAATATATTCTCCCTCAAATGCATTTTTCTCACCAACATCAGTCACATACATTATAAGGTCAGCATCGGAGAGAGCCATGTTTACGAAGCTCATCATTGACTCCTGAAGCTTGTATTGTGGCTTAAGAATTCCCGGAGTATCGGAATACACAATCTGGAAATCCTCTCCGTTGACAATACCCATTATCCTGTGGCGTGTTGTTTGCGCCTTGGCAGTAATGATAGATAGCTTTTCACCAACAAGAGCATTCATGATTGTTGATTTCCCGACATTGGGATTACCCAGAATATTTACAAAACCTGACCTGTGATTCATTGTATGATTTTAAAATATTCCGCGCTTAAGCATGCTGATCTCTTTGTCGTTAAGGAAGCGCCATTTTCCCCTCTGAACATTTTTCTTTGTCAGTCCGGCAAAATAGACCCTGTCAAGTTTCTTCACTTTGTAGCCCATTGTCTCGAACATACGGCGGATAACACGGTTTTGTCCTGAGTGCAACTCAATTCCTATCTGACTTTTATCGTCAGCATCTGCATATGAAACAGCATCTGCAACAACAGTAACTCCATCGAGTTCGATACCTTCTGTTAATTTAAAGAGATCGTTTTTTGTGACAGGGTTGTCGAGAAAAACATGATAGATCTTTCTCCTCTTATATTTCGGGTGCGTCAGTTTTCCGGCCAGGTCACCATCATTTGTAAGCAGCAGAACACCGGTTGTTGCCTTGTCGAGACGTCCTACAGGATATACTCTTTCAGGACATTCGTCACCTATCAGTTCAAGCACTGTATGTTCGGCATGCGGATCTTCAACGGTTGTTACATAATCCTTCGGCTTGTTCATAAGGATATATACCTTCTTCTCGGCTGAAAGCTTTTTATTTTTGAATCTTACATCATCATTATAAGTCACTTTTGATCCCAGGTCAGTCACCAGAATACCATTGACTGAAATGAGTCCGTTTTTTATATGTTCATCAGCATCCCTTCGTGAACAAACACCGCTGTTGGCGATGAACCTGTTAAGTCTTATCTGTTCAGGGTCATTCTTACTGTGCCTTACGGGTGGTTTTTCACCTTTTGCAAGTTTCTTAACAACAAGTTTTCCGGGTTTATCATAACTCCTTGATGCCGGCTTCTGAAACCGGGCTCCGGCTCTTCCTGCAGGTTTTCTGTTCTCCATATCAGTTAATTATCAGGGTGCAAAGGTACAATTATTTGGCGATATTCCGGTTTGATCTTTTTTTTGCACCTTTGTGAGTCTTAAAAATCACTACTTATGGCACTCATAAAATCTATTTCTGGTATCAGGGGAACAATTGGCGGGAAGCCGGGCGAATCGCTTTCGCCGGTTGACATTGTTAAGTTTACAGCGGCTTTTGGAACCTGGGTGCAAAGACGGCATAAGATTGATGGACTGAAAGTTATTGTTGGCCGCGATGCCAGAAGATCAGGCAGCATGGTAAACAGTATTGTCATTACAACTCTGAGATCTCTTGGCATAAGTGTTACTGATCTTGGTCTTGCAACAACACCAACCGTTGAAGTTGCTGTAACAGGCACTTCATCACATGCCGGTATTATAATAACTGCCAGTCATAATCCGGCTGAATGGAACGCTCTTAAGCTTCTCAATGAGAAAGGTGAGTTTTTATCAGCCTCCGATGGAAGCGAAGTTCTTGAAATTGCTGAAAAAGAAGATTTTACTTTTGTGTATCCCGATAATACAGGAGCAATTTCTACAGACGATACCTGGGGGAAGAAACATATTGATATGATTCTCTCACTTGATCTTGTTTCAGTTTCTGAAATTAAATCGGCCAATTTTACTGTTGCAATTGATTGCATAAATTCGGTTGGAGGCATCATTCTCCCGGAATTATTAAGAAAGCTGGGAGTAAACAACATTATAGAGTTAAATACAACTCCTGACGGAAATTTTGCACACAACCCCGAGCCACTGGCTGAAAACCTGAAAGAAATTTCTGCTCTAGTTGCTGATAAAAGAGCCGACATTGGAATTGTAGTAGATCCTGATGTTGACCGTCTTGCCTTTGTTTGCGAAGACGGTACAATGTTCGGGGAAGAGTACACCCTCGTGGCAATTTCCGATTATATACTTAAATACAAAAGGGGAAGCACCGTTTCCAATCTCTCATCTACAAGGGCATTGAGAGATGTTACAGAATCTCACGGCTGCAAACACTATTCATCTGCAGTTGGCGAGGTGAATGTAGTTGAGGAAATGAAAAAAAGAGATGCAATAATTGGTGGAGAAGGCAATGGTGGAGTAATTTTCCCCGAACTTCATTATGGTCGTGATGCCCTTGTAGGTATAGCCCTTTTTCTTACTCATCTGGCAAAGAGCAGGATGAAGGTTACTGAGTTAAAGAGCATTTATCCAGTTTATACAATTGCAAAAAAGAAGCTCGTACTTGATCCTGCTGATGACTTCAGCAAAATCATTGAGGCTGTTAAAATTAAATTTGCAGATCATCGCACCGATGAGAGAGACGGACTCTGGATTGAGCATGAACATGGCTGGGTACAGATCAGAAAGTCGAACACAGAACCTATAATGAGGATATATGCCGAAGGCCGGACTTCTCAGGAGGCTGATCAGCTTGCAGAGAGTGTCATCTCAATTGTTAAAAAACACTAAATTCTGTTTTTTTTTCGACGCTCCGGAATAAAAAGGCCGGAAAGAGTGTCTTAAAGTCAGTAAGGCAAAAAAGTAATGTTGTTAAATATTGTTAACAGCCGGCAAGAGGAGAGGCCTTTTGTTTACTTTTGTGGCTGATTTTTTTGAATATATTAATTATTAAAATTTCAGATGAGAAGAACGATTATTATTTCAGGCATTGTTGTGGTTGTGGCAATCATAGCTCTGATTGTTATCAACAAGGTATCATCAAAGAAAGACATACAAAATCTTTATGCTGAATCGAAGAGAGGGCAGTTCGATATCGTTGTTACTACAACAGGTGAGTTGGCAGCAAAAAAATCAATCGATATTTTTGGCCCCGATTTTGCATCAAGCAGAGGCGTAAGGGCAATGGATATCAAGATTACCGATATGGTGCCTGAAGGTACTGAGGTAAAGATTGGTGACTATATTGCCACACTTGACAGGACAACTTTCGACAACAGTCTGAAAGACGAACAAGAAAGGCAGCTTACACAGGAAACAAACCTCGAGATGAAAATTCTTGATACAGCTGTTACTCTAAGTAACCTCAGAGATAATATCAAAAACCTCAGGTATACTGTTGAAGAAACAGAGATAACTCTTCAGCAGTCTAAGTATGAGCCTCCTACAACAATCAGACAAGCTGAAATTTCACGTGACAAGGCTATGCGTTCGCTTGATCAGTCAATAAGAGGCTATGCACTAAGGGTTGAGCAGGCAAAATCAGATATGAGAACAATTAAGAAGAACCTGGATGAACAGCGTCAGAGGGTTGCCGATATTCAGAAGCTTTTATCAAAGTTTATTATTAACTCTCCTTCAGAAGGAATGATAATATATAAGCGCGACAGGATGGGTGCAAAAAGGAAAGTTGGATCTTCAATAAATCCTTTCGATAATGTCGTTGCAACTCTTCCCGATATGTCATCAATGATGTCAAAAACATATGTTAACGAAATTGATGTAAGCAAGGTGAAGGCAGGTCAGAAAGTTGAGATCCTTGTTGATGCTTTCCCTGAAAAAAAATATTCCGGAGTTGTTATAACTGTAGCTAATATAGGTGAACAGCTTCCTAATGCCGATGCCAAGGTTTTCGAAGTGATGATTGAAGTGAATGAGTCAGATCCTATACTCAGACCGTCAATGACAACCGGTAATAAAATTATAACAAAAACTGTAAGTGATGTAATATATATCCCTCTTGAGAGTGTTCAGGCAGGTCTTGACTCTATTCCTTTTGTATATATGAGAAACGGTACAAAACAGATTGTTGTTCTCGGAGAATCAAATGAGAACAATGTTGTTATTGAACAGGGAATTGAACCCGGAATACTCGTATATCTAAGCACACCTGAAGCTCCCGAAGGGTTCAAGCTATCAGGTGAAGAGCTGATTGCAGTTATTAAGGAGAAAGAGAAAGCCAAGAAAGATGAAGAGAATCGTGTAAGACGGGAAGCAGAAAAGGCAAGAGCAGAACGTGGCGGTCAGATGGGTGGTAGAGGCGGAATGATGAATATTACTCCTGAGATGATGCAGCAGTTCCGTAAACAGCAGGGCGGTGCTGTCAGAGATACTTCAACACGCCGCAGAACTTCTGGTGGACAACCAGGCGGACAAAACACCCAGGCTCCGGCAGGTGATGCTTCAAAAATTAATAATTAAACAGGAAATACGATGTTTAAATTTATCTTAAGATATTTCCACGATATTGAAATCGCTGTTGAATCGATAGTATCCAACAAGCTGAAGTCAATGCTTACTGCTTTAGGTATTATTTTCGGAGTGGCGGCAGTTATTGCCATGCTCGCGATCGGAAAAGGTGCCAAGCAGGAGATTATGGAACAGATGAAAATGGTTGGGGTAAACAATATCCTGATCAATCCGGTGATACCTGATAAATCTTCTTCTACTGAGGACGGTGAAAAACAGCAGAAAAAATTCTCACGCGGATTAAACCTTCTCGATGTAGAAGCTATAAGAGAAACACTCCCTTCAGTTAAAAGAATAAGTCCCGAGATCTCGTTCAACTCAACTGCAATGCTTAACGGTGTTAAGTATTCAGCTAAACTAGTAGGGGTTTCGAATGACTATTTTCACCTTTATAACCTTCCTCTTGTCAGCGGAGCTTTCTTCAATGGTTTCCAGGAAGAAAATGGTATCCAGGTTTGTATTATCGGGGCCAATATCAGGGCTAAGTTTTTCAGTAAGGTAGATCCTCTCGGACAATACATTAAGTTTAACGGTATATGGCTTAAGGTTATTGGTGTACTTCAGAAAACGAATGTCAGTCTTACAGGTTTTGAAGAAAAAGGGGTTAATGTTTATAATGACAATATTTACATACCTATTCAGACAATGTTGCTCAGGTATCAGAACAGGGCGCTTCTCAATACGAAACTTGTTTCTGAGGCCACATCAATAAGTTTCTTCGGTGGCGGAGGTATGGGTGGCGGTATGAGCAGAGTTGTTGTCAGTAGTGCTGATGCATCAAGCAATGTTGAAACAAACTATAATCAGCTCGACAGGATTGTTGTTCAGGTAACTGAAACAGAACAGCTTCAGCCTACAACAGAAATCCTAAGCCGTATGCTTAACAGACGCCACACCGGTGTAAAGGACTTTGAAATAACTGTTCCTGAGTTGCTTCTGAAACAGCAGCAAAGAACAAAAGATATTTTTAACGTGGTTCTTGGTGCAATCGCCAGTATTTCACTTATCGTAGGAGGTATTGGTATCATGAACATCATGTTTGCCTCCGTTATGGAAAGGATCAAAGAAATCGGTACAAGAATGGCTATCGGTGCAAAGAAAATGGACATTGTAGTTCAGTTCCTTTCTGAAGCAGTACTAATCAGTGTATCAGGTGGTTTCATAGGTGTATTTTTCGGAGTAATTATGGCAAAGCTGATAGAACAGATTGCCGGTATTATGACAATAGTCTCGTTCTTCTCTGTCTTTATAGCATTCGGTGTATCGGCTGCAGTCGGAGTTATCTTCGGATACTCGCCAGCTAAAAGAGCTTCAGAGAAAGATCCAATTGAATCATTAAGGTATGAATAAAATATTAGAAATGAAGAAGATATTTTTTGTAACAATAATTGCAGCATTTCTGTTTTCAGCACTGAAAACAAATGCTCAGGAAGTTAAGAAGCTGACATTCGAGGATGTTATAAGACTTGCAGAAGATCAGTCACCAAACGCATTGATGGCCAAGCACAGATATCGTGCAAGCTACTGGCAGTACAGAACTTTTGTGGCTCAGTACCGACCATCACTTACTCTTACAGGTACCACCCCCGATTACAGTAATGCCTATACAAGGGTTTTTACAGGCGGAGTATTTGACTACGTTGCAACTGACATGCTCCAGAACCTTGGCTCTCTTTCTCTTTCCCAGAACATCGGATTAACCGGCGGAGCAATTTCTCTTCAGTCTGATCTGAATGTCCAGAATGACCTTCAGGCTAATACTACAAAGTATATTTCTGTGCCGGTAAGCGTCAGACTTGTACAGCCTGTTTTCAGATACAACTCACTCAGGTGGCAGAAGAAAACAGAACCTCTTAAATATGAGGCAGCAAAGAAAACTTTCCTGTCGAGTATTGAGCAGGTGCATCAGCAGGCAGTTCAGAACTTCTTCTCTCTGGCCCTTGCTCAGATAAACAAGCAGATTGCAGAAATGAACTATTCGAATGCTGATACACTCTGGAGAATTGCAAAAGGCCGATATGAGCTGGGAACAATAGCAGAAGATGAACTTCTTCAGATGCAGTTGTCGTGGCTTAATGCCGAAACTTCAAGGAAAGAGGCATCAATGAACCTTAGAGACAGAGAGATCCGTCTTCGCTCCTTCCTTAGCTTTACCGATAATGTCAGACTTGAACTTATTATCCCAAATGAAATCCCGGCTCTTCAGGTTACCACTCAGGAGGTATATGATCTGGCCATGGCCAACAACCCTGAGATGATTACGCAACAGCTTGTAATACTACAGGCTCAAAGCAGCGTTGCACAGGCAAAGGCTGACAGAGGGCTTAATGCCAATATAATTGCAAACTTCGGATTGCAGGGCAGGGATGAAAATTTTAACACAGCATATTCGGCTCTCAGCAGGAACCAGGGTGTGAGGCTTGGTTTTTCAATACCTATTCTCGACTGGGGCCTTGGCCGCGGGAAATTCAAAATGGCACAATCGAGTCTTGAACTTGCTGAGGTACAGTCAAAACAGGCTATCACTGACTTCCGGCAGAACCTTTATCTCGATGTTGAACAGTTCAACCTTCAGGCTGCACAGGTAGGCATTGCTGCAAAATCAGATACTGTTGCCCAGAAAATGTATGAAGTTACAAAGCAGAGATTTCTTATCGGCAAAATTGCAGTTCTCGAACTGAATAACGCAGATACCAAGAAAGACCAGAACAGACGGGCTTATGTACAATCGCTTCAGAATTACTGGAACTATTACTATAACCTGAGAAGCTTAACACTTTTTGATTTTGTAAACAGGAAGCTTCTTGAAACAGAATACGACAAATTGCTTGATTAATAGTTAGTTATAAATGTTTGAAGGGGCCGGATGTCATGTCCGGCCTCTTTTTTTAATCCTTCAGACAGGTTCTGCTAAATTTCCAAAGCACCCTTTAGTTCCCACCGAGGGGGAGAAATACTTGCATTAATATTTTATTCTAACAGTTTTTATAAAAATTTAATATCTTTGCGCCTCAATAAAGAATAATAAGAACATAAATATCATAGTAATCCCAAAAGAAGAGACAAATGCAGAATAAAGCAGCTATTATCATTCTGGCAATTGCATTAGGGTTGGTATCAGTATATCAGCTCTCATTCACAGGTGCAACGTATAAGGTGAAGAAGGATGCCAGGGAATTTGCTAAAGGAAACCTTGTAAAAGAGAATCAATACATTGATTCTATCTCAACTCTCACTAAAGATCAGTGGAGTTTTCTTGGTTATACTTTCAAAGAATGTCAGAAGAAAGAGATGAACCTCGGACTCGACCTCAAAGGAGGAATGAACGTTATCCTCGAGGTTTCGGTAGAGGACATACTGAAAGCACTTTCAAATTATAATACAGACAAAACCTTTGTTACTGCTCTTGCACGTGCAAAAGAGATGCAGAAATCGAGTCAGCTTGATTATCTAACGCTTTTTGGCAGGTCATTTCAGGAGACTGATCCGAATGCAAAACTTGCAGCAATATTCGGTACTGTTGAGATGAAGGAAAAGATCAACTTCAATTCTTCAAACGAAGATGTTATGAAGGTTCTTGATACTGAAGTCACAGCAGCTATTACAAATGCTTTTAATATTCTGAGGACAAGGATCGACCGTTTTGGTGTTGTTCAGCCTAACATAACCCATCTTTCCACAAAGGGACGTATCCTTATTGAACTTCCGGGTCAGACCGATCCAAAAAGGGTTCGTGAACTTCTTCAGGGAACTGCTAACCTCGAGTTCTGGGAAACATATGAAAATGCTGAGGTTATTGGCTTTCTCTCACAGGCTAATGATCTGCTAAAAGAGATTCAGGCTAATACAGACAAAGCAACCGCAAAACCTGCACTTCCGGGTGCTGTTGCCGACACTGCCAAAAAAGATCAGACACTCCTCGATCTGATTGAAAAAGATACCACTTCAACTGAAGCAACAAGCCGTGAGCAGTTTGCACTTCAGAATCCGCTCTTCGGAGTGCTTAATCCCAGAGTTACTGCTGAAGGCCAGCCACTTGCTTCAAGTATGGTAGGACTTACAATCTCAAAGGATACAGCAAAGGTTAATGCTTACCTGAAGATGAATCAGATTAAAGCATTATTCCCCCGTGATCTGAGATTTCACTGGAGTCAGAACCCTTATAAATATGACCCATCGAAGACTCTTTATGAGCTTCATGCAATAAAAGTTACAACACGCGACGGCAGGGCTCCTCTCGATGGTGATGCAATTACCTCAGCCCGTCCTTCCTCAGGTGTTACAGGCTCTGAAGTAAAAGTTGACTTTTCGATGAGTGCCGAGGGTGCCAAGACATGGGCCAGGATGACACGGGAAAACGTTGACCGCTGTATCGCTGTTATTCTCGATGGTTATGTTCGTTCTTACCCGCGTGTTCAGAATGAGATTACCGGTGGAAACACAGAAATCTCAGGCGATTTCACAATTGAGGAAGCCGATGACCTTGCTAACATTCTTAAATCAGGTAAACTACCTGCACCGGCAAAAATTATATCCGACACAATCATAGGTCCGACACTTGGTAAAGAGGCTATAAACGCCGGTATGAACTCGTTTATTATTGCCTTCTTTATTGTTCTTTTCTATATGATATTCTATTACAGTCGCAGTGCCGGAACAATAGCCGACATTGCCCTGCTTGCCAACATATTCCTTATCATGGGAGTATCAGCATCACTTGGCGCTGTTCTTACTCTGCCTGGTATCGCAGGTATTGTTCTTACCATGGGTATGTCGGTCGATGCCAACGTTCTTATATTTGAAAGGATCAGGGAAGAACTCAGATCCGGTAAGGGAATTAAACTTGCAATAGCTGATGGCTACAAAGGGTCCTTCTCCGCCATTATGGACTCGAACATCACCACCCTTCTTACAGGTATTGTTCTTTATATTTTCGGAACAGGCCCAATCAAAGGTTTTGCTACAACACTCGTTATCGGTATTTTCACATCACTTTTCAGTGCAATATTTATAACCAGGCTTCTCTATGAATGGCTTCTGAAAAAGAATGTCAACCTTACTTTCTCCATAAAGATAACTGCCAATATTCTTAGAGGTACTCATGTTGACTTTATTGGTAAAAGAAGAATCTTCTATGCCATATCAATTATTATTACTTTAATTGGGATAGGATCATTATTCATCAGAGGTCTTAATCCGGGTATCGATTTTACCGGTGGACGTACTTATGTTGTCAGATTTGATGAGACTGTTAAAACAGGCGATATCGCAAAAAACCTTACCGGAGTATTTGGAGAGACTCCTCAGGTTGTTACTTACGGAAGCGATAATCAGGTGAGAATTACAACTAAATACAAGATTAACGAGACAGGTGTTGATGACGAGGTTGAAGCTGCTTTATATAGTGGATTGAAAGCGAACCTCCCTTCAGGTGTTTCCCTGGAAAAATTTCTTACGGATTACAGAAAAAGTTCAGAAACAGTAGGCCCTACAATTGCCGCCGACATTAAAACTAAAGCTATCTGGGCTGTTTTCGTTGCACTTATAATAATGTTCCTTTACATTTTTATCAGGTTCCGCAACTGGCAGTATGGTCTGGGTGCTTTGGTTGCTATTGCTCATGATGTTATGATCGTAATCGGAATTTATTCGCTTTTATGGGGAATACTCCCTTTCACTATGGAGATCGACCAGTCTTTCATAGCGGCAATTCTTACCGTCATCGGATATTCTATAAACGATACTGTTGTTGTTTATGACAGGCTCAGGGAATTCCTTCCATTGCACCGTAAGCGTCCGGTAAATGAGGTAATTAATATGGCTATGAATGATACTCTCAGCCGCACAATGAATACCGGTGTTACTTCGATACTTGTACTTATTGCTATGTTTTTCCTTGGTGGCGCAACCATCAGAGGATTCCTCTTTGCAATGATCATTGGTATTGTCGTTGGAACATATTCTTCAATTTTCATTGCCTCTTCAATTGTGTACGATACAACAAAGAAAAAAGGTATAAAGTACTCATAAACGCATGAATGATATTTAAGAGGCTGTCTCAAAAGCTTAATGTCGCCCCCTGCCCCCCTAAGGGGGGTTTTGTAAGTTGCTGATAATTAGAAAGTCCCCTTTAGAGGATTTAGGGGATGTTAAAAGAAGAGGACTTTTGAGACGGCTTCTTTTTTATTTTCAATAGATCCCGAATTTTTATATTAATCATTAAACTTTTCTAACTTTACCGGATATAAATGAATTGACATTTATAACACACTTCTATGAGCGGACAGGAAATATTTGTTATTGTTATAGTGGCGCTTCTTCTTTTCGGAGCTGAGAAACTGCCTGATATTGCAAAAACAGTGGGAAGGGGAATGCGCGATTTTAAAAAGGCAACCGACGATATAAAAAGAGAACTTGAAACGAGTACTTCGGATATACGTAAAGATTTCAATGATGTGACTGACTCTCTTACAAAAGATGTTAATAATATCACCGAAAATATAACCCGTGATGTAAATGATGTAACTGACTCAATCAGAAATGATATGAATGATGTTACTTCAGATGCCAGACAGGAGATGAGCAATGTAACAGAAACCATCGCCTCAGAGGTAAATGACGGTACTCCTCCTGTTGACAATGATTCAAATGACATGTCGCAGGGATATTATAAAGAGGTAAATGACTGAAGTATAGTTCACCATTTATCATGCCCTGAGATATGATTAAAACCAGCGGGATCACAAAAGCATACGGCTCATTAAAGGTTCTTAAAGGAATTGATCTTCATATTGCCGAGAGAGAGGTAGTATCCATTGTAGGTGCCAGTGGCGCAGGAAAAACAACACTATTACAGATAATCGGAACACTCGACAGACCTGATTCAGGCTCTGTTTCATTTAAAGGTACTGATGTAATTGGTCTGAAGGGGAAGGCACTGGCTAACTTCCGTAACAGCAACATCGGCTTCGTCTTTCAGTTTCATCAGCTTCTGCCCGAGTTTACGGCTCTTGAGAATGTCTGTATTCCCGCATATATAGCAGGTAAAAGCAAGAGTGAGGCTGAAAAGAGAGCAACTGAATTGCTTGGTTTCCTTAATCTTTCCGACAGAATGGAACATAAGCCATCTGAACTGAGCGGGGGTGAGCAGCAGCGTGTTGCCGTTGCACGTGCACTCATAAATAACCCTTCTGTCATTCTCGCCGATGAGCCATCAGGGAATCTCGACAGCGAAAACAAAAATGAACTGCATAAGCTTTTCTTCAGGCTCAGAGATACTTTCGGGCAGACAATAATAATTGTAACACACGACCGCCAGTTGGCAGATATGTCTGACAGGATAATCCAGATCAAAGACGGATTGATAGTTACTGAATCTTAGCCAACCTTTCTGATTCTTATAATACTGATCCCCGGCTTAAGTCAGGGGGTTATTTATCCAAAGCCGATACTAATATTAAACAATTAGTCATCCGGATGGTTTAACTTAAATAGCGATCTTTGTAACTGAGATGTTGAATTTAGCCTGATCATATACAAAACAACATGTTAAATATTCCAAAAACCAATAGTAAAAGAATTGTTATTGCCGGTTGCGGATTTGCTGGCCTGACTCTGGCTAAGAAGCTTAAAAACAAAGGATTCCAGGTTGTTATTCTCGATAAGCATAATTATCACCAGTTCCCTCCACTCTTTTATCAGGTGGCTTCGGCCGGGCTTGAAGAGAGTTCAATACTGTTTCCTCTCAGAAAAATTTTTCAGAATTATAAGGATTTTCATATAAGGAAAGTCGAAGTACTGTCGGTAGATTCTGAGAATAGTCAATTATTGACATCTTCAGGTTTGTGTGAATATGATTATCTGGTACTTGCTCATGGTGCAACAAATTCATACTTCGGCTCAGATCAGATGAAAAAGTATTCAAGAGGGATGAAGAGCATTGCAGAAGTACTTGATTTAAGGAATTCTCTTCTTATGAACTTCGAGAATGCATTGATTGCGAAGGATAAAGATGAACAGGAGATGCTTCTTACGGTTGCAATTATAGGTGGCGGCCCTTCAGGAGTTGAGATTGCCGGAGCCCTGGCTGAAATGAACAAATATGTTCTGCCGAAAGACTACCCTGAGTTCAGTGAAATAAGAGCAAAGATTTTTCTGGTGGAAGCAGGCGACAGAGTGCTAAGCGTTATGTCACAAAAATCTTCAGAAAAGGCCAGATTGTTTCTTGAGAATATGGGAGTAACTGTGCTTACAAGCACCAAGGCTTCGGGATGCGATGAAAAAACAGTATTCCTCGATTCGGGGCAAAACATTACTACCGGAATGATTATCTGGACAGCAGGTATAGCAGGGAACAAGATCTCCGGATTAAGACCTGAGTGTTTTTCAAGAGCAGGAAGGATAGCCGTTAACAGGATAAACAAAGTTGAGGAATACGATAATGTATTTGCATTAGGCGATATAGCCCTGATGACCGAAGACAAATATCCTAAAGGGCATCCGCAGGTAGCTCAGGCTGCGATTCAGCAGGCAAAGCTGCTGGCTGAAAACTTTGAGAGAATGGCTAAAGAGAAGCCGGTTAAAGAATTCAGATACAGAGATCTGGGAACAATGGCAACCGTTGGACGAAATCTTGCTGTTGTGGAACTGCCTTATGCGCGTTTTTATGGAGTATACGCATGGTTTATCTGGATGTTCATCCACCTGATGAGTATTATTGGAGTAAGGAACAGATTAATAATATTCCTCAACTGGACATGGAAATATTTTACATATGACCAGTCAACGCGATTGATACTCAGACCAAAAGATCGTTCAGAAACCCTCAAAAACACCTAATCCAAAAAGAGCAAAGTCGTATTTTACCGGGTCGTTTTTATCCATTTCACGTAAATTGGTATCGAGTTCAAATACGGATTTTGAGTCATTCTGATTTCTGGAAATCAATCCGAGTTTACGGGCTACATTACCGGAATGCACATCGAGAGGGCACGACAGAGCAGAAGGAGAAACAGACTTCCATATACCAAAGTCCACACCTCTGTTATCATCTCTGACCATCCACCTAAGATACATGTTGATTTTCTTTGCGGCAGATCCTTTATACGGATCTGAAAGATGTTTAACAGTATGAGCTGGATGAGGCAGTTCGAAGAAAATTGTTTTCAGCTTGTGAATTGCAGGTTGTAAGGATTCCGGAGTGCCGAACTCGTTAAAAATGGCTTCAAGTCCGCTCTTCTCCCGATAGATATATTGCAGAGCTTTCATAAAGTAAATCAGATCATTCGAGTTAAATGTCCTGTGAACGAAGCCATTGAGCTTTTCCAGATGTTTATCTTTATGGTTCATAATGAAATCGTGAGGTGAATTACCCATCAGTTCCATTATGCGATTTGCATTTTTGATAATCATTTTCCGGTTTCCCCAGGCAATTGTTGCTGCAAGAAAACCGGAAATTTCTATGTCTTCTTTAACTGAATATGAATGAGGTATGCTGATTGGGTCAGATTCGATAAAATCAGTGATATTATATTTATTTGCTTTCTCATCAAGAAACTCCTTCAGATCAGCTTTTTTTAGCTTCATATAATTAATTTTATATGCTGTAAAAGTAACTATAATTATAAGGATTCTGAACGTATACTCCCGTCTATGTCTAATAACCATTTTACCTTTAAACAGTTCACTGTTAAGCAGGAAAAAGCGGCTTTTAAAGTTGGCACCGACGGCGTGCTTTTGGGGGCCACTTCTGATCTTTCCGGGGAGGAAAGTGTTCTTGATATTGGCACCGGGACAGGCCTTATTGCCCTAATGCTTGCTCAGCGCTGCAATGCCCGTATAGTTGCAATTGAACCCGATAAAGGATCTTACGAACAGGCACTTGATAATGTAAAAGAATCTCCCTTTTGTGAAAGGATAACTGTTTTTAATAAATCACTTCAGGAGTTTTTTCCCGGAGAGGAAAAATTTGATCTGATTGTTGTCAATCCTCCATTTTTCAGCGATTCTCTGAAGAATCCTGATCCGCGATTGTCTGCGGCACGTCATAATGATAATCTGACATCTGAAGACATACTGACAGGTGCTAATCGCCTTTTAAATGAGAAAGGCAGCTTGCAGCTTATTTTACCTTATGTTGAAGGTAATGTTTTCATAGCTGAGGCAGCAGATTATGGATTCTATTGCAACAAAATTCTCAAAATAAGACCTTTGCCAACATCTGAAATCAGGAGAGTCGTGCTTTCTTTCTCGAGGGCGAAGATTAAGCCTTCAGAAAGCTTCCTCACAATAGAACGTGGGCCAAGGCATGAATTCACGGATGACTATAAGAACCTGACAAAGGATTTTTACCTGAAATTCTGAGTTTTGCCCCCAAGCATTATCCCTGTTTTTTATGCGCCACCCCTAACCCTTCCCGCCGAAGCGGGACAAGCTCTAAAGGAGGTCTGATTATCCAACATACAGAAAATGAACAAGATGTATTAATCTTTACCCCCTTTTAGGGGGGCAAGGGGGTCCTGATCATATCACTCTCCGGCAACCCATACTCCTCCTTCATTTCAATTCCTAGAGTTTTTAATTCATCAAGTACGGGGTTATAGATCTCAGGAACGACAGGTCTGCAAACTCCGGTCATATTAATCTTCTTTTCAAGGATCAATTTTACCGCTATCGCGGCAGGTAGTGCTACGGTTCGTGCTATTGAGGTATTTGTTGCCGGATAACCGAAATCGAGCATCGATGATTTTATTTCTTCCTTTTTACCTTCCGGGTATGCTGCCAGAAACACATGCTGGAGTATAACCATGTCACGTTCATTATCTGCTAAAGACATCTTCTTAATCATCCGGTCTGATGTTATGTCAAATGGTGTTGATGATCTGTAATTCAGGTATTCATTGCTGAAAAAGCCGAGGAATTCAAACGATTTTATTTCAGCAGAATCTTCATCTACTCCAAGTTTGAGGGATATGTTTTTTTTCAGGTTTTTTACTGCCACATCTCCTCTTTCTGCCAGGAACTCAGCATAGGTCATTCCCTGATAATCTCTTACTGTATCATCGAGCATGTTAAGACTCTTCATGGCATCGAGAGTTTCACACCATCCTTTGTATCTGAAGGTTCCGCGGTACATGGTCTTTGTTTCAGGGATGCCATAAATATCCATATAACTGATTGAGTCCCTGTTAGGATAAACATCAAGAATTCCAATACCCGGAAAGTTATAAGTGAACCTGTCTTTAAACAGATTAACCGGCTCAATGAAAACCTGTTTCCCATTCTTCAGATACAGGGCACTGTTCTTACTTGCCAGTACCACTCCTTTCGGGCTCCACGAGAATTTATATCGCAGTGGATTATTGGCAGCTTCGGGTGCCGGCAATGCTCCGCAAAGTGAATAAAACTCCTCAACCTTTCCACCCTTGTTATGGATATGATCAATTATCCGCATTGCCGTCATATGGTCGATACCGGGATCAAGTCCAATTTCATTCAGAAAGATGACACCTGCTTTAATAGCTTCATCATTAAGTTCCATCATCTCTTTCTGAACATATGATGTTGTTACAAGCGATTTCCTATGCCTGAGGCAAACCCTGGCAACCTCTGAATGATATTTGTAGGGCAGAAGACTTACAGTTATGTCATGTTCATTGACAAGTTTCTCAAGTGTGTCTAAATCATCCATCGACCAGTCAACTGAAACACCTTGAGGATTGCCGGCAATCATCTCATCGGCTCTCTCTTTCATGGGAGAAGCAATTGTCAGTGCAAATTTGCTGTCAAGCAGGTATTCAACCATTGGCTTAACCACCAGACCAGCTCCGAGAATTAATACCTTTTTCATTTTAATATCTTTAAATTATCTTACCAAGGTAAATAAAATCAAAGAGACAAATCATGATTTTTCTTTGCCATGTTGTCTTTGTGTCTTGGTGGCAAAAAAAGAAATGCCACCAAGGCGCTAAGGCACCAAAGGTTCACGAAGAGAAGGCTTAATTGAATTCAAATTGTAATAAAAATCAAAAAAGTGTTCTATTAATATTAGAGGGAATGTATCTTTGTTAACTGCCGGTTGATGAAAATCTAATCAGAAAAGCGTAGTAAAGAAAATATGTCAGAACTCCCAAAGTATGCAGAAACACCGCTGATGAAGCAGTATAATGCCATCAAGACGAAACATCCTGATGCCATACTTCTGTTCCGTGTAGGTGATTTCTATGAGACATTTGGTGAGGATGCCATCAGAACCGCTGAAATTCTTGGTATTACTCTTACCCGCCGGGCAAACGGGTCAGCCCGGTTTATTGAACTGGCAGGTTTCCCATATCATGCACTCGATACCTATTTGCCACGTCTTGTAAGAGCCGGACAAAGGGTAGCAATCTGTGAGCAGCTCGAAGACCCTAAAATGACAAAAAAAATTGTCAAGAGGGGTATAATTGAACTCGTTACTCCAGGTGTTTCGCTTAATGAGAATGTTCTGAATCATAAAGAGAATAATTTCCTGGCAGCGGTACATATTGACAAGAAAATTGCAGGGGTTGCTTTTCTCGATATTTCCACGGGCGAGTTCCTTACATCGGAAGGATCTATTGAATATATAGATCAGATGCTTAATAATTTCCAGCCCAAAGAGGTTCTCTTTGAAAAGGGGAAAAAGGATCTGTTTCTCGAATATTTCGGCCCGAAATTCTATACTTTCAAACTCGACGACTGGATCTTCTCCCTGGATGCGGCAAATGACAGACTGCTGAAACAGTTCGAAACAAGTTCACTGAAGGGATTCGGAGTACATTCGCTTTCATTCGGTATTGTTGCTGCCGGAGCCATATTGCACTATCTCGATCTTACGCAGCATGAGCAACTTGGACATATAACAACTCTTTCAAGAATAGAGGAGAGTCGCTATGTATGGCTTGATAAGTTCACCATAAAAAACCTTGAGCTGTTTCATTCGCCCTATGAAGGTGCCCGGACATTCATTGATGTTATAGACCGCACAATTTCTCCAATGGGCGGAAGGCTCCTGAAAAGGTGGATCTCACTGCCACTTAAAGATATTCTTCCTATAAACGAGAGGCTTGATATAGTTCAGTATCTTATTGAAAATAATCAGGATAGTGAGGAGATAGCTTCGTTAATAAGGCAGGTAGGAGACCTGGAAAGACTTATTTCAAAAGTGGCTGTAGCAAGAATAAATCCACGTGAGGTTGTACAACTTAAAAGAGCATTAAAGGCTATTGAGCCTCTAAAGGAGTTATGTGAAAAGAGCGGGTGCCTTCCACTCATAACCATGGCCGAACAACTGAATCCATGTAAGCTCATCGCTGATAAAATTGAGAAGGAGCTTAATAATGATCCTCCTGTTCAGATAAGCAAGGGCAATACTATTGCAAGCGGAATCTCACCCGAGCTCGACGAATTGCGCAAAATTCTCTATAGCGGAAAGGATTACCTTACCGATCTGCAGAACAGGGAGAGCGAAAGGACCGGAATAACTTCGCTGAAGGTGAGTTTTAACAATGTCTTTGGCTATTATATTGAGGTAAGAAATACACATAAGGACAAAGTTCCTTCTGACTGGATAAGGAAGCAGACTCTCGTAAGCGCTGAGCGATACATAACAGAGGAGTTGAAAGAATATGAAGGGAAGATCCTGGGTGCAGAGGAGAAGATAATCTCCCTCGAAACAAGGCTCTTTAACGATTTAGTTCTCTCTCTTCTTGAATACATATCTGCAGTACAACTAAACGCATCACTAATTGCCAGACTCGATTGTCTTCATTCATTTGCGCTTATCTCAGCAGAA
Organism: Bacteroidales bacterium; assembly: GCA_038207725.1. Taxonomy (GTDB): domain Bacteria; phylum Bacteroidota; class Bacteroidia; order Bacteroidales; family VadinHA17; genus LD21. The sequence continues at coordinate 15,624 of JBBQZN010000002.1, read as the reverse complement.
AATAAATATGTCAGGCCGGTACTTGATGATTCTATGATTCTGGATATCAGGGATGGGCGCCATCCTGTAATTGAAAAGCAACTGCCTGTCGGTGAGTCATATGTTCCCAACGACCTGCTTCTCGACACTGATGATCAGCAGATTATTATTCTTACCGGACCTAATATGTCGGGAAAATCTGCCCTTCTCCGCCAGACTGCCCTTATTGTACTGATGGCGCAGATAGGATGTTTTGTCCCTGCAAAATCGGCTGCAATCGGAATCGTTGACAAGATTTTCACAAGGGTAGGAGCTTCGGATAATATTAGTCTTGGCGAATCAACCTTCATGGTTGAGATGATTGAGACTGCCAGTATTCTGAATAACCTGTCGGACAGAAGTCTTGTACTCCTCGATGAAATTGGAAGAGGAACAAGTACTTATGATGGAATTTCAATTGCCTGGGCAATGGTTGAGTTCCTTCATGAAAACAAACTGAGGGCAAAAACTCTTTTTGCAACACACTATCATGAGCTTAACGAGATGGAGAGTTCATTTCCGAGGGTTAAGAATTACAGCGTTTCAATAAAAGAGCTTAACAATAAAGTAATCTTTCTAAGGAAGCTTCGTCGCGGAGGAAGTGAGCACAGCTTCGGTATTCATGTTGCCCGTATGGCCGGAATGCCACGAAGTGTTGTCAGAAGGGCTGACGAGATCCTTAAGGAGCTTGAGCAGAGCCACGAAAAACAGGAACTTGCAAGGCCGATTGCCGATATTACAGGAAGCCGTGAAGGGATGCAGCTCAGTTTCTTTCAGCTCGATGATCCTGTTCTGAAGCAGATCCGTGATGAGATACTGGGTATTGATATTGACAACCTTACACCTATGGAAGCGCTGAATAAGCTTTACAATATTAAAAAGCATCTGAAATAGAATAAATTGCTGAAATGAGTCCATTTGACAGTAAGGGTAAAAAACGTGAAAGACTATTCAAATGGTTATTCATTGCATCCGACAGGCTTAAACTATCAGCCGGATGGATCATCAGGATATGCAGGGTCTGTTTTATAATTTCCATACTTATCTTCTTTGCCAGCTTTATTTATTATATTGGATTTGTAAATACGGAAGAGAATGTAATCAGACTTATCTCCATCTTCAGGGTATTGTTTATGATCCTCTTTATTACAAAATTTCTCCCTGAAATTTTGCAATTCAGAAGTAAGACGCCAATTTCAAATGTTTTCGATATAATTGTTTTCCTGTTTTCAACTTGTGTCTTATTATCTAATTACGGTATCGTAACAAGTAATAAACCATTCTGGGCCTTATTCTACGGAAACATCCCGTTAATATCAGCAATGATAGTTATTGCCATCTCCGAAATTTCAGGATTTGCAAGGGTAATTAGCTTGATCCATATCCCGACTGCATTACTTTTTTCTCTTAGTTTCCTGATAATTATTTTTATCGGGTCAGGTTTATTAATGCTTCCGAAAGCACATAATATACCAATAACTTTTCTTGATTCCTTATTCACTTCTGTAAGTGCGGTATGTGTTACAGGGCTGGTAGTTGTTGATACAGCTTCTGCATTTACACCACTTGGTAAAATTATTATACTTAGTCTGATTCAGATTGGAGGTCTTGGTATTATGACATTTACCGGATTTTTTAGTTTTGTTTTTTCTTCAGGTTCATCCTTTCGCGACCGATTAATGCTTAAAGAAATATTTTCAGCCGAATCGCTTGAAAACCTTTTCAAGTTGTTGACTAAGATAATATTATGGACTTTTATTACAGAAATTACGGGAGCAATTATAATATTTTATAGTCTTGATATTGATTCAGATAATAAAATATTTTTTGCAATATTTCATTCTATATCTGCTTTTTGTAATGCAGGATTTTCAACCCTGTCGGAAGGGTTATTTTCAACAGGCTTAAAGCATAATTACAATATTCAGATAACGATAGCACTTCTTATAATTTTCGGAGGCATTGGATTTCCGGTTCTTTTGAATATTTATTCATTTTTTAAACAGATTATAATTGTATTGATAAGAAAAACTATCGGTAAGCGCATTCCTGTGATCCATACACAGATGAATATATCAGGAAGAATTGCTATCCTGATGACATTTTTTCTAATAGTTGCAGGTACCGGTTTATATTTTCTCTTCGAATCGGGAAATAGTATCAGTGGTTTGACTTATGGAGATAAACTTATTGTCTCTTTCTTCGGCAGTGTAAGTGCCAGAACTGCAGGGTTTAATATTGCAGATATTTCACTATGGGGATATCCTACTGCTTTTCTTATGATTATCCTGATGTGGATAGGAGCTTCTCCCGGATCAACAGGAGGCGGAATTAAAACTACAACATTTGCTATTGCCCTAAGATCGACATATAACAGTATTAAAGGAGGGCAGCAACTAAAAATAGGGAACAGGGAGATCGGTTCAAGCACTATTGCCAGAGTCCTTGCTATCATTTTCCTTTCCCTTATGATCATTGCAATAGGTTTCTTTTGCCTGTTGCTTATGGAGCCATCTAAAAATCCTGTATACTTGTTATTCGAATCTGTTTCTGCTTTTAGTACAGTTGGACTGTCACTGGCAAATACTTCATCATTCAGCGAAGGAGGGAAGATCGTGTTAATCCTACTGATGTTTATCGGAAGGGTTGGCCCGTTGACGCTGCTTATAGGATTGCTGTTATCTAACAGAATGAAGTACTTAAGATATCCGGAAATAAATATTGAAATAAATTAGCAACTTATTAAATACTTTAAGTAAGATGAAATACATTGTTATTGGATTGGGCTATTTCGGTACTAAGCTGGCAACTGTTCTAACTTCTATGGGACATGAAGTGATTGGAATCGATAATCATTTGGAAAGGCTTGATGAATTCAAAGATTCAATAAGCACTGTAATGAAGATGGATTCGACAAATATTAAAGCAGTTAAGTCGCTCCCGTTAAGAGATACAGATGCCGTTATTGTTGCTATCGGGGAGGATGTTGGCGCTTCGATACTTACACTATCTATTCTTAAAAATCTTAAAGTGAAAAGAGTTATTGGAAGAGCGATTAACCAACTTCATCAGAATATACTTAATCAGATAGGTGTGGAAGAAATTATTCTTCCGCTTGAGGAGGCAGCCAATCATGTTTCTACGATGCTTCAGCTTAAAAATACCCTGAGGATAGTTGAGATCAGTAATGAATATGCAATTGTGGAGATTTTTATACCTGAAAAGTATATTGACCATTCCCTTGATACTATTAATATTGAGGGCAGGTTTAATCTGAAGGTTGTTGCAGTAAAAACTCCACCCGCCGAAGGAGTGATGACTTCAATTTTCAGGAGGGATTATAAAGTTGATTTATCCTATAATATCACATTTCACTTAAGAGAGAAAGATATCCTGGTTCTTGCAGGAAAAATTGTTGACATTAAGCGGTTTATTGAAAGCTGAGAAAAGTTTTAATATATTTATTTCTTCATAATATTTTATATGACCATGAAAAATAACCTGCGATTTCTGATTTTTCTGTTTTTTGAAATTAGCCTGACTTCCTATTCTCAGACAGGCACTGTAAAACAGGTTAAGCTCAGTAGTTTTAAACTTCAGTCATCTGTTCTTATACCATCAACCGGGAATGAGATCTCAACGACTGATTACAAATCAAAGCATTACTGGTTTCCTGTTACTGTTCCTACAACTGTTTTATCGGGCCTTGTAGCAAATAAGGTTTATCCTGATCCGTACCAGGGACTGAACAATATGCTGATTCCGGATGCTTCTGACGAATTTAACAAGAAGTATAATCTCGAACAGTTCAGTCACCTTCCGAATACTCCTAATCCATGGAAAAATCCTTATTGGTACCGTACTGAGTTCAATGTTCCTTCAGCAGATAACGGAAGGCATTTCCAGATCATTTTCAAGGGCATAAATTACAGGGCTGCTGTATGGGTAAACGGAAATCAGATTGCCGATTCCACGCAGATGGCAGGCATGTTTGCTGAATATAGTCTTGATGTAACAAAATACATTAAAGCCGGTGGCGCTAATGTAATGGCAGTTAAAATTTATCCTCTCGATTATCCGGGTCTTCCTTCAACCGAACAGCTTAAAGCTCTCGGTGATTTTTATCCAAACGGTGGACCTACAGGTGATATAGGCAAAAATGTTACGATGCTCTGTTCAGTAGGATGGGACTGGGTGCCGCCTGTACGTGACAGGAACATGGGTATATGGTTGCCAGTCTATCTCAGGACATCGGGTGGCGTCACAATTGCAAATCCGAAACTCGTTGCAGCGCTACCAGAATTACCTGATACCACTCTCGCAAACCTGTCACTTAATCTGAAACTTCATAATCATAATCAGTCAGATGAAAACGGGAAACTTACTGTAATAATCACTCCCGAAAACTTCAAGGGTAAGCCTTTTCAGTTTTCAAAAAATATAAGCGTGCCTAAGAATTCATCAGCAGTAGTTGATATTACAAGTGTAAATACAAAAGAATTAAATATTACCAATCCGGTACTCTGGTGGCCTAATGGCTATGGTAAACCAAATCTTTACCGCATAAGGCTTCAGTATTCGGGTGCGGCGGGTATTTCGGACGATACAACATTTCTCTTCGGTATTCGTACAGTAAGTACAAAGGCAGTTGATGTGAATGGAACATGGAGGCGCGATTTTTATGTGAATGAGAAGAGAATTCAATTAACAGGAGGAGCCTGGGTTCCTGATATGATGCTTAACCGCGATTCTCTCAGGTATGATTATGAGATGCGCCTATGCCGCAATTCAAATATTAACCTTGTAAGAATATGGGGCGGCGGAGTTACTCCATGCGATGAATTCTGGGAGGCAGCCGATAGATATGGTCTTCTGGTATGGTCTGATTTCTGGGTTACCGGCGATACACAGGGAGAATTTAAAGGTTCACCCGACTGGCCGATTGAAGGTAATGTGTTTATTAAAAATGTAACCAGCACGATTCTCCGGATCAGAAATCATCCAAGTCTTCTTGTATGGACAGGAGGAAATGAAGGACATGCCCGCAAGGAGTTATATGATGTGATGAGAAACAGTATTATAACACTTGATGGCACAAGACCATACATTCCCAGTTCGTCGGGTTTTGCGAAACTGCCTGCAGGCTGGGATGGGTCGTGGCCCGACAATTTACCAACCGGCGTCTACAGCAGTGGCCCGTATACCTGGCAGGACCCTGTTGTCTATTACAGAAAAGCAATTGCCGGAAAAGACTGGGTATTCAAGGATGAAACAGGAATTCCTTCAATGGTTCCTTATAACATTTTGCCAAAGATAATACCAAATCTTGTGTGGGACAGTAAATTACCCTTTCCGCTTAATCATTCATGGGGTTATCACGATGCAGCAACAGGCAATGGCAAATGGGATCTATATTACAAAGAGACAATCAGGCGCTTTGGAGAGCCTGAAAGTTTTGAAGATTTCTGCAACAAGATGCAGCTCATGAATGCAATAGGCTATCAGGGCATTTTTGAGGCAGCAGGACATAAGCTGAATGATATTGGCGGAGTTATGCTCTGGAAGTTAAATGCAGCATTCCCAAGTGTTGTATGGCAGGTATACGACTATTATTTGCAGCCAAATGCGGGCTATTATTTCATGCAGAATGCATGTGAACCTGTTCATATACAGATGAATCTGGTTGATAATAAAGTACTGGTTCTGAACAGGGCTTATAAGCCTGTTAACGGATTAACAGCTGTCGCTGATATTTACAGTTCCGATTCAAAATCGCTGTTTCATGAAGAGAAGAGTCTCAGTCTTACCCCTTCTGATGTTAAGGAAGCTTCAGCACTCTCTTCAGCGCTCTCCTCGCTAACAGGAGTGAACTTTGTTGTGCTTACCCTGAAAAACAGTTCCGGTACAGTTATTTCACGTAACACATACTGGCTGGCAAAAGACGGTGATTACAAGTCAATGTCGAAAATGACAAAGACATCAGTTCAGACGACTGTGCTGAAATCTGAACCGGGCAAAGTTGATAACCGATACACAATTAAGATATCAAACACATCCGACAAACTTGCTTTCTTTGTTCGTCCGCAGATTCTTGTCGATGGTGAAGAGGTGCTTCCGAGTTTCTGGTCGGCAAATTACTTTACACTGGCGCCTTCCGGATCATTAACTGTTACGGTAACTTGCCCTACGGCACAGATGAAAGGAAAAGCACCTGTTCTTAAAGTTTCAGGATGGAATGTTAATGAACAGGAATTATCTTTACTTTAGAAATAGTAATTTAGTAGAAGAGCAAGAAGAAATTTACCGCAGAGGCCCTTAGCTCCCCTGCGGGTCGCAAAGGCTCCGCGGAGTCCTTCGCTGCTTCGCAGCTCAGTCGAACACAGAGAACCGCAGAGTGGGTTCTCTGCGAAAAACTCTGCGTGCTCTGCGGTAAAAGGATTTTGTTTTATTATTTTGTTTTGTTGAAATAGCTGGTTCCGGATGCTTCTCCGGCTGACATTTTGCTAGTATAAACCATTGAAAGTGTTTTGCCTTCAGCATCTGTGCTCCAGGTTTCTTTTGTTGTCAGATTGTCTTCTCCGGCATTACCCTGAAATATTGTAACAGATTCGATCTGAACTGATCCGTCAGCCAGTTTTGTTGCCTTGCTTGACCTGGGCATGTCGTAGATTGTCATCTTTGTATCTTTCCCGTTCAGAGGAATATTCTCAACGAAGGGATACTCTTCTCCGTTTGAGTTTTGATATACCCGAACTGTAAGAACAGAGTCATTACGGAGGTTAAATGTAATTTTGGAGAGGAAGAGGTTGGCATCTGTCATGCTTGTCTTTTCCTTGTCAAGTTTCCATTCACCGGTTAATGATTTGGACTGGCTGCTTGCAGTAAAAACTGCTACAGCAAAAAGCATGATAACGGAAATGATTGTAGTCTTTGTTTTCATAGTTTAATGTATTAAGGTTAGTTAATTATTGTTCTCTCCACTGTGATCTGTCTGGTGGGGCAGGTGAATTTATCTTTTTAACAGGTTTTTCTTTTAGTTCCTGAAGAAGAACTTCAACCGCTTTTTCGATGCATGGATCAACACCTTTAGCCAATTGCTCAGGGCGGTCAACTATTTCTATATCAGGAGATACGCCGACACCTTCAATTATCCACTTTTCGTTTTCATCGAATACACCGAATTGCGGGACTGACAAACTGCCGCCGTCAACGAGACGGGCATTGCCTGAAATACCTACCAGTCCACCCCATGTGCGGGTTCCGATAAGCTTACCCAAGCCCATTTTTTTGAAGAAATAGGGGTAAGCATCTCCGCCTGATGAAGAGTACCCGTTGATCAGCATAACCTTTGGACCATCGTGCGCTATGGCAGGCGATTTGGAAGGTGTTAATCCATTGCGGTGCCAGTATGCAAGTGTGTGACGGTCGAGCAGATCAGCCATTCGGTCGGGAATAAATCCTCCTCCGTTATACCTGTCGTCAATTATGAGTGCCTCTTTGTTGAAATAGGTGTATATGCCCTGAAAGAGCTCTTTATTACCCGGCGCAGAAGTATTGGGTACATAAATATATCCGATTTTTCCACCTGAAAGTTTGTCAACCATGGCCCTGCGCTCATTTACCCAGTTGAATGCTTTAAGTTCAAGCTCGCTTGTGATTGGTTTTATCAGATATGTTCTCGCGCCTGTAGCTGAAGCTGTCGAATTTACAGTAAGCTCTACTGATTTTCCAGCAGTATTCTCAAGAAGCAGATATGGATTCTGCGCTGTTGTAATATCTTTTCCATTTATACTAATAATGTAGTCTCCTTCTTTAACTTCTATACCCTGCTCTGTAAGCGGAGAGCGGCGCGAAGGATTCCAGTTTTCACCAGTATAGATTTTTGAAATGCGGTACCGTCCTGTTGCATCGTCAGCTGTAATATCGGCTCCAAGGAGACCGTTCTCAATTCTGGCCGGCCTTTCGAAATCGCCCCAGTCAACATAGGTATGGCCTGTATTTGTTTCGGCAACTATTTCATTCAGAATGTAATCGAGATCGGCTCGGTGGCTTACCGATGGAAGGAGTGAGCTGTAACGTGTTTTCACTTCCAGCCAGTTTACGCCATGAATATTATTTACATAGAAATAGTCTCTGAAGATCCGCCAGGCATCAACATAGATCTGGTTCCATTCCTTCATCGGATCGATCTTCATTTCCAGTCCGCTCAGATCAAGTTTTCCGGTGCCCGGCTTTTGTCCGGGTGCAAGCTTAACTATTCCGTAATCTGCTCCCGAACGATACATTGCCATCTTGCCATCTGCCGTCAGAGTGACCCCTGTCACCTTGTCGAGAATCTCCTCATTTTTCTCATCTGCAAGGTTGAATTTCTTAAGCTTACCGTTGCTCAGATATATGAGTCCACCTTCAACCGCACCAACTATTCCGTAATTTCCAGGTTCACCCGGAAGTACGGTTACTCTTCCGTTAATGCCATTAACATCTATTTCAACCTTTACTTCTTTTTTTGTTTCAGCTGCCGTAGCTGCCGGAGCTGCCGTAGCGGTGCTTCCTTTTGTGCCCTTTGCCGGAACGGCTGCCTGCTCAGTCTTCTTTTCTTCTTTAACAGGTTCAGTATCATTTTTATCCTTATATATTTTAGGACTTTTTGTTGTCAGAGAAAGGGCATAGAGACGCACAGGATCGGTATAATTGTAGTCGAACTCGAAGCCTGAGAATGAAAGGTTGTAGTCGCGTGACGACTGGAAGAAGATATAGTTTCCGCATTGACTGAAAACAGGAGAATCATCAGAGTATTCACCGTTTGTAAGTTTTTGTTTTTTTGCAGTTGCGATCTCATAAACCCAGATTGATGATTTCCCGTTCTCTTCTTCCTTTGTATATGTTATCCAGCGTGAATCGGGCGATACAGAGTAACTTCTGATCTCCGCTGCTGCAGCATGATCGACATCGGTTAACTTACCTGTTGATACTTCGATCATCCTGAGTTGAAGTGTCCTGTCAGAGAATATAAGGTACTTGTTGTCCGGAGTCCAGTCAGGCTGATATTTCCATGCCGCTGAACCGGTAGTAACCTGTCTGGGTTTTACTCCTTTTTTATTCTCAAGAAGGTAGAGTTCATATTCGCCCGTCAGGTCGGAATAATAGGAGATGTATTTTCCATCGGGTGACCATGAAGGGAAGATTTCACGAACTCCCTGAGTCTCTGTAAGATTTTCGGTTATACCATTTTCGGCAGGTACAGAAAATATATCTCCCCTTGCATCGAAGAGCGCACGTTTACCTGTAGGGGAGACGGCAAAACTATGAATCCCATCCTTAACGTTTTTGAAATATGGAATCAGGTTTGGGTTGTCGAAGTTGATGTTAACTTTTACCCTTTCGTCGAGACCTGAAGTAAGATTTAGTTTATAAATATATCCCCCGTTTTCATATGCCAGGTTGTCTCCGTTTCCCGATGGCCACATAACGTCGAAATCGGTATGATGTGTAATCTGGGAAGTCTCTTTCGTTTGGGTATTGTATTTCCAGATGTTAAGTTTCAGGTCACGGTCGGAAGCAAAAAAGATATTTTCACCTGCCCATGTGGGAACCTGGTCGCTGCCTTCGAAATTTGTTATCTGTTCTGAAGTATTATCCTTCAGGTTATAGATCCAGAGGTCAGTAGCCCTTCCGCCTTTATACCGTTTCCAGTTTCTGAATTCGCGGTCGACAGGTGTGAATACAATCTTTGAGTCGTCGGGAGAAAGCACTCCGAAGCCCCCGTTAACTATTGGAAGTGGTTTTTCAAGTCCTCCATTCAGGCTGACAAGAAAATACTTACCGATTCTGTCGCCGAACGAGGTGCGGTTGGCACGTATCAGAATCTGTTTGCTGTCGGCTGTCCAGTCGAGAACAACATCATCATATCCGCCTCTCGGGGGCATCACGCCAACCGAGTTATACCATGTAAGCTGTTTAGGAACACCACCGCCTGAAGGGATAATAAAAACCTGGCGTGTGCCTGTATATTCACCTGAAAAAGCTATCCATTTTCCATCAGGAGATATTTTCGGAAAAACCTCCATGCCAATATGCGATGTGAGTCTTTTTGCATCTCCTCCGTCGGCGTTGACTGTCCATATATCACCTGCATATACAAATGCGATCAGCTTATTGTTTATATCGGGATACCTCAGCATGCGGGTATCATCAATTGCTTTTGCCTTCTCTGAAAAAACTGCTAAAAGCAATAAGGTAAAAAAGAGTAGTAGGGTCCTTTTCATAAGTTATTGTTTCGAAAATTATATTGTGCAAATATTATTTAATAAGTTGAACAAGTGAAGATGACTATAGTTCGGTTCTGATCTTATCAATTACTTCACTATATTCTGCATCAGAGAGAGTGATTTTCTGAGGGTTCATTTCGAATACTCCTCCGAAACCATATCCGTCTTTATATTTCGGAACAATATGCATATGTAAGTGAGAAATTGTGTCTGCATATGATCCATAGTTAATCTTGGCCGGATTAAATGCTTTTGTGATTGCCCTTCCTGCGGTTGCCACATCGAGCATAAAAGCATTGCGCTGCTCATCGCTGAGTTCATGAAAATCGACGCTATGATTATTGTAGACTACATTGCAGCGACCCGGGTGTGATTGTTCCCTGAAGAGGAATAACTGTGATACTTTCAGATCACAGATTTTAATCATAAGACGATGCAATGTTTCATTGTTCTGACAATAGAGACATTCTGAAGCTGGTGTTGGCATTATTATTATTTTAGAGAGAAAATTAATTCTGCATGCAATATAAGATGAATATCATAAAGGTAGGAAAAAGCACAGTAAAATAATACCACTCGTTTATTACCAATGAATATATCATTATTTTCAGGAACTTAGAAAATATTAAACTATTTTGGCAAAGTATATAGGCTAATTAGTTCAGAAGTTTCAAATTCCCCAGGTTGCTATATGGCTGGAAAAATTGAACAGACAGTATTTTTTAATATCAGGATTATCATCCTGATATGTTTCTGCGGATTATTGCATCTGCCTTTATTATCACAAACTCATAAAGCAATAATTCTTAATGACATACAGCAGAAGAATGTCCGTAAATATATTAAATCACGGTCAATCGATAAGATGGAGGATTTTTCTGCCATTCATCCAAGCTGGAAAAAGGAGACATCAGAATCAGATTTTAATGTAATAGAAAGGGAGTATTATCTTAAGTTTAAACTTTCCGATGTCTGGAACTTCTACAGAAGATCCAGCTCATTTGATATGTGGAACGGACGTTCAATTAAGTTTGGCTTGCTGATATCAAAAAAATCAAACTCAGTTATTTATTCAGATAATACATCTTTCCCGGCAATCGACACAGGTCAGGTATATTTCCTCGATGTAAAGCTTTTAAAGGGGATATTGAATGTTCCCCTGGCATTTGAAATTATTAAAATAGATTCGGGACTTAAAATTGTTGAATTGAGTTATATAGAAAATAATGTTTCAAGAGGTAAACAAACACTGCAGTTTTTTGACAGAGGTGGGGGCGAGACCAAAATTGTCCATCTGAGTTATTTTAAGAGCGGATCAGCTGTAAGGGATGTGTATCTCTACCCATATTTTCATGAAAAATTCATAGTGCAGTTCCACCGGAACATGAAGCATCTCTTTAAAAAAGCGAGACTTAAAATTTATTCTGTAAGCTAATCAGCTCAGTTGTGCAACATTGGTGCCTGATCTTCTTGGTTTCGCGAACCTCCCGATCTTCGGCATCCGGCTTAGGATTAGTTGCCCCTGAGTTTGCTAAGGGTGTCAGGGTGCATCGAAGATTACTTCCAGCCTTTTAAGTGCTTTATTGTAATCATCTTCTGTTTTAATTACTTGCCGGCGGAGCCTGCCCGGAACGGAGCGAAGGGTCGCGGTGATGTGGTTTTTGATCAATTTTTATGTCATGTTGCAGGATTAATTTTTAGTAGGCCTTTACAATGTGCTTGCAAATTAGTGAATAATGCAATTTTAATAGTTTTAATAGAGAACATCATATTGTTTTAATATAAAACATTTATTACCTTTGTCTCGGATTTAATTAAAGAATGAATTATTATGAGCATAAAACTTTCGCAAAAACAAATAGGACAAAGGATAGCCGAACTTCGTAAAATGAAGGGCTTGTCTCAGGAAGATTTGGCTAAAGGTGTCAGGATTTCCAGACCTTCATTGACTCAAATTGAAAATGGCAACAGAAATGTGGATATTATGGAATTGCAGAGTTTGTCTATTGTCCTGGGTTTCTCTTTGGATGAATTTATGTCTGAAGAATTTACCGCTGTTCAGGATGTCGTAAGTATTGCAGAAAAAAAGTCAAAAAAAATTAAAGAACGCATTTCTGCCCCAACCTTGCAGGTAAATAAGTTTAAAAACGTCTTGCTATATATTTTGGAAAGATGTGCAGGCAAACCGAATGTAGGCGAAACTGTACTATATAAACTGCTTTATTTTTCCGATTTTAATTATTATGAGCTTTATGAGGAGCATTTGACTGGTGCTAAGTACAGGAAATTGCCTTATGGTCCGGTTCCTCAAAAAATGGACGCAATAATTAATCAAATGATTGATAAGGGTCAGTTGCAAAGAGTAAAAACCGAACATCACGGCTATTCGCAAACACGTTACCTGCCTTTAGAAAAATCAGATTTAACTGAACTGAGAGCAAGCGAAAAAGAAATAATTGACAGAGTTATTGAACAAATGAGTGATTGGTCAGCATCTGCAATAAGTAATTATTCCCATAAGGATATGCCCTGGTTAGCATCAAAAGAAGGAGAAGAAATAAACTATGAGTTAGCATTTTACAGGGATTCTCCTTACTCAGTAAGAAATTATGGAAACGAAATCGAAGAGCAATGACTTTTGATGAACTAACGGAATTTAAAAAGGATTTAAAATCCCTTCTAAAAAAGTACAGAACGTTAAATGCTGATTTAGCTATAGTAAAAAAGGTTCTGGAAGTAATGCCAGAAGAAAGACCACCGTTCAGCTTTCGTATTGATGATCTGGGATTGAAAACTTGTATAATAAAAGTTAAAAAAATTGCTTGCAAAGCTTTAAAGGGTCGTGGAGTAAACTCGGGTTTGAGGTTGATCTATGCTCACTTTCAGGAAGAACAAAGAATAACTTTTATTGAACTATATCATAAGAACGATAAAGAAAACGAAGACAGGCAAAGAATTATTTACAATTTTAAATAGCATTTATGAAACTAAAGATAAAAGAAAACCATGCAGGCATTATTACATTGAATGATGGAGCAGAAGCAAATTATGGATCTATCAGAGATACTCAAAATATGAGTAAACGTATTTATTACACTGGCAAAGGACTAAGGGAAGATCAGGACGAGGTGGCAGCCAACCGAGTCCCATTAATATTCAATCTTCAGTAGGTATGGATACAATCAGCGATTAAAAGTTTTAATCCGATCAACCCATAACAGGCTTTAGCACAATCGTGGAAGGAAAGGCTAAAAACAGGAGTGTGGAACTAGTTAACTATAATATATTCTATGAGAAAAACTTTTATTCTGGTCACAGCGATAATATTTGCAGTGACTGTTTCGTGCGGGAGTAACAAAGATGCAAAGAATCAGATGTCTGAGATCCGTAAGGTATGGAATGTTGAACAGGCTCAGCAATGGCAGCAGCAAAATGGCTGGCTGAGAGGATCTGATTTCAATCCAAGCACTGCAATTAATCAACTTGAAACATGGCAGGCAGAATCGTTTGACACATTAACAATCAGCCGTGAGCTTGGCTGGGCTTCAGATATAGGTATGAATTGCATGCGGGTTTATCTGCACCATGTAGCATGGGAGGTTGACCGGGAGGGATTTAAAGGCAGGATGGATAAATATTTGCAAATAGCCGACAGCAAGGGCATCAAAACGATTTTTGTGTTTTTCGATGATTGCTGGAATCCTGAGTATAAGGCTGGCAAACAGCCCGACCCGAGTCCAGGGGTTCATAATTCGGGATGGGTTCGCGACCCCGGAGATCTTCTATTCCGCGATTCGTCGGTGATGACCATTCTTGAGTCATATGTTAAAGATATTCTTACAACCTTCAGTGAAGATAAACGGGTTGCCATGTGGGATTTATACAACGAACCGGGTAATTCAGGTTATGGTAACAAATCAATTCCTCTTCTTGAGAAAGTTTTCATGTGGGGATGGGAAATCAGGCCATCACAGCCTCTGTCAGTTGGAGTCTGGAGCAAGGGGCTTACTGACCTGAATAAAATCCAGCTCGAAAATTCTGATATTATTACATATCATAATTACGACAATCCCGAAAAACACCAGCAGGCTATAGATACCCTTAAATTGCTTGGCAGGCCAATGGTATGCACCGAATATATGGCACGTCGCAATAACTCGCTTTTTACCAATATTATGCCGATACTGAAAGAAAATAATATCGGTGCGATCAATTGGGGACTTGTAGCAGGTAAATCAAATACCAAATATGCATGGGATGAACCTGTGCCTGATGGTTCAGACCCACCGCTATGGTTCCACGAGATTTTCCATCCCGACGGTACTCCGTATAAACAGGAAGAGGTTGATCTGATTAAGAGTCTGACTTTGGGTAAGTAACAAATCTGAAATGATTAAAATACTTGTTATAAGTGTATTTATTACACTATTTGCCTCTCTTTCAGATTCCGGACCGACTATTCGTTCTAAGGAGAAATCTGACCAAAGTGAGAACAGTTATAACAATCCTGTCGTTGCTTATAGCCTTCCCGACCCAACAGTTATAAAGGCAGCCGATGGCTATTTCTATCTATACGCAACAGAAAATATTCGTAACACACCCATTCACAGATCATCAGACCTGGTCAACTGGAAACGATTCGACACGCCCATCGTTCGAACCAAAGGGTGGGTTATGGGCACCTGACATTAATTTCATTTTAAGCCTGTCACATCAAGTTTGCCGGGTTTGTATGGTATATCCCAGTAAATAATTCCGGTATTGTCATCCTGATTTTTCGGAGCACCGACAAGTTCACCGTTCAGCCTTAATTGAGATTGCGGACAATTTGTATAGCAAACTACCCTGACAGTATCTCCTTCATTATAATTCCAAACCGGCAGCGCAGAATCTGACAAGCCCCGCCGTCCTCCCCTGACCTGTCTATAGGTTCCGATATAGGTCATGGGTTTCTCCGACCACATCGCCATTCTGAAATACCCTCTGGGTTTCAGATTCCCGGATAGGTCTATCATACCCGTATTTAATCCTCTTGAAGGCCATGCATTTGACTCTCCCAGATAGTCAAAACCGGTCCAGATAAACTGGCCAAAAATATATTCATTATCCCGCACAGCCTTCCATGAATTATAACTATGACCGTTTTCACTTCCATATATAACTCTTTCAGGATATTTCTTGTGATCCAAGGCATAACGGTCTTGTGAGTAATTGTATCCAAGCACATCGAGGTATTTGGGATAATCGGTCCAAAAGAGGTTTGTCCATTTAATATAAGCGGCATGAACAGTAACATACAGGAGAACAAGATTATAAAGTAATTTTTATGTTTCATGAG
>JBBQZN010000001.1:0-119949 GCA_038207725.1 Bacteroidales bacterium | reverse complement strand
CACCGACCTCAATTTCAGAACCTATCATGTTGATATTCAATATTGATAGGTTTTGTTTTTCACAGCTATTTCACAGCAAACAACAAAAGTGCTCAATTACTACTTAAAAAATAAAATAACTCGGTAGTGAATAAGAGAATTGCTAGATCTAATGCTCAAAGAGTTGTTTTTGACCATTTTTTGTACAATATGAGTGACGTTTTTGAAATTCGTGTCCGCTGTTCTCTCGTCAATAGTTACATAAAGTGCCTCTTCAATAACTAATCTTTTGGCAATCATTTCATCTCTGAGGCTCTTCAGCCCTGTGTGTACAAAACTGCCATTTCCTATACATGATACTATTGTCATGTATACGGAATGAACTTTTTCTATACATGAATGTCGGAATTAATAGTTTTAATGGATTCTGTTACCTGAGCTTTAGACTCGCTCAGAAAAAGGGCAAACAAGGGAGAGTTAATGTAAAAATTGGTTCTCCAGATTTTTTCTTTGGTAAGAAATCCGTTTTTGACAAGAAGTTCAAGATACTTTCGCGCTGTAAGTCTGGAAACCTGAAGGTCTTTCATTACAAATTCCGGTTCTCCCGTTGCCATCATAGAAGGGATGGATGCTCTCAAACTGGAAATGGATCACCGCCATCTTGACTAAAGGATCAACATTATGTAACTCAGGATCATTCATATACTTAATAAGATTTGCCATGAGACCAACGATTGAGTCATAGTCCTGGGGAGGGGTATAAACCGTTTCCCCTGTTTTCTCATTAATCAGTGATGTCCCTGGCAACTTTCTGCAACCGGCATCATTCTGTTCAAGTATCTTCTGAATCTCAAGGATGTAGTTTTCAGTTAGTATTTTGTTCTTTCTTACCAGTTGAAAACCCTGAATAAGAGCATCTGCATACCTGCTCACCTCCTTGGCCGAGGCATTAACAAGCATATCCTCAAAGAGCTGAGCCTTATACATCTCGTCATGAGTTGTGATGATATTCTCAATGGCTGAACTGTCCTTCGCTTCCTGCAAAGCAAGAGTATTAATCAGTATGGATTCATTTGGAATAGTTGCAGCCATCCCTTTAAGTTCAGCAAGATACCTATGGGCAGAAGGTAATTTTTTTAATACAGTCCTGGTCTCGAGGTCAACCTTTGGTGGTAAGGGTGTTACATTATATTTCATAACCTATGGTTCTAAGATTCTGGCGTATTTGTTCATCAAGATCATGATATTTAGCAATTTGGTCCTTTAATGCCTCAGTCAGATTCTTCATCTTATCTTCAAACAATTCTCCATCATCCTCCTCCTCTTTGAAATCAATATACCTTCCCGGGGTAAGGATATGGTTATTCTTTCTTATCTCCTCAATGGAGACTGACTTACAAAGGCCCGGAACATCTTTGTACTTCTGTTCCCAATCCTTACAGCGCCATGAATGGTATAGTTCACCGATCTTTACTAAATCATCCTCGTTAAGTTCCTTCTGTCTCCGGCTGATCATCGTGCCGATCTCTCTGGCATCAATGAATAATACCTGATAGTTCCTGTTCCGGAATTTACCGTTAGTTTTATTCCTTGAAAGAAACCACAAACATGCCGGAATCTGAGTATTGTAGAATAGTTGTGTTGGCAATCCTTTTACCGTCTGATGGCCGATCAGAATCAATTACTACTGGAGACGGAATAGTACAGGTAGTATGAACCAGACCGGAACCGGCACTCCACCCTGTTTCCCCGGTTTGAACTTAGGTAATGTTCCGACTACTCTGACTGCTTCTGCATCAAGTAAGGGATCAATACTGTTCAGAACCTCTATCCGGTCAACCGAACCATTCCTGTTTACAACAAACTTAAGAACTACCCGTCCCTGGATATTGTTTGCAATGGCATCTGAAGGATAATCAAGGTTCTCACCAACAAACTTCATCAGCTCACCAAGACCTCCGGGATATTCAGGATTCTCATCAACGAAGATGAAGACTTTTTCTTCCTCAGGTATTATGGGCTCAGGATTATCAAATAGAGGTACTGAATCTCTGGCTACACCATCTTTCGCAATGTCAAGATAATCATCAGTTATTCCCAGATCACTAATCTTCTCTGTTGTGTCTGTTGTCACAACCGGAGCAACATACGGATCAGTTTTTACGAGTTCGGGAGGAGCTTTCGCTTCAGGGGGTGTTTCAATTACCTGAACCACAGGATCGGTGATTGTAATTATCACTGTCTTTTGCCCTTCAGATGCAGTAAGCTTATCAGGTTTTAATGACAGGCCGATTAACAGGCTTGTACATATAAACACAGCTCCAAGGATTGAGATGCTGGTTGCAGATTTGTAATGTTTCCGGAGATCGTATGCTCCGTAGGTTTTGTTGCGGTTCTCAAAAATGATCTCATCAAATTCAGGAACCATGTTTTCATTCCTCTTCATTTTTAATAGTTTTAAATTAACGAACAGCTACAGACAATCGTGATTTTAAACTATTCAGAACAGAGGTTTCTTATTTTACAAGAATCAAGAATGGTGCCAGTATTCAATAAAACCTTTATGCCGTTACGCCATTATTTGTAAGTCTTGGTCATTGTAGAAGGAACAACTATAATAAAATCAGCTGTTTTTTTACTTTCGTCATCAAGCTTGTCGATGTTTTTCTGATTAACTGAAGCGATTGTAGTCACTTTGATCGAAGGATCAGACTTCTTCAGATACCAGATGATTCCCAGATATCTGTCGGAGTGATAGCTTCCGTTATAGTGTATCACAAGTTTTCCTTTTGACCAGTATTTGAGTATCGAACTTGCCATTGTGGCGTCTTTTATTGCCTGAGCTTTTGGGAGGTTGGGGCTTACTTTACCAGCCATCGGACCACCAATTGCACCACCCATAGATAACATATCTTTATAGCATGCTAACTCAGGGTCATATTCCACTGGCAGAGGAGCGATGAACTTCAACGCATCAGGTGATAGTTTGCTCAAACCTTCAAATCCTGATGAAGCTACCAATGATGCATATCTGCGTGGAATATTTGAAGCAATAAAATAGAGTCCGCTGTCTTTTGCAAAATCCATCAGTGGTTTATAATCAGTAGGATAGTTTTTCCATTTTTTTACCTCAGCTTCAAATGAGGTTTCTTTTATCGTTCCATTCAGGTATTCATCGATATTAAGCTGATTATCAGTTTCAAACATTTCAGCAGCCAGAATAAGGTTTTTTCCTGCCTTTTCATACAGACTTCCTGTTATTTCAAGCTCAAGCCAATGGGCCATCGCATCATCGTGCAATTCGCCGAAAAATACAACATCTGACTTGAGGCTCGCTTTTATTATGTCGCCATAATCGGCTTTTTTACCCTCACCTGTAAAGACTTTATAAGCAGGATTATCCTGTGAGTATGAGCTTAATGATATTGCAAGGGCAAAAAGGATTGCAGATAGTTTCATGATTAATTCGTTAGTTTGTTCGTGTTCTCAAAGAAACAAACAAAATTCAGATCTGCAATGTTCAAAGGCTTGCCCTTTAAAACAGCTTTATTATAGCCCGAATCTGTAACTGAATTTAATCAGGAAAACATTATGAGGCTTGTTGTCGTCACTGTTAAACAAGTCACCAAGGTCGTCAAACAGATTGAGGTTACCTGATGAGTTGTATCCGCTTCTTGTCTGGCTCCATACAAGAAACAAGGACGAACCGGGATTGTATTCCCATCTTACAACAAGGTTTGAGAGAAATTCCTGAACATTGAAATCTCTCTTTCCAAATGAGTAATCCTTGCTTCCGTCGAGATTTTCGTCTATATTAAAATTATTCCCGTCGAAACTTAGCTGATTACCCGAATATGTAGAGAATCTGTCTTTGTACGAATCAGCCATAGGAGCAGATATGTATTTATAATCAGAATACATACCTGTGGCAATAAATGGCTGTCCCCAATACTGGAATGTGAGATTTGGACTAAGGTTTAAATTTATTCTGAATGAGGTGCTTATAGTTTTTCTGTCTATGCTGGCAAAAATATATTTATCTGTTCCCAGATAACTGATCTTTGAAAAATACTGAAGTTCGGTGAATGATTTACTTATTCCGGGGCTAACGTTGAGCACAAGATAATTTGTCGGTTTATATGACATGCCTATTTCGGAATATAAGCTGTTTGAACTTTTTTCATTTCCTTTTGAAGTATTCATGAAAACTTCAAAGGAGAGTTTCTTACGGCTATCTGTGGAAAATCCTATTCTGCCGTTTTTGCTGCCCGGCACTTTCATCATTGGTCCGCCACGAAGCGTGCCGGTAGAGAGAGCTTCAGAGTTAAAGTTTAAACCGCCCCACATGCTCCAGTAATTTTTCAGTCCCATATTTCCATTCAATTCCAGACCTGTTCCTACCCATTCGCCGCCAAAATTGTTAACTGTATAAATATCTCCGTTAATATTATATCGGCGATAGATCCCTTTAGGTTCCCACTGGCTATATCCAACCCATAATAATGAGAGAATCTGGTCGGCTTCGCGTATGTATCCAAGATCGTTGGTTTCAAAACCGGGTGTTTTCCAGATTGTCGCGCCCATGAAATTCCAGTGCCCATCAAGTTTCATAATCTGCATCCTTCCACCTGAGCCGGCCAGGGATGTTCTGTTTGTGTCAAGAACTGTATAATCGTTGTCGGGTCGCTGATAGTAGCGGGCAGATGATTGCTGGGTTTTAAGCAAAGCTTCTTTGGATCCTTCAACAAGGCTGAATGCGGTGTTCAGATTAAACATCCAGCTTTTGTCTTTGAAATACTGCGTGAAATCAGCTCCCCCCGTATATGCTGCCTTATGCATAAAAGAACTGAGGTTCTTATCAAGAACCCTGTTTGTACTTGTAAAAATACCCCCGATTATTGTGTTTCCCTCTTTTAAATCCTTCTGGATCCTTCCAACCATGTAATTTGTTAAAGGTTCTACTGTCTCATATTTTCTGCCTCCTATTGTGTCTATTTCAGCTTTTTCCTCAGCTGTCATGGCTTCTATGAAACCTATTGAAAGGCCATCCTTTGTTTTTCCTGTTAGCTTGGCTGATCCGATAATTGTTGAATTGGTTGGAACATCAGCACTCCATCCATCCTTAAGATCAGGATATCCCTGGGGGCGACGACCTATTCTTCTGGAATAGAATAGATTATCGTTACCAATGCCTCCGTCGCCAATTCCAAGACCAAAGTTGGTTATATTGTTTCCTTCAACAAAGAAGGGTCGTTTTTCGCTAAAGAAAGTTTCATATGCCGACAGATTAACTTCCGATGGATCTGCTTCTACCTGACCGAAATCAGGATTAATTGAAAGGTCCATTGTCATGTTGTTTGTAATACCAATCTTAGCATCTATTCCACCATTCAGTCCTGAAAGTTTTCCTTTTGAGAGAAATGGATTATCGGGTACTGCTTTAAATGTTTCTGTTTTGGCTACTCCATAGGGAGTAATATCAAAGATTTTTCTCGGTTTAATTTGTTCGAGACCCGACATTTCGCCAATCAGGTGAATGAATCCCGGTGAATCCTTGGGTATATGCTGCCAGAATGAAGTCTCATTTTTTCTGTATAATACCCTTGCCATCTGCAGTCCCCATACGTCGCCAGAATTTTTGTCAAACCTCAGCTGGCTCAGAGGTATTTTCATCTCGGCTATCCATCCCTCATTGTTTAAAGTTGTTTTTACCCACCAGTTTGGATCCCACGATTCATCCTCATTCTGACCGTCATTGGTAAACATGAGGTCGTATTTTACTCCGGCTGAGCTAACGCCAAACAGGAAGCCGGTACGAAGATCATGAAAACTGTCAAGTATAATTCCAACCAGATCGCCGTCAGCCTGATCACGGCGGGTAAGTCTGTTCACAATGCTGTCGGGACTTGTATCAAATGCTTTGACAGCAACGAACAAATTATCCTCATCAAATAGTACCTTAAACTCAGTCCTTTGACTTGCCGGTCTGCCATTATAAGGTTCATTCTGAGTAAAATCATCAACCCATTCACCTGACTGCCACGCCTCCTCGTCAAGAATTCCGTTTATCAGGGGAGCAGTAGTAATTTTGGTAGCCTTATAATGTTTTTTTTCAATTGACTGAGGAAATGCAGAGTATGATAAAATGAATAATGCTATACAGAGAAGGAATATCTTTTTCATCAGGAAAGCGATTTTGGTTATCGGTTTAATGACGGATAAGAAAAGGAATTGTTGCAGCTCTGAAGGAGTTTTTAGTAAATTTTAACAAAAATGTAACTTTTTGTGGCTGGTATTAATTCTACTTTGACAGATTAGCTTTTTTTATGATTTTTCAGATTTTTTACCTCAACCTTATAGGGATAAAGCTTAAAAATCAACCAGTTCCCTTTGGGGATTAAGGGTAAAAACTGATTGATTTTGAGATCTGTCAAAGTAGAATTAATTATTAAATGGATTATTCGTAAAGCGAGATAAACTCATAGCTGTTACCTGAATTCTCGAGGAAGTTTAAAAAGTTGTGTTTTGAAATAACAAGAGTTGCAGTATTAATATTTGGGTGGAAGGCAAGACGTTCTTCTTCCTGAAGTTTCTTATCGATAAAAAGGTGCACGTGCTTATCATTATCATTTATTATTCCGAACGGAGAAACAGAACCAGGTTCCACTCCAAGATATTTCTTAAGACGCTGGTCTGATGCAAATGTAAGTTTTCCCTGTTTTAACCTGAGCTCCAGATCTCTGATATTTAATTGGCGCAGGTGTTCAAGAATTACAAGGTAGTGCCGGTCACCTTTGTGATTACGGAAAAATATGTTTTTACATCTGCCTGAATTGTAATCTTTCCAGTGAGTTTTAGCATCTTCGATTGTAGCCAGCGGGGGATGTTCATGATATTCGTACTCTATTCCAAGCTGGTTTAGCAGCATGTAAAGACCTTCCTGCCCCCTCATCCTTATTTAAGTGTTTTTTTTGGGATAAATGAAAATTGCATCCCGGCCAGGGTTGCTATATCAAATCCTGCCTCTTTGAGATCATTATCTCCCTCGTCGAAATGCCATTCAACGATTACCGGAATTCCTGTAGTTGTGAGCTTCTTCAACTCAAGAAAAATGTCATAAAGGAATTTAGCTGAAGAGGAATTAAAATACTCAAGGTCGACTTTGAATATCAGTGGTTTTTCGCTTGAATAGGTATATTTGCTTTTCTCAAGTATTTCAACACAAAGAGAACTAAACCATTCTATAACAGGATAGTAGAGAGCCCTTACATCTTCAGGTGATGATTTACCCCTGATATGAAATGTATTATCTTCCGGGGAGAGATGGATCTCAGGTGTTGTAGTAGTCTTTTCAATAAAAAGTTTTTCCATATCCCGGTATTTTTACAAATTTGCATCAATATTTTATCAAAAACAAAAATATTTTTAGAATGGCAGGCAGATCATAGTAGCATATCGTCTTCTGAATCAGGAGTATAGCCGATATCTTCGCTGAGATTTACTCCTGTAGATGCTTTCACGGCCAATTGATCGCATACTTCATTTTCAATATTGCTTGCATGTCCTTTGATCCAGACAAATCGTACTTTATGCTGGCGATAAATTTTTAAAAATCTCAGCCAGAGGTCTGGATTTTTCTTCTTTTTAAAGCCTTTTGATTCCCATTGAAAAACCCACCCTTTTTCAACTGAATCAGCGACATATTTTGAGTCGGTATAAACAACGACCTTACTGTTTTGTATTTTCAAAGCTTCGAGGCCAATTATTACTGCGAGCAGTTCCATCCTGTTATTTGTGGTGAGCCTGAAGCCTACTGATTTTTCGAGCCGGTGTTTTCCATAAATAAGAACAAGGCCATAGCCCCCTTTTCCGGGATTTCCGCTGCAGGCCCCATCGGTGTATAGTGTTATCTCACCTTGCATTGGGAAGTAAGATACCTGTATTCGAAATGAAAAGTTTTATAGCTATAGATAACAGGATTACTCCAAAAACCTTTTTAAGGATCTGAAGGCCTCCGAAACCAAGAATTCTTTCAATCCTCGAAGTAAGGCGTAATACGAGATAAATCACACCCATATTGAGAATAAGTGCTATCAGGATATTAATAGTCTGATATTCAGCCTTCAGTGAAAGAATTGTAGTTATTGAACCTGCCCCTGCTATCAGAGGAAATGCTATCGGAAATATTGAACCACCTCCCTGCGAGTCGTGATGAAAAAGTTCTATTCCCAGGATCATTTCCATGGCTATAAGGAAGATAATGAATGAGCCGGCAATAGCAAATGAAGATACGTCGATACCGAAAATGCCAAGCAGTGGACTTCCAATAATCAGGAAAGCGAGTAAAATAAGAAAAGATACCAGGGTAACCTTTGCAGATTTAATATCTCCCGATTTGGATTTTAGGTCAATAATAATTGGTATTGATCCGGGAATATCTATTATGGCAAAAAGGACCATAAAAACTGCAAGAATCTCAATAAGATTAAAATGCATGTAACTAAGTTTATTGCAAAGATACAAATAAAAAAGAAAAATTATCTGGTCAAGCCGCTACTGACCGCATCGGTTATTTAGATAGAGACAACAAAGCAGGGCTGGGTTCAAAAAAGAGGATGTCTCAAAAGCTATGTCTAATTAGAAGCCCCTGAATCCACCCGCCTAAGCGGGGGAGGGAGTGACATTATGATTTTGAGACAGCCTCTGGATGGGTAAATACTTGTTGTCTTTTACTGTATTACCGTCATCTCATCAACAAGGTGTTTTGCACCGGCATAGATATCCATTACCCAAAGAACATAGCGGATATCAACAACAATTGTTCTCTGCAATGCAGGTTCGAAAGCTATATCGCCACTCATTGCTTCCCAGTTACCATCGAATGCAAGGCCAATAAGTTCTCCGTTTGCATTCATAACTGGACTGCCTGAATTGCCACCGGTTATATCATTTGTAGTAAGAAAACAGACGGGCATATAGCCTTTTGATGAGCCGTATCTTCCATATTCTTTTTTACTGTTCAGTTCAAGGAGTCTTTTTGGCAGATCAAATTCATAATCATTTGGTTTGTATTTGTCGACAACGCCCTGCAATGTTGTAAAATACTTATATGTAACTGCATCTTTGGGGTCATAATCCTGAATTGAACCATAGGAGAGTCTCATTGTTGAATTGGCATCGGGATAAAGTGTTTTTTCAGGTGCCATCTCCATCAGTGCTGCTATCCATAGTCTCTTGCCTGTCGCAAGTGCAGCATCGTACTGACCTGACCCTTTGGAAACTTCTGCAGCAATTTTGTAGATTGAAGCAGTGGTAAGAAAAACAGGATCGTTCTCTATTGTTTTGAGCACCGGTTTATTCAGAAAATTAACAAGCTTGGCTTCACTTGAGAAGATTGATTTTGCAAACAGATCATCAACAAACTTGTCAATATTGCCTTTAAATTTCTTGTCTACTACATTTTTATAAAAGTCAGGATGGAATTTTTCAGGTACATCAGATCTGTAGAGTTTAAGCATTGCCTTCATCGATTTCTGATCGGTTGAAGGGTTATAGTCCTTATAAAAATCACTTATTCTGGTTTTTGTCTGGGTACTCATTTCACTTATTTTCTGATTGTCACCTGACTTCAATACCGGTATAACTGATAATGCAACCTGATACAAACCAATTAGCTCGCAACCCTGAATGCACTCATTCAGATATTGAAGTGCATTGTAATATTCAGCTCTTCCTTCAATTGAGTTTTTGATCATATTAAGAGATTCTCCGTATTTGGCTTTACGGTCGCTTGTTGCATTCACCCAGATGTTAAACTCCTTTTCAAGTTCTTCTTTCTTCTCTTTAACATTCAGCCTCTCAAGTCCGCCCTTCTGGCCGATTGAGTATTTCCAGTAGTTCGAGGAACCGAAATACTTGGCTGAATATTGAATATTTATACGCTGATCAGATTTCATGTCTTCCATCCAGATATCCTGTTTTATTCCACGGATTTTTATTCTGTCAGGATGTGTAATCTGAAGTTGCTCGTTCACCTCAAATGAGGTCATATATCTGTTGGTTCTCCCCGGATAACCCAGGATCATCGCATAGTCATTTTTATTAAGTTCTTTAATTGAAACATTAAGATACTTCTTAGGTTTCATTGGAACATTTTCCTTTGAATAGGCTGCCGGTTTTCCGTCGGGAGCAGTATATACACGGAATACACTGAAATCGCCGGTATGGCGGGGCCATTCCCAGTTATCGGTATCGGAACCATATTTACCTATTGATGAAGGAGGTGCACCCACAAGCCTTACATCATTAAATCTTTCATAAACAAGAAGATAAAAATAGTTTCCGCCATAGAATGATCCAACCTGGGCCCTGTAGTTATTTCCCTCAAC
Source organism: Bacteroidales bacterium (assembly GCA_038207725.1). GTDB lineage: Bacteria > Bacteroidota > Bacteroidia > Bacteroidales > VadinHA17 > LD21. The sequence goes on along the minus strand of JBBQZN010000001.1, from coordinate 109,582 downwards.
AGCTTTTTTCTCAATAATCTGACGGGCTTCGCTGATAGCAGCAGTTCGCTCAGTCTCACTCATTTCTGGTTTTACATTTGCAAGGATCTGGGCTGATACATCCTCTATTCTTACCAGAAATGTAACTGAAAGGTTTGGGTTGGCCAGTTCTTCTTCTTTTGACATAGCCCAGAAACCATCTCTCAGGTAATCATGCTCAACAGAGCTGTGTGCCTGTATTTGTCCGTATCCGCAATGGTGATTTGTGAGGATTAGTCCCTGTGATGAAACGATCTCTCCTGTGCAGCCACCTCCGAAAATTACGATTGCATCTTTCAGACTTGCTTTATTCAGACTATAGATATCCTCAGCTGAAAGCTTCAGCCCAAGTTCCGTCATCTTTCCAATATTTAATTTTTCGATTAGCGGTAGTAACCACATACCCTCATCAGCTTTTGCTTTAAATCCGAAGCTGAGAACAAGGATTATTAGAACTGATAATAGTTTCTTCATACGCTGAGCTAATTTATATTTTGTTTAAATTAAGTGTCAAAGATATATTTAAAAATCAAAATCAGAGTACTCAGAAATCAATTTTCATCTGTGAATCCCGAAGATTGAATGAGTGCCGATGGTATGGAGTGATTCCAAATTTGGCTATAGCTTCACGATGTTCCTGAGTACCGTATCCCATGTTCCTGTTCCACCCGTATTGAGGAAACTCCTCATGAATTTTCTGCATGTATTCATCGCGGAAGGTTTTTGCAAGCACAGAAGCGGCTGCGATTGAGAAATAGAGCCCGTCACCTTTAATTATAGCCTGGTGAGGGATCTCTTTATACGGGTAAAATCTGTTACCATCGATAAGTAAAAACTGCGGCTCTGTATCAAGTTCATTTATAGCAAGATGCATCGCTTTAATTGATGCTCTTAGAATATTCATCTCATCAATCTCCACATTGCTGACCGCTGCCACTTTCCATGCAATTGAGTAACTCATTATCTCATCTTTTAACTTATTCCTTTGCTTTCTGGTAAGTTTTTTGGAATCATTCAGAACAGGATGTTTGAAATTTTTTGGAAGAATAACTGCAGCTGCAAAAACGGGTCCTGCCAGACAACCTCTTCCGGCCTCATCACAGCCGGCTTCAATTAAATTGTGATAGAGGTATGACTTCAGCATCAGATTTTTTTATCAGGTTACGATTGTAAATTAAAGAAAATTATTATACTTGCATAGGGGACTTCATAATTTCTTTATGTTTAAGATAACCAGAATACTTATTCTGTCGGGATTTCTCAGTTTGCATTCAAGTCTGTACTCTCAGAGCTTGTCGCATCAGGTACTTGTTCCTGTTGCAGGAGTCTCATTATCAGGCAATATAAGTTACTCCCAGACAATAGGTGAGACTGCTGTTGAGATAATTTGCTGTTCAGATTATGAATTTACGCAGGGCTTTCAGCAGCCTTCAATAAAGTTTGTTCCCGGAGTACTGCCTGAAGGCAATGGGGTGGATGTTTATCCGAATCCTGCCTTCGACAATATAACTGTGAGGCTGTTTGGCAGCACAGCAAGGGAATTTATTATTGAAATTATAAGTATTACCGGCAAGGTAGTTCTTTTGGAAAAACAGTCATTCCCTGCGAACTTTTACCTTGAAAAAGTAATTCAGGTTAAAGACTATTACAGAGGTTTTTATTTTGTAAGGATACTAAGTACAGACCGAATTATAAACAGGACATTCAAGATTGAAAAACTGTAATTCATTCAACTATGGCCATAAAGAAATTTAATGCTTCTCTGATTTTATCTGTTCTGCTTCTATTAAGTGCGGAGAGTTTCGGACAAGGCAATGTGCCGCTCGGAATTTATTATCAGGCAGTTGCCAGAGACAATATTGGAAAGGAATTAGTTAGTAAGGATATTGATGTAAAGTTCTCTGTTATTATTGAGAATCCAATAGGTCAGATTGTGTACCAGGAGCTTCACTCGCATATTACAACATCTAAATACGGAGTTTTCTCACTTATTATCGGCGGAGGAGTTCAGACAGGAGGGATTTACAGTAATTTTTCTCAGATTAGATGGTCGTCTGCTCTGCACTTTCTTAAAGTTGAAGTGAAATTTGATAATTCATTTATTGATATGGGCACCATGCAGTTTCTTGCCGTTCCCTATGCCCTGTATGCACAGAAGTCTCTTGAACCCGGGCCTACAGGACCCAGAGGCGAGCAGGGCCAAAAGGGAGAAACCGGAGATCCGGCATCAGATAAGCAGACAATATCCTTTGACCAGAGCAATCTCACTATCAGTGGCGGAAATTACGTGCCTCTTACAAGTCTTCTTCAAAACCTTACAATAACAAACAGTCCGGAGGGTAATTATCTTGGAATATCGCGCGGAAACTCCGTTCTGCTGGCAACTATTGAGGCAGATGGAGATCCGACCAATGAGATCCAGGACCTGACTATAAATGCCGATAAATTAAAAATAACAAAGAATCCCCTTGCAACGGAATGGGATCTAACAAAGTATCTGGATAATACAGATAATCAGGGTCTGATTTGGAATCCTTCAACAAGAATTCTGAGTATTTCAGGCAATACAAACACAATAAGCCTTTCGGAACTTAAAAATGATTCCGATTCAGATCCGAATAATGAAATTCAGAGCCTGACTTTTAATCAATCAAACAATACGCTTAGTATTTCAGGTGCTAATAGTGTTGTTTTGGGAAGTATGATTGCCTTCAGAGCCAAGAAGACTGTTGCAACATTGGCTCCTATGCCATTATCGAATGTTGATTTTATTCCCGATCAGGTTGAGTATAATGATGGCAATGGGTTAAATGAAGGTACCGGTGAATTTACAGCACCCTACACTGGACTATATACATTTGATGTTAAATATATAGTCCCCGGTATAGGAGGGGGAAGAATGATAATGCTTTTTAAGAATGGAAATCTGTATGAGACTCTTGAGAGTTCAATTAGTACCAGTACGACTTTATTTCGAACTATCACAATAAAGCTGATAGCTTCTGATAAGTTAAAATTTGTTATTCACACCGGAACAGGAACTGACATAGGAACCGGAGTTTTCTCAGGATACAGACTTCATTAATAGCTACCCGGACAACAGATACTGAGTTTTTATTTTATTCTGTCGGGCACTTTTATTTCCCTGAGATCTCATAGAAATAATCCGAAGGCAAAATAGTTATTTTTACCCGGTGAAGCCAGATTTCTTATTAATTATCCGGAATACATAAATACAAAAGACCAATGAGGCAATTATTCCAAGCAGATTGCTGGCAATATCTTTTAGATTGAATGTTCTTCCCGGAATTAACTTCTGATGAAATTCATCAGCAATGGCGAAAAGCATTAGTAATGCAGTAATAATCAGAAATTTCCTGAGATTTATGCTGAAATCTTTTTCAGCCCGCCATAGCAGGGCAAGGAATGTCAGAGCCCCGTATTCGCAAAAATGAATAAGATAGTCGAGCCTGATGCTTGAATGAGCTGTTTTGATCTTCAGCGTTGGCACCGACGGTAATGATGAAACTATAAGAACTGCAATAATCAGGATTATAAATAAATATACTGCATAGGGTTTAAGCCATCTGATCAGATTAATCATATTACCTTATATAAGACAAACTTGTTATTTGAATCAATATTTATTTCTTGCCACAAAGGTATTAAAAAGGATTTCTTTGTATCTACACAACATTGGCATAACAAAATTAGTCAGGGTTCTGATTTTAAAGACTAAATTTGTGCAAAATTTAAGTGATGATAACTAACGAACAGATAAAGGATTTATCGGGACGCCGCGATGCGTTAAGGAGGTATCTTTGACATCGAAGGCAAACAAATACAAATAGCTGAAAAGGAATCTCAATCACAACAGCCGGGCCTGTGGAATGATCCGAAAAAGGCAGAAGACCTGCTTAAAGGGATAGCGGAACTTAAAAGCTGGACAAGCAGTTTTGATAAAATTTCGATAGCAATTGATGATCTTGTTGTTCTCAACGATTTCTTAAGGGAAGGTGAAGCCACTGAGGAAGATGTTGAAATGCAGTATGCGAGCTGTGTTTCACAGATTGAGGATCTTGAGGTCAGAAATATGCTTCAGAAAGAAGAAGATCAGCTTGGCGCAATACTGAAAATTAATTCTGGTGCCGGAGGAACAGAAAGTAACGATTGGGCAGCAATGCTCATGAGAATGTACCTTCGCTGGGCAGAAAGAAATAACTATAAAGTAAAAGAGCTTGATTTTCAGGCCGGTGACGAAGTTGGTGTTAAATCTGTAACAATAGAGATCGACGGAGAGAGGGCTTATGGTTATCTTAAAAGCGAAAACGGTGTCCACCGGCTCGTACGAATATCTCCTTTCAACGCGCAGGGTAAACGTCAGACTACTTTCGCCTCAGTATTTATTTCACCTTTGGTAGATAATAACATTGAGATTCAGATCAATCCGGCTGATATATCATGGGATACATTCCGATCAAGCGGTGCAGGCGGGCAAAATGTAAACAAAGTTGAAACAGCTGTGAGGCTGAAGCATGCCCCTACGGGTATAGTTATTGAAAACCAGGAGACCCGTTCTCAACTCAATAATAAAGAGAATGCTCTGAAAATTCTTAAATCGCAGCTCTATGAACTTGAACTGAGAAAGCAGCAGGAGGAGCAGGCAAAAATTGAAGGCTCAAAGAAAAAAATTGAGTGGGGGTCACAGATAAGGTCATATACTTTGCACCCTTATAAAATGATAAAAGATCATCGGACTGATCACGAAACCGGTAATGTGCAGGCTGTTCTTGACGGTGATCTGAATGCTTTTATAAAAGCCTTTTTGATGGAATTCTCAGGAAAGTAGTTATTTTGTTCAAGCAACCGGATATGATAAAATTCATGTACGGGTGGCAGTGTTTTCATTTTATTTGTATCAAATTTTACAAGAGGTAAAATAATGGTGAAAAAAGAAAAACTGTTTGATCAGTTTCCTCCGGTAAGTACCGAAAGCTGGATGGAAAAGATCAGGACTGACCTGAAGGGGGCTGATTTTAATAAAAAGCTTGTATGGAAGACAAATGAAGGATTTGACGTTAATCCATTCTACAGGACAGAAGACACTGAAAATCTATCATATATTGATTCACTTCCCGGTCGTTTTCCTTATATCAGGGGAACAAAAACAACAAACAATGATTGGCTTGTCAGACAGGATATTGAAGTTAGAAAATATTCTGATGCGAATAAGAAAGCCCTGACCATCCTTAATCGGGGAGTTGATTCTCTGGGTTTTGTCATTTCCGATCCGGAAAGTGTAAGCCTTGTTAACTTCCGCATGCTTCTTGAACGGATTCATCTTGAAGCTATTGAGCTTAATATTTTCTGTAATGGAAAGGCTAAGGAGATCCTTGATATTCTTAGCATACTCATTGATGAGAAAAAGGTAAGTTATCTTAAGATCAGGGGAGCTATTGAAGCTGATCCTATTGGCCGGCTTATGGTTAATGGAAAACTTTGTGTACCCATTGAGGCCGGCATTGATTATCTGGCTTCACTTACGCAATCCTCAGCAGCTTTTCCTCATTTCCGTACAATTCATCTCAATGCCGCCGCTTTCAGCAATGCCGGAACTGATCTGGCTGAAGAACTGGCCTTCGGACTCGCCATGGGAAGCGAATATATGTCGCAACTTACTTCCAGGAACATTACACCTGATCTGGCTGCTTCTAAAATCAGATTCAGTTTCGGCACAGGTTCAGGATATTTTACCGAGATTGCAAAGCTCAGGGCTGCACGACTGCTTTGGTCAGTAATTCTTAACGGGTATAAAACCGGGGAATCCAGGATGGAGATACATTCCGTGAGCACCCGATCAAATAAGTGTGTTTATGATCCTTATGTAAATATGCTAAGGACACAGACCGAAGCAATGTCGTCAATTCTTGGCGGCGCTGATTCTCTTACAGTTGAGCCTTTCGACAAGGTCTTTCGTAACCCTGACGATTTTTCAGAAAGGATTGCCAGAAATCAACAGCTGATACTTAAGGAAGAATCATATTTTGATAAAGTAGCAGATCCTGCTGCCGGATCATATTATATTGAAAATATTACAAGCCTTCTTGCTGACAAGGCATGGAAACTCTTTCTTGAAATTGACGGGAATGGAGGATTTCTGGAAGCTGTAAAATCAGGCTATATCCAGAATAAAGTAAAAGAATCGGCAGAGAAAAGAAGAAGAGATTACGCTGTAAGAAAATCAGTTCTTCTGGGTACAAATCAATATCCTGATAACCATGAATCATTATCTCCGTCGGTCGATCAGGAGCTAGTTCTTGGCAAAAGAAGTTTTGAAGATGATTTGTCAGTTGTCCCGTTGCTTCCATTCCGCGGATCAGAAGAATATGAGAAAATTCGTATCGCAGTGGATAATAGTGTAAAGAGGCCTTCAGTATTCCTTTTGCAGCTGGGTAATCCGGTGATGCGCAAAGCCAGGGCTCAGTTTTCAGCAGGATTCTTTGGATGTGCAGGTTATCAGCTTATTGACAATCAGGGTTTCAAAACTGCAGGTGAAGGGATAGCCGCAGCAATTGAGTCAAAGGCTGAAATTGTTGTTATTTGCAGTTCGGATGAGGAATATATGCTGTTTGCATCTGAAATATCTGAAGCGATGAAGGGAAATGCAATCGTTGTAATTGCCGGAAACCCTGCTTCTGCAGAAGAACTGAAATCCTTAGGCTTGGAATTATTTATTCATTTACGATCAGATGTCCCTGAAATGTTAAGAAATTTCAACAGGCTTCTTGGAGTAAAAATGTGATTATCATAAAAAGCATGAGACCGGAATTCAAATATAGTGATCTAAAAAACCTTCCACTGGGAAAGAGTTCTTTCAGTGAAAAGGAGAAGGCGGAAGAAATCAAAAACGATTGGATAACACCCGAGCGGATACCGATTAAGAGCGTTTACACAAAGGAAGATCTTGCCGGGATGGAACATCTGAACTATGCCGCCGGTATTGCTCCTTTTCTCAGAGGCCCATACTCGGGAATGTATGCTATGTTGCCATGGACAATAAGGCAATATGCAGGATTTTCAACTGCCGAGGAGTCAAATGCATTTTACAGACGTAACCTTGCTGCTGGCCAGAAGGGGCTTTCTGTAGCTTTTGATCTTGCAACTCATCGGGGATACGACTCAGACCATGAGAGGGTTACAGGCGATGTTGGCAAGGCAGGTGTTGCAGTTGACTCGATACTCGATATGAAACTTCTTTTCGACCAGATACCTCTCGATAAAATGTCGGTGTCGATGACGATGAATGGTGCTGTGCTTCCCATTATGGCATTTTATATAGTTGCTGCACTTGAGCAGGGAGCAAAACTTGAAGAATTGTCAGGAACAATACAGAACGATATTCTGAAAGAGTTCATGGTAAGGAATACTTACATTTATCCACCTGAATTCTCAATGAGGATTATTGCCGATATCTTCAGGTATACATCAGCCAGAATGCCGAAATTCAACTCAATAAGTATATCGGGATACCATATGCAGGAGGCAGGAGCAACCTGTGATATCGAACTTGCTTATACTCTTGCCGACGGGCTGGAGTATCTCCGCACCGGCGTTAATACTGGTCTCGATATTGATGCTTTTGCCCCCAGGCTATCCTTTTTCTGGGCCATCGGAATGAATCATTTTATGGAGATAGCCAAGATGAGAGCTGCCAGGATGCTCTGGGCAAAAATTGTGAGCCAGTTTAATCCTAAGAATCCAAAATCGCTGGCACTGCGAACTCACTGTCAGACGTCGGGATGGAGTCTTACAGAACAGGATCCTTATAATAATGTTGGAAGAACCTGTATTGAAGCCATGGCTGCTGCATTAGGACATACACAGAGTCTGCATACAAATGCCCTCGATGAGGCGATAGCCCTTCCAACAGATTTTTCAGCAAGAATAGCACGAAACACACAGATATATATTCAGGAGGAGACTCAGATCTGCAAAGCAATCGACCCATGGGCCGGCTCCTATTATGTGGAATCGCTTACCCATGAGATCGCTCATCGTGCCTGGGAGCATATTATGGAAGTCGAGAGCCTTGGTGGAATGGCAAAAGCTGTTGAGTCGGGTGTGCCTAAAATGAGAATCGAAGAGGCAGCTGCACGTACACAGGCAAGAATAGATTCAGGTGTGCAAACTATAGTTGGAACCAACAAATACAGACTTCAGAAAGAGGATCATATTGATACTCTTGAAGTTGACAATTCAGCTGTCCGCGATTCGCAGATTATAAGGCTTGCAAAACTTCGTGCCGGCAGAGACGAAAAAGCCTGCCAGGCATCGCTTGACGCTATTACAAAATCTGTTGAAACCGGCGAGGGCAATTTGCTTGAACTGGCTGTGGATGCTGCCGCGAAGAGGGCAAGTCTGGGTGAAATCTCTTATGCATGTGAAAAAATAGTCGGGAGGTACAAAGCAGTGATACAAACAATTTCCGGAGTATATTCTTCAGAGTATAAGTCAGACAATGACTTTAATGAAGCTAGGGCACTTGTGGCCAGGTTTGCAGAAAAAGAGGGTCGCCAGCCCAGGATAATGATTGCCAAGATGGGCCAGGATGGCCACGATCGGGGTGCAAAGGTAGTATCAACAGGCTATGCAGATATTGGTTTCGATGTCGACATCGGGCCTCTTTTCCAGACACCTGCCGAAGCAGCCAAACAGGCTGTTGAAAACGATGTACATATTCTCGGGGTATCCAGTCTGGCAGCCGGGCATAAAACCCTCGTTCCGCAGGTTATCAGTGAACTGAAAAAACTCGGCAGAGAAGATATTATGATAATTGCAGGTGGCGTTATTCCACCTCAGGACTACCAGTACCTGTACGATGCAGGTGTGGCTGCAATATTCGGACCCGGAACATCAGTATCAAAAGCAGCAAAACAGATACTTGAGATTCTATTGGAGGATATTTAAATAATTCCCTTTAATTTGCATTTCATAAGCGAAATGAAATGAAGAGACTATTATCCTTTTTAGTTCTTTCAGGATTCTTATTAAATGCCTGCAGAACTATTACACCTGTTGCTCAGACAAATCCTGAAAGCAATAACCCTAAGCTTCCCGCGGCTGAAAGCATGCAGCCTTCAGTAAACTATTCAGAGCAGTCATCGTGGCTTCTCGGATATTTTAATCCAGCCATGCTTACCGGCTCTGCTCATTCTGCATGGTATATAAAAGGCAAGGATGACTACCAGCCAAACAGTGAGTCGCTTAATAAATTGCTTGATATCAGCAAGGATCAGTTGACGATAAAGATTGTTATGGGAACATGGTGTCCTGATAGCAGACGTGAAGTTCCCCGTTTTATGAGAGTGATGGATATCTGGCAGTTTCCTTACGCGAAAATTACATTTATTGGTGTTGATAATGCAAAACTATCTCCTGTTGGTGAATATGACAAACTGGATATTCAGAGAGTTCCTACATTCATAATCTATAAAAATAATATTGAAGCAGGACGCATCATTGAAAATCCTTTGACGTCTTTAGAGCAGGATATAGTTAATATCCTTACCAGGAATGAGTAGAAACATATAATTTAAAAAATCATGGAAGAGGTAAGAAATAATACAGGAAACGGCCTGGGAGTTGCTGCTCTGATAACAGCTATTATAACATTTGTTCTGGCAGTTATCCCTTGCGTAGGACTGATTGCAATTATACCCGGAATCATTGCCGTGATTCTGGCTTCTGTCGGACTCTCACAGGCATCAAGAAGCAATGCCCCAAGAGGAGTGCTTATTGCAGGACTAATAATTGCCATTCTGGCATCTATGATATCGGTTTCACAGGTATTTGTTGCAGGTAAGTTGTTTCAGAATTCAGGTGACTGGCAGAATGAAATAGGAAATATTATTAATGATGTTCAGGATAATGTTGTAAAAGATCTCGAAGATGCCAATGTCTCTATAAAGATCGAAAGCAATGGAGATAAAGTTGAGATAAATACGGGAACAAAAAATAAGGAGAGGGAACAGACTCTTGAAGAACTTGAGGGAGTTAACACTCAAAAGAATGATTCGCTTAAGACAAAAAAATAGTCTGATAAGTAACCTTAAAGAAGGAATCAGAAGCGAAACTTACATTTTCATCAATATATTTCTTGCCGGAGTAATTGTGCTGATATTAGCCTACTCCGGCATTTTTTCACCCGAAAAGAATAACCATCCAATTGTTTGCATGCATGAAAAGCTAACAGGAGAACAGTGCATCTCATGCGGATTATCACACAGCTTTTCTTTGATTGTCAGGGGAAGAATCAGTGAAGCATACCAGTGGAATATATACGGAATGCAGGTATTTCTCTTTTTTGCCTTGCAACTGCTTCTGAGAGTTGGCTTTTCTATTTTGTACTTAAAAAACTTATCAGTTCGAAAGCAGCTTATAATAACCGATTCAATAGGTTCCGGAATTATTTTCCTGATAGCCTTCTGGCCTTATATTGCCAGAATATTTTCTGATATTTTATAAAATGGATATCGGTAATCATGCATAAGAAATCATTGATTTTCAATCGGTTCGTGTTTTTTATGCATAATTACCGATAGTCATATTTTCAAAAGTGAATTTTTTTGTGGCAAAGAAATCATTTGAAATAAACCCAATTGAACTAGTCATTCCTCTGTCATATTCAGAATATCATACAAAATGTTGCTTTCGAAGCCTTTAGAGAGACCATAACGCAATAGTTTGGCCTTTAAATCATACTGGTTTTTAGCTTTTACAGAGCGGCGGTGGCTTGTGATTATAGCCGTAATTGATCTTTTATAAACCTCATCATCTATGCTTTCAAGAGCTGATTTAATTGTTGCTGATGGTATTCGTTTTGCCTTGAGCTGTGCTGAAATCTTGATCTTTCCCCATTTATTATAATTGAATTTGTCTTTTACAAAGGCAGAGGCAAACCTCTCCTCGTTAAGAAAATTCTCCCTTACGAGTTCCGATATGATCTTCTCCGAATCAGAATCTCCGACTTCCCAGGAACTAAGTTTTTCCCGTATTTCCTGACTGCAGTGTTCCCGTCGTGAGCAGATCGCCATTGCTTTGCTAAGAGCTGTCTTAAAAAGTAAACTTTCAGCCATTTTTTGTTCCTTTCAAAATTCTTTGTTTACCACTGAGATCAGGGATTATCTTTAGCCCTGAATAGCCTGCAGAATCAAAAAGCGATAGCATTTCCCTGTCAAGAGCTTCGTTTATTTCGAGATAAACCCGCCCGCCCTGAACCAGGATTTTATCTGCAATCCCGACTATAGCTTTATAAAACACAAGTGGGTCACCATTGGGGACAAAAAGTGCCTGATGTGGCTCAAAATTAAGTACATTGGGTTTCATAAGAAGTTTTTCAGAATCCCTGACATAAGGAGGATTGCTTACTATTATACCGGCATTGTATTCAAGGATCTTTAATGGATTGAGAATGTCGCCTTTTTCAAAGCTGACAATTGCATTGTTGAGTAATGCATTTTGTGCTGAAACTTTTAGCGCTTCCTCTGATATATCTATTCCTGTCACCTCTGCACCCTTAATATTCAACGCCAAAGCTATTGCAATGCAACCTGATCCTGTTCCTAAATCGATAATCCTGCCCTTGAAATCCGGGTTTTCTTTAATTATCAGATCAACCATCTCTTCTGTTTCGGGCCTTGGAATCAGAGTTGACTCGTTCAGGCATATTCGGCAATTATAAAATTCTGTCTCTCCAAGAACGTACTGAATAGGCTTTCCTGTATGAAGCTGATGGCAATAATCAACAACCTTTGCGGCTTCCTGAGGTGTTAACAGCCTGTCAATATCATTAATCTCATGCAACCTTGATAACCCGCTTACAGTCCTGATTATGATACCGGCGATGGAACTTAACTCTTCAACACTATACAGATGATTAAGTTCCCGATAAAGAAAAAGCCTGATATCTTTTATTGTTTGTATATTGACACCCATAAATCAAAATTAGTGCTTTCCATGATATGATGAGCCCTGAAGACCTGAAATATATGAACAGATGCCTTGAGCTTGCTTCGAAAGGAGAGGGTCTGACATATCCTAACCCTATGGTTGGTTCAGTTATTGTTCATGCAGGTCAAATAATAGGGGAAGGGTATCATTTAAAGTCAGGAGGTCCTCATGCTGAGGTTATTGCAATAAATTCTGTAAAAGATAAAGAGCTTCTTAAATCAGCTTCACTTTATGTAAACCTGGAGCCATGTTCCCATTTTGGGAAGACCCCGCCTTGCGCTGACCTTATTATTTCATCCGGAATACCCCGCGTTGTGATAGGAACATCGGACACAAACGGGAAAGTTGCCGGACAGGGAGTTGCTAAACTCTTAGCTGCCGGGTGTGAGGTTATTACGGGAGTAGTTGAGATTGAATGCAGAAGACTGAACAGGAGGTTTTTTACTTTTCATGAGAAGAAGCGGCCCTACATTACTCTAAAATGGGCGCAAAGTGCAGATGGGTTTATTGACATTGTGAGAAAAGCAGGCGATAAGCCCGGGATAAACTGGATCACCGGCAATGCTGAAAGATCTCTGGTACACAGGTGGAGAGCAGCCGAACAGGCAATCCTGATTGGCGCCAGAACTCTCAGAACCGACAGGCCCTTGCTTAACGTAAGAGATTGGAAAGGGAACAACCCTGTGAAATTAATTCTCAGCAGAAGTGGTGAACTGGATAATAAATTGCTTGAAAATGAAACAAATGGCACGACAATTGTGTTTACTTACAATATGGAAGTTCAGTTTTCATTTGCGCAAAAAGTATTATTGAGCAACGAATCATCATCTGCCTCACAGATAGCATCGTATTTGTATAAAATAGGAATTCAATCTTTGTTTATAGAGGGAGGTGCCGAAGTTCTGAATCACTTTATTTCTGAGGAATTATGGGATGAGTCGAGGATTTTCAGGGGGAAACAGGCCTTCAATGACGGTATCATGGCTCCGGAATTGCACAACAGGCAGTATTCTCAGACACTTTTTAGCGAAAGCACTCTGAATGTGTATTTAAGGGATATTTGTTAAAAGATACTAAATTGATAATTCGGATAAAAATTTATAATTTTGATAGTTTGAATGTCTTAATATTTAAAGGTTAACAATATGAAAAAGCGAATATTTTTTATGGCAGTCATGATGACCCTTGTATCATTATGTGCTTTCGGGCAGAATGCCAGGAAGTATTACAAAGCAGGGGTGGATTTTATTGAGGGGAAAAAGTATGAAGACGCAGTTACTCAATTCACAAGCGCTATTGGTCTTGAGCCATCGAATCCGGATTATTATTATGCAAGGGGAGGGGCTTATGAATTATTACTGAAATATGCAGATGCCAAAGCCGATTATGAAAAGGTTCTTGTATTTGCGCCAAAAAACGTAGATGCTCTTGTAAGAATTGGAGCGGTCTGCAATCAGATCGGTAATTTTGAGGAAGCTCTCAGGTACCTGAACAAAGCATCAGGTATTGATAAACGTGACACCAAGCTATACCCGGTTAAGGTTAAAACACTCATTGGACTTGCCAGATATGATCAGGCATTGAAAGTTTCTGATACCGCAATTATCATTAAGGATACCCCTATGGATTATTACTACCGGGGAGTTATTTACAAGAGTCTTAATAATGATATCCTTGCAAAGAAGGAACTTGAAAAGGCTATTTCCAAAGACAAAACATTGCCAGATCCAAGGCTTTTACTGGCTGAAATTCTTATATCAACAAATGCTGTGGAGGCAATGAATCAGTGCAATGAAGTTCTGAAAACCAATGATAGAAATACCGATGCCTATCTTATGCGTAGCAAGGTTTACAAGAAAAACCTTGATTACCCGAATGCCATAAATGATATTTCTAAAAACATTCTTATCGATCCATCGAACCCGATGTTCTATATGGAGAGAGGCAAATGCTATCAGGAGTTCAATCAGCATACAAATGCAATTGCTGACTTCTCAAAGTATATTGCTTTGAAAACCGACGATCCTGCTGCTTATTTCGCAAGGGCCAAATCGTATGAAGAGATGATGAATTATCCAAAAGCAATGGAGGATTACAATAAAATTACTATCCTTTCAGAATTCGATATGATGGCTCGGAAACTGTTAAAGGAAGCTCAGACAAGACTTTATGAACTAAACAGGGAAAAAGATGCACCGGAAATTGCCATTGTGAGCCCGTTACCTGTAAAGGATACATTAGAGATGAGAGGCGATAATTCTGCAATTCTTATCACCGGTAAAATCAAAGATAAAAGCAAAATAAAAACATTACTGATTAATAACGGACCGATTAATATCTCTGAAAAAAACGGCGAATATGATTTCTTATCAAACATCGATGTCACAGGATTGAACGCAATAACATTAGTTGCACGTGATGATTATGATAACGAAAAAACGGTAAGTTTTCCTATTAAGCGTACTGAGATAGATCCACCGGTGATAGCCCTTGTGGCTCCTTATACTTCTGAGGATGGGCAGGTATATCTCGATTCATCTACTCCTAACATTGCCATACAGGGAAAAATAACCGATGCAAGCAAGATAAAATCTATTCTTATTGGTGATGTTTCTGCCAGTTACAGCAGCAGGGAATTTAACCCTTCATTTACAGCAACAATCGATGTCTCCAATATTAATAAATTTACTGTTGTTGTTGAGGATATTTACGGTAACAAAAAAGAATCAGAGTTTAAATTAAATCGTGAAGGTGCCCAGATTGCTGAAAATAACCCCATGGGAAGAACATGGGTTGTGTTTATTGAAAACTCAAGTTATGAGACTTTTGCCAGTCTCGATGGTCCGATTAAAGATGTAAGTACAATTCAGCGGGCACTGGCAAACTATCAGGTTAATAATATCATTCATAAAAAAGATATGACCAAGCTGGAGATGGAGAAGTTTTTCAACATTGAACTCCGCGACCTTGTAAAGCAGAATCAGGTTAAATCCCTGTTGGTCTGGTATGCGGGACATGGGAAATTTATCAATGATATAGGTTACTGGATCCCTGTTGATGCAAAAAGGGATGACGAATTTACCTATTTCAATATTAACGCTCTCAAAGCAGGACTGCAGGGATACGGTGATGTGGTTGTTCATACTCTTGTTGTTTCTGATGCCTGCGAATCAGGCCCCGGCTTTTATACTGCCATGCGCGGAGGGAGTGATATACCGACATGCGATAATACCCAGGTAGCCGGACTTAAGTCAGCACAGGTATTCACATCAGCCAACACTGAACTTGCATCCGATAATTCAAAGTTTACTGCAACTTTTGCTAATACACTTATGAATAACAAAAATGCATGTATCCCTATAGATGCTATTGTTAAGGTTGTAACGGCTGCCGTTCAAACCGAAACAGGGCAGAAACCCAAATTCGGCAATATTCAGGGATTGGAAGACATGCGCGGAACATTCTTCTTCATTTCAAAATAGAGATATTATGTCAGTTATAAGAGCCGTTAAATGCCAGACAGGAATACTTGTCTGGCTTGTGCTTTTTCTGCCTTTGACGATTCCGGAGGCAATGGCACAAAAATACTTTTTTGATAATTACAACATAAAGCAGGGCTTAAGCGAACAGAAAGTTTATACTCTTCTTCAGGATTCAAAAGATTATATCTGGCTCGGAACAGCAAACGGAGTGTCGAGGTTTGACGGCAAGACATTTCAAAATTTCTCATCGCACGACAGCCTTGCATCAGGGGGAGTAAAATGTATAATTGAAGATTCCCTGGGATATATTTGGTTTGGTCATCTCAATGGAGCTATTTCAAGGTTCAATGGCAGAAGCTTTGAACGCACTGCTTTCGATTCAATAATATTAACAGGAGACATTACCAGCATTTCGCAGATTGGAGATAAAATCTGGTTTACATCGGCGAATGACGGAGCTGTTCAGGCTGAATTTCCAATAAAAGACATAAGGCACATTAAAGGTCGTCAGTTCAGAGGAAAAGATGGTCTGAGCGATCAGGTATTTGGTGCCACAGTAAACAGGGATCGCTCATTTATATGTATTGCCGATGCCGGTTTAAGAAAATACAACGGTGAGGATAAGAAGTTTGAGATTTACCGAATGCCGCATATGACTACCTATTTCAGCTCAACCTGTCTTCTTGAGGACAGTAAAGGCAATATCTGGTTTGGTACCTACAATGGCGGAGTTTATAAATATGTAATGTCGGAGAGTAAGATGGAGATCATAGACCTTCGAAAAGCCGGAGTAAACAGTAACTGGGTTACATGCCTCACTGAAGACCGGGAGGGAAGAATGTGGATCGGGACATGGGAGGGAGGAATAGCTGTAATCGAAAATGGTAATCTTCAGAAATTTGATGCTCAGAATGGGCTTAAACCCACAAGAATATATGACATAATTGAGGATGTTGAAGGAAATATTTTAATTGCTGACCAAAGTAACGGACTGACTATCTTTAAGGGAGACGCGTTTGTAACAATTAATGAGAAAGAGATACTTCCCGATCCGAATGTAAACGCAATTTATGAGGATAAGAGCGGTTTTATGTGGTTTGGAACCAACGCTGGTATCTCCAGATACCTGCCAGGGTCGGATAAAAAACCGACGTTTTACAACCAGCAAACAAATGCGATTTATGATTATATAAAATTCTTCAGGGAAGACAAGGATGGAAATTTATGGATAGGTGCAGATGAGGGAGGAGTGATACTCTATAATATGAAGACTTCAAAGTTTGAAGCTCAGCCTTATATCAACTCAACACTTCCCCGTCTGGGGAAGGTAACTGCCCTTGAAATTGACAGGGAAAACCATCTTTGGATTGGAACGGTAGAAGGGGTGGCTGTTGGCACAATCAATGAGCAGGATTTTCAGAGATATACTCTTCTTGACAGCCTTACAGTATTTGGAATAAATTCTTTGTATTCTGATCCAAATGGTGATATGTGGATTGGGCTTGAACCACGAGGCGACAAGCCGACACTAATAAAATTTAATACTGCTCAAAAGAAATTTAAACCTGTTCCAGCTTTTCCCAGAATAAAGCCCACCACGATGACAATGGATTCAAATGGAGTCCTGTGGGTTGGAACTATTGAAGGATTAAAGGCTTTCAAAAATGATTCCATAGTAGCATCTATTAATAAGGATGACGGACTATTATCAAATGTTATCAATCTTCTTTCACTTGGAAAGGATGGCAGCATTTATATCGGTACTAATAACGGACTTAACAGGTATTTTCCTGACAGCAAAAGGATTTTTTCATATACTGAGAGGAATGGATTTACCGGAATTGAGACCAAGCCAGGAGCAGTTTACAAGAGTCCCTCAGGTGACATTTGGTTTGGAACAGCAAACGGAGCAACAAAACTAACACCGGAAAGGACCTCAACAGACGAGTTAGAGCCTCTTACTCACATTCTTGATATGCGGGTAAATTATGAAACCCGTACAATGATTCCCGGATTAAAGCTCAGTTTCAATGAACGGTCCGTACTGTTTGATTATTACAGTATTTGTCTTACAAACCCCAATGTTGTAAAGTATAAAGTAAAACTAACAGGAGCCGATGAGGGCTGGCAACCTGTTACAGATCAGACAAGAGCAATTTATTCCGGATTACCTGCAGGCAGGTATACATTTATGGTTATTGCCAGCAACAGCCAGGGAAAATGGAACAGCACACCAGTTACTTTTAACTTTATAATTAAGCCGCCTTTTTACAGAACATGGTGGTTTATTTCTCTTGCCCTGATATTGATTGCAGTTATCATAATAACATATATTCAGATCAGGGAGAAGAGCCTGATCAGGGAGAAAATTGTTCTTGAAGAAAAGGTAGAGGAGAGAACCGCGGAGGTTGTTCAGAAGAGTATGGAAATTGAAGAGAAGAACAAGGACATAACTGCCAGTATACGATATGCTGAACGAATCCAGAGAGCTATGCTTCCGCGAGAAGATACTTTTCAGGAAACATTTGTGCTCTTCATGCCAAAGGATATTGTTAGTGGTGACTTTTACTGGATGTATGATAATGGAGATCATCAGTTTATAGCGGTTTGTGATTGTACCGGGCACGGAGTACCGGGTGCATTTATGTCTATAATCGGACACAACTCTCTTAATAAAGTTGTAAGGGAATATGGAATAACCCGCCCCTCTGCTATACTCGATCAGCTCAATACAGAAGTTCTTAAAGCGCTTATGCAGAGAAATGAAGAGACAATAAATGATGGGATGGATATGGCTCTGGTTTCTTTCAACAAAAAGACTTGCGAGCTGGATTTCGCAGGTGCATATAATCCATTATACGTCGTTAGAAAAGGTGAGGTTTTTGCTTACAAGGGCGATAGATTCCCGATAGGTATGAACGCAATAGGTGATAAAAAGAGCTTTACAAATCAGATTATCGATATTCAGCCCGGAGATATGCTTTACATGTGTTCTGATGGTTATGCAGACCAGTTCGGATCGGCTGACATTAAGAAATATAAATCAGGGAACGTTAAGAAACTGCTTTCAGAGATATACCACCTGCCAGTTGAAGAACAGCGTGAAAGATTGAAAAATGAAATAACTGAATGGAGAGGAGAACTTCATCAGGTAGATGATATTCTGTTTATAGGAACGAAGATCCCTGAACGTTAAATTTTTGCTATGCTTCGCGGATCGCGAATCCAGTTTTTGTTGTTTTCCAGGTATACCATTACTTCTTCAGGGGTACTGGCAATTTCCCATATCCCCTTATGTTCAAATCTCAGGAAATTTCCTGCTATCATGTGTTCAAAGAAACTAATGAGTGAATCATAAAAGTTAAGTGTATTCAGTATTATTATTGGCCCCTTGTAAAGGCCGAGCTGCTTGAGTGTAATAGCCTCAGTAAGTTCTTCAAGAGTTCCGACTCCACCGGGCAATGCTACAACTGCATCGGCAAGCTCAAACATCCGCTTCTTTCTTTCACCCATGTCATTGGTGGTAATCATTTCATTTACAGACTTGTGATCCCAGCCTTCTTCCTTCATAAAGGCCGGGATAACTCCGGTTACCCTTCCCCCATTCTTCATAACGGAATCAGCAATAGTTCCCATTAATCCTATTTCCCCGCCACCGTATACAATATTCATTTCTGCTTTGGCAAGCAAAACTCCCAGCTGAGTTGCTGCAACAGCGTATTCTTCATTTATCCGGCTGCTTGATGAGGCAAAAATACAAACTGTCATATGGGTGTATTAAAAAAGCCGTTGCGGATGATACAACGGCCCTGGTTTGTTTTAATAAATACTATAATAGTGCATTCAGTTTTGCAACAAAATTACTCTTGGGAACAGCTCCTACCTGCTTGTCAGCAACTTTGCCATCTTTAAAAAACAGCATTGTAGGAATGTTTCTGATTCCAAATTTGGAGGCAACACCCGGGGAGCTGTCAACATCACATTTTACAACCAGCGCCTTGCCTGCATATTCAGCAGAAATCTCCTCAACCATAGGGGCTATCATTCTGCATGGCCCACACCATTCTGCCCAGAAATCAACCATCACAGGTTTGTCTGATTTGAGTACTAAATCATCAAAATTGTTGTCGTTTACTTCTAATGCCATAATAGTTAGTTTTTTAGAATTGTAATCTGGAATTATCTGCTGCAAAGATAGCTAATTAACTTTAAATTCAATACCCGGATGGTCTTCGAGATATGAGATTAACTCATTATTCAGCCTTATGCGAAGTGTTCTGGAAAACATAGGGAGTGAGACCTTATCATCCGGATCGAGGAACATAAACTTAAGTTCAGTCTCCCCCTTGTTCTCATTAACAAATCCTTTAAGTTCATTTATCATCTCAGGACTTATATTTGCCGGATCAATTTTAAGTGTCACCGATTTGATGAGCTCATCCTTTACACTCGACAAAAGATTTATTGTCTTGATCTTAAACTCAATTTCATCTTCCTTATATCTTCTCTTCTGAACTCTCCCTTTTATCAGAAGATAATAGCCCATTGTGAAGAATTTGCTGTTTTCGACATAATCTTTATCAAACAGCATAAATCTGAACGAATCTGAATAGTCCTGAAGTGTTATTGAACCATATGGCTTCCCGTTTTTGCCTATCCCATTCCTTGTCTCAGTAACCATACCTGCTACAGTAACATCTCTTTCAAGGTATTCCCTCAGGTTCTGAAGATCTGCAAGTGTGGCAGTTGCAAATGTGCTGATCTCAAGTTTGAAATCATCAAGCGGATGTGACGAAAGGTATATTCCGATTACTTCTTTTTCGCGGTTCAGTTTTTCCAGTTTTGGCCAGTCAGGGCATGATGTGGGTTCAGGCTTTATCATGTCAAACCCGCCTGTCTCACCAAACAATGATTGCTGGCTTGAATTCTTTACATTTTTTGCATTATTCCCGTACCTGATAAGACTCTCAATATAACTCGATCCTTTTGTGTCGAGCGAAAAATACTGGGCCCTTATAATACTGTCAAAACAGTCAAAGGCACCGGCAACAGCCATTGCTTCGAGATTCTTTTTATTCAGGGCATTGAGGTTTACTCTCTCAACAAGATCATAGATATCTTTGTAGAAACCGTTTTTCTCTCTCTCTTCAATCAATTGCAGAACAGCGTTTTCCCCAACTCCCTTGATAGCCCCCAGGCCAAACCTGACGTTACCATCTTTATTGACAGTAAACTTAACATTACTTTCATTTACATCCGGTCCCAAAACATCCATTCCCATCCTTCTCGTTTCATCCATGAAGATGGTTATCTTTTTGATATCGCTTATGTTACGACTGAGAACAGCAGCCATGTATTCTGCAGGATAATTAGCTTTCAGGTAGCCGGTCTGATAAGCTATCAGAGCATAACATGTTGAATGCGACTTATTGAAAGCATATTGGGCAAAGGCTTCCCAGTCCTGCCATATTTTATTTGCTATTGATTCATCATGCCCGTTTTTTGCGCAACCTTCCTGGAATTTGAGCTTCATCTCATCCATTATTGAGCGCTTCTTTTTCCCCATTGCTTTTCTGAGCGAATCGGCTTCTCCTTTTGTGAAGCCGGCGAGTTCCTGAGAGAGTAACATCACCTGCTCCTGGTATACCGTAATGCCGTATGTATCATTAAGATATTTCTCCATTGCTGCCAGCGGATAATCTATCTTCTCAGTTCCATGTTTCCTCCTGATGAACTTCGGGATATACTCCATTGGCCCGGGCCGGTAAAGAGCATTCATGGCAATAAGATCCTCAAGGCGGTTAGGTTCAAGATCCCTTAGGTACCTTTTCATCCCTGTTGATTCAAACTGGAAAATACCGGTTGTTTCTCCGTTGCTGAAAAGGTCGAATGTCTTTTTGTCGTCAAGAGGAAGGTTGTCAATATTGATGCTGATACCTTTCGAACTCTTTATATTGTCAAGTGCGTCTTTAATAATCGACAGAGTCTTCAGACCCAGGAAGTCCATTTTAAGCAATCCTACCGATTCAACATGACTGCCATCGAATTGTGTGGCATACAGATCGGTATCTTTTGCAGTGCAAAGCGGAATATAGTTATCAAGCGAATCTTTACCAATTATAATGCCGCATGCATGTACGCCAGTCTGCCTCACAGAACCTTCAAGTACTTCAGCATATTTAAGAGTCTGAGCTATAAGTTTATTTGATGATTCACGTTCTCTTGCGAGTTCCGGGACTTCAGCATAGGCATCCTTGAGGGTAATCCCCGGACGTTCAGGCACAAGTTTGGCGAGCCTGTCGGCATCGGGCAGAGGAAGTTTCTGAACCCTGGCAACATCGCGGATGGCCATTTTTGCAGCCATCGATCCGAATGTTATAATATGGGCTACCTTATCGTGTCCGTATTTATTAACTACATACCTCAGAACCGATTCACGTCCGTCTTCATCGAAGTCAATATCAATATCTGGCATTGATATCCTGTCGAGATTAAGGAAACGTTCAAACAGGAGGCCATATTTAATAGGATCTATATCTGTAATTCTCAGACAGAATGCAACAGCAGAACCTGCTGCCGAACCCCTGCCTGGACCAACCGATACATTCATTTCCCTTGCTGCGCGAAGAAAATCCTGAACAATAAGAAAATATCCGGGGAATCCCATTTTAGCAACCATTGCCAGCTCAAAATCTAGGCGGTCAGTCTGTTCCTGAGTCAGCGGAGTGTCCCATCTCATTTCTGCACCTTTGAATGTAAGGAATCGCAGATACTCGTCTTTGTCTGTATATCCTTCAGGCAAATCAAATTCCGGCATAATGGGATCGTGATCGAGAGGGTACTTTTCGACCTTCTTCACAAGATCAGCCACGTTATCAACTGCTTCAGGTATATCGAAGAATATTTTCCTCATTTCCTCCTCGCTTTTCAGATACTCCTGCTTGGAATACCTTAGCCTGTTTGGATCATCGATATCCTTAGCTGTGTTTATGCAGATAAGCCGGTCGTGAGCTTCAGCATCCTCTGCATTTATAAAATGAACATCATTGGAGGCAATAATTTTTACATTGAATTTTGCTGACAATTTCCGGAAAGCCTCAATTACTTTTTGCTGAAGAGGAAAAGCTGACCGGTCTGCTTCAGGGTCGTATGTTTCGTGACGTTGTATCTCGAGATAGAAATCTTCACCGA
This sequence comes from Bacteroidales bacterium, assembly GCA_038207725.1. GTDB lineage: Bacteria > Bacteroidota > Bacteroidia > Bacteroidales > VadinHA17 > LD21. The sequence goes on along the minus strand of JBBQZN010000001.1, from coordinate 86,882 downwards.
AAATATCGAGGTATCCTTTTAAAGCAGCCTCGGCACCGGCCATTGTACCATTAAGAATATTGTCCTGTATTTCTCCTGCAAGGCAGGCGGAGGATGCTATAAGCCCCTCATGGTATTTGGCAAGCAGCTGTTTGTCAATACGGGGTTTATAGTAAAAGCCTTTGATCCATGCAGTTGAAACAAGTTTAATAAGGTTTTTATAACCTGTAAGATTTTTCGCTAACAGAATAAGATGTTCTCCCGACCTGTCCTCTTTTCCCGAGACATCTTCAATTGATCTTTCCGCGACATAAATCTCACAGCCGATAATTGGTTTAAGTCCTTTCTTTGTGGCATTGTTATGAAACTCTTTTACGCCGAACATATTGCCATGATCGGTAATTGCTATCGCCTCCATTCCAAGACTCTTTGCTTTTTCAATCAGGTGAGGGATACTTGAAGCCCCGTCAAGTATAGAGTATTGAGTATGAACATGTAAGTGCGCAAATGCAGTCATGATGGGAATAAAAAAGGTTGAGATATTACAGTCACAAAAATAGGCAAAATTGAGTTATGATCGGTGAGATTACCAGATATGGTTAAAAATAATTCCGCAGGGACATGCCATGGCATGTCCCTGCGTTTTACGAAATATTGAGATTCATTTGTTCAATAAATTATTTGGTGTTATCTTTGCAGCCACATTTTTAAAACAGGTTAATATTAAAAGCGTAAGAATTAATGGCAGTTAAAATCAGATTAGCTAGAAAAGGCCGCAAGAAGCTGGCCTTCTACCACGTTGTGGTTGCAGATAGCAGATCGCCACGTGATGGCAGATATATTGAAAAAATCGGATCTTACAATCCGGTTACTAATCCGGCGACAATCGAACTCGACTTCGATAAAGCGCTGGGTTGGCTGCAAAATGGCGCATTACCTACAGATACTTGTAGAGCTATCCTGTCTTATAAAGGTGTAATGATGAAAAAACATCTTCTTGAAGGCGTTAAAAAGGGTGCTTTCGACGAAACTGAAGCAAACAGAAGATTTGATGAGTGGATTAAGCAGAATGATGCTAAAATCGAAGCCAAGAAATCAACTCTCGAAAAATCTTCAGATGATGAGTTAAGCAAAAAGCTTAAAGAAGAGAAGCGCATCAATGATGCCAGGTCAGCAAGGCTTGCAAAGAAAAATGCAGATCTCGCAGCTAAAGCAGCAGCAGGTGACAAGGCGTTAGTTGCCGAAATCATGGAAGAAGAGGCTCCTGCAGAAGATACAGCATCAGAAGCAGCTGAGACAGTTGCTGAAGAGAAACCACAGGAGTAGTTGAGTGGTCATAAGGATCAGCGATCCAATGGCTTACGCTAACAACATACTACTGGGAAGAATAAGCAAAGTAAGCGGCTATGAGGGTGCCGTTACAATCAGGTTAGAAAGAAATTTTTCTGAGAATATACCCCAAATGGAATCGGTCTTCCTCGAAATTGAAGGAAGACCGGTTCCTTTTTTTATATCAGATTCAGAGTACTCAGGTGCCGATACTCTGAAACTCACTTTTGCCGGATATGAATCAGATGAGAAGGCCGGCGAATTTGTAGGTTGCAATGTATTTCTTACAACTGAAGATCAGAGCAAAGATCAAAGCGATGATCTGCATAACATTATAAACTATACTGTTTATAATCAGGATGATAAGGTTCTGGGATCCATTGTTGATTTAATTGAAAATCCGGCCCAGATAATCCTTGTTATAAGGTCAGCAACGAAAAAGGAGATCCTTATACCTTTTCATGAAGACTTCATAATCAGCTTCGATAAAAAGAAGGAAGTCATAATTATGGAAGTCCCTGACGGACTGACAGAGATAAACTAAAAAAAACTTGTTTTCTGTGCAGCTATCGTGAAAAAGAACTGTCTTTTCATAAATCTGTTTAATAATTTAAACTAACACATTATGAAAAGAGGATTGATTCTGTCATTTATGGTTGTCGCAATATCACTTATCGCGGGAGTATCAAATGCTCAGTCAGGTAAAAAAGAGACAAGAAATTTAAAAGGGTTTACAAAAGTAAATTTTGGCGTCTCGGGTGATCTTTATATAAATTTCGGAAATGAGTTCAAGGTTGAGCTCGAAGGCAGTAATGCTCTGCTTGACGATATCATTACCGAAGTCTCTTCAGGTAAACTTGTTATAAAGAAAGAGAACTGGAGACTTAACATGAATGAGAGAGTCACAGTTTACATTACAATGCCTGAACTTACCGGCCTCGGTGTTTCCGGTTCGGGGAAAGCTGAAGTTAAAGATCCGATTAAAACCGGAGATCTTGGATTGAGTGTAAGCGGTAGTGGCAGACTTGTGACAACAGACATGAATGTAACGAACCTCGATTGCAGTATTTCGGGTTCAGGAAATATTTATATAGCAGGAAATGGAACTGCTTCAGGCGGAGAAATATCGATAAGTGGCTCAGGTAACTATTCGGGAGAGGCTCTGAAGATAGAATCAGTGGAGATAAGCATATCAGGTAGTGGTAATTGCAGCTGCTCTGTAAGCGAATCTATCGAAGCACATATTTCAGGAAGCGGAAATATTACTTATGCAGGGAGACCTAAGAATGTCGATGCAAGAGTATCAGGATCAGGCAAGGTGCGATCAAAATAAATTACGTTCTTATAATTTTAAAGCTACCGTCAAGGTTAATTTTGATGATCGGAGATGAGCTGTACTTACTACGGTCGTCCTGACGGTATTTTACGAGGTAATCAACAGATTCAATAATTTTTGGGTCTATTTCGCTGAAATTTCCGGGAGCTTGCTTTCCACTGTAATTTGCTGAAGTAGAGATAATTGGCTTTCTAAAGCTTTTTATCAGTTGCTTGCAGAACTCTTCATGGCAAATTCTTATTCCTACCGATCCGTCATCGCTGCATACACCGGCAGCAAGATTTTTGCCTTCGGGGTATATTATTGTTAGCGGAGAGTCAGAAACAGAGGTTAGTTCAAATACAATTTCGGGGATCTCCTTTACATAACGTTCTGCCATCTGTATGCCATCCACAAGAATAAGAAGGCTTTTATTTTCGCTCCTTGATTTGATCTGAAAGATTTTTTCAACTGCTTCCTGGTTAGTTGCATCACACCCTAAGCCCCAGATAGTGTCGGTAGGGTATAAAATAATTCCTCCATTCTTAAGGCTGTTGACAGAATTCGTTATATCCTCTGAAAAGATCATCTCGTTAAAATTACTGATTTCCGTTTTTAATCAGTTCTCTGAGATAACGGTATTTTTTATAACTCGATTTTGCATACAGGGAACAGATCTGGTAGCCGTTGCGCCCATCCATGAATCCTTTTCTGAAAATATAAGATCTGAAGAATCCCCAAATAAGATGAATATAGGGGGTAAACAGATTTGCCTTCCTTCCTGCCTTATAGTATTCCTTAGCGCCTATAATTGTATATTTTTCCATTTTCTCAATATGGTCCTCATATGAAGTAAACGTAAAGTGAAGCAGATCACCCTTAAGTTTACCAACTTTTGCACCATTTGACATCAAAAACTTTTCATGGAGGTTTAGTTCTCCCCATTTCCCCTGATCAGAATGAAAAAGCCTCAGCTGACGGTCGGGGTACCAATCTGAATGTTTAATCCAGGCCCCGCAATAGTAATTTCTGCGATTAAAGAGGTAGCCATCATAATTCCACTCATCCTTGATTTCCAGTATAGATTTTCTGAGTTCATCACTCAGAGCCTCATCTGCATCGAGAGAAAGAATTTTTTTATGATTGGCCAGTGTCATTGCATAATTTTTCTGATCACGGTACCCCAAAAATTCATGCTTGACAAATTTTACATTGAATTTTTTGCAGACCTCCTCCGTGCCATCAGTAGAAAAGGAATCAACGACAATAATTTCATCAGCAATTCCATCAATAGAAGCAAGGCATTTTTCAATGAACAACTCCTCGTTGTAGGTTATGATTACTGCAGATATTTTAGACATACATTTGCTTTAGTATGGATTGCGATCAAAAATAATATAAAAAAAACTATTTACAATTGTTACCGGATTCTATTTTTAAGATTTTTTAACAAAAGGATAAAGGGTTTAGTTTATTGCAAGAAACAGCAAATAGTGTACCATAAAGCCTTGAAGACTGTAGTTGTGTAAATAATCGCAGACCTATTATAAAACATAGTATCATATTATCAAATCTTTATCTTTGAAATGAATACTTTTAATAAACCGGGAATAATTGTTACATTTTAATAAATATCTGATTATGGTACGAAAATCAATATCAATTCTAACGGTTCTTATTCTTTTGGCAATAAGCTTACAGGCCCAGGACGCTTTGAAATATCAGTTGCCGCCTTCGGAAATTGTTAAGATAGTAGATGCTCCGATGACTCCCTTAACATCTGTGAGTCCTGATAAATCAAGCATTCTGCTGATTGAACGCTCCAGCATTATAACGATTAAGGAGCTTTCTGCTGAAGAATTGAAAATTGCTGGTCTTAGAATAGATCCGGCAACCAGTGGCCCGAGCAGACTGACTTTTAATAAAGGATTCAGGATCATGAATACCGATGGGACAAATATCAGAGAGATATCAGGTCTCCCTGCTGATCCTGCTATTGGGAATCCTCAATGGTCGGATGACGGCAAAAAATTACTTTTTACAAATACAAACGTCTCTGCTATTGAATTATGGGTATGTGATGTTGTCACACTCAAAGCTTCAAAAATTGCGGATGGTGTTAATATTGTATTTGGCAGGTCTGCTACCTGGTTATCAGACAATAAAAGCATAATCTATGTTGTGAGCGATCCCGTCCGGGGAAATCGACCTGACAGGAGTAATGTTCCTGTCGGACCGGTGGTTCAGGAGAATCTTGGGAAAAAAGGACAGGCGGCAACATACCAGGACCTGCTTAAGGATCCCGTAGATGAGATGTTATTTGAGTATTATGCAAAATCACAGCTTAAACTATGGAATGGGGTGAATACAGTTTCTCTGGGAAAGCCGGGAATGATTACAGATATTTCTCCTTCGCCTGACGGGCAATATTTTATGATAACACTTATTAAAAGGCCGTTCTCATATCTAGTTCCATACAATATGTTCCCATCTCTAACACAGATCTGGGACCTGAAAGGAAACAATGTTAAAACTCTGCTTGAGGAGCCGCTTATTGAGAATTACCCGAGAGATTATGATGCTGTTCTTCCCGGACCAAGATCATATAACTGGCGGTCTGACAAACCCTCCACTCTGTATTGGGTTGAGGCACTTGACGGGGGCGATTTCAAGAAGCCAATGCAGTATCACGATCAGGTCCTGATGCTTCAGGCACCCTTTACAGGAGATCCTGTAAAATTTATTGCCACTGAAATGAGATACAGCGGAATTACATGGGGAAGGGACGATTTTTCTCTTATTTCAGAGGGTTCCTCAAAAACAAGAATGCGTGTAACAAGTTCATTCAACCCTGCTGATCCCCAGAAAACAAAAAAGAAAATACATGAGCTCAACAGTGATGATGGTTATGCAAACCCCGGAAGATTTGTAACTGAGCCAAATATCTATGGAAGAAACGTTCTTCTGTTTGCCGACAAAGGAAAATCTCTGGTACTGTCAGGCGATGGAGCATCTTCCGAAGGTGACCGTCCGTTTGTAGATAAATACGATATTGCCACTGGTAAGAAGACAAGACTATGGAGGTCAGAAGCGCCATCTTATGAGACTGTTACATCTGTTCTTGATATTGCAAAAGGACTTCTTCTTACAAACCGCCAGTCAGTAGCTGATGTTCCCAATCTCTTTATAAGGAATATAAAAAGCGGTAAGATAAGTCAGGTTACAAAATTTGAGAATCCTTATCCTCAGCTTGCCGGCGTTACTAAAGAACTCGTTAAGTATAAAAGAAAAGACGGGATTGACCTATCTTTTATTTTATATCTCCCGGCCGGTTATGATAAGGCGAAGGATGGTCCGCTTCCTTCACTCCTCTGGGCTTATCCCCGTGAATTCAATGATGCCGCAGCTGCAGGTCAGGTTAGCGGTTCTCCATATACCTTTACAAGGATAGCTCCGGCGTCTGCTCTCGTGTATGTAACACAGGGCTATGCAGTGATGATGGATGCTGCTTTCCCCATTGTTGGTGTTTCAGGAAGTGAACCAAATGACACATTTATTGAGCAGCTTGTTGGTGATGCAGAGGCTGCTGTTAATAAGGCAGTTGAGATGGGCGTTACTGATCCGAAGAGAGTTGCTGTGAGTGGTCATTCATACGGAGCATTTATGACAGCAAACCTGCTTGCTAATACCAGGATATTTGCTGCCGGAATTGCAGAGAGCGGAGCATATAACAGATCACTTACACCATTCGGATTTCAGAATGAAAAACGTAATTATTGGGATGCACCTGCATTATATAATGGTATGTCTCCTTTCATGTATGCCGATAAAGTTAAAGATCCTCTAATGCTTATTCATGGAATGGCTGATAACAACAGTGGCACTTTCCCGATCCAGAGCGAAAGGTTCTATGCTGCACTTAAAGGGTTCGGCGCTACAACCAGGCTTGTTCTTCTTCCAAATGAAAGTCATGGCTATGCTGCACGCGAAACAATACTTCACAAACACTGGGAGGTATTGAATTGGATGAATAAATATGTTAAGGATAAGAAATAGTTGTTTCAGGCTTTACAGACAGATAATTTATTTTAATTTGTTTAGACTCGTTTTAAATTACAATCTGTCAGAAGAACACTTATTTTTCGTTTGAATTATTAAAAAACTCATATAGTTTTGTACCGGTGAATTTTTTTTCATTTTCTAAAACTTCAATTTTTTAATTTAATAACAAATATCATGATTAGTAGTATTTTTTGGATTGTGCCGATTTCAGCGCTCTTCGCACTGTTATTTGCCTGGATCTTTTACAAGAGCATGAAAGCTCAGGAAGAGGGAACAGACAGAATGAAAGAGATTGCTGAGTATGTCAGGGAGGGAGCTATGGCTTACCTTCGACGTCAGTATATAGTAGTAACCAAGGTGTTTTTAATCCTTGTTGTCCTTTTAACCATACTCGCTTACATGGGAGTTCAGAACCCATTCGTCCCGATTGCCTTCCTTACGGGGGGATTTTTCTCAGGACTTTGCGGTTATCTTGGAATGAAAACTGCAACATTTGCTTCGAACAGGACAGCATGGGCTGCTTCTAAATCACTTAACAAGGGTTTGCAGGTAGCTTTACGAAGCGGCGCAGTTATGGGTCTTGTTGTAGTTGGTTTCGGACTTCTTGATATTGCTCTATGGTTCGTTCTCCTTAACAATGTCGTTTTTACACCGGAACATATGGCTGAAGGAGTAAGATTCCTTGGACTTACATTTGTTCAATCCGGAACTACTGAACATGAGAAACTCATAGAAATAACCGCAGTTATGCTTACATTCGGTATGGGTGCATCAACCCAGGCTCTGTTTGCACGTGTTGGCGGCGGTATCTTTACAAAAGCTGCTGACGTAGGTGCTGACCTTGTTGGTAAAGTTGAGGCTGGCATACCTGAAGACGATCCACGTAACCCTGCTACAATTGCAGATAACGTAGGTGATAACGTTGGCGATGTTGCCGGTATGGGCGCTGACCTTTACGAATCATATGCAGGCTCTATTCTTGCAACAGCAGCTCTCGGAGCAGCTCTTCCTATTGTGACCGGAAGTGCTGATGCCCAGATGAAAGCCGTTATTGCTCCTATGATTGTTTCTGCAATCGGTATTTTGCTTTCAATTGCTGGTGTATATCTTGTTAGAGCAAAAGAATCGGCAACGCCTAAAAATCTTTTGAATGCATTGTTACTTGGAACAGGTGGCAGCTCAGCCTTTATTCTGGTTGCTCTTGCTGTTATGGCATTCACAGGATGGATTACCTGGGGTGTGTTTGGCTCAGTTGTTTCAGGATTACTTGCCGGTGTAATAATCGGACAGTCAACAGAATATTTTACCTCAGACGGATACAAGCCGACACAGGGAATTGCAAAACAAGCTCAGCAGGGTCCGGCTACCGTTATCATTGAAGGTATGGCAGTTGGAATGTTCTCAACCTGGGTTCCTGTTCTTACAATAGTTGCTGGTATAATCGCTGCATTTGGTTTTGCAGGTGGTTTCGAAAACTTTGCTATGGGTGTATATGGTATCGGTTTTGCCGCAGTAGGTATGCTCTCAACATTAGGTATCACACTTGCTACTGATGCTTTCGGACCAATCGCCGACAACGCAGGTGGAAACGCAGAGATGGCAAACCTTCCTGAAGAAGTAAGAGAGAGAACAGACGCTCTTGACGGATTAGGCAACACTACTGCTGCAACCGGAAAAGGATTTGCCATTGGTTCTGCAGCTCTTACAGCTCTGGCTCTTATGGCGGCTTACATGGAAGAGGTTAAACTCTGGCTTGGAAGGCTTGCTGATAAAGCTCCTGAAGGGTTTAAGCAGATAGGTGATACATTATTCTATAGTAATACAATGCCTTCTGTTCAGGATGGACAGACAGCAGTTCATCTTTCAACTGCAACAATAAAAGATTTTGTTACAGCTTATGATCTGTCACTTTTCAATCCAATTCTTCTGGGTGGCATATTCATCGGTGCCATGATGGCATTCGTTTTCAGCGCTATGAGTATGAAAGCTGTCGGACGTGCTGCAGGAAAGATGGTTGAAGAAGTCAGACGTCAGTTCCGCGAAATTCCGGGTATCATGGATGGTACAGGAAAACCAGAGTATGCAAAATGCGTTGAGATTTCAACAGCGGGTGCTCAGAAAGAGATGATGGTTCCGGCGTTGATGGCTATCGCGGTTCCATTCCTCGTTGGTCTTTTATTTGGTGTCCCGGGTATTGTAGGTCTTCTTGCAGGAGGTATGACAACCGGGTTTACGCTCGCCAGCATGCTTAACAACTCAGGCGGTGCATGGGATAATGCTAAAAAATATATTGAAAGAGGAAATCTGGGTGGCAAGAAAAGCGAATGTCATAAGGCAAGTGTCGTTGGTGACACAGTTGGCGATCCTTTCAAAGATACTTCAGGGCCGGCTCTTAACATCCTCATCAAACTGATGTCGATGGTATCCGTTGTTCTTGCTGGTATTACAGTTGCTTACAGTCTTTTCTAGGCTTCTTAATCAAATTTATATAAAAAGCTGCCTTGTCAAAGGCAGCTTTTTATATTTTAGCTATTTCTTCTGAATAAAAGACGCGATTATATCGGGATTTTCAGTTCAATCAACTCCATCTCACCTGAGTCTTATGAATTTCTAATCAGATTCTAATCCCGCTTTAATACTCGTGGTGGTTATTAAAGGTAAATTGCCATTTGTATTTGTTAACTATTCTTTCGCCTTAGAAGTATTTAATGTTATTTTATGGTGGAGAGGTTTTTTTTTCTTAAATAACTACATTGAAAATGATTACCGTAATTATACCGACTCTTAATGAACAGAATACAATTGCGCAGGTTATTGAACTTGTAAAAAATACAAATTCAGTTAATGAAATTCTGGTTATTGATGATAAATCGCTTGACAATACAATTACAAATGCAAAAAGTGACAAGGTAAAGGTCTATACGAGCACAAAATTAGGAAAAGGAGCCTCCATGCGTGATGGAATGCTACTCGCCAATAACGAGATCATTGTATATCTGGACGCAGATATAACAACATATCCTTCCGATATTATTGATATTCTGGCCGGACCAATCGTTTCAGGTCAGGCAGATTTTGTAAAGTCATTTTTTAACAGGCAGGCCGGCAGGGTAACTGAGTTGGTCGCAAAGCCATTGCTGAGCATATTATTCCCTGAACTTGCACATTTCTCACAACCTTTAAGTGGCATGATTGCTGGCAGGAAATCTTTTTTTGAAAAAGTAATTTTTGAAAATGATTATGGCGTAGATATAGGTCTTCTCATTGATATGTACCATATTGAAGCAAGAATATGCGAGGTAGACCTTGGATATATTGAAAACCGGATGCAATCGTGGGAACAACTTGCCAAAATGTCGCACGAGGTGTCAAGATCGATTCTCAGACGTGCCGAATTAATTAAACAATCAAATCTTGAGGTACTTGAGAATATATCCATAATAAGAGACCAGATGGATTTTGCTATCAAGGAGAGTGTTCAGGGCTTGAAGAAAATGCTGATTTTTGATATGGATAACACAATCCTACATCAAAGTTTCATCACAATGTTAGCTGAAAAGTTTAAATTTAAAGATAAACTTATATCAATTGTAACTGAAAATAGTAATCCATATACACGTACCAAACTGATTGCAAAATTGATAAAAGGGCTAAATATTAAACAGTTACTGGAAGTGGCAGATGGCATTCCTGTTACTCATGACTTTGAGAATGTTATTAAAATATTTAAGAGCAACGGATATGTCATTGGTATAATTAGTGATAGTTATGACTGTATCACAAATCATTTAGTAAACAAGTTTGGTCTTGATTTTTCTATCGCGAATGAATTGGAATTTTCGAACAGTATTGCAACAGGAGAAGTAAAAATTCCATCTGTTTTTATAAAAACAAAGGAGAGCAGATGTAATCATGATTTCTGTAAATCAAATGCTATGAGGGAAATTGCGGGCAGATATAAAATTGACATTAAGAACATCATAGCAATTGGCGATGGAGAAGGCGACATTTGTATGGTAAAAGACTGTGGCATAGGAATATCATTTTGTTCTTCGAACGAAACCCTAAATTTAGTGGCCAGCAAGGCAATATCTGAAAGGTCTTTCATATCTCTGACTGAAATAATACAATAATACTTTTTAAATGAGAATAATAGCAGGCATTCTGGCTTTTATGGCAATATTTATGATTGCTTTAATAATCTTATTAATGGAATTGCTAAAAAATCGCAAAAAAAAAACAGATGATTTATCTATTAGTAACTAATCAGTCGGAAGTCCGAAGTTTAAACAATGTATTTTTTCAATACACCATTGCTTCATGCCACTTCAAATTTGCATTTTATCCTGGTTTTGCTTACTTTTTTTAACTTCCGACTCCTGACTCCTGACTCCCGCCTTCCGTCTTGATTATTTAATACTGATTAGTCACCAACCTTCTGATTTTATTTTTTGCTTATTAATATTTTATCCACTCTGTTCCCGTCAATATCAACAATTTCTATCTCGTATTGTTTATAACGAAATTTGTCTCCTATCTGAGGCATTTTATTAATGTTGCTAATAACAAATCCGGCAACAGTTGAATAATCAATCTTTTCGAAGTCGATAATAAACCCCTCAATAACTCCATCCAGTATTTCAACAGGGGCTTCTCCACTTACTAATACTGACTTGTCTTCACGAATAAAAATATCAGGTTCATAAACCTCTCCCTCTTCGGGCATCTCACCGATAATGTTCTCCATTATGTCATGCAGTGTGATAATCCCTTCTAAACTCCCATACTCATTCACCACGATGCAAAAATGAACCTGTTTCTGTTTGATTAAATCAAGAACTTTACGTGCATCTGTATTCTCCGGGACAATTAGCGGCTGGACCAATAAATCATTTATTACTACTGAATCGCCTGAATTAAGAGATACCAAATAGTCTTTAATGACCAGAATCCCGATAAAATTGTCAGGATCTTTATTACAACAAATTACTTTACTATGCTGTGCTTTTAAAATCGAAGATTCTATTACTTCGAAGGGTGCCGTTAAATCAATCCATTCAACATCTGTGCGATGCGTCATAATGTGTTTTGCCTTTTTATCGGAGAAGTAAAAAACTTTCTCATGAATCAGATTTTGCTCTTTTTCAATCACCCCCTCATGGGAGGCAATTTTTATCATCTGTCTTAATTCTGCCTCTGTAATATTTTCTGACTGTTTCTGAATTCCGATCATGCTGTTAATCAAATTAGTGGACACAGAAAGTAGTTTAACGAAGGGATAAAACAACTTGCTGAACCAGTAAATAGGAGCTGCGATTCTGATTGCTATTTTTTCGGGCTTACTAAGTGCTATTGTCTTTGGGACCAGCTCGCCAATAACAATTGAGAAGTAGGTTATTATTATGATTGTTGTTGCCAGAGCTATTTCATTTGCAGATTTTTCCAGAAAACTAATCTTCTGAAATATTGGCGTTATATCTTCTGCAATACTCAAACCCCCGTAGACTCCGGTTATAATTCCAATTAAGGTAATCCCAACCTGCACTGACGATAAAAAGTTTCCTGAATTTTCAAGTAATTTCAGAGCCGTTTTTGCACCAGTCCGGCCATCCGACTTCAACTGCTCCAGTCTTGACCTTTTGCTCGAGACAAGTGCAATTTCAGATAAAGCAAAAAAGCCGTTGAGTAGGATTAATAATCCTAAAATAAGTACTTCCATTCTGCAAAAATAATCTATTCACCTCATTATTAGAACTTGAATACAATATTTCAACCCTTTTTTTATATATTGGACTAACTTTTTTTTTTGTGACATATATGCCTCATTCAGATCAGAATACTTTGTTAATATCCTCAATTACTTCTGTACCTAATACTCCCTTTGCAATTTCCCTTACTTCGCCGGTCATGCGGATGTTCCATTCCTTATCAATATCAATTTTTAATGTTCCTCCCTGCATATGCATTGTAAGATCGCCTTTTATTAAGCCTTTTTTAACAAGAACAGATGATGCGGCACATGACGAACTGCCTGATGCCAGAGTAAAACCTGCTCCGCGTTCCCAGATCAGGATCTGAGCATCATGGTCGGAAAGTACCTTGGCAAACTGAACATTGATGCGATTTGGAAACATTGGGTGATTTTCAAGCAGAGGTCCGTAAGTGCGGATCTCTTTTTCATCAAGTTCCTGTTTGATTACGACACAATGCGGATTCCCTACCGAAACACAATTTACTTCGTATTCTTTGTCTCCTGCCATTATTTTCTGGCTTATGAATTCAGGAAGATCAGAATCAACAGGGATCTCACGCGATGTAAAGATTGCCTTGCCCATTTCTACCTTTATAAGCATTGCTTTTCCTGCTTTTTCTTCAACGACTTCGGCAAAAACAACATCTTTGAGAGTTTCAACAGAGAACTCCCTCTTCTTTGTAAATCCGTAATCATACAGGTATTTACAAAAGATTCTAAGCCCGTTTCCGCTTTTCTCTGCCTCCGAACCATCAGGATTATAAACTCTGAAACCGAAATCTGCTTTTGAAGATGGAACTTTCATTACAATACCATCTGAACCGATTCCGAAATGTATATTGCACAGGCGTATTATTGCCCGTTTGGTGAGTTGAAAATCAATATTTGAGCTGTCAAGCACAATATACTCATTGCCCAGCCCGTGCATCTTGACAAAACTATTTTTTTCCATTATTATCTGATATTGGGGAATTTCTATAGTATAAAATTTCTTACGATGTCATCAAGAGTGTCTCTTCTGCGAATAAGCCTTGGATTGCCATCGGTATCAATTAGTATTTCAACAGGACGAAGACGGTTGTTGTAATTTGAACTCATCGAATAGCCGTAAGCACCGCTGTCAAGAACGCCAAGTACATCATTTTCAAATATTTCAGGAAGTTTACGGTCTTTGGCAATTATATCGCCCGTTTCACAGATATTTCCAACTATTCTGACGGTTTCTTCTTTCAGCGACGGAGTTACATTTGGGCGATATATTTCTATATCGTGATGTGAATCATACATTACAGGCCGGACGAGCACATTAAATCCAAGGTCGGTTCCAATATATTTAATGTTGTAATTGGTTTTGACAGCGTGAACTTTTCCCAGTAAGATACCTGATTCGGCTACTATATAACGACCAGGCTCAATCTTGAATTCTATATTCTTTCCGTATTCTGCAACAAATTTCTGAATAAGCTCCGACAGTTTGTCCCCGAGTATTTTCAGATCGAGTCTGGGCTGGTCAGCCTGTTTTTTATATGGGATCCCGAATCCGCCTCCGAGGTCAATAAATTCAAGATCATTGAATTCTTTTGCTATTGAAAGGATATTTCCTGTGCTCTGCAGATAGGCTTCGCCATCCATAAAAAGCGAGCCTATGTGCTGGTTTATACCAATTAGTTTCAGGTTATATCTTTTTATAATATTCTTTACTTCAGGAATCAGACTCATTTCGATCCCAAACTTGGTGTTTTGCCCGGCCGTTGTCACTTTCTCATGATGCCCCGCACCGAAGCCCGGATTAATCCTGAATGCAACCCTTCCACCCGGGTTCAGTTTCCCAACCATTTCAAGCTGTGAAACAGAGTCGACGGAGATCTTTACTCCGGCATTAATAGCATAGCGGAATTCTTCTTCACTAACATTGTTGCTTATGAATAAAATCTCCTCAGGTTTATAACCTGCCAGCATATTTACATATATTTCACCCGGCGACATAGCATCGACATTCAAACCTTCACTCCTCACAATCTTGAGAATTTCGAGATTACCGTTGGCTTTTGGGGAATAATTGACACTGAAATTTGAATAGGAGATAAGTCCTTTCAGATCGCGGCACCGGCTGCGGAGAATATTTTCGTTGTATACATATAGCGGAGTTCCGTATTTCTCAGTTAACTCCACAGGATTGGTATTACCAAAAAACTTCTTTTCGCTGCTTACTTTTGAATAAATGTAATTCATTGTTTTAAGTAGACTAATAACTTTTAATATATTTGCGACAAAAGTATAAAAATGGCTCAGATTAACGAAAATTATTTTAAGCTTCAGGCTGGTTACTTATTCCCCGAAATCGGAAGACGTGTTCGTGAATTTCAGAAGGAACATCCACAGGCCGATGTAATCAAAATGGGAATCGGCGATGTTACCCAACCACTTCCTCCTTCTATTATCCGTGCTTTTCATGAAGGCGTTGAGGAGATGTCAAAAGCCGGTACATTCAAGGGATACGGACCGGAGCAGGGATATGACTTTCTGCGTGAAGCAATTGCTAAAAACGACTATCACGATCGGGGCGCTGATATTCAGGCTGATGAGATTTTTGTTTCTGATGGTTCAAAATGTGATACAGGTAATATTCTGGAGATCTTTGGACATAATAATGTTATTGCAGTACAGGATCCTGTTTACCCTGTATATGTCGACACAACCGTGATGGCAGGAAGAACAGGCCTGTATCTGGGTAACGGCTATTATGACGGAATAGTTTACATGCCATGTAACGCTGAAAATGGGTTTATCCCTGAAATTCCCAAAAAGAAAGTTGACATTATATTCCTCTGCTATCCGAATAATCCTACCGGAACAACAGCGGGTAAAACCGAATTAAAGAAATGGGTGGATTATGCTCTTAAGAATAAAGCAATTATTCTATATGATTCAGCATATGAGGCTTATATTTCTGATCCTGATATTCCACACTCAATATATGAGATTGAAGGTGCCAGAGAGGTTGCTATAGAATTCCGGAGTTTTTCAAAGACTGCCGGATTTACCGGAACCCGCTGTGCATATACAGTTATCCCTAAAAATCTTGTTGCAACATGCTCCGATGGTACTGAAAAATCGCTCTATCAGCTCTGGTTCAGAAGGCATACTACAAAATTCAACGGAGTTTCATACCCGGTACAAAAAGCTGCGGCCGCTATATTTGCACCTGAAGGAAAGAAAGAGGTTAAGGCGACAATCAGTTATTATATGAACAATGCCAAAACACTCAGGGAAAGTCTTGCCAAAATGGATTTTAAGGTTTTCGGCGGTGTCAATGCTCCTTATGTATGGGTAAATTCGGGCAGGGGGATTAAATCGTGGGATCTGTTTGACAAGTTGCTTAATGAAGCTCATGTTGTAGGAACACCGGGATCAGGATTTGGCCCTTCAGGTGAAGGGTATTTCAGGTTTTCATCATTTGCCTCGCATGAGAATGTGCTGAAAGCTATGGAAAGAGTCAGAAACCTGAAATGGTAAAATACTTATCAGGTAAGCGCAGAATTATCAATACGGTTAAATACCATTTCAATACTTGTACCTTCATTCTCAATGCTCGATACATTTAAGGAGGCGTCGTGGAGTTCAAGAATCTTGTTGACTAATGAAAGTCCGATTCCAAAGCCACTCTTGAATTTCACATTAGAGGCTCTTTTAAACGGAAGATATATTGAAGCAAGTTCGTCATTTGGTATGCCTATACCCTTATCTGAAATTGTTACTTTAATATGTTTTTCCTGAATCCCGAGTTCAATAGAAACATCATCATTTGAGAACTTGCATGCATTCTCAATTATATTTATAAAGGCTATTGTAAGTAAGCCTGAATTTCCATTAATTAGCAGATCATTCTCATTTTCAGGGTATTGTATTCTCGGTATTATCTTACGATCCTGGTATTTTGTTTTTGCATCATGTATTGCATTAAATATAGTCTCATCAATCCTGACAGGAGACAGATTGATTATGTTGTCTCTGTTTATTTGTGCAAGTTCGAGCAGACTATTCAGAAGGGTGTTTAGTTTTTTCAGGTCGTTTACAACTCCCTTTATATGTGTTACATATTCATCCTTGTTTCTTTCCTTGTTTAACAGATAATCACTTTCACTTATCATCACTGTAATAGGAGTACGAAATTCATGAGAGGCATTTGACACAAAGTCTTCCTGGTTTTTAAAAGCAATTTCCAGATTGGTAAGCATTTCATTAAATGTTATCGCCAGGTGGTCTATCTCGTCTTTTCTGTTTCCTTCATTCAGCCTGCTGTTAAGCCTGAGGGAATTTATGTTTTTAACGCTTTGAATTATTTTCGATATAGGTTCTATTGCGTTTCTGGAGAAGACATATGACAAAAGAACGGACAATAAAATGCTGAAAAGATTACTCCATAATAGTATTTCGCTAAGCTCTGACAGATTCTCAGTCCGGGTATTGTCAAATGCCATGACATATACATAATTTGTCCGGTTCAGTGAATGGTGTTTATAACAGACTCCGTCTTTTTCGCCTATTGAAAAGAAGTGAATATCACCGTAATAAGCATTTACCCGTATCACATTTGCATTAAGGGCGCGTATGTTATTGCCATACAGTAGATTAAATGCAGAATCGGTCATTGCTATTTCTTCCTGCTCCCAGGAAATTGTTGACTGATGGATCTTTTTCATCAGTGACGAATCAACCTCGGCGACATTTAAAAGTAAAATTCCGGTATTTCTGGCACTGTCAATAAGATTCTCCCTGAATTTTGTAAGCTGGCTGGAATACGAAAAGTAGTAGACAAGCAATGAAAAAAAGACAAGAATGACTGCTACTATAAGGGTAAACTGGAACGATAATCTTGTTTTTATATTCATCGTTACATCTCTTTTTCACTGCAATAAAATCCGAATCCGAACTTAGTGTGTATTAGTTTTGGTTCATAGTCCTTATCAATTTTTTTTCTGAGGTAATTGACATAGACATCAATAATGTTTGTACTGGGGTCAAAATCAATACCCCACACTTCTTCAATTATGAAATCGCGGGTAAGAAGTTTTTCTTTGTTTTTCAGGAAGATCTCAAGCAAAGAAAACTCCTTTGCTGTCAGGTCAATTCTCTTACCGCCTCTGGTTACAGTTTTTGAATTATGATCCAAAGCGAGATCAGCAATACTGAGTTTTTCAGTTCTTGTATTTGCTACGGATCGCCTTAAGCATACATTTACCCTGGCAAGCAACTCTCTTAGATCGAATGGTTTTAGAATGTAATCGTCAGCTCCGGAGTCGAACCCTGTTACTTTATTATCTGTTGTGCCAAGTGCAGTGAGCATTATAATTGGGACATCATGATTTGTTTTACGGATCTCTTTGCATAGATCGTATCCATTCATGAGGGGAAGATTAATATCGAGAATTATAAGATTATATCTGTTCTTTTCAACCATGTGTTTTCCGACATAACCATCAGATGCAATTTCAGCCTTGTACCCCGAATCCTCCAAGTGTCTTTTCAGAATCTCTGCCAGCCTCTGCTCATCTTCAACAATCAGTATGTTTATGTTCTCCATTCTTTCAGATCATTTGATGCAAATTTACATTTTGAGAGGCAAATATTCTAATTTAAGAAGTTTCTAATGAATTTCTAATCATTTTTTAACTGCCATCCGGGTAATTCATCGATAGTTTTGCAGCAAGACATTAAGCCTGTTTGGTTTTCTGATGATTGCGATAGGAAAATCGAGGGCACCTTTTTAAGACTTTGTTTAAACACAGGAACAGTTGTCAGGTTTAACAACCAGACAACTGTTTCTGTTTTAATATTCAGAATAAATTAAATTTTATTTGTCAGCTCCAGATAACCAATTGTCCCCGGCATATTCATCGCTTCCGGTTTATTTGCCATCGGGCATCCGGGAACAGGACAATTTTCAATTTTATGTTCTTTATTATCAGCAGGTTCCCATCCCATAGTAAGATAAAGAACAAAGAAACCGATAATATAGGCCACAATTATATACCATCCTTTTTTAATCCAGAGAAGTACATTTCTTGCTTCCGGAAATTTGTTTGTAATAGCAACACCTGCCGATGATCCGAACCATACCATTGAGCCTCCGAATCCTACACTATATGCAAGCATACCCCAGTCATAGTGACCCTGATCGAGGCACAGTTTTGTAAGAGGGATGTTATCGAATACTGCTGAAAGGAATCCAAGTGCCAGAGCTGTCATCCAGGAAGCATCAGGAAGCTCCTCAACCGGCATCATTGAAGCACATAGAACAAGGCATAAGAGAAATATGGTTCCTTTTATTGAGGATGGAATTTCCTTCCATGGAACGGGTCTGATAAACGATCCAATTACTATAGCAATCCAAACCCCGAGGGCAGGCATATCATACATAATATTCGATATTATTGCGCCAGCCAGGATAAGGCCAACATTGAAAATTTTAAGCCAGTCAATTTTTACAGACAAATCCGCGTCTTTCTGAATCCGATGGTATTTGTCCTGCTGATGAGATGCAAACCAGGCAAAGAAAAGAAATGCAGCCGCAGCTGCTACAAAAGCATGTAATACATTTAAGGCACTTACACCATCAATCCACATCATTGTAGTTGTTGTATCGCCTAAAACACTTCCGCTGCCTCCTGCGTTACTGGCAGCAACAATTGCAGCTATATAACCTATATGTACTTTCTTCTTGAAAACAACAAGTGCGATTGTTCCTCCGATCAGAGCTGCAGCAATGTTATCAAGGAAGGCTGACAGTATAAAAACGAAGACAAGAAGAAGGAAAGGTCCCTTCCAGTCATCAGGAAGAAATTTCGGCAGTACATCAGGCACTCCTGACTCTTCAAATATTTTGGAAAGAATTGCAAATCCGAGTAATAAACCAAGCAGGTTAAGGATAATTCCCCACTCACCCTCGCGCAAAGCTTTATCCATAAGTTGTTCTCCCAAGGGTGCTGTGCCGAAGATGTGCCCGATAAAATGAAACCCCGGGTCAAAAATCAGTTTGAAAGTCAGAAGTACAGCGAGACCTGTTATTGCAACCCAGAATGTCTGTTTATGAAACAATGCAACCCCAAGCAGGATAAGTCCGAATATTACAAATTCAATTCTTACTGGTCCAATCGAGGGGACATTGCCTCCTGCTGCAAAAAGTGACAGAGGGGAGAATAAAATAATTGCGAACATGAACAGTTTCCTGCCATTATTTAAGAGGGATGTTTTAAAAGTGTTTTTCATTTATCCAGAGGTGTTTAATTAGATAAGGTGCTAAAAAATAAGGATGCAAGATAAAAACTATTTTGTTTTGATTAGCACATTTTGCTTAGGTAAAAGAATGAAATTTCAACAGTTAAAAGGTTAAGGAAGACTCTTTTTATTTGTTGCCATTACCATCTTAACCTTAAGTCTGTTCCCTATCTCAAGGATATCAACAAGGTCTTGTACTGTTAGGGAATTCTCAAGTCGCAGAATTACGGTAGGTTCCTGGAGAGAGGCAGTTCGTGATTTGATGAGGGGTTCAATATCGCTGAAGGCAATCTGACGATTGTCGATAAAGTAATTCTTCTCTTTTGTTACTGAAATTGTTACCTGCTGTTTATTCAGGTTCTGTGCCGATTTTGAATCAGGTAGCAGAAGCTTTATAACATTAGGGTTAGCAAGCGAAGATACTATCAGGAAGAAAAGAAGAAGAAAGAACATTATATCATTCAGAGAAGAGGTGCTGACCTCTGGTTTGAAATGTCTTTTTCTGGTAATTTTCATCTCAAAAAGCTTTTACAACTTCATTTGCTTCCCGCTGCATGTTTATTGAAAAACGGTCGATCATCATATGAAGATAATGATAGCATGCGTAAGCTATCACTCCTACAATAAGACCTGTTCCGCTGCAAATCATCTTCTGGTATAAGCCACCGGCTATGATCCCTATACTTATATTATCAGCCAGCGAAATGTTATAGAAGATTTTTATTACTCCTGAGATTGTTCCAATGAAGCCAAGCATCGGAGCAATGCCTGCAATAATTCCCAGATACCCTGTATCTTTTTCCATCATCGAAATCTCAAGGTTAGCAGTCGACTCCATGTATCCTTCAAGCTCTTTAGGTGAGCGCCCTGTCTGGTTCAGTCCACTTTCGAGAATTCTTCCCATTGAGGTGTTGCTTTGTTTTGCTTTAAGAAGGGCTGAACCGGTTTGTTTACTTCTTATTTCGCTTATAATGCTTTTTACAAGTGGCTGATCTACAACGCTGTTTTTGCGGATATAATTAAATCTTTCAATAAAAATATAAATACTCAACAATGAAAGAAGTATTATCGGGATCATAATAAATCCCCCTTTCATCAGCAGTTCAGCTACATTATCAACTGTGCTGGTATCTGTTAACTGAGTCTGCAGGAGAACTCCCCGGATATTCAATATGATCATATTTATGTCATTTAAAATTTCTGCTAAATTAATGCTTATTATATATTATTTTTGAAAAAACTATAATATGAAACTACCTTCTCTGCCAGATATTCAATCAGCACACAGCAGAATAAGACCATTTATTCATTATACCCCTGTACTAAGCTCCAGGTTGGTTAATGAAAAATTTAATTGTGAGTTGTTCTTCAAATGTGAAAACTTTCAGAAGGTGGGTGCCTTTAAATTCAGGGGAGCTTTAAATGCGGTTCTCTCACTCACTGATGATGAAAAGAGAAGAGGAGTTGTCACTCATTCTTCCGGAAACCATGCTGCTGCTCTGGCCCTTGCAGCCGCAATGAACGGGGTAAAGGCATATATAGTGATGCCTGAAAATGCTCCGGTTGTTAAAAAGAATGCTGTTGCCGGCTATGGTGCTGAGATCACTTTCTGCAAGTCTACTCTTGAGTCGCGCGAAGGGACTACAAAAGAGATTATGAATATGCGAGGCGCAACTCTTGTGCATCCCTATGATAATTTTAATGTAATATGCGGCCAGGGTACTTCTGCCCTTGAGCTTCTTGAACAGAAGGATGACCTTGATATTGTTATTGCACCGGTTGGTGGGGGAGGGCTTTTGAGCGGCACATCAATAGCTGTAAAAAATACAAACAGCAAAATTAAAGTAATAGGAGCAGAACCACTTAATGCAAATGATGCCTTTACTTCACTTAAAACAGGAATTCTGACCCCTTCTGTTAATCCTTTAACAGTAGCCGACGGACTTCTCACTTCTCTCAGTGAGCTCACCTTTGCAATTATAAAAGAAAATGTTGATGAGATATTTACGGCTACTGAGGAGTCGATAATCGAATCGATGCTTTTTGTGTGGGAAAGAATGAAGATAATAATTGAACCTTCATCAGCAACGGCTCTGGCAGTGATTAAAGAAAATCCTGATTATTTCAAAGGGAAAAAAGTTGGATTGATTATTTCAGGTGGTAATGTGGATTTCAGAAGATTACCCTTCTAGTTCCTTTTCCTGAGCCACGCGATAATAGGATAGTGGTCAGAATATTTCACTTTTTTTATTTCAAAACTTGTACTTGTAAGGGCTTTATCGTAAAGAATATAATCTATACGGTTAGGAGGGTAATTGCCCTTATATGTGAATCCGGCGCCATAACCCGAGCTTACGAAGGAGTCATTCAATCCTTTACGGATTTTTCTATAGGCATATGAAACAGGAGTATCGTTAAAATCGCCAACCACTATAACAGGAAATGGTGATCTGTTTATATGGGCTTTAACTACCTGGGACTGAAGTGCTCTTTTTACGAATCCTTTTTTAAGGCTGACCCCCAGGCTCTTTACTTCAGCAAGTGTCTCTTTGTCATTAGGGAGTGTAAGTTCTTCAATGAATGAGCGTTCCATCTTCTTTAGCCTGAAAGACTGAAGGTGGTTATTATATATTCTGAAAGTGTCTTTGCTGATTAAAACATCAGTATAAATTGAGAGACTTGATGACCCCGGGTGAATTATCTCTCCTTTTTTAATTATAGGATATTTGCTGTATGTCACAATCCCATAGTACCTGTTTTTGCCGCTTCCTATTACTTTCATATGTGAATAGTACTTGCCGCCAAGTGCTTTCTTAATAGAATTCTCCTTATCGGTAGGATTGCCCATCACATAAAACTCCTGGAGACAGAGGATGTCGGGTTTCTGTGAACTAAGGAATTCTACAACTTTTGATTCGGAGCTGACACTCTTTTTGCTCTCAAAGTAATTGAACAGTCTTACATTATAGCTCATTACTTTGAATGTGTTTGTCTTATCGCCACTAGGTTTTGCCAGTTTAATATAGTTTGAAAAATGGGTAAACCCAATTGCTATGATCACAACTGAGATAATGGCTTCAAATCTTAAAAGCATAGCCCAGATAATCACAATTATCAGGTTGATGAGCAAGAGGTATGGGTAAGCGAGTCCGAATAAGGCGGGCAAAGCAAAGTCTTCAGGATTAACATGAACTGCCAGATATGAAAGCAAAAGGAAAAGTGCAAATATTGCATTAACAACAAGCAGGACTTTATATATGACCTTTTTCAAAGTTTTATTTTACTGAATACGAATTTACCCTTTATCGGGGATAAAAACTGTTGCCTTCGGGCTGTTTTTGATGAGTTGGTTCAAAGCATGTATAAACTGACTGATTCAGAAGGTCAATTTTTTTTCTGACTCTCATTGAAAAGCATCTCCTTCTCTTCTTTTGTAAGGCTGTCATACCCTCCTTTTGAAATTTTGTCGAGGATAGAGTTTATTTTTGCCTGGTGTTCAGTCTTCGTCTTGTTATACTCAAACTCATTTGCGGCTTTTTTGTGAGTCACTTTTAGCTTTTTGCGCGGCTTGAGAAGTGTTGCAAAAGCGTCAATAAACTTATTGAGGCTTTTGCCAATATCCCTTCCCTGCCGGAGGTTCAGCGTATAAAGATATCCAAAGAGTGCTCCGCCAATATGAGCCAGTTTACCACCTGAATTATTTGAAAAATCCATGAATGAGGTAAAAACAAAGATGGCAAGGGCTACATATTTTATTTTAATCCTTCCGAAAAGAAAGAGTTGTACTGTATAATCAGGTACATATGCTGCTATTGCTATAACTATTGCCAGTACTGAAGCTGATGCTCCAATAGCAACCGAATCTGCCACTAAGCCGGCAAAAGCCGGGAAAACATTAAATGAAAAGATATAGAGAATTGCTCCGCTGATGCCCCCCAGAAGGTATACAGCAACAAGTTTTCGCTGATCGAGGTATTCAAGAAAGATTTTGCCGAACCAGTAGAGCCACAGCATATTGAAAAGAATATGCCATATATCTTTATGGAGGAACATGTATGTGATAAGGGTCCAGGGTCGTGTAAGCAGACTTGATAATGACGATGGAACAGATAGAAGCCTTAGTGCCATATCGGCAATTTCAGGCTTAACAAGCAGTATTCCGATCAGGGTTACGATCGTTATAGCGATGAATACCCCTATGTTTATATATATGATCCTGCTAAGGTTACTCCCATTTCTGAAAGTTGCCTTTATTTCGTCCCAGATTCCCATTAGTAAAGCGTGTTAGTTGTTTTTCTCCAGTATCTGATCAGCAGGTAGCCGAACAGCATCCCCCCGAGATGTGCTGCATGTGCAATATTGCTGTTTGGCTGAGTCATTGCGAAGTAAAGTTCAATTGCTCCATATCCAATTACCAGATATTTGGCTTTTATAGGAATAGGGGGTATTAGAAGCATTAGTTGGGTATTTGGAAATAAAACACCGAAGGCAAGAAGTATTCCGAAAACAGCTCCTGAAGCTCCTACCGTCGGAGTATTAAGAAGTATCTGCAGGTCCTGCATATTCTGATCTGTAAATACTTTTCCTTCTCTGAAAAATGCAGTTCCCTCATCTAGAACGATCTGCAGCTGTTCAGGGCTTATAAGATTCATGAGTTTTTCATACTGGAAAAGGATAACTGTCTCATGAACAAAAACAGCACCAAGCCCGCAGACCATATAATAGATAAAGAACCTTTTTGGTCCCCATACATTCTCAAGTACCTGTCCGAAGATATAAAGGGCATACATGTTCAGAAGAAGATGCATAAAGCCCCCATGCATAAAGATGTGAGTTACAATCTGGAAAGGCCTGAATACTTCCGATTTTGGGAAATACATCCCGAGTTCCATTGTCAGATCAATTCCAAAAACACTTTTAGTCGCATAACCTGCTAAAAGCATAATTATATTGAGCATTATAATATTCTTCACAACCGGGGGTAACCCGAAAAATCCTCTGCCGTATCCGTTCATCTATATTTTATTAAGCAATGTCAGTTATCTTCAATTGTTAAGCCAAAATTTAGCTTTTAAGTAAAATCAGTCAAATTGTCACACGATCCTATTTGAACCTTTTATCCAATTCTTCGAGAGTGAGTATATTAACTACAGGTTTTCCTTTTGGCGAATAATTAGGTGTTGAACATGCAAAAAGGGAATCAAAAAGATCTTCCATTTCATTCTGATTCAGTGTTTTTCCATAAGGTATTGCTGAGGCCCCGGCCATCGCTGAGGCAATTTTCTCTCTGGCCCCTGTTGATGGATCAGATTTTGTTGTCTTATACTCCTCAACAAGTATCTGAAGCATTTCAACCGGATCTGACGATTCGCTGCCGGCTGGTCTTCCATTTATTGTAATCTTATTATTTCCTGAGAATTGAATTCTGAATCCGAGAAGCTCAAGTTCATTTTCAATCTCTTTGAGAATATAATAATCAGAAGGATTGACTTCAGAGGTCACAGGAAACATATCAGTCTGACTAACTGTCCGTTCACTGCTGAGACAATTGAGAAATCTCTCATATAATATCCTCTCGTGTGCTCTCTTCTGATCAATAATCATTAGTCCCGATTTAACCGGACAAATTATGTATTTATTTCTTATCTGGAAGAATTTGCGAAGGGAGTCTTTTAATCTGGCAAACCTGTCGGGATCTTCATTTTCTTTCTCGAATGATGAATATAACTTCTCCCAGTTTTCAGTGTTTTCTTTCTCGAAGCGTTCTACAAAACCCGGTCTTTCATAATTTTTTTCTTCTCCGTCAAAGGGATTATATTGCGGATTGATATCAATCCGTGGAGCCTCAGGAATATGCCCTGAGGAACTTCTGACAGGTATGTCAATTAATGCTTCATTCTCAAAGTCAAGTGAAGGGACAATGTTAAACCTGCCCAGAGCTTCCCGCACGGAGGCCATAAGTATCTGCCAGATAGCCCTTTCATCTTCGAACTTGATTTCAGTTTTTGTGGGATGAATGTTTATATCAATAGAAGCAGGATCAGCTTCCATAAATATAAAGTATGAAGGGATTGCTTCGGGAGGCAGAATATTCTGGTAAGCCTCTGCCACGGCTTTATGAAAATAAGGATGTTTCATAAACCGGTTATTCACAAAAAAGAACTGTTCTCCGAAAGTTCTTCTGGCATTCTCCGGTTTACCGATAAACCCTTTGATTACTATAAGGCTTGTTTCTGTTTCCAGTGTAATAAGATCCTGGTTAATCTGTTTGCCAAAAACTCCTATTATGCGTTGGCGAAGGTTTCCTGCAGAAAGGTTATAGACCTCGGTATCATTGTGATAAAGATAAAACCTTATATCGGGGTGAGCCAGTACTATCTTCTGAAATTCATTTACAATATGCCTCATTTCGGTATTGTCTGATTTCAGAAACTTCCGCCGGGCCGGTATGTTATAAAACAGGTTTTTAACTGAGAAGCTGGAACCGGGAGGGCAGCTGCATGGCTCCTGTTTTTCAGTTTTCGAGCCGTTAATGACTATTATTACACCTGTTTCACTGTCAGCCTTCCTTGTTTTCAGCTCAACCATGGCTACTGCTGCTATTGAGGCAAGTGCTTCACCCCTGAATCCTTTTGTTGTTATGGTGAATAAGTCGCTGGCAGTAGTTATTTTTGAGGTGGCGTGGCGTTCAAAGGATAGCCTTGCATCGGTCTCCGACATACCTGACCCGTCGTCAATAATCTGTATAAGGGTCTTTCCGGAATCCTTAATTATAACTGTAATATTTTTTCCTCCGGCGTCGACTGAGTTCTCGACAAGTTCCTTTACCACAGAGGCTGGTCTCTGTATTACTTCTCCGGCAGCAATCTGGTTTGCAACGGAGTCGGGTAAAAGTTTAATTACATCAGGCATCAGATTGAAAAACAATTGCACAAATATATAAATATTATGTACACAAGCCCTCAGCATTAAATATGAGAAGCTGTAATTGAACCGTAGTGCTTATTATCATTCTGATAAGTATCTTTGTGAAAACTATAAAAATGATGAAGCTTCTTTCAATAATATTCTCAGTTATTATTATGCTAATTTCAGGTTGTGGCCGTCAGTCCGACAACTCCATAAAGGTAATGACACTGAATATCAGGTATGATAATCCCAAAGATGGGGTAAATGCCTGGTCTAACAGAGCTAGCCAAGTGTCAGAGTATATAACTGCAGAGAGACCTGATATCCTTGGTATGCAGGAAGTTCTGGCTAGTCAGTATGAATATCTTGATTCGGCTCTTACTGATTATTCATCGGTGGGAGTTGGACGTAATGACGGTGCACGCAGCGGTGAGATGAATCCTGTTTTTTACAGAAAGGAGAGGTTTGATATGATAAGAACTATAACATTCTGGCTTTCTGAAACACCGGATATCCCTGGTTCAATGGCATGGGGCGCCTCCCTGCCTAGGATTGTTACCTGGATGGAACTATCAGACAAGAACAGTCATGAGCATTTCTTCTTTTTCAATACGCATTTTGCTCATGATTCAGATTCAGCCAGGATCATGAGTTCGGGGATACTTTTGAAAGAGGTGGAGAAAATTGCTGAAGGGAATCCATTTGTTATTACCGGGGATTTCAATATGAATCCTGCTTCAGCTGGATATGCCATTCTTACCGGTCCTGACGAAAGTGTTCCTCAAATGAACGATTCTTTTGTTATCTCTCAGAAAAAGCCCTGGGGCCCATTATATACATTTAATGGTTTTACCGACAATCCTGCCCAGCAAAGGATCGATTATATTTTTGTAAAAGCAGGCATGAAGGTAATTGATCACAGTACCATTATCAAAAAAGATAAAGGGGTCTACATATCAGACCACTGGCCTGTCAAGGCAACAATAATGATGGAGGATTAGTAAATATTTAACTAGTCTTCCGGTATCTGCCAACAGCCAGTGTTGAGAAAAACACAGCAATAATAACAAGCGACCAGAGTTCGCGGCTTATGTCAGTTATGCCTGAACCTTTAAGCATTACCATCCTGTTTATACGCATCAGATATGCAACCGGGTTAATAAGGTTAAAATCCTGTGCCCATCGGGGCATACTTTCGTAAGGAGTGAATATTCCACTCATCAGGATAAAAATTATCATACAGAAGAAAGCAACAAACATGTACTGCTGCTGAGTATCCGAAAATGTGGAAATAAAGAGAGCCAGACCCAGTACTGCTACTAGAAAGATGGCACCCCCCGTGAACATTAAAAGAATACTTCCTTCAAAGGGTATATTGAATGCTATCTTGCCAATCAATAAACCCAATGCCAGATCAATAAGTCCTATAAGCAAAAAGGGAACCATCTTCGCAATAATAAAATGGTGCTTCCTGACAGGTGTTACATTTATCTGTTCAATTGTTCCAATCTCTTTTTCTCTTACCATGTTAAGTCCTGCCAGAAGAAATCCGATTGCTGTTACAAGAATAACAAGTATGCCTGGCAGCATATAGAATTTGTAATTAAGCTCTTCGTTATACCAGTACCTGTTTGTTATTTCAATGCGGGGCAATAAACTTGCCGATGCAAAGTTCATATTGGCTGAAAGCAATTCCATATTGTAATCCCTTATCACGCCATTAAGATATGCCCATGATAATTGGGCCGTAGAGGCATTTATCGCATTTACTGTAGCTAGCAGACTCCCCTTTTCCCCATTCATAAGGTCTCTTCCGAAACCTTCAGGAATTTGCAGTATCACATTGCATCTGTTATTGTGAAGCAAAGAGAGTGCCTGCTCTTCTGAAAATGTTGAGTAAGCAATTTTAAAGAATGAAGAGCCTTTAAGTTTGCTGATCAATCCCCTTGATTCAGGTGTCATATCTTTATCTATAATAGTCATATCCACATTCTTAATCTCGAATGTAATAGCCGGAACAAGTAACAGCATCTGAACAATTGGTACTGCAAAAATGGCTTTCGAAATAAACTTATTCCTGAAAATCTGAATAAATTCTTTTCGTATCAGGTATAATATTGTTCTCATCTTAAAATCTATTATTTAATTAACATCGGCTCAAACCAAATACATTTTTATAATCCATCCTTCTTTTGCCTTGCGTCATGCGTCTTGCGTCTTTTCGCCCTTATTCCAACCTTATCTTAAATTTCCTGACACTTATTCCTATAAACGCAAGCGTCATAACTATCAGTATAAGAGTCTCTTTCCATATATACAGAAGTCCGGTTCCCTTTATCATAATATTCTTTATTATGACTATAAAATATCTGGGTGGCATAATCATGCTCACATAATCATAGATCTTAGGCATGTTCTCGATCGGAAAAATAAAACCCGAAAGAAGTATCGTAGGAAGCATAAGACCAATAAGTGAAATAAATATAGCCTGCTGCATACTTGATGAAACTGTTGATATCAGAATGCCAAGTGTAAGACTCATAAGAATATACAGCATGCTTTCTGCAAGAAGAAGGACCAGGCTGCCCTTTACAGGCAGACCAAATACTAACCACGACAGAGCAAGAATCAGAAGAACATTGACGAAAGAAAGAATGAAATAGGGCATTACTTTGCCCAGAATTATCTGAATAGGCCGGAGAGGAGATACAAGAAGAACCTCCATAGTTCCGAATTCCTTTTCGCGGGTGATTGTCACTGAAGTCATGAGTGCACAAATCAGTATAAGAATAAGAGTTATAACCCCCGGGACGAACATAAAATGACTTTTCAGCTCAGGGTTATAATACATCTTTACTTCAGGCTGTATTCCTGCCATTGATAGATTGGATGGTCCGGCCAGCTCAGCTGTGTAACTGTTAACAATTGCCATTGTATAGCTGGTTACAAGGGTTGCAGTATTCGGCTCAGAACCATCAGCAATTATGCTCATTGACGCTTTCCCTTCTGCTGTAAGATTTTTCCCGAATCCATCTTCAAAGATGATTACCGCTTTAGTTTTCCCTCTCTTAAAAACCCAGTCTATATCGTCATAATGAAGGAGTGTTTCTGTTTTTTTGAAAAATCCGGAGGATATAATTTTGTCAGTCAGTTTCTGTGTTACCTCGTCATTTGAAAGGTCCAGTATTGCAATTCCGGCATTCTTAATGTCCATACTTACTGCATATCCGAAAATAAGGATCTGTGCTGCAGGTATTCCGAAAAGGATAAAAAGAGTCCGGTAATCTCTGAAAATGTGGAGGAACTCCTTTTTAACAAAACCTAAAAATCGCTTCATAAGTTAGTATTAACTGCTTTAATATCTTCAATATATAGAATATTTAAGTTCCTTTTTGCCTTCCGCTTTCTTGCCCCCAAACCCCCTAAAGGGGGCTTACCGGTCTCGCTATCTTAATAAAAACATCCTCAACCGATTCTGCAGCATACTGTTTCTTAAGGTTTTCGGGGGTGTCAAGTGCGACAATCTTCCCTTCATTCATTATAGAAATCCTGTCGCAGTATTCTGCTTCATCCATATAATGTGTTGTGACAAATACAGTTATTCCACGGGCTGCAGTTTCATAGATCATCTCCCAGAATTGCCGGCGGGTTATCGGATCGACACCTCCGGTTGGTTCATCGAGGAATACAATTCTCGGTTCATGCAGGACAGCAACTGAAAATGCCAGTTTCTGGCGTAATCCGAGAGGCAGATCGGATATTACTCTGTTTTCAAATTCCCTGAATTTAAGTTTGTCAAGAAGTTCTGATAGCCTCGCCTTTAAAAGATTTATCTTCATCCCGTAGATGCCCCCATAAAGAATAATATTCTCTTTTACAGTAAGGTCCTCATACAGTGAAAATTTTTGGCACATATAACCTATATTCCGTTTAATCTGCTCTGTATCTTTATAGGCATCGAATCCTGCGACCCTGACAATGCCGGATGTTGGTTTTGAAAGTCCCGAGAGGATGCGTATTGCTGTTGTTTTTCCGGCACCGTTTGCTCCGAGAAATCCGAATATTTCACCTTCTGAAACATCAAAAGTCAGATTGTCATTTGCAATAAAACTACCGAATTTTTTTACCAGGCTTTTAACCTCTATTACCTTTTTTTCCATTACGCCTCAGATTTTCGCATCAACTCCAGGAACCTGTCCTCTATACCTGCTTCAGTCTCCTGAACCAGTACATCATAAAGCCCCTCTTTCTTCATAAAATCGAAAAAATCGTTACCGGCATGGTCATTCAGGAATGTAACATGCACTGAGTCACCAAACGGATATGCTGTCAATGTCCCCTCAAACTTTCTGAGCGTAGTTATCAGTTTATACTTTTCAGCTGACCTGACTGCAAACAGTTTTCTGCTGAAACCATCCCTTATTTTCTGTGGTGTATCCACTGCCATAATTTTCCCTCCCTGTAAAAGCGCTACCCTGTCGCACCTCATTGCCTCATCCATATATGGAGTGGAAACTATAATTGTAATATTATGAGATCGTAGTTTAGCCAGCATATCCCAGAATTCCGACCTTGAAACAGCATCCACACCGGTTGTCGGTTCATCGAGTACCAGAAGCTTCGGTTTATGGATGAGTGCGCAGGAGAGTGCCAGTTTTTGTTTCATGCCTCCTGAAAGTTTTCCTGCCAGGCGGTTTTTAAAAGGTTCAATATGAGAGTATATATCTGATATGAGGTCATAGTTTTCCTTAACAGTGGTACCGAATACCGTTGCATAAAAATTAAGGTTTTCTTCAACTGATAAATCCTGATACAAGCTGAAACGGCCCGGCATGTAGCCAATATTTTTCCGCAGCTCTTTATAATCTGAAACAGTATCAAACCCTAGTACCTTCATACTTCCTTCCGCAGGTTTAAGAAGAGTGGTAATAATCCTGAAAAGGGTTGTTTTGCCTGCACCATCAGGTCCAATGAAGCCAAAAACCTCTGATTCATTTACTGAAAAGGAAATATCGTTCAGTGCTTTTACGCTTCCGAAGCTTTTACTCACCGATGATGACTCAATAGCTTTCATCGTCGATCATTTCTGTTGTAATGTAAAAATTGCTTCTCCGGGCATGCCCGATTTCAGGGTACCATCATTAACAACATCAATTGTTACTGCATAAACCAGGGTAACCCTCTCTTCTTTAGTTTGTATGATCTTTGGAGTAAATTCTGCTTTTTCGGCAATATGCGATATTGTTCCGGTTAAGGAGACATATCCTTTTTCTCCATTGTCAGTTCTTACAGTACATTTCTCTCCGGTTTTAACATTGACAAGCTGACCACCGCTTATATAGACCTTAAGTTTAATAAGGGAAAGGTCAGCAATTTTTGCAAGGGGTTTTCCGGCAGCTGTCATTTCACCCTCTTCAGAATATTTTTCAATTATTGTTCCGCTCAGGGGCATTATGATACTGCTTCTCCTAATCTGCTCATTTACTGTTGCTCTTCTCGATTCAAATACACCCGATTCAGCGTTAATGGAAGCTTTTTGAGTGTTATTTGCATCTATCTGTTTTTGTAATACTGCAACCTGTCCGGTGAGGTCATCAAGCTGTTTTTGTGTGGCTGCATCATCTTTCAGCATTTTTTCGATGCGTTTAACATTGACCATGAGGTTACTTATCTGCTGGTTAAGTATTTCATTCTGAGCATTTACAGATGCCAAGCGTGTTTTTACACTTTTAATTCCTGCATTTATTTCAGCTTTTTGAAGATGAAACAGAGTTGTGTCGATCAATGCCAGTAAGGAACCCTTTTCTATTTTTGTTCCTTCTGTGGCGTCATAATCGATTATCCTGCCTGATGTTTCTGCTGATATAATTACTTCTGTGGCTTCAAAGTTACCAAAGGCATCTGCCTGATCGGTACTGTTTTTACATCCTGAAAGAGCGACTAATGACAGGAATATTAATGTTTTGGTTTTCATATTATTATAGTCTATTGTTTGTCTATATTTTGGTATTTTGTTTCTTCTCCATGTTGGCCCCCAACCCCCTAAAGGGGGCTTTATACTTGTTATCAATATAGCCCTGCGAGGGCTAATGGGGGCGTCTATTCTATCTCTTTTCCACTTATATTAAGGTATTCAATTCCTGCCATTGCAAGGTTTATCTTATGGATCTCATAGTTTATAACTGCCTGACTTTCTGAATTTAATTCGTTAAGATAGTCGGTAGCGGTTATGGTTCCGTTTTCATACTGCGATTCAGAGGTTGCCGTAATTCTTTTTCGTAGAGTGATGAGTTCCATATCGGTCTCAAGCAAACTTTTCAGATTTGCTATTTCCGAGTTTTTTGATTCAAGAAGTATTGAAAGATTATCTGAAAGATCTTTTTTGCGGTTTTCAATTATCCCCTGCTGGATGCTTAAGATACCTCTTTCATTTTTTGTTTTATTCCAGTCAAAAATATTCCATTTAACACCTGCACCTACAATATAATATGGAGCAAATTCATCTTTGAAGAAGTTGCTCCCCGGAGGATTACCGTAACCCAGAGTTGCAAAGCCAAACGCTTTCGGCATCCTCCGGCTGTCAAGAACTTTCATTCCTGCTGAAAGTTGTTCTTTTCTAAGATCAAAAATCTGCAATTCAGGTCGCGTAATTTCATTTCCTGAGGAGTTGCCGGCCGATGGGATAATGAATTGAGTGGAATTCTCAATCTCTTTTCCCGTAATCGATGACAGTATTTTTATAATGGAGGATCTTCTAATTTCATTTTCGGAAAGTTGCTGAGTCAGTTTGATTTTTTCGGAATTCAGAACATCTATGTCAGTTCGGAGTATAACACCATTGTCGGCTGCCGACTCCATCGACCTGATACGTTTTGATATTACCCCGAGGTAATTATTCAAAAGCTCCTTCTGCCGCTCAATAAGCAAAATGTTGAAATAATAAGCGTTTATCTGACTCCTTAGTTTATACAGATCTGCTTCAGTCTGTTTTTCGTTTACATTCAGTTCTGCTTTCCCGAGCATCCTCGCACCCTCAATAGCTCCTCCATCATAGATTAACTGGTTTATATCGACAGTTATTTTGTACTGTTCGTGTGGAAGCGGTTTTATAGCAGATGCAATTCCGGGGATTGGAAGAGCCCCCAGTACACTGCTCATGTCTACTACCGATGAGTTATAGAGTATACTTCCGTTAGCATCAAGAGTAGGAAGCCATCCTTTGGAGAGATTCTTGTCTTTAAGTTCTGTAATCGCCGACAAGGCAGCTTTTTCACCCGAAAGAGCATTTGATGATGCAGCCAGATCGTAGCATTCCTTAAGTGTCATAATTTTCTGGCCAAAAAGTGAAAGTGGCCATATTAATATTAGAATCAGGATTTTTCTTTTCATGTCTTTTTCTTTTTATTACAACTTAAGGCACTTCGGATTTTAGAGCACTTAAGGAACTTTTTATTTTGTTATAGCTTTTATTACAAACTCTGCAGCAAACTCCTTTCTCTCGTCAATAAACTCATTGAATGAGCTTCCGGTTTTGTCGAGAATTGCTTCCATAATACCTCTGGCCGCAAAAGGAAAAACACTAAGTGAGGCAATTGAAATCATCAACTGCGGCAGTAATGCTTCTGTTATATTATATTTTATAAAATCTTCTTTATGCTGCTGATATAGCTTATTCCAAAGGTACTCCATGTCGACGTTGGCAATCAGTTTCTTTATTCTTTCAGGATTTCTGTTTACCTCATTCAGAAGAAAGGCAGGAAGCTTTGGATTATCCTGAAGAAATGAAATATGTTCTTTGAAGAAGAACCTTATTTTATCTTCAAGAGTCAGCTTTTCATCAAATACAGGCGCGAGTTTTTTCAGTATTCTTTTTGCAATCATTTGGAATACTGCATCGAAGAGCTGATCCTTTGTCCGGAAGTAATAATGTAGAAGGGCTTTATTTATACCGGCATGGGTTGCAATATCCTGCATCCGGGCGCCATCCATTCCCTTATCAACGAATACATCTGTTGCTGCTTCAAAAATTTTCTCTTCGGTTTGTTTTTCGATCTCAGTCATGAAAATTGTAATTAATGTTTAACCATCAGGATTAACTATATGGTTTAACCAATTGACCAAAGATATTAATATTTGTTAATTTAATGTTTTTTTCGGGATTTTTTGAATGGCGGCGCTATGTAATGGTCGCGACCGTTCCATACCATATATTATACGTGAACATTTTGGTCAATTTCGTTCCAAACAAAAAATATTTCAAAAAATATTTGCCTTTGTAAAAATTAATATTTTATATTTGCAGTATATAAGAAACTTAAATATACTGAAAGCATGATATCAACAGATCTTATTAAAGGTTCCCTGAAAACAATTGTTCTTAAACTCCTCGAAGAAAACGGCCGTATGTATGGTTATGAGATTACCAAAAAGGTTGAAGAACTTACTGACGGGAAAATAAAACTTACCTATGGGGCCCTCTATCCTGTATTACATAAGCTTGAAAGTGAAGGCGTGCTCATAACAGATGCGGAAAATTTCAATAACCGGATCCGTATCTATTATAAGCTTACTCAACATGGACATTCTGTTGTAGCGGAGAAGCTTAAGGAATTGAGCGAGTATATCGACTCACTGCAGCGTATAGTTGAACACAAACCCGGCCTGAGCCATGCCTGAACTCAGCTTACATCATATTGACCAGATAAGCCGTGATATAGGCAGGCAGGAGATAGTATTTTCACATCTTCTGCACGATCTTATCGATCACGTATGTTGTGACGTTGAGTCTGAGATGCAGCAGGGAATAAGTTTTGCTGAAGCTTACAGGAAGGTTAAAAGTAAAATGGGTCCGCGCAGATTACAGGAGATACAGGAAGAGACCCTTTATTCAGTCGACACTAAATACAGATATATGAAAACACTTATGAAATTTTCAGGAGTTGCAGGCACAATTGTTTTTGGAACTGCGGCATTGTTCAAAATCCAGCACTGGCCGGGTGCGGGTATAATGCTTTCCCTTGGAGCATTTATACTGGCCTTTTTATTCCTTCCTTCAGCGCTTGGGGTTCTCTGGAAGGAAACTCACAGCAGGAATAAACTGTTTCTGTTCATTTCATCATTTTTAACTGGTCTGTTCCTGATACTGGGCACCGTATTTAAAATTCAGCACTGGCCTATGGCTGGCGAATTATTAAGTTTTACAGTTCTTTTCGGAATATTCTTTTTCATACCAGCACTCCTGGTAAACAGATTTAAAGATGAGGAAAGCAAGTCAAAAAGACCTCTGTATATTATTGGTGCAGCAGGTATGATATTCTACATGGCAGGTATGTTATTTAAGATTCAGCACTGGCCTCTGGCAACTACATTTATAATTCTGGGAGCCATCATTCTTGGTGTAATAGTATTTCCATGGTATACCTGGATAAGCTATAAAGAAGATACTAACATTAATGCGACTTTCATTTTTATAATAATAGGAACACTTGCCATTATTGTTCCCGGAGTATTGGTAAATCTTAACCTGCAGAATAATTACGATGCGGGATACTACCCGAATCTCCGGAGCCAGCAGGCTATGAGTAATCACCTTCGTGAGAAAAGCAATTCGTTTTTTACAGATGCTCACAATTCTCTAATCAACCCTCAGGTCTTGCAGCTTCACACCAGCACTACAAACCTGTTAGCCCTGATTTCCGAAACAGAGATGAAAATGGTTCAGGCATCGGAAGTGAAACCCGGTATGCCTGCAACCAGCAAAGAGCAGTTAGCTCAGATCAGTAAAGGCTCTGATATAGAGATAAGTAAGCTTACAAACGCATTTAATCCCGGACCTGTAAAAGAATTCCTGTTACCCGGAACTCAATTAAGACAAGAGCTTGATAACGCACTTGCGGTGTATAAACAGTATATAAATTCTCTGGCAGCAGGGAAGGAAATAAAGATATTATCAGACTTTCTTGCTCCTTCTGATTTATTGCCGGGAGAGATGAAGAATGACAAATCATACACAATGATTGCGGCTCTGCACTCCCTGGAGCTTCTGAAAAGCACCATACTTACTGTCGAACTAAACCTCCAGCGTGTATTGGCGGGGGGTAGATAATCTATAAAAATAAAGAGTCATGAAACAAAAAATCTATATTTTCGGCGTGCTAACAACCCTTGTTATTTTTACGGGCGCGATATTTAAAGTGAATCACTATCCGGGGGCAGGCATATTGCTGACTCTTGGAATGGCAATACTTGTACTGGGATTTCTTCCTTTATCTCTGATTAATCATTACAGGCAGGAAGGTAATAATCAGAATAAATTATTGCATTACGTAACTTACCTTACATGTTTTGTAGTCTTTACAGCAATGTTTTTCAAGATTCAGCACTGGCCTTTTGCCGGCTTAGCGCTTACAATAGCACTACCATTTCCTTTTGTTGTTTTTCTTCCTGTATTTTTATATGTAACAGGTAAGAACAAGAATTTCAATATCTATAATACTGTATTTGTTCTTTTGCTGCTCGCTCTTATTTCTGTCTTCAATGCACTACTTTCACTAAGCGTTACGAAATCAAGAATTGATGACAGTTATACTCTTGCACGTAAATATCATAAGATAGAGTTGGCACTCGACAAACTTCCGGTAACGGGCACTGATAATAGAATAAATGTAATGATCGGCGATGTTTTAGATGTTGTGAAAGAGTATAAAGAGATAATTCTTAAACAGGAAGGGCTTACAACTGAACAATGGAAAAATGACCTAGCAGTTCTCTGTAGACCCGAAGCACGGTCGGCTGCAGCCAATTCTCTTCTCGAATCAAGCGATGCACCTCTGGCATCAAAACTCTCACGAGCTCTCACAAGGTTGATTAAAGAAATGGAAAATACTCAGGGATATGAGCTGACTGCAAAGAATCTTCCTGTGATTCTTGATCTTGGATGGAAGGGCAGCATTAATCCCGATTGGGCAATGTGGTACTTTACGGATAACAGCCTTCTATGGTCGCTTACCTATCTTGATGCCGTAGAGACAAATTTACTGATGATTAAAGCATCGGAGATATAATTTCTACTTACAGGTTTCTTATACAGGGGCGTGCCATCGCATTCCCCTGTTTTTATTTTCGCCATCAATACCAGAAAATGCATCGATTATTTCACAGGTGATATATGTATGGCAAATCCATTATTCGCGGCAATATTTACAGGAATTGTAGCAGATCTTTGCGTAAAGCACCCTCGTTTCATCCCAGACAGTGGGGACATTGTTGAAAAACTCCAGTTCAGGCTCATCGCCGATGTAATTTGTTGTACCCCATAATACTGCAAGGGGCTGAAAATACATACGGCTTTTGCAAGTTGTGAGGCATGCGATCCCATTTTCTTATCAACCCTTTCATTGTAATAACATATTGTATTATCACCCTGTCCGGCAAGCATCCTAGTAAACATTGTAATAAGTGTATGAGAATTGACGAACAGGAAATCATGCTCATTATCAGCAGTAAGCAGGTAAAGATTGAAATTGTGGGTTTCATTTTTCCGAAAGAGTTTAACATTATCTGAATCAAAGTTAATTCTTTATTTCTTCCAAAATTGCTCTCCCCTGTCTGCTTTTACTTAAGGGGTAATTCATTAATTTATACAAAATATAAATAATATTGTTATTACCCCTTAAAAAGAGGTGATATAATATAAAAAGATATAAATGAACATAATGACCCTATGAAAAAGAGGGGGTAACAGAGAATAAAAGAGTATAAAAAATTAATGAACCCCCAAAAACATTTATATTTGTCGGGATTTAATTAATAATTATCAGATTAAAAAATCGATTATGAGATCAAAATGGAAAAGACACTTGTTAATTCTGACATTTCTATTTGCCGGATTAACAGGATTGAATGCTGCAGACGGAACTGCGATTGATACAGGTGCAACTGCCTGGATGCTTACTTCAACTGCGCTGGTATTATTAATGATACCGGGGCTTGCAATGTTTTATGGCGGTCTGGTAAGGTCGAAGAATGTTCTGGGAACAATAATGCACAGTTATGTTGCAATGGGAATAATTAGTGTTCTGTGGGTCGTTGTAGGATATAGCATGAGTTTTGGTTCAAATGTTCTTGGCGGATGGTTTGGCTGGAATTCTGATTATTTCTTTCTGAAAGGGATTGACACTAATGTTATGGATGCCGGAGTTCCGGAATATGTTTTTTCCATGTTTCAGGGGAAGTTTGCAATAATAACCCCGGCCCTTATCGCCGGAGCATTTGCCGAAAGGGTCTCATTTAAAGCATATTGCTTCTTTATTGCACTTTGGAGTCTGCTTGTATATAATCCGCTTTGTCACTGGGTATGGGCGTCCGATGGATTCCTGTTTAATCTGGGTGCAAAGGGAGCAATCGATTTTGCCGGGGGTACAGTTGTACATATTTCTGCTGGCGTCAGCGGTTTGGTAGCAGCACTGTTTCTTGGTGTCCGTCGCGGTTATCCATACCAGGTAATTCGTCCGAATAATCTGGTTATTACAATGCTGGGCGCCGGTCTTTTATGGGTAGGCTGGTTTGGATTCAATGCAGGTAGCAGTATCGGTTCAGGGTTAAGCACTGCACAGGCACTTACCGCAACACAGGTTGCTGCTGCTTCAGGCGCACTTACATGGGTATTAATTGAAAGCTTTCATCAGGGCAAAGCCACAGCCCTGGGATTTGCCAGCGGAATCCTGGCCGGACTGGTTGCTGTTACTCCTGCAGCAGGTGTGGTACAGCCATACGGAGCAATGGCACTTGGAATTATTGCCTCGTTGGTTTGCTACATGGCAATACAGGTTAAAAACAAAATGGGATATGATGATAGTCTTGACGCATTTGGAATACATGGCGTAGGAGGAATTGTTGGGGCTCTGCTTCTGGTATTCTTCATCCGTCCGTCGTGGATGCTTGATGCGGCATCGGCTGCAGGCGGAAGCTGGACAGTATGGAACCAGCTTGGAGTACAGTCTTTTGCTGTTCTGATAGCAATTGCCTATGCTGCAGTAATGACATTTGTTTTGCTCTTCGTTATAAACAAGTTTGTGAAGATAAAATCATCGGAAGATGATGAAATGGCAGGTCTCGACAGAGCGTATCACGGAGAAAGAGGATACGGAATGTTAAATCCCAGTTAGGTGTTAACTTTTTAAATTTATTAAAATGAAATTAATTACAGCAATTATAAGAGAAGTACAGCTGGATAAAGTTCGCGAGACTCTTATCGCCGCTGAGATTACCAGAATTACAGTCAGCAGGGTATCGGGACATGGTCAGCAGAGAATTGAGGAGATGTACAGGGGACAGAGGATCGTTCCTGATCTAATCCCTAAAATAAAAATAGAAATTGCAGTGAATGAGGCGTTTGTTGATATTACAATAAATGCCATTCTTAAGGCAGCCAAAACAAACGGAGAAGGTTCGGTTGGGGATGGCAAGATATTTATAACTCCTCTGGAAGAGTGCATAAGGATACGTACCGGCGAAAGGGGAGGTAAAGCAATATAGAGTTAAGTTAGCTTGGTTTTTTGAGTCCGGGATTCATAACCCGGGCTTTTTTTTGCCTTAATATACCGGCAATTTGTAACATTTGTTACGGCAGTCAACTCTTAAAAATCCTTAAAACCTGTTAGTTATTTTGAAATATTGTCGTAATCTGCAATGATTTTGTTTAATTTAGTGGTTATAACTTCTTTAATCTCAATCTAACTAAAATGAGCCAGGCGAAAAAAGGCAAAAAAATCCTGATAGCAAAACATTGTCAAGGCGTAGCTTTCTTGGTACAACAGCGACATCCGCCGTTGCTTTTACAATTATTCCACGTTATGTTATGGGCGGAACAGGAAATACAGCACCGAGTAGCAACGGATGGTCATTATAGTAAATGTTAAACTTAATCAACTAAAATAATATTTTAGAATATGGAAAACAATAATTCGAAAAAAGAAATTTCAAGGCGCAAGTTCCTTGGAAATACAGCTGCTATTGCCGCTGTATCTATGATGCCTGTGCACCTTTTAGGAAAGAGTCCGGCAGTGGCTGCAGCTATTGCAGCAGCAAAACCAGATTCTAATTTTGGAGGTGTTAAGTTCGGCGCAATAACATATAGCTGGAGAAGCATGCCTGCCGGGCTGGAAAACATTGTAAAATATTGTGTGGAATCAGGAATCAGCAACATTGAACTTATGAGCGGTGACCTGGAGACATTCCTTGGAGCACCAAAGAATCCAGCGCAGGGAATGGGCGGAGGAGCAACACGTTTTGTCACAGCACCTCCAGCAGGCGGACAACCAGCAGGTGCAACTCCTGCAGGGGCCCCTGGAGCACAGGGTGGTGGCCAGCGTCCACAGAGGACACCCGAACAGATAGCTGCAGCTGAAAAGTACGCTGCCGATTTAAAAGCATGGAGAGTATCAGTTCCAATGTCCAAAGTTGCAGAAGCCCGCAAACTCGTAAATGATGCCGGAATTGATGTTCATATTGTAAAATTCTCCCCAGCCCGCTGGTCAGACGAAGAGATAGACTATGCATTCAAAGTTGCAAAAGCCATGGGGGCAAAGGGAGTTTGTGACGAAATCAGTGAGGAAACTGCAAAGAAACTTGCTCCGTTTGCTGAAAAACACGGAATGTATGCGATCTTGCATAACCACATGCAGTTTGCAACTCCAGGATTCAGTTATGATCCAATTCTTGCTGTTTCAAAATCCGTTATGATGAATTTTGATATGGGTCATTTCTTTGGATCAACGGGAATTCATCCGAATACGATAATCGAAAAGTATCACGAACGTATTATAAGTGTTCATATGAAAGATAAGACTGGTCCTAAAACTGATCCGGCTAATATGAACCAGGTTTGGGGACAGGGTGAAGCACCGATATCTGATGTCCTGCTTCTTCTTAAAAAAGAGAAGTGGCCTATCTATGCAGACATTGAGCTTGAATATGAGATAAAGCCATGGTCTAATCAGGTTAAAGAAACTGCAACCTGTATACAGTATGCGCGTAATATTCTGATGTAGAATAGCATAAATATACTTAAGCCCGGATAATCTTAAAAAATTTCCCGGGTTTTTTATTGTCCTCATCTTACCAACTTTCATTCATTTGTTTGTTATTTGTCTTTTATCTTATTTTTTCTTATTTTTATACTGCGTTTCCTAAGTGCTAGTAAACAGTATATTATGTTAGTAAAAACTTTCGCCAGTGCCGTTACCGGTATTGATGCCGTAACAGTAACCATTGAGGTTAATGTATCGCGTGGAGTACAATTTTTTCTTGTAGGATTGCCCGATAGTGCCGTGAAGGAAAGCCAGCACAGAATTGCTTCGGCTCTGCTGACGCTAAGTTTTCACTGGCCCGGAAAGCAGGTTGTTATCAATATGGCTCCTGCGGATATCCGAAAGGAAGGCTCATCATATGACCTCCCTCTGGCTATGGGAATACTCGCGGCTGATGAACTTGTTTCGAAGAGTGAGATGGAATCATATATTATGATGGGTGAACTATCTCTTGACGGAACGCTTCAGCCTGTCAAAGGTGTTCTTCCTATCGCTTTGAAAGCAAAGGAGGAGGGTTTCAAAGGAATAATCGTTCCTGTTAAAAATGCTCTTGAAGCAGCCGTCGTTAGCGGCTTAAACGTATATGGGATGGAGAACCTGGGCAGTGTTGTTGAATTTTTCAACGGCACTCGTACATTTACTCCTGTTACTGTTGATCTCGATGCTATCTTTAATAGTGAGGCAAATAAATATGATGTAGATTTTTCGGATGTTCGCGGACAGGAAAGTGTAAAACGGGCCCTCGAAGTTGCAGCCGCGGGATCTCATAACCTGATTATGGTTGGTCCTCCTGGTGCCGGTAAAACAATGTTAGCGAAGAGGATCCCCACAATAATCCCGCCTCTGACACTCGATGAAGCTCTGGAGACAACAAAGATCCATTCAGTTGCCGGTAAAATTGATGATCATACAGCTCTGATGATTAGGAGACCATTCCGGTCACCTCATCACACAATATCTGATGTGGCACTCGTCGGGGGAGGAACATATCCGCAGCCCGGAGAAATTTCTCTGAGTCATAATGGGGTTCTTTTTCTTGATGAACTGCCTGAGTTTAAAAGGTCGGTTCTGGAAGTCATGAGACAGCCTCTTGAAGACAGGGTTATTACGATCTCAAGGGCAAAATCATCTGTCGACTATCCTGCTAATGTGATGCTTGTAGCAAGTATGAATCCTTGTCCGTGCGGATTCCATAACCACCCTGAAAAAGAATGCATGTGTTCGGCAGGCATGGTACAGAAATATTTAAACAGGATTTCCGGTCCCTTGCTCGACCGGATTGACATTCATATCGAGGTTGTTCCCGTTAATTACGATAAACTCTCTGATAAAGGGAACATAGAGAATTCTCTTGCCGTAAGGGAAAGGGTAATTAAAGCAAGGGCAATTCAGGCAAAACGGTTTGAATCTGTAAAGGGAATTTACTCCAATTCGCAGATGACTTCCTCTATGCAGCGCAAGTATTGTCAGCTCGATGAGGCAGGTGGTAAGTTGCTGAAAACTGCTATGGATTTGAGAGGACTCTCGGCAAGAGCTTATGACAGGATTTTGAAGGTCGCCAGAACTATAGCCGATCTTGATGAATCGGAGTACATTAAGGCCGAACATATATCAGAAGCTATAAACTATCGGAATCTTGACCGGGAAGGTTGGGCAGGGTGAGCTCGACTCCGCTCGCTCTGACGTCGACTCCGCTCGCCAAAAAGTTCCGGGAATGTGGTGTCAGGGTGAGCTAGGATCGGTTAATTATCCAAAAAGTTCCGGGAATGTGGTGTCAGGGTGAGCGGAGCCGAACCCTGACTCCATATTTTTTATTAAATTTGTTTTGAAGTAATAACTCTAAGTTCAGAACAAATGAGAAAAATATCCCTTCTTGGTACAGGACTTATCGGTACCTTCTATACTATGTCTTTACT
The DNA here is from genome assembly GCA_038207725.1 of Bacteroidales bacterium. Lineage (GTDB taxonomy): Bacteria > Bacteroidota > Bacteroidia > Bacteroidales > VadinHA17 > LD21. The sequence goes on along the minus strand of JBBQZN010000001.1, from coordinate 43,253 downwards.
GGGTCAGAGAAGAAAAGACATAATTCAGCATGTGTGTTCAATTCCTGAAGAATCTGCAAAATCATTCGCAGCAAAATGGAATATCCCGAAGTATACGGGAAATATGAAGGTTGCTGTTGACGATCCGGAGACAGATACTGTAATTGTAGCACTGCCTAATTTTCTTCACAAAGAAGCGATATTAATGGCAATCGCGGCAGGGAAAAATGTTCTCTGTACCAAACCTCTTGCAATGAATGGTGCCGAAGCAAAGGAAGTAATGGAAGCCGCCGAAAAAGCAGGGGTCTTTAATGGTTATCTCGAAGACCTTGTCTATACTCCAAAAACATTAAAGGCAATTGAACTTGTCAGAAATGGTTCATGCGGTCGCATTCTATGGACACGTTCACGCGAAGCACATTCGGGTCCTCATAGTGCGTGGTTCTGGGATAAAAAGCAATCGGGAGGAGGAGCATTGGTGGACATGGGTTGTCACTGTATTGAAATCGGAAGAAACTTTATCGGCAAAGAAGTCCGGCCTGTGGAGGTCATGTGCTGGGCGGAAACCCAGGTTAAGCCAATTGAGGCAGAAGACCATGCAATTGCCCTGATAAAATACGAAACCGGAGCAATATCCCAGATAGAGGTTAGCTGGAATTACAGAGGCGGAATGGACCTTAGAGATGAGGTGGCAGGAACAGAAGGGACTATCAGACTAGACCACTGGCTCAGGACAGGATTTGAAGTTTTTACAACAGGCGCTACTGACAAATATGTAGCAGAAAAATCAGAAAGTGATACCGGCTGGCTATTCCCCGTGGGCGATGAGGTTCATGCACTGGGGTACCCCGATATGTTTACCGACATGCTCGATTCAATGGACCAGGGTAAACTCCCCGGGGAGACGTTTTATGACGGATATATAGTAAATGCGATCATCGACGCATGCTACGCGTCATCAAAATCAAAACAATGGGAGCCTGTTCAGATTTCTGAGTGGCGGGGCAAAACCGGACATGTATCACAAAATGAGAACATTGATTTTGATACTGATCATTTTCTTGTAAAAAAGGAAAAGATGCCCGACGGCAGTGTTAAACTTATGCTGAAAGAGAAGAAAACAGGCAAAATTATTCAGAAAGTAATAAATATCTGATTTTTTAATCGTCGCATATTGCGAATAATAGGGCCTATCGTAAAGATGTGTTGCATTATTCAACAGCTGTTGAAAATATATACATTGTCCTTAATCATATTTATTTTCAGTCAGTTACATGCTTAATATTTATATAGTGTAAGTAAATTCAACACATTTTTAAATTAGGTAAATTCTACAGTCTGTTATAACAGACATATAATCAGTAACATATCTTCCGTTTTCAACCTTGGCATTATAGTTGAATAGTCTGATGATGTATTTTAAAAGCATCACAGATTTTTTTAACAACAACAGAATAAACTATAATACAAGGAAAATGAAAAAAGCAGTTTGTTTATTATTCAGCCTCTTCCTGTTTCACAATGCCTTAATTAGTAATGATAACTACTCAGTAAGCTATCAGGCAGGAAAGGATACAATTAAGGTTCTCGCCGATCAGGATCTTTTCACTCTGTCTTCTGTATTTGCTGCAGAGTATAACCGTTTAAATACGGGCACTCTGGTTGCTGTTGAAAAAATATCGTCCGGAAACAGCGCTGAATTCAGCCTGAAAAGCAACGATATTGGAATTGTCGGAGGAAATGAAATCAGAATGATGGAAGGTAATTCGTTATATACCACCGTTGCCGGTCGCGATATAATTGTTCCTGTAATAAATGAAAATAACCCTTTCCTCTCTGTTCTGAACGAAAAGGGCATTTCTCCTGTTGCTCTGGGAAATCTGCTCACATCATCCGATGTTCCAAGGTGGGGTAAGCTTCTTGCCAATGATGCCAGAGATGAAGTAAAAGTTTATTTACTGAATAACAAATCAATGTCAGAAAACATTAGTGGTTTTCTTTCAACCGGCAACAAGCCGGTCACATGCATTGAAGTACAAACCAGCCGTGAATTGATTGATGCAGTTAAGAATAACCCGATGGCAATTGCATTTTGCAGTCTGGTAAGCATTGTCGATTTTCAGAAACAGACTCTTACGGCAAACCTTAAGCTGCTGCCGATCGACAGGAACAACAATGGCATACTTGAATCAAACGAGGATATTTACAGCGACCTGAATGCATTTACAAGAGGCGTATGGATCGGAAAATATCCAAAAACACTTATCAATAATGTTTACACAGTAAGCGCTTTAACTCCGCAGAATGAGGGTGCGACTGCTTTTGTAAAATGGATTTTGTCAGACGGTCAACAGTACCTGAACGGAATCGGCTACACCGATTTGCTGGCAAGCGAACGACTGAGTGCCATTGATAAGCTATTGAATGCACAGATTCAGCCTGTTGTAACCGGGAGCAAAACTTCTGTTTTTAAATCATTGTTTATAATTTTTATAGTTCTGATGGTGCTTGTACTTACAGTTGATCTTGTCCTAAGATATTTCAGAGGCAGAAAGGCCCTTATCAGCCCTGTTGTGAATACTGTAAAAGAGGTTCTAAATGAGAAAACAATAATAATTCCGAAAGGTCTTTATTTCGACAAAACCCATACCTGGGCCTTCATGGAACAGAGCGGAGTTGTGAAGGTTGGGATCGATGATTTTCTACAGCATGTTACCGGAGCTATTACCCGGATCAAGATGAAAAAAACTGGTGAAGAAGTTAAGAAAGGAGATATTATACTGTCTGTAATTCACAACGGGAAACAACTTAATCTTTACGCTCCGATATCGGGAACGATATTAGAACATAATAGTATCCTCGAGGTAAACTCGTCTCTGATTAATACGAGTCCTTATTCTGAAGGATGGATATACAGGATCGAACCTACAAACTGGGTTAAAGAAAATCAACTGCTTTTTATGGCTGAGAAACAAAAACAGTTTATTGTAAAAGAATTTTCAAGACTGAAAGACTTTCTTTCAAGCTCCCTGCAGGGCGAATCAAATATGTATGCTACGGTTATTCTTCAGGATGGAGGCGAACTTTCCGATGCTCCCCTGTCAGAACTCGGACCTGAAGTCTGGGAAGATTTCCAGACAAAGTTCATTGATTCTTCAAGACAACTTTGGTTTTATGAAATGTATTAATTATTAGAATCAACTATTATGGCATTGAATAGAAGGAATTTTTTCAGGGTGGTAGGGGTAACCGGTGTTGCCTTGGCTTCCGGGAAAGCATTAAAAGGCGCGACTTCTGAGAAAGGTGATATTGAATTCACAGGAATATTATATGATTCGACGCTCTGTGCAGGTTGCCAGACATGCGAATCATCATGTGCTGAAGCTAACAATTTACCGGCACCTGCAGATGCTATTCAGGCAGGTGTAATAAGAAATACTGATGAGCTTCACCGTACTGTTGTTAATGCTTTCAACACAGAGAAGGGAGAAACTTATCTTAAAAAGCAATGTATGCACTGTAATGAGCCTGCTTGTACTGCAGCATGTCTCACTCAGGCAATGTACAAAACAAAGGAAGGAGCAGTGATATGGAGAGCCGATAAATGCATGGGTTGCCGCTATTGTATGGTTTCCTGTCCTTTTGATGTACCAAAGTTCGAATATCATAGTGCTAATCCCAAAATCGAAAAATGCAATATGTGCTACGGCAGACTTCAGGAAGGAAAGCTACCCGCCTGTGTAGAGAATTGCCCGGCCGGGGCTCTGGTTTACGGAACCCGCAGGGAACTTATTAAGGTGGCCAGGAAAAGAATAAATGATAACCCTGAACAATACATAGATCATATATATGGAGAACATGAAGCGGGTGGGACCGGTTTCCTTTATCTGGCTGGTGTACCGTTTAAGGAACTGGGACTGAATACCAATATTCAGACAGAGTCATACCCCTCTCTTTCAAAAGGATTCCTTTACGCAGTACCATCAATATTCGTGTTATGGCCTGCAATCTTACTGGGAATACGTGAAGCAACAAAAGATAAACACCTCACTTCTGAAGATCATGATTAAATCTGAATATATTTTAGCTAAAGACAATGATGGAAAATCCATCTGGAATTTCCTGGTTGGAGAAATGAAACCAAGAGGCAAGTTTCTGACCCCTTTTAATATTATCTCAATTCCGATAATCATACTGGGTCTGGCCCTTATTGTCATAAGATTCTGGAAAGGATTAGGAGCAGTGACAAACCTGACACAGGAAGTTCCCTGGGGTTTATGGATTGGGTTTGATGTAGTTACTGGTGTCGCTTTTGCAGGTGGAGCCTATGTCCTCACCTTTATGTTTTACATCCTTAATATGAAGAAATACCATTCCATCGTCAGGATTACAGTTCTCAACGGATTTCTTGCATACGTTTTCTATGCAGGTGCCCTTCTTCTCGACCTTGGACGTCCGTGGAATGTAATAAATCCGATCATAGGTAACAGCTTTGGCACCAGTTCGGTACTCTTTCTGGTTGCATGGCATTTTTTGCTCTATATGATAGCTCAGCTTATCGAATTTTCTCCGGCAATAGCCGAATGGCTTGGAGCTAAAAGGGCCAGAAAAATATTATCGGGAATGACTGTTGCTGCTGTGATATTCGGCATTACTCTTTCAACACTTCATCAGTCGGGTCTTGGAGCACTTTACCTTATGGCAAAGGATAAGATACACCCACTCTGGTATTCGGAGTTTATTCCAATTATGTTTTTTGTATCAAGTGTTTTTGCCGGACTCTCAATGGTTATTTTTGAAGGATCGATCAGCAATAAGGTTTTCTCCGATCAGATAAGCGAGAAAAACCATAAGGCACACAACGGAATTGTTATTGGTCTCTCGAAAATTTGCTCGGTAGCTATGTTTGCATACTTTTTTCTTCAGGTTCTGGTATTTGTTCATGGTAAGAGGTGGACATATCTCGATTCACCATTAGGATATTGGTATCTGACAGAAATGATAGTTTTTATAATTCTTCCTATGATGCTTTTCTTTACCAGTTACAGAAAGAAAAATATTAATCTTGTTAAGATTGCCGCTATTGTTACAATGATTGGCGTCATAATTAACAGGCTCAATGTCACTGTTATTGGTTTCAGATGGGATGCGGCAATCAGATATATCCCGACATGGATGGAACTGGTGGTAACACTTGCCGTGATTTTTACAGAAATCTGGATCTTCAGATGGGTGGTCAACAGATTGCCGGTTCTAAGAGAATCTCCAACATGGGCAAAAGAGGAAAATAATTAACCAGTCTGTAAATAAGTACAGACATAAAATCAGATAAAAATGGAAGGCTTCAGTTATACAAATATTTTTGAGACAAAAGGAATTGAATACATAATAATCATAACTTTTCTGCTGTTGATAATCCCATTCTGGATTATGATTAACAGGCGCGGATCTATAAAAGGGAGTGTCAGCAGGGCAGCAGGGATACTGTCTGCCGGAATTATAAGAATCCCGCAGGGAGTCTTTTACAGCAAAAACCATACATGGGCTCACCTTGAAAGATCGGGCAATGCCATGATTGGTTTGGGTGATTTTCTCGTTCATGCTACCGGGGATGTTCAAATTACTGAGATTAAAGAACGTGGTGCTTTTATTAAGAAAGGCGAACAACTGGCATTAATTGAGCAGGATGGGAAACGCCTTAAGGTCTATTCACCTTTATCGGGAACTATTACAGATACCAATAGCAGGCTTATTGAAAACCCGGAAATCCTTAATGCCGATCCATATGGAATGGGATGGGTTTATAAGGTAAAACCATCTGAATGGAAAACTGAAACAAGTACTTATTATCTTGCAGATGATGCAGTTGCATGGGTTAAGAAGGAGCTTGACCGGTTTAAGGATTTTCTGGCACATTCTGTTGTAAAGAATTCACCTGAAAGCTCTGTTCTTGTTTTGCAGGATGGAGGCGAATTCTGCGATAATCCACTTCGTGAACTACCTGATGAAGTATGGCAGGATTTTCAGAAATCTTTCCTAAATTAGAGCTGCTGAAAAATTCAGATAAATACTTTATCTGACTATAGGTTTTGCCTTAGCTTAACTTAAGTAGATTAATATTCAGCACAATTGCAAGTGATTCATTCAGAGAGTGTTAATACTAAAAAGAACCGATTCCTGACATTTCTTGGGAAGTATGTCAGGTTCCGTTCTTCCATATATAGCCGTGTGGTCTATATTATAACACTCTCGTGTATAATACTGTTTGTCCTTTTCGGATTCATTTTCCGTTCTGTTTATGAGCAGAACCTCAATACAGTTATTCGTCAGAATGGGAACAATATAGGTTCCATTGTTGAAGGCTCCCTCTATCATTCTATGCTAGAAAATAATAAAAGTACTCTTCAGGGCACTCTTGACGTTATTAATACAATGTCAGGTATTGACGAAGTGAATATGTATGATGACAAAGACAGCCTTGTGTATTCATCGTTCTCCTCTGACACAACTACACACAGCAATCCTGACTGCATAAGTTGTCATTCCAATCTGCAGAGTATGTTTCCCCGAAAGGAGAAGTCATACAGGATAATTGAAATAAACAGTGAGTGCAGTATGAATGATAATGACAATTCTCACAGACATCTTCTCATCCGCTCTCCGATCCTGAATGAAAAATCATGCTGGACAAGTGAATGTCACGCACATAGTGAGAGTGATGAGGTTCTGGGTTCTCTGGTGATAAAACTTCCTCTGTACGATCTCGATAATGCTGTAGCAAAATCTTCGTCGCGGTTCTATCTGCTTGCAACTTTTTCGACATTACTGCTTGTTTCTGTGCTGATCTTTTTCACCAGGAAAAAAATTAAGAATCCGTTGAACGACATAATAAGAGCAAGTATTGCCGTTTCTAACGGGAATAAGAAGACCAGGCTGGAAATAAAACCAAATCAGCTCGATGATATGAGGATGGTTTCGCATGCTTTTAATGATATGCTCGACAATCTTCAGTCAGCTACGGAGGAACTTCAGAACTGGTCACAACAACTTGAATACAAGGTACAGAAAAAATCGGAAGAGCTGGGAGCAGCACAGAACGAACTAATTCATATAGAGAGAATAGCTTCGCTGGGTAAATTATCATCTTCTGTTGCTCATGAAATAAATAATCCGCTTTCGGGGATACTGGTTTATACAAAACTAATTCATAAGCAGCTTAGCAATCCCGATCTTAATGAAGCAAAGAAGGCAACAATCCTGAAGCATCTTAAACTAATAGAAAATGAAACTAAAAGATGCGGGGAGATAGTAAAAGGCTTACTTGATTTTTCAAGAAAAGATCAGGAAGATTTTGAATCAAAGCATCTTCATAAGATTTTGCAGGACACCTATGAGCTTATGTCTCATCCGATCAGGATAGCCAATTTAGGATTTCATATTGATCTTGCTGCGAAATCCGATCTCGTATTCTGCAGTCCAAATCAGATTAAACAGGCCTGCGTCGCCTTACTTGTTAATGCAACAGAGGCTGTACTTGAAAACGGTGAAATAACGATCTCAACATCTAATCCCGATGCCGAAACTGTAAAGATTGATATTTCTGATAACGGGATTGGCATACCGGAAGACGATACCCCTCATATCTTTCAGCCATTCTTCTCAACAAAGCATGACACAAGCGGAATAGGTCTGGGTCTTGCGATTGTTCATGGAATAATTAAAAGCCACAACGGAAAGATCGATGTCAAATCTGAACTTGGAAAAGGAACGACTATTTCAATAACACTACCAATAATCAGAATTTAGGAGAAAAAATCATGGCGAAAAAAATTTCAATTCTGATAGTCGATGATGAGGAATCAGTTAGAGAATCATTGTATAGCTGGTTTATAGAGGATGGTTACCATGTTAATAGTGCGGAAAATGCCAAAACGGCGCTTTTAATGCTGGAAACAGAAAGTTACGATATCATCCTAGCTGATATTAAAATGCCCGGGATGGACGGGCTTGAGATGCTCAGAAGGATTAAACATATTAAGGCTGATTCAATCGTTATTGTAATGACTGCATTTGCTACTGTTGATACTGCTGTTCAGGCATTGAAGGATGGTGCATTCGATTATATTACAAAGCCTTTTGACCCGGATGATCTGTCTCATCTGATCAGGAATGCATCAAGACAGATTTCCCTCGCCGATGAGAATGAGACACTTAAGAATAAGGTTGTATCGCTGGAAAATGTGGAAGATCTTATTGGCAAAAGTGAAAACATAAAGGCTGTCCTGAAAGAGATTGAAAGTGTTGCCCAGTCAAATTCATCGGTTGTAATAACAGGGGAGAGCGGTACAGGAAAAGAGCTGGTTGCGAAAGCGATACATTCCAACTCAGCACGCAGGTTTTTTCCTCTTGTTAGTGTACACTGCGGTGCTCTTACTGAAAGTCTTCTTGAGAGTGAATTATTCGGACATGAAAAAGGGGCTTTCACGGGCGCTATGTACAACAGAAAAGGAAGGTTTGAGATGGCTGATAACGGCACTATATTTCTGGATGAGATAGCAACAATTTCAATTAAAATGCAGATTGACCTGCTCAGGGTACTTGAAACAAAGAAATTCATCAGGGTAGGAGGCAACAAGGAGATTTCCTCCGATTTCAGAGTCATCTGTGCGACAAACAGAGATCTTAAGAGTATGGTGGAGAAAGGGAGTTTCCGTGAAGATTTGTATTACAGGCTGAATGTTGTAAATATATATGTGCCTCCTCTTCGCGACAGGGTTGAGGATATTCCTCTATTGGTGGAGTATTTTATCAGAAAATATTGTACTTCAATGAATAAGCCGCCGGTAACAATTGATCAGGCAGCCCTTAGCCGTCTTGAAGAATTTAATTTCCCGGGGAATGTCAGAGAACTGGAAAACATGATTGAAAGAGCAATTGTTATTGGTAATGGAAAGAAAATAACTCTCAGGGACCTCCCTCTGGAGAAAACGATGGTTAGCAGTTCCGCTGAGAGTCTCGATGATATTGAGAAGACCCATATCATTCAGATTCTTAACAAATATGGCTGGAATATTTCACGTGCTGCCAAAGCTTTACAGGTTGACAGGGTAACCCTTTACAATAAAATTTCAAAATACGGTCTAAAACAGACTGATTAAGGCAATCAGGAAAGATGTACTCCTCATTAAGGAGGGAGGTGCGAATTACATCATTTTCTGAACATCTTACTATGTTTTTTATTGAATGAATCTGCAAAACATTACACTGGTTTCCTTCGGGTATTTCGAAAATGAATTTCTTAATGAAGTTGCTGAATCGGTGAGTAAAGAATTCATGGTTTCAGTAAGTCTTAAAGAGGGTCATCTCGATCTCAGTGAGTACTACGATCCTCCCCGGCGCCAATACCACGGAGGAAAACTGTTGAAAGAGTTAGAAACTTACTTCGCTTCAGATTCATCTAAAACAATAGGGCTTTTCAGTGTTGATCTTTACATTCCGATCCTTACTTATATTTTCGGACAGGCATTCCTGAATGGAAGATCAGGCATAGCCTCGCATTACAGACTGAGTAACGAGAGATACGGAATAGATGAAGATAAAAAGCTTCTTAATGAACGGTTTATAAAAGAGATAATCCATGAGCTGGGACATACTTATGGTCTTATTCATTGCCATACCCCTTCCTGCGTAATGAAGTCAAGTACCTATGTTGAAGACATTGATCAGAAGGGTTACTCCCTTTGCAGTAGCTGTAGAAGGATTTTAGGCTGAAAGGCAATTTCTTAGGATCTGAAACTATTTGTTAATGAGACTGATGTAACTTTTTATTTGTAGTGTTATCATTTTTTATTATTTTTAGCTTCTTATTAATCTTCCTGATCTTCTTTGCATGAATCTAACCCGGCAGATACGCGATAAAATGATGAAGGAGCGCCTTATGTTTGTTTACAGGGGCGTTGTAACAAATGAAAATTCGGTTCCTCTGTTGCTGCTTCTGGAAAAGGAAATGGAAAATTCTGAATTCGGATTTGTTGGAAGGAAACGACTTTTCATGTTTGTCCTTGAAAGTCTTCAGAATGTTTCAAGACATAGCGATAAAAGTGAACATGCAAATATGTCTCTCGTTGTCTACTCCAAGACAGATAACGGTTACACGGTTACAACAGGAAATGTCCTTCCCACTTCAGGCATAAATGACCTGAAAACAAGACTGGATGAGATCAACAATCTTGAAACAAGTGAAATAAGATCAGTTTACAGACAGATGCTTAGTAACTCTGAATTCAGTACCAAGGGTGGTGCTGGTCTTGGACTGATTGAAATGGCAAAAAAGACTGGAAACAAGCTCGACTATGACTTTGTCCCCGTTGATGATAAATACTCATATTTTATTTTAAGCAAAACAGTTGACTCCGGTGGTGTTGGATCACATTTGGGAGGAACTGAAAAAACATTTCATGGCAAGTCAGTGTCTCAGCTTGAGCACATTATGAGTGAGAATAATATTTATCTTATCTGGTCGGGTCATATTACTCCTGACGTAGGAAAAGAGGTACTCTCCTTTACAGAGACAAAACTTGCGGAGGAGGATGTAGAATCTTCTTTGAGAAAGAGAGTTTTCAGCATTCTGGTCGAAATCCTTGAAAACGTTGCAAAATACAGTCCGGGCAGAGAACCTGAGGAGAAATTCGGAATGCCTGTGGCAATGATTCGCATGATCGATAAGGAGTATTCGCTGACAACCGGAAATCTTATTCTTAATTCAGAAGTTGATCACCTTAAAGAGAAGCTTGACATTATTAACACTTACGATAAAGTCGGGCTCAAGGAACTCTTCAGAAAATCATTGTCGGGACAGACAATTGTCCAGGACAGTACGGGCAATATGGGATTAATTGATATGGCCAGAAAATCGGGCAGCAAGCTTGAATATATATTCGAAAAGATCAATGACCTTTATTCATATTATACTCTTACCGTCAAGGTTGAAGACAGAATTGATTAGTCAATTTTTTTGAATGACAGGTTAGATCCGTCCCATTCAGCATAGTTTCCCTTCGTTATCCAGTCGCCGAGTATGACAACTTCTGCTTTGTCCATAAGGTTAAACTTCATGCCAAGATGCCGGTGACCAAAAATGAAATAGTCAATATTATCCTTCTCAAGAACCGATTTTGCATATCGCAGAAGATCCTCATTCTCTTCCCCCAAAAATTCTCTTGAAATACCTTTTCCGAGTCGCGAATTTAAAGACCATCGCAGACCTATTCCCACACCTATTCTTGGATGAAGTGCAGAATAAAGAACTCTTAGTAGTTTGTTATGGAACATTGAAAGGAGTATCTTATATCCGTTATCTCTGGTTCCAAGGCCTTCTCCATGGGCAAGATGAAATTTTTTGCCATTTAAAATTGCAGTAATGGGTTCAGTATGGATTATCAATCCGCACTCCTTTGAAAGGTAAGACGATACCCACATATCATGGTTCCCTGTAAAAAAATGCACCGGGATTCCCGAATCAGTAATCTCAGCAACAGTGCCAAGAAATCTTGTGAACCCCCGGGGAACGACAAGTTTATATTCCCACCAAAAATCAAAGATGTCACCAAGCAGATAAATCTCTTCAGCTTCTCCGGCAATGGATTTAAGCCAACTGACAACCCTCTTTTCCCGTTCAACAGGAGGCGCCCCGGTTTCTAATCCAAGATGAAAATCAGAAGCGAAGAATATTTTTTTCTGCGTATCCAAATGAATTCAATTAATTAAACAACTGATTGAGTTTAACCATAAGAGGCCTTCCATGAAGATTCGAAGCTATGATTTTTCCTTCCTTGTCGAAAAGATAGTTTGTTGGTAGTGATTTGACATTGAAAAGAATAGCGTTAGCCGGATTCAGCGGATTATCTTCTCTCGTACTAATCCATGGAAGTTCATCGAATTTGACAGCAGACTTCCACATGGTTTCATTTTCATCAAGATTTATCTGATAAATCTCAAATCCCTTCTTACTATAAAGTTTATAGATCTCTTTAAACTGAAGGTTCTCTTCTACACATTCTTTCGAAGATGTAGACCAGAATGTAAGTAGTATATACTTCCCTTTTATCGATGACATTTTTATTCTCTTGCCTGTAACATCCATCAGATCAGGATCAAGTTTTGTTTCAGGAAGATCCTTTGCAAGCTGGTTCATCTGATTGGAATATAGCAGGTTCATTTCTTTCCCGAAATCAGCAGCAAGCGCTTTTACATGTTTTGATTCAGGATAAACACGCTTCAGAGAATCTGTTGCGATCTTCATATACTGCAAATCACGCGGGTCATACAGCACATATGTTTCCGGGTCAATTCGCTGATATATCGCTTTTATTGCAGCAAGTGAACCCAGATTGGTTATTATAAACTCTATGTTCGCTCTGCGCTGATCTTTCAGGATTCTTGTATATTCAGCTTCCAGTTCAGCGCCTCTCTTCTCAAATCCCGGACCTGTGGATTCTTGTTTATATAATGAAGTAAGTGAATCGAGTTGTCTTTTTGTTACATTCAGGGCCATATCAAGTACCCTGATCTTTTCAGAACCTTCTGAACCTGTAACTGAATAACTTTCAAAAAGATTCTTATTGTTAAACTTAAGCATAATTTTTTCATCTGGTTCGGCAAGCAGAGTTATAAAGTCTTTGCTTGAAAACCCCAGTTGATAGAAATCAGGCTCAGAAGCACTTACCTTGACTTTGAAATTTCCGTTTTTCTTTATCTCGATTGAATCAATAAAAACAGGTTTATCAACATCAACCCTGCTGATATAAATGTAATTTTTGGTTTCACCATTTACTACTCCTTCGACAGTGAACTTGTTTTTGTTATTGCATCCAGACAGAAGCAGGGCAGGAACAAGAAATAGAAGTATACGTTTCATTAAAATAGGATTACGGTTTCCTGAATTAAGCAGTTATTTGTTAAAGATCTCTTCAAGTTTTTTCTGAAGCTGTTCCCCCCTTAGATTGGTTGCTATTATCCTGCCGTCTTTGTCAAGAAGTAAGTTTGAGGGGATTGATTCTATTTTGTAAAGAGGCACTACAACAGAGTTCCAGTATTGAACATCACTTACATGAATCCAGTTCTCAAGCTTATCGTCCTTGATACCTTTCATCCAGGCCTCTTTTGTTTTATCAAGTGAAACCTGATAAATCTGAAATCCTTTTCGCTTGTATGTATTATATGCCTTCACAAGATTTGGATTTTCCATCCGGCAGGGAGCGCACCATGTTGCCCAGAAATCAAGTAAAACAATTGAGCCTCTTGTTGATGACAATCTTATTGTATCACCTGCTGGTGACGGAAGTGCAATTTCCGGAGCTTCTTTCATTTCACTGGCAGATTCAGTTTCTCCTGACTCGCTCTTCATGGTAGCTGTAATTTCAAGTACCTGGCTATGCAGAGATTTAACAGGCTCATATTCAGGGTAATTAATTGAAAGTGAAGAGTCGACTTTTACAAAATATTTAAGATCCTTTGCCGGATTAAGAACATAAACACTTGGAGCGACCTGCTGATAGAGGGCCACAAGACTGACCAATGATGTCAGGTTTTCATCAATATATTTTTTGGTATACAGGTTTATTTCACTCAGATATCCTTGTGCCATACTGTCAAGCCCTTCAATAACTTTGGGCAACTCGGGGCTGTCGACGTTTGCCATGTAGATACTGTTGAGTGCAGTAAGTTTATTTATTGTTTTCCTGAGGCTTCTGTTATACTCAGCCATGAGTTCAGTTCCCTTCGATCCGGTAACTTCAACGGGATAGTTAAGCGAATCATAAAACGCATTGAGAGTTATTTTCTGACCCGGTTCCATCAGCAAAGTAAGAAAGTTGTTTTCGCTGATCTTTAAAAGGTAGAATGATGGCTGATCTATTTCTCTTTTAAAACTGAAAGATCCGTCATCTCCGACTTTAATTGAATCAACGGTTAAGAGGTTCTCTGTTCTCAGTTCATCAAGAAAAATATAACCTCCGCCATTTGTGTTTATTAAGTTTCCTGAAATTCTTACGCTGTTGTTTTTACATCCTGCAATTAAAAGAGCTGCAACTATGATGATTAAAATCCTTTTGTTCATTAAGTAAGATGTTAGTTTGTAATTATTTTAAAATATTGAAATGCAAAGTTATTCTTTTTTTATTCCGGCACTAATTTTCAAAAATTTTATTGATTTCTTTGCCCGATGCATACTGTTTTGGTCAGATCAAATATTTTTATTACCTTACGTAGACATTTTTTTTAAAAGTCAAATTGTAAACACATGAGTTACATTAAGTTCGAGAAAGAGCAGGTAGTAAATCTTGAATATTCACTTACCAGAGAAATGATAAGGACCAACAGGGCGGGGTCATATTCATCCACAACTATTGTCGGTTGTAATACCAGGAAGTATCATGGAACCCTTATTTGTCCTGTTGATGAACTCGGAGGAGAAAGGTATGTGCTGCTTTCAACTATCGATGTAACCGTAGTAAATAATGATAAGAGTTTTAATACCGGGATAATCAAATATAAGGGTGATTTTTTTAGTCCCAGAGGGCATAAATATATTGATGATTATAATGCCGACAATATACCCGCAAGAATTTACAGGGTAGGTGGTGTTATTCTAAAACAGGAAAGAATGCTTGTTCATTATGAGGAGCAGTTTCTTTTGAGGTTTACTGTATTGGAAGCTTCAGAACCGATGAAATTGCAACTTCGTCCGTTCCTTGCTTTCAGGAATATACATGAACTGACACATGCCAATCTTTCAGCTAATACAAAAATTGATCATATAGAAAACGGAATAAAATCCAAAATGTATGATGGATTTCCTTATCTGCACATGCAGTTTTCAACAAAAGCAGAATTTGTTCATGTGCCTGACTGGTACCGTGGCGTAGAATATATTGAGGAACAGAAGAGGGGTTATGATTATTCGGAAGACCTCTTCACCCCCGGTTTCTTCGAAATTGAAGCCAAAGAGGGTGATATAATAGTATTCTCAGCATCCACAAAAGAGGAGAAAACTTCAGGTTTAAAGCAGAAATTTACAAAAACAGTAACTGGTAAAATTCCGAGAAACAGTTTTATAAGCTGCCTGAAAAATGCTGCTCAGCAATTTATTGAAAAGCGCAGAGGCAAAACTCTTATTATTGCCGGCTATCCATGGTTTGGCGCATGGGGACGAGACACCTTTATCTCACTTCCGGGGCTTGCTTTGGCGAAGCAAGGACTGACACTTTACAGAGAGGTGCTCGATACTCAGGCAGGTAAAATGAAGAATGGATTATTCCCCAATATGGGTGATGATAATAATCCTGCTTTCAATTCAGTTGATGCGCCCCTCTGGTTCTTCTGGGCTGTTCAGCAATATATTGCCCATGGAGGTAAAGATGGCTGGGAGAGATATGGTGAAGCTGCAAAATCAGTTCTTCATTCTTTCAAAAATGGGACAGGTTTCAATATTCACATGAGGGAAAATGGTCTTATTTACGCTGATGCCCCCGGAAAGTCCCTCACCTGGATGGATGCCGTAGTTCATGGCGTTCCGGTTACACCAAGAAGAGGATTTGCAGTTGAAATTAATGCTCTGTGGTACAATGCATTATGTTTTTCACTGGAAATGGCAAAAGATGCTGGCGATAAGAAATTTATTAAGGAGTATGAGTCACTGCCTGAATTGGTAAAGAGCTCGTTTATACAACTTTTCTGGGAAGAAAAAGGAGGCTATCTGGCTGATTATGTAAATGATGATGAAGGAAAAAACACTTTTGTCAGGCCAAATATGCTTATTGCAGTTTCATTGCCCTACTCTATGCTCGACAAGGAGCAGATGAAAAAGGTTCTCGATGTAGCCGATAAGGAACTTGTCACAGTAAGGGGCTTGAGGACACTATCTCCGGGAAATAAGTTTTACAGGGGAACTTATTATGGAACGCAGGAAGAGAGAGACAGAGCCTACCATCAGGGAACTGTCTGGCCATGGCTTTATGGACCATTTTGTGAAGGCTGGTTAAGAGTTTATGGTCAGCAGGGAGTACAGAAAGTAAGAAAATTAATATATGGACTGGAAGCCGTAATGAGTGAGCATGGCGTAAGTACACTGTCAGAAATTCATGATGGTAATCCACCACATGCTCCTAATGGATCAATATCGCAGGCCTGGAGTGTAGGAGAGGTATTGAGAATTATTAATCTGCTTGAGACAAAATATGCTAACCAATAACAAAGTAGAGATATGCGTGTGTTAATGTTCGGATGGGAATTCCCTCCACATATCTCTGGTGGTTTGGGAACTGCCAGTTATGGCCTGACTAAAGGGATGGCTACTCTTGAAGATCTTGAGGTTATCTTTGTTGTCCCTAAAGCATGGGGTGATGAAGATCAGAATGTTGTCAGACTTATTGGCGCAAATAAAACACCTGTGGCATTTAAAAAGGTCTATTTTAAAGGAAACAGGATCCCAATTGAAAAAATTGAAATTTCATCCAGAATTGTACCCTACACCGATCCGGAAGACTTCTGGAAAGTTATCAGATCGGAAGTTGCCGGTTTTAGCCTTTTTGTTAAGACAAACACAAAAGGAATGGTCGACTTCTCAGGCAGGTACGACAATGACCTAATGGAAGAGATTCAGAATTATGCCATTGTTGCTTCAGTTATTGCTGAGGAAAATGAGTTTGACATAATACATGCCCACGACTGGCTTGCTTACCCTGCAGGGATTGCTGCTATGGAGGTTTCAGGAAAACCTCTTGTAATACATGTTCATGCCACCGATTTCGACAGAAGCGGTGGAAATGTAAACCCTGATGTTTACAGAATAGAGAAAAGCGGAATGGATGCTGCTTCCAAAATAATAACTGTGAGTAATCTTACCCGCGATATTGTTATCAATAAGTATAATATTAATCCTGATAAGGTCGAGACTGTTTATAATGCCGTTGAACCTGTAACCATTTCCGGGAACCTTATTTTGAGAAAGGGATTCGACGAAAAGGTTGTTACCTTTTTGGGAAGGATTACACTTCAGAAAGGACCTGAGTATTTTATTGAAGCTGCATATAAAGTTCTGCAGGTCATGGATAATGTCAGGTTTGTTATGGCAGGATCAGGCGATATGATGGAGAGAATGATGAGAAGAGCTGCCGCTCTGAAAATTACTGACAGGTTTCATTTCACAGGTTTTCTTAAGGGGGCCGATGTTTTCTCAATGCTCGAAATGAGTGATGTTTATATAATGCCATCTGTTTCAGAACCTTTTGGAATATCTCCACTTGAGGCAATGGCATCAAATGTTCCTGTCATAATAAGCAAACAGTCAGGTGTGGCAGAGATTCTTACTCATGCTGTTAAAACCGATTTCTGGGATATAGATGCCATGGCTGATGCAATTTATGGCATCCTTACTTACCCCGCTCTCTCAAATATGTTTATTAAAAACGGCAAAGAAGAGGTGATTCGCCTTAAATGGGATAATTCAGCCCGGCATGTAAGGGATATTTATAACAGAGTTCTTGAAAATAATTAAGTATTAAGATATGAGTGCAGCGAACAAAAAAGCAATCTGTTTTTATTTTCAGGTTCATCAGCCTTTCCGGCTAAAGCGTTACAGGTTTTTTGATCTGGGTCATGATCATTATTATTATGATGATTACTCCAACGAATCAATAATGCGGAAGGTAGCCGATAAATGCTACCTGCCTGCCAATAAGATTATTCTTGACCTGATACATAAACATAAAGGGAAATTCAAAGTAACCTATTCCCTTTCAGGACTGGCAATTAACCAGTTCAGGCTATACGCTCCTGAAGTTCTTGATTCATTCAAAGAACTTGCAGAAACAGGAATGGTGGAATTTCTTGCGGAGACAAATTCGCATTCTCTGGTTTCACTGAGAAGCAGAAGCGAATTTGAGAGGCAGGTCAATAATCACAGAGACATGCTGAGGCAGTACCTTGGTGTTGAAGCTAGCTCATTCCGCAATACTGAACTCATTTATTCTGACCAGATAGGGTCATGGGTAGCAGATATGGGGTTTAAATCAATTCTTACAGAAGGAGCTAAACATGTTCTTGGATGGAAGAGCCCTAATTTTCTGTATTGTAATTCAATAAATCCCCGATTGAAAGTTCTTCTCAGGAACTTTGTTTTGAGTGATGATATTGCTTTCCGCTTTTCAAACCGTGATTGGAATTCATGGCCGCTTACTGCTGATAAATACGCATCGTGGATAAACAAGCTGGCTCCCAAAAGCGAACTTCTGAACATTTTTCTTGACTATGAGACATTCGGAGAACACAACTGGAAAGAGACCGGAATCTTTGATTTCCTGGAACATATGCCGGGAACTATTCTTAAGAAAACACCTTTCCGTTTTATGACTCCGACTGAGATAGCTGATACATTGCAACCGGTATCCGCAATTGGCATTCCTTCCCCTATCTCATGGGCAGATGAAGAACGCGACATTACTGCCTGGCTCGGGAATGAGCTTCAGGTAGCTGCACTTGACAAGCTTTACAGCCTTGCCGCGAAAGTTAATAAGAGTGAAGACATGCAGATAAAAAAGGATTGGGAATACCTTCAGTCAAGCGACCATTTTTATTATATGGCGACCAAGTTTTTTTCCGATGGAGCTGTTCATGCTTATTTCAATCCTTATGAAACCCCATACGATGCGTTTATGAATTACATGAACGTACTTAGCGATTTTGAGATCAGGTTAAAGAAATTATTTCCAGATACTGCTGAACAGGATCAGATTTACAAGCTTGGTAATCAGCTTATTGAAAAGGACATGCTTATTGAGCGTCAGGCCTTTGAGATCGAAAAGCTTACAAAAAAGGTTTCGAAGATAAAACCTGCTTCAAAAATAAAAAAGTCTACCAAAAACCTGGTTATAGCCGCTGTTGAAAAAAGTACTGCACCAGTGACTAAAAAAACGGTTAAGGCTAAAGTAAAAGCAGAAGTTGTAAAACTTCCTGAGAAGAAATTAGCAGCTAAACCAAAAGTCAGGGCTGCAGCAGTTAAAGACAAAACTAAAGTTGCAAAAACTGTAAAAAAGAAACCGGCAGTTAAGGCAAAAAAAACAGTAATTAAAAAAAAGTAATTAAAACTTAAATAAATAAGATTTAGAGATGAAGGTTGATTTTATTTTTGAAACAAGTTGGGAAGTTTGTAATAAGGTTGGAGGAATCCATACGGTAATATCTACTAAAGCACTTAAAATTATTAACCAGTTAGGCGATAATTATATTCTCATCGGACCTGATGTATGGAGAGAGGATATTACCAATCCTGAATTTATTCCTGACGATTCCCTCTTTGCAGACTGGAAGGGAAGAGCAGCGTCAGAAGGACTGAGGGTAAAAACTGGCAGGTGGAATATTTCAGGGAAACCAATTGTTATTCTTATTGATTTTACACCATATTTCGGGCAGCAGAATGAGATTTTTGCTGGTTTCTGGGAAACATACAAACTCGATAGCATTTCAGGTCAGTGGGATTATGTTGAGCCTGCTCTTTTCGGATACGCTGCCGGAAAACTGATAGAAAGTTTTTCTGGGTTTTATCACAGCAACCATAATATTATTGCACAGTTTCATGAGTGGATGACAGGATCAGGGGTATTATACCTTGAAAAGTTCGCTCCATGGATCGCAACATCTTTTACAAGTCACGCAACAGTACTTGGCAGGTGTATTGCAGGGAACGGTCGTCCGCTGTATGGGAAAATGGAGAGTTATAATCCGGTGCAGATTGCGCGGGAGTTCAATGTTGTAGCAAAACAGTCACTCGAAAAGATTGCAGCAACTGTTTCTGATGTCTTTACAACTGTCAGCGATATTACTTCACGGGAATGCAGCCATTTTCTTGGTAAGGATGTTGATATTGTAACACCAAATGGATTTGAAGACTCATTTGTTCCCGGTATTGACCGGTTCGAAGAGGTAAGAAAAAATGCAAGATCCAGTCTGAAAAATGTTGCGGAAGCAGTTCTGGGATATTCGTTGTCAGATGACTGTGTATATATTGTTAACAGCGGCAGATATGAGTTCAGAAACAAGGGGATTGATATCTTTATAGATTCGCTGGGTGAACTTCAGAAGGAGGGTAGAATTAAAAAAGAGTGTGTTGCTTTCTTCCTGATACCTGCATACCATAAGGGACCACGTCAGGATATTATCGAAGTACTTAACCATGACGGACCAAAAAACGGTGGAGACAGATTCCTTACTCACAGTTTGCATTATCCCCATACCGACCCTGTCCTCCAGCGACTTGAAGTAAACAACCTCCATAATACTCAGGATTCAAAAGTTAAAATAATTTTCGTTCCATCTTATCTTAATGGTGATGATGGCATCTTTAATATTCCATACTTCGATCTGTTGATAGGATTTGACCTTTCGGTTTTCCCGTCATATTACGAACCATGGGGATATACCCCTCTCGAGAGTTTAATGTTCTCGATTCCAACTGTTACAACCTCACTTTCAGGATTCGGACTCTGGGTTAAAACCTATTTTGAGAATCCGGGCTATGGTATTTCCGTTATTGAAAGAACTGATGATAATGAGGCTGAGGTAGTTGATAAGATAAGAGCTTTCATGTCTTCGTTTATCGGTTTAAGCGATGATGATATAAAGGAAGCCCGAAAGAAAGCACATGAAGTATCAAGGATAGCAATGTGGGATACGCTCGTGGATCATTATTTCTATGCGTATAAAATAGCTCTGACG
Source organism: Bacteroidales bacterium (assembly GCA_038207725.1). Lineage (GTDB taxonomy): Bacteria > Bacteroidota > Bacteroidia > Bacteroidales > VadinHA17 > LD21. Next base: position 22,505 of record JBBQZN010000001.1, on the reverse strand, counting down.
AAAAGCAGTGAAAGGAGAGATGAGCCCCGGGAATTTGCAAAATTTGTTGAAGCACCAGGTCTTGTAGTAAGAAAACCGCACCAGGTTCCGGTATGGAAAGATATCTATGTTCAGAGTGATGTTCCTGAAAAACTGGGTGCCCTCAAAGAACTTGCAAACAATTTATGGTGGTCATGGAATTCAGAAGCCGAATCGTTGTTTTGCCATATGGATCCATCGCTTTGGGAGGAAGTGCGTCATAATCCGAAACTGCTTCTTGAAAAGATAGATTATAAGAGGCTTATGATACTCGAGGATGATGAGGAATTTTTAGGTGAATTAAAAAGAATTTTTGACCTTTTCACTCAATACAAAGATCGTCCCGATGATATCAGTAGCCCTTCTGTTGCCTATTTCAGTATGGAATTTGGAATTCATCCATGTCTGAAGACATACTCCGGAGGTTTGGGAATTCTTGCCGGAGATTATCTGAAAGAAGCAAGTGATTCGAATCTGAATATCACTGGTATCGGACTGCTATACAGATATGGTTATTTCAAACAAAAACTAGGCCCAAGAGGAGAACAGTTATCAATATATGATGCAGAAGAGTTTTCCCGACTTCCGATAAGTCCGGTAAAAGACACGGAAGGTAATCATCTTGTAGTTAGCCTTGTATGGCCTGGCAGAACTGTTAGCATCAGAGTATGGGAGGCTATGGTAGGTAAAGTCAGGCTCGTTCTTCTTGATACTGATTTTGACGATAATTTACCTGAAGACCGTACTGTAACACATTATCTGTATGGCGGCGATAATGAAAACAGACTTAGACAGGAACTTATACTGGGCATCGGGGGGATAAGAGCTCTCGAGGCCATGGGATTGCATCCCGATGTATATCACAGCAATGAGGGACACTCTGCATTTATTAGCCTCGAAAGAATGAGGATACTGAATAATGATCATCATCTTACATTCAATCAGGCGCTTGAGGTAGTCAGGTCATCAACCCTCTTTACTACACATACCCCTGTACCTGCAGGACATGATGCTTTTGATGAGGACCTTCTCCGTAAATATATCTCACATTATCATAGCAGACTTACAATAAGCTGGGAACAGCTTATGGCTCTCGGACAATGTGAAGGTGATTATGACAGGAAATTCAATATGAGTTACCTTGCAACAAGGATGTCGCAGGAGGTGAATGGAGTAAGTAAACTTCATGGTGAAGTAAGCCGGGGGATGTTTAGTAAACTCTGGCCGGGATATCTGAAAGAAGAGTTGTTTATCGGACATGTGACTAACGGAGTTCATCACCCTACATGGACAGCCCCTGAGTGGAGGGAAGTTTATAAGAGCCTCACAGGAAATGTTAATTTTGACCAGACCGACAGGAGACTCTGGGAAAGACTTTACAACGTTGAGGATAAAAAGATCTATGAGGTTAAGACAGGACTTAAAAAGAAACTTTTCTCGAATATCAGAAAGCGTCTTCAGTCTGATATGATTGAGAAACACGTAAGTCCCCGTACTCTGCTGAATATCAGTAGTCATCTTGATGAGAAAGCTCTGACGATAGGGTTTGCCCGCAGATTTGCCACATACAAAAGAGCGTCACTTCTTTTCAGGGATCTTGACAGACTTGACAGGATTGTTAATAATCCGGATAAGCCGGTACAATTTATCTATGCAGGGAAAGCTCATCCAAATGATGGAGGTGGCCAGGATCTGATTAAAAGAATCTTTGAGATCTCGCAGATGCCACGGTTTACAGGCAAAGTAATTTTCCTAGAGAACTACGATATTGAACTGGCAAAATACCTCGTCAGGGGTGTTGACATCTGGCTTAATACTCCAACCAGGCCACTTGAAGCCTCAGGTACCAGCGGTGAAAAGGCTGTTATGAACGGGACAATTCATTTCAGTGTTCTTGACGGCTGGTGGGTGGAAGGATACCGTGCTTTTGCAGGCTGGGCTTTACCCAAGAAAAGGACATTTGAAAATCAGGATCTTCAGGATGATATTGATGCGGAAACTATTTACAATATGCTTGAATATGAGATAGTTCCGGCCTACTATTCGTTTAACGATCAGGGAGTGCCAGTTGAGTGGATGAGCCTTGTAAAAAATACTATGGTTAAGATTGCTCCTGAATTTACAATGAAGAGACAGATCGACGACTATTTTGAAAAGTATTACAGAAAGCTTAATACACGAAATAAATACCTGATTAACAATAATTTTGAAAAGGCAAAAGAGCTTGCTGCCTGGAAACAGACTATGCGCGAGGAGTGGGATAATATTGAGGTTATAAACTATAGTTTTGAGAAGGCAGGTGAAAATGTTTACAGGTCAGGGCATGACTATAAGGCAGAAATTGCCCTCGATGTAAAGAGAATCCCAAGAGAGAATGTTGGAGTTGAGTTTATAATAACGCATATGGGTAAACACGGCGAGCATAAGTTTGTTGCAAGTGAAGAGTTTCATATGGTTAGCTGTAAAAGCGGGAAATGTCTTTACAGGGCAAGTCTGGTTCCCGAGAAAGCAGGCGCATTCTTTTACGGCATAAGGATATATCCGAAGCATGTTGATCTGCCACACAAACAGGATTTCTACCTTTTAAGGTGGATTGACTAGATATCGGTTGCTCTGCGGAGCTGCTCTTTCTTAAAAACAAGAGCAGTTCTGGCTGGCAGGTACAGATAAAGGTATAAAGGAGCATTAATAATGTTCCTTTCTGCTTTTTTTACAGAGAGATATGACGTTTTACGCTCAACTCTGTCAAAGCCTCCGAACTGGGAGTCGTCGCTATCAAGAATAATTCTGAATTTTCCCTGAACCGGAATTCCGTAATCGGTAAATGAAACAGAAGGGTTGAAGTTAAATACGAATAGGAGCTCCCCACGCATGAAGGCAATTATCTTGTCACTGTTGTTATCATATATCCTGCTGATATTCATGTTTTCGAGGATACTGTAGTCATTTTGGAGCTTCAGCATTTTTTTGTCAAATTTTGACAGGAACTGATATTTAAGTTCTTTATCCTCAGCAAGGTTCCATTGTCTTCTCGCATATTTAAAACTCCAGTTATTTCCCTCCCTGGGAAAATCAATCCACTCAGGATGTCCGAATTCATTACCCATAAAATTCAGATATCCTCCACCTGAAGTACTGAATGTAATGAGCCTTATCATCTTATGAAGAGCGATTCCCCTGTCGACCTTAATACTATGAAATGATTTTGCCATACCCGAGTACATCTCAGCCTCTATCATTCTGAATATAAGTGTCTTGTCGCCGACCAATGCCTGATCATGAGATTCACAGTACGATATTATCTTCTCTTCAGGCCTGTGCTGTGTAAGCTCATACATAAGTTTACCCATGTCCCAGTTCTCGTCGAATGTTTCCTTAACCAGTTTTATCCAGAAGTCAGGAACACCCATTGAAAGCCTGTAATCAAATCCGAATCCTTTGTGCTTAATGGCAGCTGCAATTCCTGGCATTCCGCTCATCTCTTCGGCAATAGTAATGGCATCAGGCTTATATTCATGAATCATTTTATTTGCCAAGAAAAGGTATATCATTGCATCTTCATCCTGATTTCCGTCAAAATATTCATCGTATGTTGTAAAATTCTTTTCAAGGCCATGGTCATAGTAGATCATACTTGTTATTCCATCAAACCTGTAACCGTCAAATCGGTACTCTTCTAGCCAGTATCTGCAGTTAGAAAGAAGAAAGTGGACAACGTTGTCTTTCCCGTAATCAAAGCAAAGGGAATCCCATGCCTTGTGTTGCCGGCGGTTATTTGCATGAAAGTACTGTCCCGGTGATCCGTCAAAAAGGCCAAGTCCCTCATTTACATTTTTAACAGAGTGGGAATGAACGAGATCCATGATTACTTTGATGCCCGATGCGTGTGCTGTATCAACAAGTTCTTTAAGTTCTTCAGGTGTTCCAAAACGAGAGGAGGCAGCGAAAAAGCTCGAAACATGATATCCGAATGAACCGTAAAACGGATGTTCCTGAATGGCCATCAACTGGATTGTATTATATCCGGCCTTTACGATCAGGGGAAGAATATTCTTTGTGAATTCACTGTAGGTCCCGGTTTTTTCTTCGCTGGTTGCCATTCCAATATGAGCTTCATATATTGTAGCGGCATTCGATGAGGCTTTGAAAGAATTGCTTTTCCATTCATACTCTTTTGCAGGTTTCCAGACCTGCGCACTGAATATTTTGGTAGTATCATCCTGAACAACGCGGTTTGCATATGATGGTATGCGTTCACCTTTTCCACCCTGCCAGTGTAAAAAAAGTTTGAAAAGATCTCCGTGTTTAAGAAAATCAGACGGGAGTGAAAGTTCCCAGTCACCATTGTTATTAATCCTTTTCATCCTGTATTCAGGCGTCTCTTTCCATCCTGAAAATGTACCGGTAAGATATATGTCTGTAGCATTAGGAGCCCATTCCCTGAAAATCCATGCATCGCCATTATGGTGAAGTCCATAATAATAGTGACCCATGGCAAATTCAGAAAGATTCCCCTTTCCTGTGAGATTCTTTTCTTTAACCAGGCATTTGGCAATACGGCTGTCAATTACAGATGTAAAGGGATTAAGCCAGGGGTCTGATGCGTAAAAACTGACTGGTTTCATTCTCAGATGTAAATCGGATTCTTTTTATAAAAGTACGAAAACAAAATCATAATTAGGGTTCATTTCAACCGGCTTTGTTATTTTTGCAACGTGATACAAATATTATGATCATACATCAAGGATATATTAACCTGTCACTTCGCTCACCCTCGGTAACTCTTGGAATTTTTGACGGAGTTCACAGGGGGCATATGACCCTGCTTAACAGGCTTACAGATAAGTCGAAAGAGACAAAAGGTGAGTCGTTAGTTGTCACTTTTTCCCCTCATCCCCGCCTCGTGCTGGAGAATGGTGATAAACCGCTATTCTTTCTCACAACAATGGACGAAAAAATTGTGCGTCTGGAAAAGGCAGGTATCGATCATCTTGTGCTTATAGAGTTCAGCAGGGAATTCAGTACAATTCCTGCATGCGATTTCATTAAAAATATTCTTGTTGATAAAATAGGGACTAAGCATCTTATACTAGGATTCAATCATCATTTTGGCAGAAAGGGCGAGGGAGATTTTGATACAATTACTAATTGTGCCGAAGCACACCATTTCACTGTTGAGCAGGTTCAGGGATTTCATACTGAGGAGGGCGCAATCAGCTCTTCAGTAATAAGGGAGGCGCTTCTTACCGGAAGGATTGATGAGGCTAACAAATGGCTGGGGTATTATTATAGTCTGTCAGGTAGTGTGATATCAGGACGGCAGATAGGAAGATCTATAGGATTTCCTACTGCAAATATTGAGCCTGATGATACGCACAAACTCATCCCTATGAATGGTGTGTACGCCGTACAGGTACAACTTGACGGATCCACACATCCGGGGATGCTGAGTATAGGTACAAATCCAACGGTTAATTCAGAACCGGGGCAGAGGACAATTGAAGTTAATATTCTGAATTTCAATAAAGATATCTACGGCTGTAAGCTGACGATAACTTTCAGGAAAAGACTGCGAGGAGAGGTCAAATTCGAAAATTTGGAAAAGCTATCAGCACAGATGGAACTTGATAAACAACAGGTTATTGAGCTGTTGGGCTGAACAATATTAATAATATTATTATTATCTTTGCACTCTTGAAAAATTACTATTATTTAAAATAACAAACTATACAATGCAATACCAGGTAAAAGACATAACACTGGCAGATTTTGGCCGGAAAGAGATTGAAATTGCGGAAAAAGAGATGCCGGGATTACTGGCAATCAGAAAGAAATATTCTGCTGAGAAACCACTTAAAGGAGCCCGTATTACCGGATCACTTCATATGACAATTCAGACAGCCGTACTAATTGAGACACTTGCAGAACTTGGTGCTGATGTACGCTGGGCAAGCTGTAATATATTTTCGACACAGGATCATGCAGCTGCTGCAATTGCTGCTAAGGGGATTCCTGTTTTTGCCTGGAAGGGTGAGACCCTTGAGGAATATTGGTGGTGTACAGCACAGGCTCTTACGTTTCCCGGGGGAAAAGGCCCTAATCTTCTTGTAGATGATGGCGGCGATGCCTCACTTATGGTTCATCTCGGATTTAAAGCTGAAAACGATCCTAAGGTTCTCGACAAGCACCCTTCAAACAGGGAAGAAGCTATTATTCTTGCAACACTCAAGGATCTGCTTGCAAAAGAACCGGGAAAATGGCACAGGACCGTCAGTGAACTCAAAGGAATCTCTGAAGAGACAACAACAGGAGTACACAGACTATATCAGATGCTTGAGAATGGTGAGCTTCTTGTTCCTGCAATAAATGTTAATGATTCGGTTACAAAATCAAAGTTCGATAACCTTTACGGTTGCCGTGAATCACTTGCTGATGGAATCAAAAGAGCTACCGACGTTATGCTTGCAGGCAAAGTAGTTGTAGTTTGCGGATACGGTGATGTTGGAAAAGGTTGCGCAAAATCAATGACCTCTTATGGTTCCAGGGTTATAGTAACTGAAATAGATCCGATATGTGCACTTCAGGCTTCTATGGAAGGTTTCGAAGTGAAGACAGTTGAAGATACTCTTGGTGAAGGTAATATTTATGTAACCGCTACCGGTAACTTCGATATCATCACAGTCGAACACATGAAGAAGATGAAAGATCAGGCTATAGTATGTAATATTGGCCACTTCGATAATGAGATTCAGGTTGACACTCTCAATGAACTTAAAGGAATTGAAAGGATAAATATCAAACCTCAGGTTGATAAATATATATTCCCTGATGGTCATTCAATCTTCATACTCGCTGAAGGCAGACTTGTAAACCTTGGATGTGCAACAGGTCACCCGTCATTTGTAATGAGTAACTCATTCAGTAATCAGACACTTGCTCAGATAGAACTTTGGAAGAAGAATTATGAGATAGGTGTTTACAGGCTTCCGAAAGACCTTGATGAAGAAGTGGCACGTCTGCATCTTGATCAGCTTGGAGTAAAGCTGACGAAACTTACAAAGGAACAGTCAGATTATATAGGAGTGCCTGCAACAGGTCCTTACAAGCCCGATCATTACAGGTATTAGTAGTTTCTTACATATACGAATCTGCCGTCGAAGGTGGCTTTGTAGTTTTTGAGAGGATATCTGCCCACGCCGCTGGCCGGGGTGCCATTAGCAGAAAGAGCATATGTTGTTCCGCACTCAGGGCATACTGCTGTTAATGAAGATTGAGGATCAATATTGACTTTTATGCTGAGTGAGTTTTCTGCATAATCGTGAGGACAGGTTCTATCGTAGGCATAGAATTCGTTTACTCCAGCGTAAATTATGATACCGTTGCCGTCGTAACCTGCGGCATAGCGGCCCCAGTTATTTGTACTTGCATTTACAGTAACTGATCCTCCCATGGCATTGAGATTTACAAACTCAGGATCGTTAAGGTCGAGATTGAAATTAACTATAACATCAGGAATGACATCATTCTTGCGGTTACATGAACTTATTGAAAGGATCAGAGTTGTGGCAATTAAAAAAAATCTTATTTTTGAACAGGTTCTCAATGGAATATAAATTAATTATACAAAATTAGTATTAGCTACGGACAATTAACGACTGTTGAATAAAAATATTGTTACCGCTGATATTGAATAATTTAGCTCTATGAAAAAACTGATACTTATTCTCATTGTATTTTCTGTGGCAGCCGGATCTGCTGATGCACAGATTTTTAAAAAGAATGCTTCACGAAGGGCTGAAAAAGGATTATTTGGAAAATCCAGAAGTAACAGCAAGGAGGCAAAGATAAAGCAGCCAAGGGCTGTCACCATGGCTGTTAAAAAGCAGGAGGCAAAAGACAAAAAGCAAAAGAGCGATTATGATAAAAACATAAAGAGGTCGCAGCAGAGAACACTTGATATTCAAACTACTGATGTACAGGAGCGTATGAAAAAAAATCAGAAGGAAACAATTGAAAGGGATAAGGCTAAAAAGAAAAATACAAAAACAGCCGGACGCAAAGCCGGAAGGAAATATAAATAGTCTTATAAATACTTGGAAAACACCTGTTCAGGCTATATAATTTTGTAATTAATTAAAAAAGTTTATATATTTGCTTTTGAAGAGTTCCGGCAACCCCGGAATTCTTCTTATTTTTTAATAATAAGAGAGGTAAAATGTCAGAGGTTATTTATGTGACAGAGGAAGGACTCCATAATCTTAAGGCCGATCTCGACCAGTTAAGAAAAATTGAGAGACCTTCAATTTCGAGGCAGATTGCTGAGGCAAGGGACAAAGGTGACCTTTCTGAGAATGCTGAATATGCTGCTGCCAAAGAGGCTCAGGGTATGCTTGAGATGAAGATTTCAAAACTTGAGGATACTGTGGCCAGAGCAAGGATTATTGATGAATCTAAAATTGATACTTCAACAATCAGGATACTTAACAGAGTGAAGATCAGGAATAAAGTCAACAACTCTATAATGGAATATCAGCTTGTTCCCGAGAGCGAAGCAAATTTCAAACTAGGTAAAATAGCTGTAAGTTCACCAATAGCCCAGGGGCTTATCGGGAAAAAAGTAGGTGATGTTGTAAATATCACAGTACCTTCCGGGATCATTCCGTTTGAGGTGATTTCCATTTCTCTCTGATACAATCTTTAAATAGCGATGGCAACAATTTTCACAAAAATTATAAGAGGGGAAATTCCTTGCTACAAAATTGCCGGAGATGATAAGTATTTTGCATTTCTCGATATTAACCCGTTGCGTGCAGGGCATACCCTTATTGTTCCTAAACTGGAGACAGATTATATCTTTGATCTTGATGATCAATATCTTTCAGGTATGATGGTCTTCTCAAAGAAAGTAGCTGCTGCTATAAGGGAAGTATTTCCATGTAACCGCATTGGTGTGGCAATACTCGGACTTGAGGTTCCTCACGCCCATATTCATCTGGTGCCTATGGACACCATGGAGGATATAAACTTCAAAAATCCCAAGCTTAAATTCTCACCTGAAGAATTTAAGGACATGGCTGCTAAAATCAGTTCAAAAGTGGTGTTATAAAATATCCCGATTTTTTTATATTTTTACAGTTGTAATTCTGCTCGCTGCATGAGTTATTTCTATGACTTTTGGGATGATTTTATAAGCCTTCTCTTTCCAAGGCTCTGCTATGGCTGTGGCGATCACCTCATGAGAAATGAGAGCCTGATTTGCACCGATTGTTATGTCCGTATACCCAGAACAGAATACCACACTCAGCCGGAGAATCCTGTAGCACAGCTTTTCTGGGGCAGATGTTGTATTGAGAAAGCTGCTGCATTCTCATATTATAATAAGGGAAGCAGAATCCGAAGGTTGATTCATAATCTTAAATATAATGGTATTCAGGAACTGGGGATAGAATTGGGCAAAATATACGGAAGATCACTTAAAGAATCAGGATTCACAGACGAGATCGATTTAATAATACCTGTTCCACTGCATCCTGTAAAAAAAAGAACAAGAGGATTCAATCAAAGCGAATTGATATCAGCCGGTTTATCAGAGTCAACAGGTGTTCCTGTCGATTTGCTGTCACTGGCAAGAGTGAGTGTATCGGATACACAGACAAAACGTTCAAGATATGACAGATGGACGAATGTGGAGGGAATTTTTGCAGTTACTGATCAGGATCTGATTAAGGGAAAGCATATTCTCCTTGTTGATGATGTTATAACAACAGGATCTACTATTGAATCATGTACAAATGAACTTCTTAAAACAGAGGGAGTACGGGTCAGTGTTATTGCTCTAGCCTATGCTGTTGTCTGAAGTTTTTATTTAACCCTTTTGGGATTTTTATTCATGAAATCCTTCCAGCTGTTGTACGACTTATCTCGGACTGGCTTATTTGTCTGGTAAAAATGACATAATGCCGCAGCAAGTCCGTCTGTTGCATCAAGTTTAATCTCGGTAAGGTTGAACTTCAGAATACGCATAAGCATTGAGGCAACCTGTTCCTTGGAGGCTGCTCCCTGACCGGTGATTGACATCTTGATTTTACGGGGGGCATATTCAAAAATAGGAACTGACCGGTTAAGCGCTGCAGCTATTGCAGCTCCCTGCGCGCGCCCCAGTTTAAGCATCGACTGAACGTTTTTTCCAAAGAAGGGGGCTTCAATTGCCAGTTCATCAGGATGATATTCATCTATTATTTCTGAAACCCTGTCGAAGATCTGTTTCAGTTTGACATAATGATCATCAATTTTTGAAAGGTCGATAGCGCCTATGGCAACAAGTTCAGGTACAGTGCCAGCAGTTTTTATTACACCGTATCCTGTCATGCTGGTTCCGGGGTCTATCCCCAGAATTATCCTCTCTTTCGGAATTATTTTCAATCTGACGGGGCTATCGGGCATTCTATTTTTCGAGAGCCATAGGTTTCTGCATCCATGCAGGCTTATCTGAAAACTGCGGATACCTAACAAATTCTGCTGACCCTTTTGCTGTGAACGAACCATTTTCAAGATAGTAGATTGCCTCTTTCAGGCATGCTTCATTTACATCGTTGAAGTCATGTGCAATATCGTCACCAGCAAGTTTAGCAGGGGAGATGCCTTCAAAGTAATCACCTGAATTCTGCGAATTAACCATCTTGAATGTTACCGGCCACATATAGTATTTCTTGCCTATCTCCCAGCCGTTCATCCCCGTCGGTTTCCCATTTGTGGTATCACCAATGCTTATAACACTCATAAATGGTTTGAGGCTGTTCATTACCGCTTCACTTGCCGAGGCAGTAGATCGGGTTGTTATAACTACCAGTCTGGAAAGAGACAATGAGGACGCTGTCGTTTTGAACAGGTAAGTAGAGTTTGCTGCCTGTCGTTTATTATTATATGAAAGCTTTGCAAAGACCTGACCGGCTTTGCCATCCCCTGCAATATAGCTTGCAAGTGTCTGAGCTATATTCAGATAGCCACCTGAATTATATCTCAGGTCAAGAATCAGATCAGTTACATTATTTTCCTTGAACAGTGCAAAGGCCGTTGCCAGTTCGCCAGCCGAAGGTGTTATGAACTGGTCAAATACAAGGTGGCCAGCCCGGCCGTTTTTTAACTGAAGTACTTCTGAAAGAATTACTGTGTTTAAAGTAAAGGTCGATTTTGTCGATGAGAAAACTTCGAGACTTCCGTCAGGCTTCTGAAATTCAAAGAGATTTATGATTCCTGCTGTTGCCGGTTTTATAAGTGCCGAGTAGGCTGCACCATCGCCTGCGATGAGTATTGGAGCCAAAAGGGTGTTATTAATCTTTTTAATTATCCATCCTCTCCTTACACCTTCACCATAAAGAGGTGATGCATTATAAATCTGAGCTATTCTGGCATTGCCGGCAAAATCAAGTCCTACCCTGAAGCCATGTCCGACAAAGGTACCAGCCATTTCGGCCATAAACTCATCATAATCTGCTACAAAGCTCCATCTGTCAAGTACCTTGTAGCGCATGGCATCCATAAGCTTAAAAGGATCTGCATAATCTTCCTTTTGAACGGTAGGCATTTTATCGTACCAGTAATACCAGTCGTTCATTATATAGTAAAGACTATCCCTTCCCATAGCAGGAGTAAGGTCAGGCTGAACAGGATCTTTTTTACAAGACCCAAAAATTAGTGTAATTAGTACACTTAATATGAATAGCTTTCTCATTTTTTCAGATAAATTAGCGTCAAATAGAACGGTAAAGATAATTATTTATTTTCCGGCATATTTCCGGTTCTGGATCAATATTCCCGAAATGATCAGTAGCAGGCCTGCCGGCGTAGTGTAATAAACGGGTTCATGAAGAATAAAGTATACAAAAACAAGAGAAACAAAAGGGGCCAGATATACCAGGTTACTTACTTTATCGGTTGTTTTTGCCAGCTGAAGTGCTTTAAGCCAGAAGAGGAATGTAATACCCATCTCGAATAAACCAATATATACTGCAGCTGCCAATCCTTTAGCTCCGATATTTATCTGCCATTTGCCTGTAATAATCATTGCTGCAGTAAGGTATAATGATCCAAAGAAGAAATTAAGAAAAAGCTTTACAGCTTCATCTCTTTTATCTTTCACATTGAGAATAAAATACAGTGACCAGAATATGGAACTTCCAGTAGCCAGTAAAATTCCTTTTATATCAGCATGTTCTGAGGAGAATGGTTTTCCCTGTGATGAAATTATGTATACTCCGGCAAAACTTATAAACAACGCAATAAAACTCTTTTTTTCAATTTTCTGTCCGAGCATGGGGACTGAGAGAAAAACGAGTATTATAGGCCAGACCATATTCAGAGGCTGAGCCACCTGGGCAGGAAGAAGCTGGTATGCTCTCAGCAGAATCATATAATACAGGAATGGATTAATGAAACCAAGGATCGCTGAATTGAGGATTTCCTTTTTAGTGCCGTTCAGTATCAGTTTCGTTTTTCCTGTGCTTGTAATTACCATAAAAAGAACTGCAGCTGATGTCAGCGATGCTATTGTAAGCATTGTCAGAATATCCAGCTCACCAAGACTTATCTTAAAGGCAGTAGGAACCGTAGACCAGAAAAAGATCGCCAGTCCGGCATAAATGTATGATTGTCTGGTACGATCCACTTAAGTATCAATTGTCTGGAGGGGGCATAGGGGCATAACTAATTTATCAGATCAAATCCGGTATAAGGAATCAGAACTTTTGGTATTCTTATACCTTCATCAGTCTGGTTGTTCTCGAGGATAGCGGCAACTATTCTTGGCAATGCAAGAGCGCTGCCGTTAAGTGTATGAACTAGCGTGGTTTGTTTATCACCTTTGTCCTTAAACCTGCATTTCAACCTGTTAGCCTGAAAAGATTCAAAGTTTGACACAGAGCTCACTTCGAGCCATCTTTTCTGAGCTGCCGACCATACTTCAAAATCGTAGGTAAGCGCTGATGTAAACGACATATCGCCACCGCACAGCCTGAGTATTCTGTAAGGAAGTTCAAGTTTTGAAACAAGTCCCTCAACATGACTTACCATCTCTTCAAGAGATTTATAGGAATTATCGGGATGTGCAATCTGAACTATCTCCACTTTATCGAACTGGTGAAGACGGTTTAGCCCTCTTACATGAGCTCCCCATGAACCGGCTTCTCTTCTGAAGCATGGGGTATAGGCAATATTTTTTACAGGTAGAACATCAGCGCTGAGTATAACATCTCTGTAAATATTTGTAACCGGGACCTCTGCTGTTGGGATCATGTAGAAGTTATCGAGAGTTGCATGGTACATCTGTCCTTCTTTATCAGGAAGTTGTCCTGTACCAAATCCCGAGTCTTCATTTACCATAATAGGAGGCATAATCTCCCTGTACCCTGCTTTTTCGCCCTCATCGAGGAAGAAGCTGATAAGAGCTCTCTGCAGTTTGGCGCCTTTTCCCTTATAAACAGGGAACCCTGCTCCTGTGAGTTTAATACCAAGTTCAAAGTCAATAATATCGTACTTTTTTATAAGGTCCCAGTGAGGGAGTGCTGAGTCTGAGGTTACCGGTATTTTCCCGCCTTCTTTTACTTTCAGGTTATCGTCGGCGCCATGTCCGGGAGGGACTGATTCATGAGGGAGATTAGGGAGCCTGATTATCTCATTTTTCAGTTCAGTATCGATAGGTATAAGCTTGTCGGACAGCGTTTTGATCTCTTCCTTCAGACGGTAGGTATTTTCCTTGGCTGCTTCAGCTTCAGCTTTTTTACCATCCTTCATCATTGAGCCGATCTCTTTTGAGATCCTGTTCATTTCGCTCTGCAGATGATCGGTTTTTGATTGAATTTCGCGGCGTGAAGAATCGAGTTCAAGGATTTTGTTTATTATTTCATCTGCTGCAAAGTTTTTTATCCTGAGCCTTTCAATGATGAATTCTTTCTTTTCACGGAGGAGGTTAATTGTTAACATAATCTGAAGTATATAAATAAAAAGCAGGCTTAAAGCCTGCCGTAAAAATATTAAAAACTCCCGAGAATGCTTTCCTGTTTGAGGAAAGAATTTCGGGAGTAATCTTTTTTAAGCGAATAAACTATTCAGTTATCGGCTTAACCGATACATATGATTTATTATCTCTTTTTCTTTTAAACTCTATTTCACCGTCGGTAAGTGCAAAGAGAGTATGGTCTTTTCCAAGTCCTACATTCAGGCCGGGATTATGTTTAGTTCCTCTCTGACGCACGATGATGTTGCCAGCTTTGGCTACCTGACCTCCGTAGAGTTTAACACCAAGGCGTTTACTTTCTGAGTCGCGGCCGTTACGTGAGCTACCTGCTCCTTTCTTGTGTGCCATAATTTTATACTTTTAAATACTTGTAGTTTTAATTTCTTATTCTTTGCCTTTGGCTGGTTTCTTTGCTGCCGGCTTCTTTGCTGCCGGTTTCTTCTCAGCAGGCTTTTTAGCTGCAGCTTTCTTAGTTTCAGCTGGAGCTTCTTTTTTTGCTGCAGGTTTTTTTGCAGTTTTCTTTTCAGCTACCGGCTCTGTTGCAACAGTTTCAGCTACTTTTGCTTCCTCTTTTTTAGGAGCAGCTTTCTTTGGTGTTGATTTGCCGTTAATGCTGACAATCTCTACCTGGGTGAAGTTCTGACGGTGACCGTTTTTAACCCTGTAACCCTTTTTCCTTTTCTTTTTAAAAACAATAACCTTGTCACCTCTCATGTGATCAAGTATCTTGCCTTCAACAACAGCGTCTTTTATTGTAGGTTCTCCGATAGTGATTTTACCTTCATCTTCAATTAAAAGAACCTGATCAAATTCAATCTGCTTTCCTTCTTCTACTTCGAGGCGATGGACAAAAATCTTTTTGCCTTCCTCTACTTTAAACTGCTGACCAGCAATTTCAACGATTGCGTACATTTTTTTTCTGTTTTTCGTTACTCCGTGAGGCGTATATAATCCTGTGATTATATAACTTCAATAAGCCCCTTCGGATTTATTCATTTTCGGACTGCAAAGATATACAAATAAGATTATTTACAAACCTTTGCGATGAAAATTTTTACTAATCACTCAAATCCGGAGCAGCCGGAAGAAATACAAGCGCAATCAATAAGACAGATAATTCCATTTACAACCTTATATTTTGATTCTGTGTTAATAAAAAGAGGAGGCGATATTTATGTCATGGCTGTAATATCTTTATATTTGTCGAAAGGATTATAATATGTTCATTCTTCTGATGCTTAAACAATTAATATGAAGAGAGTTAAGCTTAAAGTGATGGGGATTTCATACAGCCAGACACAAACGGGTGCTTATGCGCTGATTCTGGTTGAAGAGAATGGCGACAGAAGAATCCCGATTATAATCGGTGGCTTTGAAGCTCAGGCTATTGTAATTAAGCTTGAAAATCTTTCTCCGCCCCGTCCGCTTACCCATGACCTCTTTAAGAGATTCGCCGACGAATTTGATATAGTAGTGCAGGAAGTTATGATTTATAAACTGGAAGAGGGTGTTTTTTTCTCACAACTGTTATGTTCAAACGGGAATAAAGAGTATACAATCGACAGCCGTACATCTGATGCTGTTGCCCTGGCTTTGCGATTTGAATGTCAGATTTATATTACAGAGGAGATTCTTGAAAAGGCCGGGATAACAGTTAACCCGGAAGACGGGGATCTTTCAACAGCAAATGATATTGATAATATATTTGAACCTGAAAGGGCTAAATATGAGTCAACTTCCGACGAGGAACTTTTCAAGATGATTGATGAAGCAGTAAAAACTGAAAACTACGAAAAGGCCGCTGCTATAAGGGATGAGATTGAGAAGAGAAAGACGAAGAAAAAATGAAGCAATATATTGATCTTCTTGATCATGTAATCAGAACCGGAATTGAGAAAACCGACAGGACAGGAACAGGAACTATAAGTGTTTTCGGGTATCAGATGAGGTTCAATCTCGACGACGGCTTTCCGGTGCTAACTACAAAAAAGCTGCACCTGAAATCGATAATTCACGAACTTCTCTGGTTTATATCAGGTGATACAAATATTAAATACCTGACTGATAATGGTGTAAGAATCTGGAACGAATGGGCAGATAAAGACGGTAACCTGGGGCCTGTTTACGGATATCAGTGGAGATCGTGGCCTGCCGATGGAGGCAAAAAAGTTGATCAGCTTCTCAATGTTATTGATTCAATAAAGAAATCACCTGATTCCCGAAGGCATATTGTCTGTTCCTGGAATGTGGGAGAGCTTGACAAAATGGCTTTACCTCCATGTCACATATTATTTCAGTTTTATGTTGCGGGCGGCAGACTATCATGTCAGTTGTACCAGCGCAGTGCAGATATATTTCTGGGTGTTCCCTTTAATATTGCCTCCTATGCACTTCTTACTCTTATGGTTGCAAAGGTTGCAGGACTGAAGCCTGGCGAATTTATTCATACTCTGGGAGATGCCCATATATACCTTAATCATATAGAACAGGTGAAACTTCAGTTAGCACGTGAGCCTTACAAATTGCCTGTTCTGACAATTAACAGAGAGCTAACTGATATCACCGGTTTCAGATTTGAGGATTTTTCACTCACTGATTATATTTCGCATCCCGGTATCAAGGGAGAGATTTCAGTATAAAAAGCAGATTATGATTTCAATTATTGTAGCAGTATCGGAGAACTGGGGAATTGGTAAAAACAATGATCTCCTTTGGCATCTGCCTGAAGATCTTAAAAGGTTTAAAAGACTTACCTCTGGAAAGAGTGTGATTATGGGTAAGAAAACATGGGAATCATTGCCCCGGAGACCACTTCCTAACCGTAAAAATATTGTAATAACCGATAAGCCCACTGAAATTATTGAAGGATCTGTGACTGCATATTCAATAGCGGATGCAATTGAGAAGTGCAGAGACGACGGCGAGACCTTCATTATTGGAGGAGGCTCTGTTTACCGGCAATTTATGCAATTTGCCGATCGTCTTTACATTACGCATGTACATCAGATTGCTGAAGCTGATATTTATTTTCCAGAGATCGACCTTAAGATCTGGAAGGTAATTGAGAAGGAGGAGACACTGACATCTGGCCCTGAGGGTATATCTTATACCAATATTATTTACGGCAGAAAATAATTTTTTGTTTCTTGATTAAACCTTTTTATTTAACAATCATCTAAAAGTCTGTTAATCGAAACAATTAATTTAAAAAGGGAACTATGAAAACAAAATTATTTCTGACGATAGCAGCTCTTGCGTTATTCACTTTCAACTCTTGCATGAAAGATGAGGCCTTACTTGAACAGACAACTGTAGATCTTGCTGATGATGAGGCTGTAAGTGATGCGGTATTTGAGGATGTTTTCAATACAGCAGATAATGCTACAATAATCCTCGATCAGATGATTGGAAAAGGAACTGATTCAGAAGCTGAAATCATTATTGCTGATTCATGCCCGGTTATTATTATTACCCGTCCGACTGCTAATCAGTGGCCAAAGATTGTGACTGTCGACTATGGCACGGGGTGTGAAGGGATGAATAATAATGTAAGAAAAGGGAAGATCCTTATTAATGTGACTGGTCCGCGTCTTGTTGCAGGTTCGAAAAGGACTGTTACATTTCAGGATTATTATTTTAACGATATTAAAGTTGAGGGTACTAAAGTATTTGAGAACATGGGATACAACAATAATCGGAACCTGGTTTTCTCTGCAACACTTACAGGTGGCAAACTGACACTTCCAAACAACAAATTTATCGAAAGGTCATTTACACATCAGCGTGAGTGGACTGCCGGGCTCCTTACCAGGAATATCTGGGACGATGAGTGTCTTATAACAGGATCTGCAGCAGGGAAGAACATTAACGGGGTTATATATACGAATACTATTGTCACGGCACTACAGTGGAAAAGGGTATGTCAGTTTATAGTGGCTGGCGTTGTTAAACTGGAAAGAAATGACGCACTGCCTGTTGAGATGAATTACGGTACCGGTGAATGTGATGCCAAAGCTGTTGTTACAAGAGGAGGGGAATCGAAGGAGATTTTACTGAAACACAAACACCGTGTAATGGGTTTGTAAATGATTAATAATGATGAAAATAGAAAAGGGACATGCTTCATGTCCCTTTTCTGTTTTTATTATTTTGAATATACATGCCAGGACATTTCCCTGCCTTAAGATGCTTTTAGAACTTTAAGGTTTATACGTTCCATTTTATGACTGGCGTAGTCAATTGTTATTTGAAACTCTTTTGTGTCTTCTGATGGCAACTCGAACATGGCATCAAGCATAATGGCTTCACAAATTGATCTCAGGCCACGGGCGCCAAGTTTGAATTCAATAGCCTTATCAACAATGTATTCGAGTACTCCTTCGCCAAATGTCAGCTCAATGTTATCCATTGAAAAGAGTTTTATATATTGCTTTACGAGTGCATTTTTCGGTTCGGTAAGAATTGCGCGGAGTGCATCCCTGTCAAGAGGATTGAGGTGAGTAAGAACAGGAAGTCGTCCTATAATTTCAGGGATAAGACCAAATGCCCTTAGATCCTGGGGGGCAATATATTGAAGAAGGTTTGTTTTATCAACTTTCTCCCTGATTTTTGAGGCACCAAATCCGACTATCTGTGTATTTAGGCGCTGGGCAATTTTTTTATCAATGCCTTCGAAAGCTCCACCACAGATGAACAGGATGTTTTTTGTATCAACGGGAATCATCTTCTGCTCCGGATGTTTACGGCCACCCTGAGGAGGAACGTTGACTATTGATCCTTCGAGAAGTTTCAGTAAACCCTGCTGAACCCCTTCGCCTGAAACGTCGCGGGTAATTGAAGGGTTATCTCCTTTTCTGGCAATTTTGTCTATCTCATCAATAAAGACTATTCCTTTTTCAGCTGCCTTTACATCATAATCGGCATTCTGAAGAAGTCGTGTAAGGAGACTTTCTATATCTTCTCCAACATAGCCTGCCTCGGTTAGAACGGTTGCATCGACAATTGTGAAGGGAACATGGAGCATCTTTGCAACAGTTCTTGCAAGAAGTGTTTTTCCGGTTCCTGTTTCACCGACGAGTATAATATTTGATTTTTCAATTTCAATATCTTCCGAATCAGGCTTTTGCATAAGCCTTTTGTAATGATTATAGACGGCTACCGAAATGATCTTTTTCGCCATATCCTGACCGATTACATACTGGTCGAGGAATTTTTTTATTTCGGCAGGTTTCAAAAGATTTACAGCATCAAATGATGTATTCTTTTTACTGCCGAGTTCTTCCTTCATTATGCTGTGAGCCTGCTCAATACAATGATCGCATATATGGCCTTCAAGGCCTGCAACCAGCATATTGGCTTCCTTCTTGGTTCTACCGCAAAATGAACACTTATCCATTTTCACCTATTTATGATTTTTCTGGAGTATTTCATCAATCATACCATAATCCTTAGCCTCCTGCGATGTCATCCAGTAATCTCTGTCAGAGTCTCTTTCAACCTTTTCAATCGAATTGCCTGAATGAGTGGCTATAATTTCATATAGCTCCCTTTTCAGTTTAACGATCTCACGAACAGTGATTTCGATATCAGAAGCCTGCCCTTCGGCACCACCCATAGGCTGGTGAATCATTATTCTTGAATGTTTGAGAGCAGATCTCTTTCCCTTTTTTCCGGCTGTAAGCAAAATCGCTCCCATTGAAGCTGCCATTCCTGTACATATTGTTGCTATATCAGCAGAGATATACTGCATTGTGTCGTAAATACCAAGACCGGCATTAACTGAGCCTCCGGGTGTGTTGAAATAGATTTGGATATCTTTTCCGGGATCTGATGAATCGAGGTATAGGAGCTGAGCCTGTATTATATTGGCAACATAGTCATCAATTGGAAGTCCGAGGAATATTATCCTGTCCATCATAAGACGTGAGAACACGTCCATTGAAGCAACATTAAGTTGTCTTTCTTCAATAATTGTTGGTGATATATAGCTTCCGTAAACGGATGTATACCGGTGCAGGTTCAGACTGCTGATGCCGCGTTTGCTTTTTGCATATTTTCCGAAATCGTCAAGAATACTCATATTTTCACGATTAATATTTAACAAACAAAGATAATGAATTAATAATTAATCATCGCAAAGCGCTGATTACGATTCAAAAAGCTTATTGAAATCTTCAACTGAGATACTTTTGCTTTCAAGCTTTACAAGTTCCTGTATAACAGCAATAACTTTTTCATCAAGTACCTTGTCGGCGATTCTTTTTGCATCTTCTTCTCTTTTAAGAGTCTCTTTTGCATAGTTGTTTATCTGATCGTCGCTTGCATAAAAGAGGCCATACTGCTGGAACTGGTATCTTGTTATTATTGCAGCCTCTCTAAGCAGCTCTTCCTCAGTGATTTTCATCTCGTTATCCTTGGCAACCTTATTTCTTAAAAGCTGCCAGTTGAGGTCTTTTTTGAAACTTTCGAATTCTTTTTCGATAAGCTCTTCAGTTGTATTTTCATTAACTTTCAGCAGCCATCTCTTGAGGAATTCTTCAGGAAGTTCGAAATCGGCTTTTTCGATTGCCAGATTCTTAACATCCATCATAAGTTTGAAATCGCTTTCACGTTTCAGGTTTACTTTTATTTCCTCCTCAATTTTATTAAGGAATTCGGTTTCTGATGTTACAACACCTTCCCCATAGATACGGTTATATAGTTCCGGTCCTGCTTCTGCAGGGTGGAAACGGCTTATATCACGTACTGTAAATCTGAAGTTGCTTTCAATTCCTTCAACCTCATCTTTCTTGATATGAAGGAGCCCGGCAATCTCAGAATCATTGGGGAATGCTTTTTTCACGTCAAAGTCAACTGAATCATTGAGTCCGATTCCTGTGAACTGTTTCTTTATTTTCTTGTCTTTAATAATATCTATTCCAATTGATGTTTCCGGCACCGAAATACCTTCAGCAACAATGTTCCCATCCTTATCAATAGCCTCTATGCTTCCCTTTATCACATCCTTCTCCTCTGTTGAGTCAGCTTTTCTGAGCTCACCATAACGGCGGGTATAATTCTCAAGATAATCGTTCTTCATCTTTTCATCGATGATGATGTCATACTGGCTTAGTTTATTTTTTTTACTAAGCTTCAGATCGATAACAGGTGCAAGACCCAGTTCAAATGTGAATGTAAAATCCTCTTGTGTGCCGAAATCAAATTTATCCTGCTCGTCAGCTTTTGGCATCGGATCACCAAGAATCTCAATTTTTTCATCGCTAAGGTACTTCTGGATATTTTCGGTGACCAGTTTGTTAATTTCATCGATCTGTACTGCTCTTCCGTACATCTTTTTCACAAGTCCTATCGGAACCATTCCGGGTCTGAATCCCTTAATTGATGCTTTTTTTCTATAGTCTTTAAGAACTGATTCTACTTTTTCATCATAATCGGCTTTGATGATCTGAACTTTAAGGACTGCGTTCAGATTGTCGATGTTTTCTCTTGTGATATTCATTTTATTCTTGTTTATTGAGAGTTTAAAAAACCGCCAAAACCCTCTATTACAGAGGTTACGGGCGGTTTGATGTTTTGTGCGGATGAAGGGACTCGAACCCCCACGTCACGAAGACACAAGATCCTAAGTCTTGCTCGGCTACCAATTACGACACATCCGCGTTTAAATTCCCCGCAAAAGTATAATAAATTATTATCAAATCAAATTGAATTATTTACCTGCGTAATTCAAAGTTCTTTCCCAAGTATACTTTTCTAACATGCTCATCATCTGCCAGTTGTGCAGAAGTGCCGGATTTAAGTATCCGACCTTCAAAGAGGAGATAGGCACGATCGGTGATAGAAAGTGTTTCATGAACATTATGATCGGTTATCAGAATTCCAATATTTTTCTCCCTGAGTTTTGATACTATCTCCTGAATATCTTCCACTGCAATGGGATCAACTCCTGCAAAAGGTTCATCAAGTAAAATGAACTTAGGTTTCAGGGCAAGTGCTCTGGCTATTTCAGTACGTCTTCTTTCACCTCCTGAAAGCTGGATACCTTTGCTTTTTCTTATTTTGTTCAGGCCAAATTCAGCCAGAAGAGTTTCGAGTCGTTCTTTCTGCTCTTCTTTGGGAAATCCCGACATTTCAAGTACTGCCCGGAGATTATCTTCAACAGACATATTCCTGAACACCGAGGCTTCCTGTGCCAGATAACCAATGCCTTTTCTGGCACGCTTATAAACAGGGAGCGATGTTATTTCCTGATCATCCAGAAATATTTTCCCTTCCCTGGGTTTGATAAGCCCTACTATCATATAAAATGTCGTGGTCTTTCCGGCTCCGTTGGGTCCAAGTAATCCGACAATCTCGCCCTGCTCAACCTCAACAGAAACATTATCAACAACTGTTCTGTTACGGTATTTTTTTACAAGATTTTCGGTGTAAAGTTTCATCTTTGATACTATGATGTTGCAGTTGCAGGTTCAGATGT